>NZ_JAGIPX010000011.1 GCF_017814945.1 Paraburkholderia sp. LEh10
TGTTTCATGCGCTTATTGTGCCTGGCAGGCTTCGGGTTGAACAGCATGATATGGGCGAGTTTTGAACACTTTCCTTAGAAGCAGTGTAGGAAGCAGCGAATGCGATGGAAAGAGGCTACCATTGAACTCACTGTTTTCCACAGTGAACAATGAGTGTATGGATACGCAAAATATCGAAGATCTCTGGATACATCTGCACTGGCTCACGATGCTCGCCGAACAGGGCACCTACACGGCGGCGGCGGCACGCCTCGGCGTCAGCAAGGCCGCGATGAGCCAGCGCATTTCCGAACTCGAACGCGCGGCGGGCATTTCGCTGGTGCAGCGCACTACACGCAGCGTCCGCCTGACGGAAGCCGGGCAGCAGCTCGTCGACAGCACGCGCGGCCAATATGCGCAGATCGCCGCCAGCTTCGCGCGGGTCCGTGAGCTATCGGGCGTGCCGCGCGGCCTCGTGCGCGTGACGGCGCCCGTGGCGTTCGCGCGTCAGCAACTGGTGCCGAAGCTGCCTGAGTTCCTGTCGGCGAATCCGCAGGTCCGCGTGCAGCTGGAGGTATCCGACAGGCTCGTTTCACTGGCGACGGAAGGCTTCGACCTGGCGATACGTCACACGGCCGAGCCGCCCGATACGCACGTTGCCTGGAAGCTGTGCGACACGCATTCCGTGATCGTCGCGACGCGCGCCTATCTGCGAAAGCGCGGCACGCCGCGAACGCCGGAGGATCTCGCTGCCCACGACTGTCTCTTCTATCCGCGCTCGACAGGGGAACCGATGTGGTCGTTCGAGCGCAACGCCGCGCGCAGGAAAGCGGCGCGCCCTGTGACGTTGCCCGTGAACGGGCAGTTTTCCGCGAACAACAGCGAGACGCTGCGTGACGCCGCGCTCGAAAGCCTGGGCATTGCGCTGGTGCCGGACTTCACCGCTCAGGCCGCCGTGCAGGCGGGCAAGCTGGTGGTCGTGCTGCCCGACTGGCGAGTCACGGGTGCGTTCGCCGAGCAGCTTTATATCGTGCGGCCGTATGCGTCGCATGTGCCGCGCGCGGTCGGGCTGTTCGTCGGCTATCTGCGCGAGCGGTTCGCGAACGGATTTCCCGTTTAGGGCGACGCCATCAGAAGAAGACGATAGGGGCACGAGCCCAGATCGGCCGGTCGACCCGTCGCGGAAAAAATGCTGGCGGTGAGGACGCGTTCCTTCGTCTGCCCGCCTATTACGGTCTGCTTGCGCGCGATCTGAACGGAGTACATTTTTTATTGTTGACTCGATCCGCCGCGGCGCGGCGCCGCCGCTTTGAATTCGCAGTCGGCGTGGCATAGAGTGCTAGGGTCTGGACATGTCTGCCCGACGCTGCGACCGTCAGCGAAACGACAGGCCGACTGCCCTGCACGAGGAGAATCGACATGGCCGACGCACAGATCGAGATCATCCGCAACCTGCTCGCGTCGGCGCCGCGTCCAGCCGGACTCGCCGAGCGGCGCGAACGCCTCGTGTCGCTATTCGGCGGCTATCCGTTGCCCTCCGACGTCTATGTCGAGGCCGTCGATGCGAACGGCGTGCGCGCCGAATGGACCAGCACGCCCGCCGCCGATCCGACGCGCGTCGTGCTGTTCCTGCATGGCGGCGCGTACATCGCCGGCGGACTGGCCACGCATCGGCACATGGTCGCGCAAGCGGGCCGCGAGGCGCGCACGCAAACACTCGCGCTCGACTACCGGCTCGCGCCCGAGCATCCGTTTCCCGCCGCCGTCGACGATGCGATCGCGGGCTATGAATTTCTTCTCACGCATGGCTATGAACCCGCGAACATCGCACTTGCGGGCGAAAGCGCGGGCGGCAGCCTCGCGCTCGCGACGCTCGTTTCGCTGCGCGACATGGGCATCGGGCTGCCCGCGTGTCTGTGGCTCAGTTCGCCGTGGGTCGATCTGGAAATGACGGGCGAAACAATGGTGTCCAAGTCCGCCGTCGATCCGCTGATCCAGAAGGCGTATCTGCAGGAAGCCGCTGCGGCTTACCTGAACGGCGCCGATCCGCGCAGCCCGCTCGCGTCGCCGCTTTACGCGAACCTGCGCGAGCTTCCGCCGATGCTCATCCAGGTCGGCACGGCCGAAACCTTGCTCGACGACGCGCTGCGCGTCGCCCGCCGCGCAGCCGAAGCGGACGTGCGCGTCACGCTGGAGGCCTGGCCCGACATGATTCACGCGTGGAGTCTGTTCTATCAGCAACTCGATGACGGACAGCGTTCGCTCGCCTCGATGGGCGCGTTCGTTCACGCGATGCTCAATCCCGATCCCGAAGCTGCGTGACCCGGCGCCGGACGTGGCGCCGGACGCGCCGGGCCCATCACGTGCCGGAACCTTGGACGCGGGATCGCGTCAGCGTGTATAAACGTCGAAAGAGCGAGCGGCGTGTCGATGCGTATCTATGCATCGTGCATAGGTATGTTTGATGCGCACAGTCAGGACCGTTGACGCCATTCCAACCACGCTGCGCGCAGCGCCCGTTGCTCCGCTCAATCATGCAAGCGCCACTGGCGTCACACGGAGCCGCCCCACGATGAATGCCAGTCACGACCGTCAGATCGACACGACCGATATTGCCGCGCAACTCAATCGCGAGCGCTCGGCGAATGCGCGCCTGAGAAAGCTGATCGATGCGCACTCGCGGATCGCTGCCGCGAAGCTGGACCTCGACCGCTTTTTGTCCGTCGTCACGGATGCGCTGCTCGAACTCGTGCCCGCTGCGCATGCATCCGTGGTCGAGTGGGTGGACGACGACGAGATGGTGTATCGCGCATGCAGCGGCACGATCGCGCATCACGTCGGTTTGCGGCTCAAGCGCGACGGCAGCCTGTCGGGTCTCTGCTCGCTCGAAAAGCATCTGCTGTACAGCAGCGATACGTCGAACGATCCGCGCGTCGATGCGCAGGCATGCAAGCGCGTGGGCGCCACCTCGATGGTGGTCGCGCCGCTCCTTTACCAGGCCGAAGTGGCGGGCGTCGTGAAGCTGATGTCCGACCGCACGCAAGCGTTCTCCAGCGAGGATATCGAAACGCTGGAGCGGATCACGTCGCTCGTCGCATCGGGCATGGCGCATCAGCGCGTATTCGTCGAGAACCGCGCGCTGATCGAGCAGAACGCGATGACGATCGCGCGGTTGCGCACCGAGATCAGCTTGCGCGAAGCCGCCGACAGCAAGCTCGAAGCATCGTTGCGGCGCCGCCGTCTCGTGCTCGACACGACCCACGACGCGTTCGTGTGCACCGACGCCGAGGGCATCATCATCGACTGGAACGATGCCGCGACGCGCACGTTCGGCTATGCGCGCAACGCGGTGATGGGCCGCCCGATACTCGAAGCACTGTTTCCGGCGCGCAGACGCGCACGCTATGGCGAACTCGACGTCTTCGGGATCGCGCCGTCACAGGCTGTCGAAGCAGGCAAGGACCCGCATGCGCAAAACAGCACGCATGGCACGAGCGGCTCAAGCGGCAAGAATCGCAGCCGCACGGAGCTTGTCGCGCGCCGCATCGACGGCACCGAGTTTCCCGTCGAACTGTCCGTCTGTCCCGTTCAGTACGACGGCAATACCGAGCTCGCGTATTTCATGCGCGACGTCACCGAGCGCTTCAACGCGCGCGAACTCGACAAGCGCTTTCGCGTGCTCGTCGACGCGATCAAGGACTACGCGATCACGATGCTCGACGCGAGCGGCCATATCACGACCTGGAGCGCAGGCTCGACGCAGGTGATGGGCTATGAGCCACACGAGATGCTCGGCGAACCGGCAGCGTTGTTCTATACACCCGAGGATATCGCGGCGGGCCGTCCGCAGCGCGATCTCGAGCTCGCCGCGCGCGAAGGCCGCGTCGAAACGGAAGAGTGGCGCGTGCGCAAGAACGGCACGATCTTCTGGGCGAACATCATCACGACTGCGCTGCGCGATTCCAACGGCGCGCTGCAAGGCTTCGCGAAGATCACGCGCGACATGTCGCGCAGGCGGCGTCTCGAAGAACTGGAAGCATCGAGCCAGCGGATGAGCCAGTTCCTCGCGCTGCTCGGCCACGAGCTGCGTAACCCGCTTGCGCCGCTGCGCAACGCCGTCAGCATGCTGCAACTGAAGTCCGACGGTCATCGCGCGCTCGTGCCCGAGCACGAACTGATCGACCGGCAGTTGTCGCACCTCACGCGCCTCGTCGACGATCTGCTCGATGCCGGGCGCGTCACGCTCGGACGCGTGCAGATCGCGCCGAAGCCGGTGTCGCTGCAAGCCATCGCGCAACTGAGCATCGAAGGCAGCGCGCCGCTGCTGTCGTCGCGCGGGCAGACGCTGGACGTGTCGATGCCCGACACGCCGCTGTATATCGCAGGCGATCTGACGCGGATGGTCCAGGTCGTGCAGAACCTGTTGAACAACGCATCGAAGTTCAGTCTGGACGGCGCGTCGATCGGACTGCGGATTTTCCGCTCGGGCCGCCTGCTCGCGATCCGCATCACCGACTCGGGGCGAGGCATCGATCCGGACGCGATCGACGCCGTCTTCAATCTTTTCGTACAGGAAACGCCGACGGAAGAACAGGCCGACAAGAGCGGCCTCGGTATCGGCCTGACGCTTGCGCGCGCAATCGTCGATCTGCACGGCGGCCATATCGAAGCGCACAGCGAAGGGCGCGGCAAAGGCAGCGTGTTCACCGTCTGGCTGCCGGAATCGGATCATGCGATCGCCGACGCAGGCGCGCGCGATGAGGCGCCCGCGCCGCCGCGGCTTGCCGATCTGAAGGTGATGGTCGTCGACGACAACGTCGATTCCGCTGACAGCATGGCGACGCTCGTCCAGGCGCTCGGCCACGAAGCGCACACCGTCTATGACGGCGCGGCCGCAATCGAACTGGCGCAGACGCTGCAGCCCGATCTCGTGCTGCTCGATCTGTCGATGCCGAAGATGACGGGCTTCGACGCGCTGCCCCATATCCGCCACGCGCTCGTGTCGCCGGGCGCCGTCATCGCGGCGATGACGGGGCTTGGCACCAGCGAAGACCGCGCGCGAACGGAGGCGGCGGGCTTCGATCTGCATCTGACCAAGCCCGTCGGCTTGCCCGAACTCGAAAGCGTGTTGCGGATCGCCGTCGCGCGCGTGCGCGACTGAAGCAGGTCCGGCCATCCGCGTTGTCGTGGACGGGCTTGGCTTGGCTTGGCTTGGCAAATGCGCCCGGAAGAAAACGATTAACTTCGTCAACGCAACGGCCGGGTCATTAGCAGCCGCCTACGCTCAGAATCCCTGAAAACACGTAATAGCCAACCGGCGCCAAACCTCCTATTGTTAGACAAACGTTTTCCACACCTCGCGGAATTACGCACGCGCCGTATGCGCAGACGGCGCGCTGCGCCCTGCCCGGCGCTCGTCGCCGGCCATCGGAAAGATGCGGCGCGACAAGCGATGCCGCAAAACGGAGACATACATGCAATCTGCCGTCGTCGGCGTCGTACGCGCCGCCAGCCGGTTCCGCTGGACAGTCTGTGCGCTGCTCTTCTTCGCGACCGTCATCAACTACATGGACCGGCAGATTCTCGGTCTGCTCGCGCCCGTGCTCCAGCACGAAATCGGCTGGACACAGGTGCAGTACGGCCGCATCGTCATCGCGTTCTCCGCTTTCTATGCGATCGGCCTGCTGTGCTTCGGGCGCGTCGTCGACTGGCTGGGCACGCGCATTTCCTACGCGGGCGCGATGCTCGTGTGGAGCGTGGCCGCCATGCTGCACGCGGCCGTCGGCTCGGTGATGGGCTTCGCCGCCGTGCGCGCGCTGCTCGGCATCGGCGAAGGCGGCAACTTTCTGGCTGCCATCAAGACCACGGCTGAATGGTTTCCGCGCCGCGAGCGCGCGCTCGCGACGGGCATCTTCAACTCGGGCGCGAACATCGGCGCGGTGTTCGCGCCCGCCATCATTCCGCCCCTCTCCGTCCTGTACGGCTGGCGCGCGGCCTTCATCATCATCGGCGCGATCGGCCTCGTGTGGCTTGCCGTGTGGCTCGCCGTCTACCGTCCCGCCGACCGCAGCGCGCAGGGCGAAGACTTCGACGACCCGCGCGACGAAGTCGAAGCGCTCGACGCCCGCAACGCAAACGCCGGCTCGCCCGGGTGGGGCGTGCTGATCAGGAAGCGCGAAACGTGGGCGTTCCTGATCGGCAAGTTTCTGACCGATCCTGTCTGGTGGTTCTATCTGTTCTGGCTGCCGAAGTGGCTCAACGAATCGCACGGCATGGACATGCAGCACATCGGCCTGCCCCTCGTCGTCATCTATGCGATCACGACGGTCGGCAGCATCGGCGGCTGGATTTCGTCGACGCTGCTGCACAAGGGCTGGAGCGTGAACGCCGCGCGCAAGACGGCAATGCTGATCTGCGCGTGCTGCGTGCTGCCCATCGCGTTCGTGTCGCAAGTCGACAACTTGTGGGCCGCCGTCGGCATCGTCGGGCTTGCTGCCGCCGCGCACCAGGGCTGGTCGGCGAATCTGTTCACGACAGCCTCCGATCTCTTCCCGCGCCGCGCGCTCGGCGCCGTGGTCGGCATCGGCGGGATGGCGGGCTCGATCGGCGGTGTGCTGTTCTCCGAAGTGATCGGCCAGGTGTTGCAACGCACGGGCCACTACTGGGTGCTATTCGCGATCGGCGCGCTCGCCTACCTGATCGCGCTGGCCGTCATGCACACGCTCACGCCCCGCATGACGCCCGCAAAACTCGATGCCTGACCGGGAATGCCGCGCCGCATCGCGCGGCGCGCGTGCAGCCATGTCACGCGGGCCGCTCGATTCAGCCGCAAGCCGCCGTCGACTCGCGCACGATCAGACGCGGCTCGAACATCGAATGCTCGGCCTCGGAGCAGCCGGCGAGCGCATCGATGAGCTTGTGCATCGCCAGTTCGCCCATTTGTTCGCTTTGAATGTCCACGGTGGTGAGCGCGGGCGCGGAGTACTCGCCGTATGGGACGTTGTCGATGCCCGTCACGGAGACATCGCGCGGCAGCTTGAAGCCGAGCGACGCGGCCTCTTTCATGAAGCCGAGCGCAATCAGGTCGTTGTAGCAGATCACCGCCTGCGGCCGCTGCGGTCCGAGCATCACGCGCGAGCACGCCTGCTCGCCCGCCTTCGCGGTCGGTGCGTGCGCGTCATGCACGTCGAGTGTGAGGCCCGCTTCCGTCAGGCAGTCGCGCGCGCCGCGAATCCGTTCGTCGTTGATGCGGGCCTGGCCGAAGCCGAGATAGGCGATGCGGCGATGTCCGAGATTCAGCAGATGCCGCGCGAGCATGTAGGTCGACAGACGGTTGTCGATGCCGACGCTCGGAATCGCCAAGCCCGGGCTGCCCCGCAGCAGCACGAGCGGCTTGTTGAGTTCGAGCATCCATTGCGACTCTTCGTCGGGCATCCGCGAACTGACGATGAGCCCGTCGACGCGTTGCGCGAGCGCCTCGATCAGCGAGCGTTCACGCGCCTGGTTTTCTTCCGTGTCGACGAGCAGCAGCGTGTAGTCGTGCTGCAACGCGACGCGGTTCGCGCCCTTCGTGACGTTCGTGAAGTGCGGATTGCTGATGTCGAGAATCGCGAGACCGATGGTGCGCGTGCGCCCCGTGATCATCGAGCGCGCGAGCGGATTCGAACGGTAGCCGAGTCGCTCGACCGCTTCCTTGAGCCTCGCCTCGACGGCAGGCGAAAAGCGTTGCGCGCCGTTCATGTACTTCGACACCGTCGCAACCGACACGCCGGCTTCGCCAGCGACATCGCGAATCGTCGGGGAAACTTTTTTCATTCGAAAGGTAACGTTTTCTTTTGCCGTGAGGAGATTGTCGCAGAAAACGGTGCCGCCCGGACGCCCGTCGACCAGCCGCGCTGCCGCGTGGGCTTATCAAAGCGGCGATTGACGCGATACCGTCGTCACATTTATAGTCGGAAAACGTTTTCCAAAATTGTTGGAGGATCATTCATGAACGAGACAACTGCTGTGTCGCGCAAGCCGTTCCGCCGCCTGCTGCTGACGGGCGCGGGCGGCAATCTGGGCCGTCAGTTGCGCGGCGCGCTGGCGAAATGGGCCGACATCGTCCGCGTGAGCGACATCGTGCCGACGGGCGACGCGGCTTCGCATGAAGAAACGAGCATCGTCGATCTCGCAGACCGCGAGGCCGTGATGCACATGGTCGAGGGCGTCGATGCGATCGTGCATCTGGGCGGCATCTCGATCGACGCGCCGTTCGACGATCTGATCGAGGCCAATATCCGGGGCACGTACAACCTGTACGAGGCGGCGCGCACGCATCGCGTGAAGCGCGTCGTGTTCGCAAGCTCGAATCACGCGATCGGCTTTCATCCCGTCACGGAAGTGCTCGACGCCGACGCGCCGCAGCGCCCGGACAGCCTGTATGGTGTGACGAAATGCTTCGGCGAGTCGCTGTCGCGCTACTACTACGACCGCTTCGGCATCGAGACGGTTTGTTTGCGTATCGGTTCGTCGTTTGAGGAGCCGAAAAATCCTCGCATGCTCGTCACGTACCTGAGCTATCGGGATTTCATCGAACTGGTGCGCTGCTCGCTGTTCACGAATCGCGTCGGACACGCGGTGGTCTACGGCGCCTCGGACAATCCCGTCAAGTGGTGGGACAACACGAAGGCCGGCTTCCTCGGCTTCCGTCCGCGCGACAGTTCGGCGCAATTCGCGGAACGCTTCCCCGCCACGGCGCCCAATGCCGAATTCGACGATCCGGCGCAGCGTTTCCAGGGCGGCGCTTTCGTGCTGGGCGAGCCGATGGAACGCAGCCAATAAGCCGCCATCCAGACGCGCCTCGCCCCCAGAGCGCGGGTGCGGCGGCCACACGGCGCGCGAAAAACCGTGTCGCGCGCCGCGCTGGATAGCGGAAAAACACAACCGTTCCCCATTTTGCGTGACCGCAATGAATTGCCGCGGCCGTTTGGCTGCGTGTACCATGTGACCAGGGCAAAACCCAGTGGAGGATGAACATGGACAGGCATGCAGTGCATTACAGGCGCCACGTCATCATCCCACTTGCGTCCGTCGGCACTCGCGGGTACGCGGCCAGCGTGTTCGTCACCGGCCCGAGCGGACGGCGCAAGGCCTTTGGCATCCTCGGCTACTTTTCTTCCGAGGAAGAAGCGATCGAGTACGCGACGTCGTGCGCTAAAGCCCGCATCGAAGGCAATCTGATCCCCGGATTGCCGCGCAAGCTGAATGCCGTGCGGCACTGGTTCCTGCGTCACGGCATGCGCCGGCCGGCGTCACTGTCCGAGTTCAGTCCGCGGGATTGATCGGACGATAGCTGCGTCGCAAACGGCATGCGTGCTCGACACGCAAGCTAAACCGAAGCGTCCGATAATCGGAGAACCTTCCACCCGCCGCCGTTGTCGCGCGGCGTTCGGCGCATCTTTTTTGACGCGTGCTTCTCTGGTTGTCGCTCGTCCATTCCGTCTCATCAGGCCCGTCTATTGCTTTTATGGTTCTGATGAAAGGCGCGAGCCATCGTTTTCCATTGCTGGTTCACGCCGTTTGAACGCCATCTGCACGTATGATGACTACCCGTAAGATAGTGATGATCCTTGTCGGGCTCCTGCTGGGTGCAGCAGGGACCACGTACCTGATGCTGCTTCAGGCAGACCGCCGGGCGACAGCCGAAGCGACGGCCGGCATGGATGAATCCACGCCCGCGGCTGCCGTCGATTCGCGCGTCAGCGAAAGTCATGTGACGGAAGGCAGCATCAGCATGTCGAGGCCGTCGAGTGCGGTCTCGAAGAGCACGGCTGTCACGCAGCAACCGGTTTTGCCGGCGCCTGCACCGGCGCCTGTTCCCGCGCCTGCGGCCGTCGCGCCCGCGCCGAGCCCGTCGACTGCGGCCATCGCACCCGCACCCAGCCCCGCTCCAGCAGCCGAACAGCCGAAGCCCCAGCTACAACCCGCGCAACCGTCGACGGCCGTCGCCTCGATCCACGCCCCGGACGCGGGCGCGCCGAAGGTGGTTCCGTCGCCGCGCACGCAACGCGGACGCGACAGCCTCGAACGTCGCACACCGGCGGCGCTCCAAGGCCCGACGCCGGAGACGGATGAACTGGTGCGCGAATCAGCGAAGCTCGATCCTTCTTTGCCGCCGCCTGCGTCGATGCCGCCCGTCGACATCAGCACCGATGCCAATCCGGGTGCCCGCCCGAGCACGAATCAGCACGGCTCATCTCAATCGGGCGCGGCGATGACCAACCAACTGGTGCGTCACCCGGCGAAGACCGATCCCTCGCTGCCGCCGCCCGATATGTCCGCTGTCCGCACCGCCACCGAGCAACGCATCGCGAAGCCGGGCGCGGGCTCGAACCCGGTCGCGGCCGCTATGACGGAGCAGCTCGTCAGGGACTCGGCCAAGCTCGACCCTTCGCTGCCGCCGCCGAAATAACCGGCTTTCACGCGCTCAAGCCAAGACAGCGCCGTTGCTTTCGCAGCGGCGCTGTCGCGACTCACTTTCGTCTGCTCAAAACGGCTCAGACCGCGAAATCGGTCGATGCCGACAACGTCATCCACGTCTGCGTTTCCTCTGTCACGTACGCGTTCTTGTGCGCGATGGCCTTCAGCGTGTCCGTGCCGAGCGGCAGGCGCAGCGGCGGCGTCTGTGCGTCGGCGAGCGCCACCATCGCGGTCGCCAGCTTCTCGGGATCGCCCGGCTGATTGTGGTTCATTCCGACGGCAAAGCGGCGCACCTTGCCCGACGTCTCGTCGTAGTCGTCGATGATTTCCTTGCCGACGACGAGCGACGATGCATCCAGGAAGTCGGTCCGGAAATAACCCGGCTCGACCACCGTCGCATGAATGCCGAGCGGCTTCAGCTCGGCGTGCAACGCCTCCGTGATGCCCTCGACCGCGAACTTCGTCGAGCTATACACGCCAAACCCTGCTGCCGCGCGATAACCGCCGATCGACGACATGTTGACGACATGTCCCGAGCGCTGCGCCCGCATCACGGGCAGCACGGCGCGCGTCACGTTGAGCAGGCCGAAAACGTTGGTGTCGTACATGCGGCGCACGTCGGCGTCGCTCGATTCCTCGACGGCCGCGAGCAGGCCGAACCCGGCGTTGTTGATCAACACGTCGATGCGGCCGAACTTCTCGACGGCGGCCGCGACAGCCGCTCTGGCTTGCGCGTCGTCGGTGACATCGAGCGCCACGGGCAGCAGCGCGGGCGACTCGCCGAGCCGCTCGGCGATCGCGGCCGCATTGCGCCCCGCCGCGACCACTGCGTTGCCGTCGGCGAGCGCCGCTTTCGCGATCAACGCGCCCAGCCCGCGCGATGCGCCCGTGATGAACCAGACGCGCTTGAACTGCTGTTTCGTGACATTGCTCATGGTGTGCTCCTAAGTTCGTCGTGAAGGTGAAACGAAGCATAGGGCGCCCGATTCGCACGAACTAGCCGTCAATTGCTAGACTGATAATCAACTTTTCTTTGCGAATCGGGGGACGCTGATGAACGAAGTCCGGGCCATTTCGATCTTTGTCCGCGCGGCGGCGCTCGGCAGTCTGCGCAAGGCGGCTGTCGATCAGGGCATCTCGCCGCAGGCGGCCAGCCATGCCGTGATGCAGCTGGAAAAAACGCTGGGCGTGCGGCTGTTTCATCGGACCACGCGCAAACTGAGCCTGACGGAAGAAGGACAACGCCTGCTGCAAAGCGTGGAGCCGGCGCTCGCCACGCTGTCGTCGGCCCTGGACGACGCCCGCCGCTCGAAGGACGAAGTCGCGGGACCCTTGCGGGTGAGCGCGCCAAAGGCACTCGGGCGGACGGTGCTGTGGCCGTCCATCCTGCAGTTTGCGGCGCTCTACCCCGACGTGAAACTCGACGTGCGTTTCGACGATCATTTCACCGATCTCGTCAGCGATCGCGCCGACGTCGGCTTTCGCGGCGGATCGCCGCCGTCCGAAGGTGCGATTGCCCGGCGTCTGCTGCCCATCCAGTTGATCGTGTGCGCGTCGCCGGCCTATCTCGAACGGCACGGCACACCGCACACCGTCGACGATCTCGCTGCGCATCGCTGCACGGGCTATCGGCGCGCGAACACGGGCAAAGAGGCGCCGTGGGAATTTCTGATCGGCAACGAAATTGTCTATCGCGACATTGCAGCGTCGCTGTGCGCGAACGATATCGATGCGGAGACGGAGGCAGTCCTCGCGGGTCTCGCGATCGGGCAGCTCGGCAGCTTCTCGGCCGTTTCGCACATTCGCGGCGCGCGGCTCATGCCGCTCCTGACGCAACATATGACACAGCGCGAGTCGATCTACATCTACTACCGTCATCGAACCGAGCAGCCGCTGCGCGTGCGCACTTTCATCGACTTTATGATCTCGCGGGTCGCGGACAACAACGACTTCTTTCTCGACCCATCCGAACTGACGCGATAACGCGAGAGGCCCATCTGCGTCGCGCTCAGACATGACTTCGCGCGCTTGGCCGCATGACGCGGGCAAGCGCGCGAATCACACGTCCAGCGGACGCGAACGGCCCGCGCCGTTTATTCCGCCTTGTTGCGCGGCTTGAGCTTGCACCTGGTAGCGCAGCACGGGACGAACGGGCTGCGCTTGCGGCGCGACCTGCATCGGACGACGCGCCGTTGCTGTAGGAGGCGAAACAAACGGGACACGCGTCACGCCATCAGGTGCAAAGGCGGCGCGTATCCATTCGGACTGCTCAGAGACCCAGCTCGCTCAATCCCGGATGATCGTCCGGGCGACGGCCCAACGGCCAAAAGAACTTGCGCTCGGTCTCCTTGATCGGCATGTCATTGATACAGGCAAAGCGGCGTTGCATCAGGCCGTCCTCGCCGAACTCCCAGTTTTCGTTGCCATACGAACGGAACCAGTTGCCCGCGTCGTCGCGCCACTCGTAGGCGTAGCGCACGGCGATCCGGTTGCCGCCGAACGCCCACAATTCCTTGATCAGACGGTAGTCGAGTTCCTTGCGCCATTTGCGCTCGAGAAACGCTTGCGCTTCTTGCCGGTTATTCGCGAACTCCGTGCGGTTACGCCATTTCGTATCGAGCGAATAGGCGAGCGCGACCTTTGCGGCATCGCGGCTGTTCCAGCCGTCTTCCGCGAGGCGCACTTTTTCTGTCGCTGTTTCCAGCGTGAACGGAGGAAGCGGCGGACGGATTTCCTGTTGTTGCGATGTCATTTCTACTCTCCTTGAAAGACTGTTGCCAGGGTGCGGAGTTCGATCTTGCTCTCCGCCTGATCGGACAACGGGGCGAGGCGAGCGCAGCCGCGCCGCCTCGAAACGTGTTCAGCTCGCGCAATCAGAACGGCTTGGTCGGCAGATACTTGCCATCGAGCGTGATGATCGCGCGCTCGCCGCCTTCGGGGTCCTGCACTTTCTGGATATCGAGCTTGAAGTTGATCGCGCTGATGATGCCGTCGCCGAACTTCTCATGCACGAGCGCCTTCAGCGTCGAGCCATACACCTGCACCATCTCGTAGAAGCGATAGATCGTCGGATCGGTCGGCACGCCACCGGGAATGCTGCCGCGCACGGGAATGGTCTGCAGCAGGCGAACCGCGTTGTCGTCCAGATCGAGACGCTCGGCAACCAGTTTCGCCGCGGCTTCGGGAAGCGCGTGCTGGCCGAGCAGCGCCGCCGTCGTATATGCGACGCTCAGGCCCGTGCCTTCGTTGATGGCTTCGAACGTCAGGTTCTTGCGAACCTTCGCGTCGATGATCGCTTCCGTGAGCGCTTCGCGTGCGTTCTGGCTGACTTGAGATTGGGTCATGATGTTGCTCCTTGCTTGATGAACATGAATAAGGCCGGCGTATTGAACGAATGAGCCGACTATCAATGCGCAGCGACGGACTCAGCAGGCGCCGCGGAAACATCCGGATGCTCCGACAGCGATACGAACTGGCGTGTCGTGCTGTCGAGCGCATCGATGAGTGCGATGCGATGAACGTAGGATGAACGCGATCAGCCATAGTGTCCAAGACCGGTTTATGATGATGACTATAGGCAGGACCAATAACTACGACGCGATGAGGCCGACATGCTGCTACGTCATATCCGCTATTTTCTGGCTGTCGCCGAGCACCGGAATTTCACCCGCGCGGCGCAGGCGCTGCACGTCTCCCAACCCACGCTGTCCCAGCAGATCAGGCAACTGGAAGACACGCTGCGCACGCCGCTGCTCGACCGCACGGGCAGAACCGTGCAGTTGACGGACGCGGGCGCGGCGTGGATGCGCTACGCAAAGCTTGCGCTACAGGATCTCGATGCGGGCGTCAGGGCGATTCACGATGTCGGCGAGCTGAGCCGGGGCAATTTGCGTCTCGCTGTGACGCCGACGTTCACCGCGTATCTGGTTGGCCCCGTCATCGACGGCTTCTACGGCGCGCATCCCGGCATCGCGATCGACATTCAGGAGATCACGCAGGATCAGATGGAAGCGCAGCTTGCCGACGACAAGCTCGACGCGGGCATCGCGTTCGAGCCCGTTCACACTGCGGAAATCGAAAGCCAGCCGTTGTTTCGGGAGACCTTGAGCCTCGTGGTCGGCGGCGGCCATCCGCGCGCGACGCGCCGCAAGCCGCTGACCGTGCAGGACTTCGCGACGGAACCGCTGGTGCTTCTGAACAGGGCGTTCGCGACGCGCGGCTACATCGACGAGTACTGCGCGCAGCATCGCGTTCGCCCGCAGGTTGCGGTCGAGGCGAATTCGATCAGCGCGATCGTAGAGATCGTGCGCCGTGGACGGCTCGCCACCGTTTTGCCCGACGCAATCGCGCGAGAACACGGCGACCTGCGCCCCGTCCCGCTCGACCCGCCGCTGCCCGCCCGCACAGCCGCGCTCCTGCAGCGCAAGGGCGCTTATCGGACGGCGGCGAGCAAGGCGTTCGCCGAGGTGTTGATCGCAAGCTTCAAACGTTCGGCAGCGAGCAAGCCTTAGTCGAACATCTGACGGTCTACGTGTCCATCTCTTCGCCCTGCGCGTCGCGCGCGGCGATCTTGAGTTGCCGTAGCTTGTGATAAAGCGTCTTCTTCGGCATGCCGAGTGCGTCGCTCGTATCCGCGACGTTGCCGCCATGACGGCGCAGCATGTCCTCGATCAGCATGCGCTCGAAGTACGCAAGCTGCTCCGCGAGCGTGCCGCCGTTCGCTGCCGCGCGGCCACCCTCGGCCAGCAGGCTGTCGCCCGTCAGTCCGAGCACGAAGCGGTCGGCGACGTTCTGCAGTTCTCGCACATTGCCGGGCCACTTGTGGGTCATCAGCTCCGACACCTGCGACGCGGACACGACGGGCGCAGGCTGCCCAAAGCGGCGCGCGGCCGCCAGCACGAAATGCTCGAATAGCAGCGGCACGTCTTCGCGGCGCTCGCGCAAAGGCGGAAGCTCGATCTGCGCGACGTTCAACCGGTACAGCAGGTCCGCGCGAAAGCGCCCGTCGGCGGCCAGCTCCGCGAGGTCGGCCTTCGACGCCGCGATCACCCTGCAATCGACGGCGATCGATTCGTTCGCGCCCAGCCGTTCCAGCGTGCGCTCCTGCAGCACGCGCAGCATCTTGATCTGCAGCGCGACGGGCATGGTTTCGATTTCGTCGAGGAACAGCGTCCCGCCGCTCGCCCATTCGATCTTGCCGATGCGCTTCTTGATCGCGCCCGTAAACGCGCCCGCCTCGTGGCCGAATAGCTCGCTTTCGAAGACCTGCTCGGGCAAGCCGCCGCAATTGAGCGCGACGAAATGGTTGTCGCGCCGGCCACCGAAGTCATGCAGGCTGCGCGCGATCAGTTCCTTGCCCGTGCCCGTCTCGCCCGTGATCAGCACCGACACCGACGTACCCGCCAGACGCAGGATCTTCTTACGCACTTCGGCCATCGCAGGCGACTTGCCGAGCACCAGCGCCTCGATGCCCTGCCAGTTTTGCAGCGCGGCCCGCAGGCCTTGCACTTCGAGCGTCAGACGGCGCTTCTCGACGGCGCGCGCCACCCGGCCCGCGATATGGTCGGATGAGAACGGCTTTTCGATGAAATCGTAGGCGCCGACCTGCATCGCGCCCACGGCCGTCGAGATATCGGCATGCCCGCTGATCAGCACGACGGGAATCTGCGCATCGATCGCCATCACCTTGTCGAGCAGCTGCAATCCGTCGATGCCCGGCATCCTGACGTCCGACACGATAACGAGCGGCGCGCCCGGCCCGAGTTCCGCGAGCGCCTCTTTCGCCGACCCGTAGGCGCTCACGGGGAACCCCGCCAGCGCGACCGCCTGCTCGACGCCGAAGCGCACGTTCTCGTCGTCCTCGACGACGAGCACTCGAATCTCATCTCCCATGGACCATCCTTTGCGACGTCGCTGCCGCGAATTCGATAGTGAATTGTGCGCCGCCGTCCGCTCGATTCGACGCGGCGATTCTCGCGCCGAATCCTTCGACGATGCGCGACGTGATCGCGAGCCCGAGGCCCAGTCCATGCCCGCGCGGCTTGGTCGTGACGAACGGCTCGAACAGATGCGCGAGCACCTCCGGCGCGATGCCCGCGCCCGTGTCGGCGATCGTGAAGAGCACGCGCTCGCGCTCGTCGGGCTCGGCGGCCGCGATGGTGATCGCGCGCTTCTGTTCATCGCGCACGGCATCGAGCGCATTGCCGAGCAGATTGACGATCACCTGCTGCAACTGGCTCGATTCGGCCCATACGGTCGTGCCGGACGGTATGTTCACGTCGAGCTGCACGCGTTCGTCGCGAATGCGCGCTTCGTAGATGAGCCGTGCATGGGCAACGGCTTCGTTCAGCGAGACGGCCACTCGCTCGACGTCCGGCTTGCGAGCGAACGTCTTGAGCTCGCCCGTCAGCACGGCCATGCTGTCGACGAGCCGCGCGACGCGTTCCAGATTCGCGACAGCCTGCGCGGGCTGATCGCGCTCGACGAACTTGCGCGCGTTGTCGCAGAGCGTGCGGATCGCGACGAGCGGCTGGTTCAGCTCATGCGTGAGACCCGCGGCCATCTGTCCGAGCACGGCGAGCTTGCCCGCATGCACGACCTCCTGCTGCGAATCGCGCAGCCGCTGCTCGGTCCGCTTGCGCTCGACGATCTCCTGCTGCATGCGCTCGTTCGCCGTCGTCAGCGCGGCCGTGCGCTGCGCGACCGTCATCTCCAGGCGATCGTTGGCGAGCCGCAGCGCGTCCTGCGCGTTGAGCTTTTCGGCGATCGTGCGGCGGCGCTGGATCGCGTACAACGCATACAGCCCGGCGATCAGAAACGCGCCCGTCACGAACGCGAGCGCGAGTTGCTGCTGACGGCGCGCGCCCGCGACGTCGAGCAGCACCATCACCGAGTCGCCTGCTTGCGGCGCGGGCCGCGACATCACCAGAAACCGCGTGGTGCGGCCCGGACGGCGCCAATCCGGAAAGCGCCCGAGCCATGCGTTGCTGTTCCAGTCGCCCGTACGGCGATACGGCAACGCATCGACATTGCGGCCCGCGTATTGCCGCGACGCCTGAATGTCGCGTTGCTGTTGCGCGGTGATCGGCCGCAACGCGGTGAATTTCCATCCCGGCACCGTCGAGATCACGATCACGCCGTTGCCGTCGATCACCATCGCCGCCTCGCCCGGCGTGCGCCACGCCGATTCCAGCGCATCGACGCTAAGCTTCACGGCTGCCGCGCCGATCGGCTTGCCCGCGTCGCGCACGGCGCTCGCGAAGTAGAGTCCGGGCATGCCCGTGTTCGTGCCGATGCCGAAGAAGCGCCCCGAGCCGTGCGCGAGCGCGTCCTTGAAATACGGGCGGTAGGAAACGTTGGTGCCGACGAAGGTGAGCGGCTGATTCCAGTTGCTCGCGGCAATCACGGAACCCTGCAGGTCGATGACATCGACGGCGAGGCTGCCGGCCTCGTCGTTCACCGCCTGCAGATACGCATTGACTTCGCGCAGCAGCTCGGGCGAAGCGGCGGGGCCCGCGCCCAGCAGCGCGCGCACGCTGTCCTGGCGCGCGACGATGGCGGGCATCATCTCGAAGCGGCCGAGTTCGCTTTTCAGGCTGGCCGCGTACAGATCGAGCCGATGCGCGCCGACTTCGGCAAGCGCATCGATCGCGCGGTCCCATGCAAACTCGACGGCCGCGGCGGCCGCGCCGAAATACAGCGCGGCCGCCGCGGCCCAGCCCCACAACGGAATCCCTTTTATTCTCACGCGCACGTTCAACCTCATCGATGCCCAGCCCCGGCTGTCGGAATGCGCGTAAGCCGGGCGCGAAACGGCGTAGCGCGCGCGAGGCGCGCCGCCCTGCCGTCGCGCCGCATCGGACACGTCATCCGAAATGCGCGAGCACGATCAGCGTCAGCGTCACGACAATCGCGCCGCCGATACGCGTGGCGATTTGCGCGAACGGCATCAGCGTCATGCGGTTCGCCGCCGTCAGGATCGCGACGTCGCCCGTGCCGCCCTGGCCGCTGTGGCAGGCGTTCACGATCGCCGTGTCGATAGGGTACATCTTCAACAGGCGCGCAACCACAAAGCCCGTGCCCATCAGCGTCGCGACCGTCGCGACGATCGTCACGATGTTGGCGAACGTGAACGCGGCGATCAGCTTGTCCCAAGGCGTCATCGCCACGCCGATCGCAAACAGCAGCGGATACGTGACGGCCGTCGAGAAGAACTTGTAGACGACGAACGCGCCTTCCTGCAACTGCGGCGACACGGCGCGCGCGAGCTTCACGAGCACCGCGAGGAACAGCATCGCGACGGGCGCGGGCAGGCCGAACAGGTTGCGGCACATCAGGCCGAGCAGATACAGCGTGATCGCGGTGATGCCGGCGGCCGCGATATGCGTGACATCGATATGGCCGCGGATTTCCTCTTCGACGGGATTCATATCGTCCGTTTCACCCACCTGCAGACGCCCATCGCCCGTCAGATGCGGGAAGCGCTTGCCGAGCATGTCGAGCGCGCCCGACAGCACGATCGCCGTGAGGCTGCCGAGCATCACGGGCGGCAGCACCTGCGCGAACAGCTCGCCCTGCGGCAAATGCATGATCTCCGAGTAGCCGATCGACAGCGGGATCGCGCCTTCGCCGACGCCGCCTGCCATGATCGGCACGACGATGTACAGCAGCGTGTGGCGCACGCCCATGCCGAACGCGGCGCCGACAGCCGTGCCGACGATGGCGGCCGCGATCGAGCCCACGGCGAGCGGCACGAAGATCTTCAGGAAGCCCTGGATCAGCACGCGCCGGTCCATGCTCAGAATGCTGCCGACGATGATCGACGCGATGAACAGGTACAGGAAGTTGGTGGACTTGGTGAACTCGGTCGTCAGGTTGAGGACGGGCTTCGGCAACAGATGGTAGTAGGTCAGCGCGGACGGCACGAAGGTCGCGCAGATCGCCGCCGCGCCGATGTTGCGCAGAATGGGCAGACGCTTGCCCAGTTCGGCGCAGGTGAAGCCGAAGAACGCGAGCACGGCGATCGCCATCGAAATCTCGCCGGGCACCTTGCCCGTGACCGCAAAGCCCGCGATCAGCGCGAGCAGGATGAAATAGACGGGCAGCGGAATGATGCCGATCCGGTATTCCATCAGCTTCCACCAGCCCTCCGGCCAGAAGCGGGTCTTGGTGACGGGCTGATGGGCAGGCATCGGCTGCGAAATGTCGGGGGCGTGTGAAGTGGTTTGCAAAGCGTGTCTCCTTGATTGTCGGTCGCGGACCGCATGGCCGGCCGAGGGGGCGGCGTCAGCGATTCGATGAAACGGGCCGCGCTCCGGCGGCAAAACGGGTTGTGCGGTCGCGCGTCGGCGGCTGGCGGCTAGCGGCGCGTGAAACGGCGCGGGGAATTGGGGGTAACCATTGAGCTTGTCTCCATCGATGTGTTCTTTGGGTCGCGTGATGGCCTCGCGGCCAGTGGACGCCTATAGTGCAAGGCCCATGCCAATGTTCGAGCCTGGCCGACACATCTCAACCCACTGATTTCTAATGGTTTATTTCGACGCGAAAGGCGCAACTGAGCATCGCGTTCCGAGATTTCAGAATCAGCCCAAAGGCGAGGCTGAGATTTCAGCCATTCGATAGAATTGCGCGAGCGATCGAAGCGGAGCAATCATGCACGACACGTGGCAGTTCCAGATCCGGATCACGGTTTCCGACCAGCGCGCGAAAGCGTTGCGGACGGACCCGGCATCGGACTCGTATGCGCCGCTGCGCGACGTACTGCGACGGCACCGCGCATCGTTGAAATGCCAGTTCGACGCGTTCGCCGACTACGTCAACGAAGCTGAAGCGGCCGGGACGCAAGCGTATCCGCTCTACGAGTGGACCCGGCAAACAATCGAAAACGCCGGGAAAAAGGCGAAATACCTGCGATCGTTCACCGTGTATGTGGAAGGCGAAGAGGTGTACGGCAAGCAAGCCGCCGATTCGCTGGAAGCAGCGCTGTCGGCGCTGGATCGCGACGCGGGCATCGAACGGGTTTTCAGGTACGACACCAATCCCGCCAGCAATCCTCAGCCGCCGCGGTCGCGGCCTGACGGGCGCTAGCGGGTCCACGCGCCTCAGCCGGATCTGAGGTGCCGTGGACCCGCCGCCCGCGCGCGCGTCAAACCAGCGCGATTTCGACGTCGATATTGCCGCGCGTCGCCTTCGAGTAAGGGCAAGTCTGATGGGCCGTATCGACGAGCTTTTGCGCAACGTCGCGGCTCACGCCCGGCAGGCTCACGTTCAGGCGCGCTTGCAGGAAGTAACCGCCCTCGCCCGTGCCGAGATCGACTTCGGCGTCCACGGCCGTGTCAGCCGGAAGCGTCACGTTCAACGCGCGCGCCGCGAGACCCAGCGCGCCGATGAAGCACGCCGACCAGCCCGCCGCGAACAGTTGCTCCGGATTCGTGCCCTTGCCATTCGAGCCGGGCGACGAAAGCTGGATGTCCAGACGGCCGTCCGAGCTGCGCGCCGCACCTTCGCGGCCGCCCGTGGTGTGCGTCTTGCCCGTGTACAGAACGTTTTCGATGCGTGCCATGATGTTTTCCTTTATTTGCGTGCGTTGTCGTGTGCGGCTTAGTGATGCTTGAACGTCGAGCCGAGGAATTCGTTCGTGACGGTACGGCGGCCCGCCTGGAACGCTTGATCGGCTACCCCGCCCACTGCCGCCATGTCCTGGCTGACGGCATCACGTCCCGCCTCGGCGACGATGGCAGCGGGGCCTTGCTGGGACGCGGGCGCGCCCTGCAGCGGGTTGTAGTGCGGCGCGGGGCCATAACCGCTCGCGAAAGCGGACGTGGAAGCTGCCACACCGAAAGCAAACCAGACTGCGACCTTGAAGAACTTGTTCATCTTTAACTCCGCTAGTTGAAGGCCCTCGGCTGAGGGCGCAATGTCGATAAGAAAACGCTGTTTGATCGGGTGGTGCATGCCGGCCGGGGCCGCTGCCACCTCTTTAACCGCACACGATTAGATCGCGTACGATGCATTCTAGAGGAAAAAATCCGCTTGTCAAGCATGCGATTAAATCGCGTCCGATTTATATAGGGAAATAAAAAGCGGCCCGAGGCCGCTTTACGCCGATTCATGCCGATTCATGCCAATTCACGTTCATTCGCGCCGCGTTGCGCCGGCTCGCCGCGGGGGCACGGCGGCCGCGCCGCACCCGGCTGCGACCCGCCGCCGCGCTCATTCCTGCTCGTTCACCGCTTTGATCAGGTTGTTGCGCAGCGTGACGATGCCCTTTTGCATCTTCGTGAACTCGTCGGGCGACAGACCGCATGCTTCGACAAGGTCCATGCCGAATGCCTTTTCGCGCAGGCGCCGGCCGCTCTTCGTCAGGCTCACGCGCACCTGGCGCTCGTCTTGGGGATCGCGATGCCGCTCCAGATAGCCCATCGCCTCGAGCTTCTTCAGGATCGGCGTGAGCGTGTTCGATTCGAGAAACAGTTTTTCACCGAGACTGCTGACCGTCTGGTTGTCTTCCTCCCACAGCGCGATCACCGTGATGTATTGCGTATAGGTCAGCCCCAATTCTTCGAGAATCGGCTTATAGGCCTTGCCGAACGCGAGATTCGCCGAGTAAACGGCGAAGCACAGGTACTCGGCGAGCACGGGATTCGCGGCTTCTGCCTTCGCGGTAGTCTTCATTTGCATCCTCATCGGCGCGAGACGGAGGTCCCGCTAATGCCCCATTATACATCGGATGCGATTTAATCGGAAATGCTTGACATTCGGCGCGGGTTGCGGGCGCTGCGCCGCCCGCGACGGGCAGACCGCGCCCGTTGCTCAGTACACGTCCCGCACGTATCGCCGGTCCTTCGTCATCGCGTTCACGTATTCGTCCGCGCGCTCGACGCTCATGCCGCCGTGCTGCATGACGACGTCCTTCAGCGCGGCATCGACGTCCTTCGCCATCCGGCTCGCGTCGCCGCACACGTAAAAGTGCGCGCCTTCTTCGAGCCAGGCCCAAAGGCTCGCGCCCTGCTCGCGCATGCGGTCCTGCACGTAGACCTTGTCCTTCTGGTCGCGGGAGAACGCGAGATCGAGGCGCGTCAACAGGCCGCCCGTCTGCATGCCTTCCAGTTCGTCGCGATAGTAGAAATCGGTCGCCGCGTGCTGCTCGCCGAAGAAGAGCCAGTTGCGACCCTTCGCGCCGCGCGCCGCGCGGTCGTGCAGAAAGCCGCGAAACGGCGCGACGCCCGTGCCGGGGCCGACCATGATCATCGGCGTATCGCCGTTGCGCGGCGGGCGGAAGTGCGCGGACTTCTGCACGAACACGGGCACGCTGACGTCGTCCGCGCGATCGGCGAGAAACGTCGACGACACGCCCTTGCGATTGCGCCGCCCGTTGTTGTATCGCACGGCCGCGACGGTCAGATGCACCTCGCCCGCATGCGCGCTCGGGCTCGATGCGATCGAATAGAGCCTCGGCTGCAGGCGCTTGAGCACGCCGAGCAACTCACCCGCCGACAGATCGACGGGAAACTCGTGCAGCACGTCGGCGAGCTGCTGGCCCCACAGCCATTTCTTCAGATCGGCCTTGCGCTCGTTTGCAAGCAGTTTCGCGAGCGAATCGTCACGGCTGCGCGATGCGATCAGTTGCAACGCCTCCGCGCTCGGCCGCGCGATCTCGTAGTGGCGGCTCAGCGCGTCGGCGATGCGCATGTCGCCGGCGCCCGGCACATGGACCGTCGCCTCGGCCTTCACGCCGGAAAGATCGATCAGCTCGTCGACCAGCTCGGGGCAGTTCTTCGGCCACACGCCCAATGCATCGCCGACTTCGTATTCGAGGTCCGTGCCACTCGTCGCCAGCGAGAAATAGCGCGTGTCCTTCGAGCCATTGCGATTCAGGCGCAGATTCTCGACGAGGCGCGATTGGGCGGGACTCGTCTTCGAAGGCGTCGCGCCCGGCAGCACGGCGGGAATGACGCCATCGGCGGGCACCGCATACAACGACGCATCGTCTTGCTTGATCTTCGCGATCACGGCGTCGAGCCATTTGTCGGCAGCGCTTTCGAAGTCCGTGTCGCAATCGACGCGCGGACAAAGACGCTGCGCGCCCAGTTCCGCGAAGCGCGCATCGAGCTTGCGTCCGTGGCCGCAGAACTGGTCGTACGCGGGATCGCCGAACGCGAGCACCGCGTATTGCTGATCGGCAAGGCGCGGCGCATTGGACGCCTGCAACGCGGTCCAGAAGCTCTGGCCGTTGTCGGGCGCATCGCCGTCGCCGAACGTGCTCGTCATCAACAGCACGTACTTCGCCTGCGCGAGCGCGGCGACGCGATAGTCCGCCATGCACGACATGCGGATCTCGAAGCCGGACTCCATCAGTTGCGTCGCGTAACGCTCAGTCAACGATTCGACATTGCCCGTCTGCGATGCCCACAGCAACACGACCTTGGGCCGAGCATGCGCGATGCGCACGGCGGGCGCGCCATCCGCCGCAGGCTGGTGCGCCGGCGTCGGCACGGCGGGCAGATCGGCTGCGTGCGGCGCAGTGCGGCTGAACAGCCCCGCGAGCACGCCGTCGAACCACAGCCGCGCGCTGGCGGGCAACGGTGCGTTGAGCGGCAACGCAGGCACGCCGCGCGCCTCGCCCTTCGACGAACGCAGGCCGCTGACGAAGCCGGCCACGTAGACACGGGCCGCATCGTCCAGCGTCGGCGCGGGCATGTCGGTGATACCCAGCATGGCGGCAAAAGCGTCGATTCGGGACATATCCAGTTCCTGTTGCTGACGGGCCAGTGCGGCGGGACTTCCGCTCGCGGCTGCCGGCGCTGCGTGAATGTCTTCGTGAGTATCTTCGCGAATGTCTTCGTCAGCGCCGTGCGCCGCGCCCGCCAGCCCAGGCTCGACGCGCGTCAGTGCCACTGCGCAGAACTTCAGCTCGGGTTGCTGCGAGATCGCATCGACGGCATCGCTCGTCACGGCGTTGATGCACAGGTCGTCGCCGTACACATCGTTCCAGTGCATCGGCGCAAAGCAGTTGCCGGGCCGCACGCGTTCGCTGACGACAGCGGGCAGCACCGCACGGCCGCGGCGCGAACGGATCTCGACGCGATCCTTGTCGCGGATGCCGAGCGTCGCCGCGTCTTCCGGATGCAGCTCGACGAAGGGCGCGGGATTCAGCCGGTTCAGCATCGGCACCTTGCCGGTCTTCGTCATCGTGTGCCACTGGTGTTGCAGACGGCCTGTGTTCAGCACAATGGGAAATTCCGCGCCTGGCATTTCGGCGGGATCGACATGCGCACGCGCGAAGAACACCGCCTTGCCGCTCGCGGTCGGAAAGGCGAGCGCGGGACGCGTGCCGTCGGGCAGCACTTTCAGCGTCTGGCTGACGCCGTCGTTGAGATAGCGCAGCGGGTTTCGCCCGTCTGCGGCAGCGGGCGCGCACGGCCATTGCAGCGGCGTTTCGCGCAGACGCTGATGGCTTGCGCCGCGCAGATCGTAGCCCGTCTTCGGATTCGACGCGCGCACGATCTCATCGAACACCTCCGCCGCCGACGCATACGTGAACGCCTGCGCAAAACCCATCTCGCACGCAACGCGCGCGATGATCTGCCAGTCGGCGAGCGCGGCGCCCGGCGGATCGACGGCCTTTTGCATCAGCGTCATGTTGCGCTCGGAGTTGATCATCACACCTTCCGCCTCCGCCCAGAGCGCGCCGGGCAGCAATACATCGGCGTACCGGTTGGTCTCCGTGTCGAGAAACGCGTCCTGCGCGATCACGAGCTCGGCGGCCTGCAATCCGGCTATCACGTTCTGACGGTTCGCGACGCTCGCCACCGGGTTCGTGCAGATGATCCAGCAAGCCTTGATGCCGCCTGCCGCCATGCGCGAGAACATATCGACGGTGCCTGTGCCCGTCGCCGTTTGCAGCGTGCCGTGCGGCACCTGCCACAAGTCTTCGACGAATGCGCGGTCTTCTTCGAGGAGCACCGAGCGCTGGCCCGGCAAGCCCGGGCCCATGTAGCCCATTTCGCGCCCGCCCATTGCATTCGGCTGGCCCGTCAGCGAAAACGGACCGCTGCCGGGACGGCAGATCTTGCCCGTCGCGAGATGCAGATTGCAGATCGCGTTCGTGCTCCACGTGCCGTGCGTGCTCTGGTTCAGACCCATCGTCCAGCAGCTCATCCACTCGGGCGCTTCGCCGATCCACTGCGCGGCCTGGCGGATCGCGGCCTCGTCGATGCCCGTGATGGCGGCGACCTTCTGCGGCGCATAGTCGTCGAGGAACGCGGGCATCGCGTCCCAGCCCTCCGTGAAACCGGCGATGAAGCGCGCGTCCGTGTGACCATTTTTGTGCAGCAGATGCAGCAGGCCGTTGAGCAGCGCGAGATCGGTGCCCGGGCGGATCTGCATGAAGAGATCCGCTTTGTCGGCCGTCGCGTTGCGGCGCGGATCGACGACGATCAGCTTCGCGCCCGCTTTTACGCGCTCCATCATGCGCAGAAAGAGGATCGGATGACAGTCGGCCATGTTCGCGCCGATCACGAAGAACAGGTTCGCCTTGTCGAAGTCCTGATATGAGCCGGGAGGACCGTCCGCGCCCAGCGAAAGCTTGTAGCCGCTGCCCGCGCTCGCCATGCACAGACGCGAGTTCGACTCGATGTTGTTGGTGCCGATAAAGCCCTTCGCGAGCTTGTTGACGAGATACTGCGCCTCGATCGACATCTGGCCCGACACATAGAACGACAGCGCATCGGGACCGTGCTGATCGAGTATCGCGCGCAGACGCCGCGCCGTCGCCGGGATCGCCTGATCGACGGCAACGGGTATCGGGTCTTCGTCGCGGCTGCGGCGCTCGAACGCGCTTTCGAGGCGGCCCGACTTGCGCAGCGCGACATGCGCCGATTGACCTTTCGTGCACAGGCGCCCGTAGTTGGTCGGATGATCCTTGTCGCCGGAAATCTTGATGACCTGCCCGTCCTCGACGTGCAGCACCATGCCGCAACCGACGCCGCAGTATGGGCAAACCGTCTTGATGTTCTCGCACGCCATGGCAAAGATCCGTTGAAGACTCAGGCCGACACCCAGACGCGCCCATCTTCGACGCGCGTCATGAACGCGCCGACCGACTTGTCCGGCGCTTCGAGGCATTCGCCCGTGCGCAGATCGAAGTGATGCTTGTAGATCGGCGACGCAACGACGACGCGCTCGCCGAGGCTGCCGATCAACCCGCGCGACAGCACGGCCGCCTGCGAAGCAGGATCGAAGTTGTCGATGGCGAACACGCCGCCACGCTCGCCCTCCACGCGGAACACGGCGACCTGCTCGCCGTTGACGAGCGCACACACGCCCGTATTCGGCACGATGTCGTCGAGCGTGCAGACGGAGGTCCAGGTGGTGGGCAGGCGATCGTTGTTCATGTCAGGCTCCGTTCTTGTCGATGAATTTCTGTGAATGATTTCTGTCGATGAGTGAACGACGGTGTTGGTGTCGATATCGCTGGTCCGCTCAGACCGTTTCGGCGGGCTCCGCCCGCTGTTGCGCGACGACGGGAATGCGAACCGGCCGCTGACGGCGCTCGTCGGGCGTTGCCGGGCGGATCTGGCCGCGCGTCGCGACGAAGCTCACGTTGTCGTCGCCGCTGTCGCTGTTGACGAAGTGACGGAAGCGCTTGCGCGTCTCCGGGTCCGTGACGGCCTTCTTCCATTCGCATTCGTACGTATCGACGACGTGCTGCATCTCCGCTTCGAGTTCCGCCGCGATGCCGAGCCTGTCGTTGATGACGACGTCGATCAGATAGTCGAGGCCGCCTTCGAGGTTGTCGCGCCATACGCTCGTGCGTTGCAGGCGGTCGGCCGTGCGCACGTAGAACATCAGAAAGCGATCGATGTAGCGAGTCAGCGTTTCGCGGTCGAGATCCGATGCGATCAGTTCCGCGTGGCGCGGCTTCATGCCGCCATTGCCGCACACATAGAGGTTCCAGCCCTTCTCCGTCGCGATGACGCCGACGTCCTTGCCCTGCGCTTCCGCGCACTCGCGCGTGCAGCCCGACACGCCGAACTTGATCTTGTGCGGCGCGCGCAGGCCCTTGTAGCGGTTCTCGAGATCGATGGCGAGACCGACGGAATCGTCGACGCCATAGCGACACCACGTCGAGCCCACGCACGACTTCACTGTGCGCAACGATTTGCCGTACGCGTGGCCCGACTCGAAGCCCGCTGCGATCAGCTCTTCCCAGATCGACGGAAGCTGCTCGACGCGCGCGCCGAACAGATCGACGCGCTGGCCGCCCGTGATCTTCGTGTAAAGACCGTATTTCTTCGCGACCTGTCCAACGGCGATCAGCCCTTCCGGCGTCACTTCGCCACCGGGCATGCGCGGCACGACGGAATAGGTGCCGTCGCGCTGGATGTTCGCGAGGTAGTAGTCGTTCGTGTCCTGCAGGCTCGCGTGCTCCTTCTTCAGCACGAAGTCGTTCCAGCACGACGCCAGAATGCCAGCGACGGCAGGCTTGCAGATATCGCAACCGAGACCATGACCGTGCTTGTCGAGCAGCGCGCCGAACGTCTTGATGCGTTCGACGCGTACGAGGTGATACAGCTCCTGGCGCGAAAACGCAAAGTGCTCGCAGAGATGGTTGTTGACGGCGAGGCCCTGCTTCTTCATCTCGGCCTTCATCACCTGCGTGACGAGCGGCACGCAGCCGCCGCAAGCCGTGCCCGCCTTCGTCGCGTTCTTCACGTCGCCGATCGTCGTCGCGCCCGCGCAGACGGCCGCGCAGATCGCGCCCTTCGACACGTTGTTGCACGAGCAGATCTGCGCGCTCCCGGGCAACGCATCGACGCCGAGCGCGGGCTTCGCGTTGCCGTCCGCTTGCGGCAGGATCAGGAATTCAGGCGACTCCGGCAATTCGATCCGGTTCAGCATCATTTGCAGCAGCGTGCCGTACTCGCTTGCGTCGCCGACCATCACGCCGCCCAGCAGATACTTGCCGCAATCGGACACAACGAGCTTCTTGTAGACCTGTTTGCGCTCGTCGCTGAACTGATAGGTGCGGCTGCCCGCCGTCGCGCCGTGCGCATCGCCGAGGCTCGCGACATCGACGCCCATCAGCTTCAGCTTCGTGCTCATGTCCGCGCCGCCGAACTCGGCCTGCTCGCCCAGCAGATGCTTCGCCGTCACGCGCGCCATTTCATAGCCGGGCGCGACGAGGCCGAAAATCTGGCCGTTCCACAGCGCGCATTCGCCGATCGCATAGATATCGGCGTCGCTCGTGCGGCAATGGTCGTCGATCACGATGCCGCCGCGCGGGCCGACAGCGAGGCCGCTCGCGCGCGCGATCTCGTCGCGCGGACGAATGCCAGCGGAGAACACGATCATGTCGGTGTCGAGATGGCTGCCGTCGGCGAACCGCATGCGGTGCGTGCCCGCTTCGCCATCGACGATTTCGAGCGTGTTCTTCTGCGTATGTACGCTCACGCCGAGTTCTTCGATCTTGCCGCGCAGCATCTTGCCGCCGCCGTCGTCCACCTGCACCGCCATCAGGCGCGGCGCGAATTCGACCACGTGCGTGTCGAGGCCCATGTCGCGCAGCGCCTTCGCGCATTCGAGACCCAGCAGGCCGCCGCCCACGACGACACCCGTCTTCGAACGCGCGCCGCATTCCTGCATCGCTTCGAGGTCTTCGATCGTGCGATACACGAAACAGTCGGTGCGATCCTTGCCGGGCACGGGCGGCACGAATGCATACGAGCCCGTCGCGATCACGAGCTTGTCGTAGGCGAGCGTCTCGCCCGTCGATACCGTCACCGTATGCGCGTTGCGATCGATCGACACGGCTTTTGCATTCAGGCGCAACACCATGTCGTCGCGATCGAAGAAACCCGGCGCGACGAGCGACAGGTCGTCGGCGCTCTTGCCGGAGAAGAACTCCGACAGATGCACGCGATCGTACGCAGCACGCGGCTCCTCGCACAGCACCGTGATGTCGGGGCGGGCGGCGGACTGTTCCGCGAGGCATTCGAGCAGTTTGTGGCCGACCATGCCGTGGCCGATAACGATGACTTTCATGTCGCCGATCCTGTCAGAGAGGAGATTCAATTGGCTGCGCCGAGCGCGGTTTCGCGTGCGGCGTGCTCGGCGGAGAAGCGCACCGCGATTGCGCAGATCGCCGATGCGCTGACGAGCCCGCCGAGCGTGAGCAGTGTTTGATGCAGGTCGCCCATGCCCTTCGCGAGAAAGCCCACGGCGACGGCCCCGACGTTGCCGCCCGCGCCCACGATGCCCGCAACGCCGCCCAGCGCCTTGCGATCGATGAACGGCACGAGCGCATAGGTCGCGCCGCAGGCCATGTGCGTGAAGAGTCCGAACACGAGCATCGCCAACACGGCGAGCCCCGCGTGGCTCGCCTGCGAAAACAGCAGCAGGCCCGCGCCTTCGCCGGCGATGAGGGCGAACAGCAGCATCGAGCGGGCGGACAGGCCGCGACGCTTCGCGCTCCAGTCGGATGCGAGGCCGCCCAGCGGACGCGCGAACACGGCAAGCAGACCGAAGCTGCCTGCCGCGAGTCCGGCATCGCGCAGCGACAGCTGGAAATGATCGACGTAGTAGATCGCCGCGACGTTGTGGATGAACACTTCGACGCCGAAGCACGCGGCGTAGGTGACGAACAGCATCCATACGCGATAGTTGCGCGACGCCGCGAGCAGACTGGACCAGCCACCCTTCTTGCCGCTGTCGATGGCGATGCCTCGCTCGCGCAGTTGCGCGAAGTTGCCTTGCGGGCAATCCTGCGTATAGCGCCAGTAGAGCGCGGCCATGACGGGCATCGCGATGCCGGGCAGCACGAGCGTCAGGCGCCATGCATGCGAATCGCTCGCGCCCATCGCGACGATGCCCGCGAGCATCAGCGGCACGAGCATCTGCGCGGCGCCCGCGCCTGCATTGCCCCAGCCGGCGCTGGTCGCGTTTGCCGTGCCGACCACGTTGCCCGCGAACATCACCGACGTGTGGTACTGCGTGATCACGAAGCTCGCGCCGACCGCGCCGATACCCAGGCGGCACAACAGGAATGCCGTATAGCTGTGCGCGAGCGCCGCGCCGAGCACGGGCAGCGCGCCCGCTGCCATCAACGCGACGTAGACTTTGCGCGGGCCGAAACGGTCGCACATCGGACCGACGATCAGGCGCACGAGAATGGTGATCGCGACAGCGGCGATATTGATGTTCGCCACCTGATCCGCCGACAGATGGAATTCCTGCTTGATGAGCGGCATCAGCGGCGCGCACGCGAACCACGCGAAGAAGCAGACGAAGAACGCCATCCACGCGAAGTGGAACGCGCGCATGGCAGGCGTGCGCCAGTTCAGCAGATCGATCGAGGTGGCTTTGTCGGTCATATTGCGGGCCTGTAAACGACTGCGGCGTCCCACGAAGCTGGTGCGAGACCAGATTCAGGGGACGCCGTTGTCCAATTCGTCAGTGTCACTACTTGGGGATGCTGCTGTGCGGCTCGTCATTGAGGTCGCAACGCGGGGTATCAACGCAAGGGGTGTGCCATGCGGATACTCAGGCGCTGCGAGGCTTGTTGGGATTGCGTTGGCGGGGTTTTGGAGGGCGGGTCGCCGGGCACGCGCGCTGGCTCATGATGATGCCTCGCGGCACAGCGGTGGTGCGGCGCAGCACTGTGCGTGTGCGTTGTTGGTGCCGATATCGGTGCGACCGTCGCGGGTGCGAGAGATGACGAGTTGACCGGGACGGGTCTTGCGAGGCGACATCACAAATGACGGAATAGCGGTGCCGAGCGCACCGGCGAAACAGCTGACCACGAAACCGAAGAAGACGGCGTTGAGTTCCTGCACGCGATTATGAGCGGCGCATTGAGCATTCAAAGCATAGGTTTCCGAATCGTTCGTCACATGAACAGAAGGGGTATGCCTGGCATGGCGTCGCAACCTCCATGAACGTCAAGTCCAATCGAATCAACACTCCTACCCCGCCCGCGCCTCCCTCAACTCCGCCGCAATGAAATCGACAAACGCGCGAATCCGCGCGGACATCTGATGCCTTTGCGAATAAACAGCGAAAATATCCGCGCCCGGCGTCTCATACGCGGGCAGCACCTGCACGAGCCTTCCATCGGCGAGATATTCGTTGATATCCCACTCCGCGCGCATCAGAATGCCGTGCCCTTCGAGCGCCCATTTCACCGCGATCTCGCCATCGTTAGTCGTCAGATTGCCGTTGATGCGCACCGCCTCCGTCTTGCGCGCCGCGCCGCGGCCCGTCGTCAATCGCCACACGCCATACGCTTCATCGCCCTGGCGAATGCCGATGCAGTTATGCCTCACCAGCTCGTGCGGGGTAAGCGGCATGCCATATTCCGCGATGTACGAAGGCGCCGCGCACAGCAGCCTCCGATTCGGCGCAAGACGCCGCGCGACTACACGGCTATCGGGCGGCTCGCCGAAACGGATGCAGACATCGAACGCATCGTCGGTGAGGGGTGGCGGCGCGACCGACAACTGCAATTGCACCGCAACCTGCGGGTGCCGGTTGACGAAGCGCGAGATGGCAGGTGCGACGTGACTGCGCCCAAAGCCGAGCGTCGCATTCACCCGCAGCAGTCCCTTCGGGCTCTTCTTCGCGCTGCCGAGCAGTTCGGAAAGCGCATCGATCTCATCGAGTATCCGGCGCGCATGCTCCAGATACACCTCGCCCTCCGGGGTCAGCATCATCCGGCGCGTCGTCCGGTTGACGAGCGGCACGCCCGCGCGCTGCTCCATCTGCGTCAGACGCTTGCTCACGGCGGCGGGCGTCAACCCCAGCTCGCGCGCCGCCGCGCTCAGACTGCCGGACGCGCCGAGCGTCGAAAAGAAACTCAGGTCGGTGGGCTGAACGGTCTCGGACACGGTTCGATTTGTGAAATGAAGTTAAAGATGCTTTGAGTCTAGCACCGGTTACTGCACTCCCGGTTAGGTAAAGTCGGTCCCATTCCCTATCATTTGAAGGAGCGAGACATGAAGACCTATCGCATCGCGACGATCCCGGGTGACGGCATCGGCAAGGAAGTCGTGCCGGCGGGCAAGGAAGTGCTGGAAGCGCTGGCGCGCACGAGCAACCGCTTTCGCTTCGAATTCGAAAACTTCGACTGGGGCGCCGACTATTACCGCGAGCATGGCGCGATGATGCCCGCGGACGGCCTCGATGCGATCCGCGGCAAGGACGCGATCCTGTTCGGCTCGGCGGGCGACCCGGACGTGCCCGATCACGTGACGCTGTGGGGCCTGCGCCTGAAAATCTGCCAGGGCCTCGACCAGTACGCGAACGTGCGGCCGACGCGCATTCTTCCCGGCATCGACGCACCGCTTAAACGCTGCAAGCCCGAAGACCTGAACTGGGTGATCGTGCGCGAAAACTCGGAGGGCGAATATTCCGGCGTGGGCGGCCGCGTGCACCAGGGCCATCCAATCGAAGCCGCCACCGACGTGTCGATTCTCACGCGCGCCGGCGTCGAGCGCATCATGCGCTTCGCGTTCCGTCTCGCGCAGTCTCGTCCCCGCAAGCTGCTCACCGTCATCACGAAGAGCAACGCGCAGCGCCACGCGATGGTGATGTGGGACGAGGTCGCACTGCAGATTTCAAAGGAGTTCCCCGACGTCAAATGGGACAAGGAACTCGTCGATGCATCGACGGCGCGCATGATCAACCGTCCCGCGTCGCTCGACACGATCGTCGCCACCAACCTGCACGCCGACATCCTCAGCGATCTCGCCGCCGCGCTCGCGGGCAGCCTCGGCATCGCGCCGACGGGCAACATCGACCCTGAGCGCCGCTATCCGTCGATGTTCGAACCGATTCACGGCTCGGCCTTCGACATCATGGGCAAGGGCCTCGCGAATCCGATCGGCACATTCTGGTCGGTCGTGATGCTGCTCGAACACCTCGGCGAATCCGATGCCGCGAAGCGCGTGATGAGCGCGATCGAAACGGTCACGGCAAACCCGTCGCTGCATACGGGCGATCTCGGCGGCACGGCAACGACGGCGCAAGTGACGGCCGCCGTGTGCGCGCTCGTCGAAAAAGTGGCGGTAGCCGCGTAACTCGTCGCATGCGCGACCAGGTCCGTCGCCGCGCGGCTCACGCCACTGCGGCAGCGGACGATGCGAAGCGGCGCGCGTTGTTTCGAATGACGCGCGCCCGAGGGATTTGCGCTCACAACAACAACTGACCCGTAAAGGGCAAACACCGCGGCAAACAGCGCGGCAAACAGCGCGCAAATCCTGGATTGTCCGGCACGGTCCGGCTCAACCTCCAAGGAGGAGACACATGCAATCGGCACTCGAATCGCGAGTTTCGCGCAAGCTCATGTGGCGGATCATTCCGTTCGTGATGCTGCTTTACTTCGTCAGCTTTCTCGATCTAAGCAAAGACAAAAAACTCCGCACATAGACAAAAAAGCGTGTACATAGACAAAAAAGTCTGTACATGGACAAAAAAGGTTGTACCAATAGTCCCGGCAAGACGGAAAAAGCGAGCGCACCGCATGATGCGCTCGCTAGAATTGGCCATCACCCTCGTACGCAACCATCTTTGCTCGGTCGTCCCATTCCGCAAACTCCGCAGCTAGGCTCGCAGAAGCTTCGGGACCGGCTTCCAATCCCTCGTCCGACCATCGAAAGAAATCTCGGAAAGGAACGGCGGCACCTGCCTCCAGTAGCGCCTCGGTGCAGCCAACCATGTACGCAAGCCCCACAATCCAGTTGTGGCACACCGACAAGTGAGGAAACGAAAAGTACCTGACTTCCGCGCAAGAGTACGCGGCATAGTACTTCTGGTCGTCCACCTCCCAAAGGTCCTGAACCATCGGCTCTCTTCCCACGATAAGCACCTTCTCGTCAGATAAGTCACCGGCATCCTGCAGTCCCGGCAATTTCGTCAGCCCTCGGCGAGCCCGAAACACAACACTCATAACATACCTCTTGAAAAGCCAGATACGATGCAAACAGCAGTTGGCTGCTCGCATCTTTCATTTCGGCTGCTGCGCATGTGCGTCACACAGCCCCCTTGCGTCGATTTATCTAATCGGGCACGAGGTATAGTGTTGGGTGATGCAGATGACGCAATAACAAAACTCCACGGCTGCACGGGAAGTCTTTTAGATGCGCGTCAAAGTAGCTCGTGAAGGAAGCCTGATCTTGGCCGGCGACGTCTCAACACTTCACGCATCGACGTCAACCAGAAGAATCGAGCTGGAGGCGTGTTCAACATGCAATGCGCAGGCAACGGCCCTTACGCCGGCAGACGTTGATTCCCTGTCTCAGTGGCAACTCACCACGACTGAAGCCAGCACGCGCCGCCTTCAGCAGCCATCTCGAACATGTGGCGGACCATTCCGTAATAGTAGTAAAAGTCCTCGTCACCAAGAGCCCTCGCGCGTTCGTCCCAAAGAGCGAAGTCTTCAGCGAGCTTCTTCGACGCAACAGGCCCAAACGTTCCGGAATCGTTGCGGCCGTACCTGAAGATGTCGCGGAACGCGACAGTGCTGTCTTGCTCAGGCGGGTTATCAAGGCCGACCAGTTTCATTAGCTTGACAACCCAGTCCACGTACGCCCACCACCTGTCAGCGACGCGGTACCAATTTGACTCGTCGTATCGATACATGGCGCCCTCTTCCATGCCTTCCGTGATGCTCGGGCAGTCCCGATTCGACTCCGTGACTACGTGCACGGTCTCGTCGAAATCCGGATCGCTCAGGACAGCCTCCCGGTCGACTTTCTCCATGTTCTTGCAAGCAACGAAATAAACGGGACCGCTCATGAAAACACCTCTTTAAATAAAGCAGTTATTCGAAATACCACAAGGTATCTTTTTGTCGCCACTGCCCGATTACGAAGTTACCGGCTATCTTCGATATCGGCCGTCAGACGTCTGGGCTGATTTATATCATTCGAATTTTGGACGAGACAAGCGATAAAAGGAGGATTTTTCCAATTCAAACTTAAGTTTTTAAAATCTACTTTATTTTTATCAGCGATTTTCGACCATAAAAAAATTTCCCCTCGCTAACGTTGTGACCCTTTTTTTTAATTTGACTGTTTGCAGAACCAACGTGCGCTCTTCTGCAGCCGCTAGGCAGGATGGCGGAACGTTGCTGACGTAAGCTTGGAGCGGCATCGGGTCTTGCATAGCGGAGTCCTGCCCCATGGGCTGTCCGACGTCGGACCGACCGCGGCCGCCATGGCGTAGCAGGCGATTCTTCTAAAGCTACCCAGACAAGATGAACAGCACCCCGGGCGCCAAAACGAGCCATGACAGAAACCAGCGCTTATTTATTTAGAGATTTTAATAAGAGTATCGGTAAATCAAAAAATAATGTCCGACATCTCACGAATTTTGCAATTGCCATGCTATCGTTTATTCAACAGACGGCGGAAACACTGCTGTTCCGCCGACAACTCAATCTCGGATTCCGTCCGAATTACCTGACACAAATCTATTATGGGCATGCCCAGCGCATTCATCACGATTAACGGCTATCCACTACAAACCACGCGGTTTCGTTACCGCAGATGGCGATTCAAGCGCGAAGACCGAGCCATTCGTCACACGTCGCACCGGAAATACTCGTATGTCACTTCCGCTGCTGTCATGCGCAAACGCCTTGCAGAAGCAGGCTATAACCGCACAGCGTTGGAGCTGGAGTACCTGAGGACGTTGCAGAAGATTTCGGTAGAGGGTGCAGAGTCCTACTTCCGCACTCGTTGCTGCATAGGACGGTACACCTCCGCCCAACGCGCTGAGGCCTTCAGGCGCGCGTCGCTTAACGATTGGCTGTTCGCTTTGAAGGAAAACATCACCAATCGCAAGGCGCGCTTTACCAACCCGCCTGAGCTTGTCGATGAGCCGGGTCGGCCTGCCGAAGTCGACGTTCTGATTGATATCCTGACGTACAGTGAATCGACGATCTACCCTATCGAGACGGAGCATCTGCTGACCGCATTCCCCTGCGCCAGCTTGGACTGTATGGCTGTCGCGATGCTCGAAGTTGTGCCGGACAGTGCCGAATGCATTCTCAACGTTACGGACCTGGTCAACCATGAGCTTGTCTATTGCTTCGACGATCTGACAACGGTAGATGAAACGTCCGGTGATGACAGGTACAACATTTGACCGGTCCTTTGACACAACAGACCTGAAATTCGTCAATTAAAAAAATCGTCGACTCGGCGGTGCAGGCTCTGCCCCCGTCTCCCCGGTCCTCATAATCTATACGCCCCTAAAAATGACTTTTCGCGCCTACTACATGTTCGATGGCTATCCAGCTCACTGGGTAGAAGAAAGCTATTACCGTTGGCTATTCACTCGAAAAGATCGAGTGATTCGACACCGGACCAAGGGAGAACGCAACGTTCTCATCCGCGATCTTCCGGAGAATCGTGCGGAATGGGATAAGCCGGAAACGGACTACCTGTATGTCGTAACCGCCGAGGAGCTCCGACGACGCCTTAGTCTTATCCCTTGCCTCTGCCCAGTGAGTTCGATCACCTACATCGACGAAGACACGAAGTATGGCCAGGACATGACATCGCTCAGAAGCGAATTTGAGCGCTATAGACGCGAGATGATCGCCGACACGGCACCCACGTTCTACGTTAGCACGTCGGCCTACTACGCGGAAGAAGCGAAAGCCGCGCGGAAGCGTGTTCCAGAGAGAGCAGACGCGCTTCGAGGAACAACTCTCGACGATTGGCTAATGGCCCTCAAGGACGTCGTTGAGCGTGGAGCAACACGCGCGAAGGGATTTACTAGTCCTCCTATGCCAAACGGTCCTACCTTCGATACGAAGGCGCTGGCCGACATCATCCTGACAGACCAGTATCCTTGCAATTCACACCTTCGACCTCACCACGATCTGTGGGGTTTCCCGTGTTCCCTGCTCGAACACCTTGCCGTTGCAATGCTAGAGGTCATCCCAGCGAACGCTGAGTGCGTCCTGGACGTCACCGAGCTGGTGGTGAACGACTGCGTGTACTGCTTCGATGACCTCATCCTGGCTGCTGAAGAGAGCGCGCTTGCTTGACAACGATCGGCGAGCGCGTCGCTCATCGATGGCACAGACCGGGGAGCCCTTCACGCTATCAGGCCCGTAACGTGTCCGTCGCGACTATGTTTTATGCCGCCAACACAGATCCAAAGAAACATGACACGACCTATCTCACGTATCACCATCGATGGTTACGAGCTAAAGAGCACGGAGGACTGCTATCGTCGATGGCGGTTCACGCGTGACGACCGGGTTATTCGGGATAACGCCTTCCCTGGATACCTATACGTTACGTCCTCGAAGAATCTGCGCGAACGTCTCGCGCGCGCAGGCTACGACCGTACTTCGCTGGAACTCGATTTCCTGCGGTACCTGCAGAACGCTGCCAAGGCGGGAGAGATGCCGTTCTATTTCCGGGACGACATCTGCGCCGGAAGATATTCGGCACGTGAGCAGATGGGAGCATTCAGAGGAGCGACGCTCGACGATTGGCTCTTCGCGCTGAAAGAGTACTTCACGAACCGCTGCCACGACCTCAACGCCCCTTGCAAGACCGCGGATTCAGCGAACTGCTCTGTGGACGTCGAGATTCTAATCGGGCTCATTGCACGCAACGACTTCTTGTTCGATGGGCACATCGAATTGCAGCACGGCGTCAAAGCGTTCCCCTGTTCCGGTCTGGACAACATGGCCGTGGCGATGCTTGAGGCTCTGTCCGAGACGGCGGAGTGTGTCCTCGATGTCAGCGAGCTTGTTCTAAGCAGCAGAGCGTACTCCTTCGATGATCTGATTGTGGGAATGGAGCGAAAAAGCGCCGCCGGACATTTCGCAAGAATTGCAGGCTTCAGCGAGCAAATTCGCCATTTCTGGTGATCGCACCGTCTGAAGGGGCGAATCCAAAGTGGAAATTGTCGCTACTGTTTCAACACATCACTGAACATCTAAAGACATGACCTTCCGCGCATACTACATGTTCGACAGCTACCCGGTCGGCTGGGAACAAGATAACTACGATCGTTGGCTCTTTACTCGCGACGATCGGATCATTCGGAAAAGGACCAAAGGACAGCGCAATTTGACTGTCCATGACTTGCCGGAAAATCGTCTGGAGTGGCTTGAGCCGGAAACAGACTACCTGTATCTCACGACGGCCGACGAACTCGGCTGGCGTCTTAAGCGCAAACGCGGTTATGACCGGCCGGCGCTGGAAGCAGAATTCGAGCGGTACAAACGCGAAATGATCCGGCATAATGCGCCATCGTTCTACGTTGGTGATGAGTGCGTCGAGGTCCCTCAGCGAACAAACGCTCTCAAAGCAACAACTCTCGACGATTGGCTTCTTGCTCTCCAGGAAGTCATCAGGAGCCGAGTGTCGCGCCTCAAGAATGGTATCAGCCCACCTATGCCAACTGGCCCGAGCTTTGACACGAAGGCACTGGCCGACATCATCCTTACCAACCAGTTTCCGGCACGTGACGCCGACCTGATCCCGTGCCACGCGCTGTGGGGCTTTCCATGCTCCGCATTCGACCACTTGGCCGTTGCAATGCTAGAGGTCATCCCCGAAGACGCTGAATGTGCGCTCAACATCACTGAACTGGTCGAGAACGACTGCGTGTACTGCTTCGAGGATCTCATACTTGCCGGCGAAGAAAGCACACTAGCTTGATGTTTTGCGACATCGAATCCAGCCATCGGCGACCCGGATGCCTGAAGACATTAGCCGAAATGCTTCGGACTTCGTTTTCCGCGCGAAGATCAGCGCGGCTTGCCCGTACCGATGTCTTCAGTTATGCGCAGCACGTCCACGTTCGCCTCGCGCCATTCCTTTTTCCGCGGCATCCAGCATGGCCATATCGGCGTGTACAGGGTGCGCCGCTATTTTGCGGAACTCTCGAGCTACGCGTCCCGCCGCGCTCTCCCCGCCTTTTGGACACCGCTCGCTGCCGCTTAATGACTGTCAGTTCTTGTACCGGTTGCACTTGTCACGGTTTCTCCGGATTCTCAGCCAGCGAGGTGCGGTCCAGGGCCTTCGCTAGCATGTTGATGAACATCAAATACTCGACCGCCTGGTCCGGATAATCCTCGACAAGTCCGTGAGCTCGGGGATTTCGAAGGGCAGCGATGGCCCCGGCGTATAGAAACATCATCCCCTGCTGTTCGCTGCGCTCGCTGTCGTTGGATTGCTCGTTGAACTTCAACACGGCCTTTTTCGGACTGAATACTGATTGCATAAGATCTGTGCCGCTCGCATCATCCTTAAGGCTGCGCATCTTCACCAGCATCTCCAGCACCTTGCAGGCGTTCTCAACAGCCTGCGCATAATGTCCATCCTCAAATAGCTTTGTGCAGTGGCGGTCAATATCAGCATGCAGCGATAGGCCTTCGAAAGCACGTTGTGCTCTTTCCGCTGGCGAGTCGTGACCGTCGGCAAGCTTCTCATTGAAAAGTTCGATGATGGTCTCAATATTTGCGATCTCTCGTGCGATGCCGTCACGTAGGTTTTGTCGCATCTTCAGGGCACTTGTTTCGTAGCCCATCCGAAAGCGAGCGTCGATGAGCGCACGCGGCCTGAACTGCTGCCAATCTGACGATCCTGAGTAAAGCTCAGAGATCGTGTCGTGAAGCTTCTTCTCGATCGAATGAAGCGCGGGATCGTCGGGATTCGACAGTGCTTGCACGTCAATGGCCGCAAGCTCTCCCATGCGCTTCTTCAGCTTCGGAATCCCAGCGCGCATCTGGGCGACGCTCAGTTTCGATTTCGGCATCCTAGGTGAACCGTCAGTTTGATCCGTCGACGATTCTAGCGTCACTACGGACACCGGTTACGCATTGCGTCGTGCGGTCACCCTTCCGAGCAAGAGGCATGGTTGTACCGAAGCGCAGGCAAATCCTGGTCGACCCGCGCTTATCGGCCCATGCGTGCCGAACTCCCGGTTTCTAAGCGTCCGCTTCCATTGAACGAGAATGCCCGTGCATCCGATGGCGTCGACATGGGTTGAACTCTACCTAAGCGCCGTCGGCGCCGCGCTAAAGCGCGAATACGGCGCGTAGACACTGCGCGCGGGGTTACACCCGAGAGCGACGAGGAGCTACCCAAGGCACATTTCGAGCACGGTCATCTCGAACCCGCGCGGAAAGCCACAGGCGCCGCCGACACATTCTGATTCCAGCAGCGCATCGCACACACAAATGATCATTTCCCGGAAGTCATCAATTTAACGTTGACAAACGCAAGTTTTTCCTCCACGCTAATCATAAATGAACGTTTCTCGGAAATCATCATGAAGCAACCGCATTCGATAGTTTCGCCACACAGTTGGCGGGGCTGGGAGCTCACACCACGTTCAATTGACGAAGAGCAGCTGCAGTCGCTCTTTGTGGACCTGCTCGTCCATACGCTAAAGTCGCTGGATGACGTATTCGGAGAGACCGGTCTGGACAAACGCCTGTTTCAGTTCGAAATCCCCCCGCTTGGTCCGTCCTACCTTGGCCAACCACTCGACATTGACGTTCGCCACCGCATTCAGCAACAGTTGCCGAAGCTGGATGCGTGGAAATGCATCAAGGCGATCTACGATTTCGGAGTGAAAGGCATGCCTGATGAGGGCGGTCATAGCATGTATGACATAAACAAATTCGGACGGAGGATCACCGCACTTTTCAGCGCCGTGTATCCCGATAAGGCAAAGTTGCTTAATGATCTGGTTTTTCTTTCCGAAGGTCGACTTGAGCTCGAACGTCCGCTTGGCCGGGTAACGGTTGAAACTTTGGTTGCCCTTGCAGGCGTCGACGCGCGGACTGTTAGGAACGCGATGGCGGCCGGCGATTTGGCCTTCAAAAAGGACGGAGCGCTTGTCGAGTTCGACCCGAGTTCAGCACGGCAGTGGCTCGTCGGTCGTCGCGGCTTCGTCCCAACCAAACCTTTAGTCCGCCGCGTCGATGTCGACAATATAAACACACAGGCCGAATTCGCTCAGCTGCTGACGGATATAAGGGTGAAACTCAACGCAGATGGCATCAATACGGAACCACCCGTGGACCCCGTAGCGATGACGAGCCTGGAACGTGGATTGTTCACCCTACCCCTCGATTCGGCCTTCCCGCTCGCCGACTACTTCGGTATCCGGCGAGAACCGTTTCTGAAATGCGTGATGCGCGTTTTCTTCCCGGCGCAATACGCCTTACTGTCCTCGTGAATGAACACCGTTTTCTCGAGCCCAGAGCCCTTCGTCGACGGCGGATTTTGGCTTATTTTCGCCTCCATCTATAACCGGAGATTTATATGTCGTCAGAAATCGTGGCAGGCACTGCGAACATCCTGCATCAGCATTCCGAGTACGAAAAACTCCAGCAGGATTATTCGACTCCGACTGCGAACGAATTAACGGCCAGAAACCTTGCAAGGCATGGCGTAGACGTTATGCCGGACGAAGTCTCTTCCTGGCACAAGATCAACGCGGCCGCTGTGCAGGCGAAACTTGATATTCATGCGGAACGCGCGCAGGCGGAGTCCTTCGCTCAAGATGCGGCCGTCAACATGATCGCTTCGGCAAGGAGCTATTCGCCAGCGCAAAACTCCGGAGTTGAAGACACACCGCTCGAAGAAGATAACGAGAACGACGACGAATCCAATTCCGAAGACGACAGCGAGCTTTTAACGATCGACGAGTTGTACGGATACGACGATCCCGAAGACAACGCCGAGGCTGCTTTGGACGATGTCTTGAAAGCGCAGGAACGCGAGTAGAGCGCCGCGTTCCGGGACACATCGTCTTCTCTTGGAGTGGCCGTCGTGTGCGAACCTCTCGGTCAGTCCATCGGTCACCTTGCGTGCGCTGTGAGCAACGCAGCAAGGTGACTCGAATTGCCAATTGCGGCCGCTGGCGGAGCCGGCCTGGCCACGCACAGCCCCCCGCTGTCTCGGCGGCGACGGTGAGGCGCGCGTTCCACCGGTTTGCAAAGAACCTTGTTCGCCGCACTTTCGGCAACGTGGCACGAACGGGTGAACGAGTCGTCGGCGAGATGCTATCGCAGCGACCAACTCGTCGGCGGGCGGTCAATTGCCTGCTTGCGCTCTTGTCACCGGTCTCCGAACTGCAAGGTACATGTCAGTCAAGAAGGTGGAAAACATCAGTCGTCGCGTCGTAGCGAGCAAGACCGGCGGCAACGAGCCTCTGCCAGACTTTCTCTGCCGGCGGTTCGCGGCGAACGTCACGCGAACTTCCCAACGTCGGGCTAGACTGCACCTCGCGTCCGAGGACACGACGAATTTCAGGGATTAGCGCGTCCGGGATCCTCTTCGCTTTCACGGGAGCATAGCCGTGATTGTGCATCATGATTACGCGTACGCAACTACAGTCGACTTCCTCGACCGTCAATTCAAAGAAGTCGCTAGTGGGCGATGCCCCTTTCGGCCGCACGCGAAAGAATCATTTATCACCCGTCTGAGTCAAGCTGCAACAGAATATGTTCTGACGGCCCAGCGTATCGAAGCAGTTCAGTTCACCAATTGTCATTTACATCCTTCTTACGCACAAAAAACCGACAGATTCAGCATACGTAAAGAGCATACCGCTAACGGCCGGAAATGCTGCAAATGATCGCATGCCTGGGCGTGTTTGCATAAATGATGCGAAGGCAAAACTCAGGCATTACCGCCAGCGACGATCCCAATCCGCAGCTCGTTGATGGTGTTCAAGCGAGCCTCTCCGCCGAATTCGCGGCGATGGAACCAACCAAACGACATCGGTCCTCGTGAATCGAGATACCAGAGTAGGACGTTCGGACTGAGCGCTGCCATCAGCGCCGCCATACCTACGTGTCTGCCGTCGATATGGTCGGCCAGTCGTATTGAAGCATCCCGCTACTGAAGCAGGACCGCACGCCATCATCGCAACCGTCACGTTGCTGGTTTGCCTCTCTATGCACTCGCAGCGAATCATGCTGCCAAGTGTGCGATGCCGAACAGATCTGACCTTTCACCGGTAACCACTGCCTGTCATCCTATCTGTCGCCTGCTAACGAGCCGGCTCCAATAACAATCCGAGGGCGATGACATGAAAGCAGCTAAGGTACTTGCCGGCGTACTGCTACTCGCTGGCTGCTGTTCGACCGGAAAATCCGTTTTTGCGCCAAATCCGGATACGGAGGATGTGAGCGTTATCCTGAACTATGTTCGTGGTGAACTTCGCGCTTTTCAGGATTCGAAACAAGAGACAGTTGCGGGTCCATCTATCTGCATGGCCACCGGTGCACCGAAGGTAGTAATTGTTCCCGCGAACGCGACTGTTGGCCTTAATGTCGTTGCGACCAACTCAATATCGGGCGACGTAGGTCCGAAGATTCCCGTCGGCACGATCCTGAAAATCGATCCAAAGTTTTCCGCTAGCTATCAAGATATCGGAACGCAAAAGCTTTCACTCGACCTGGACATTCGGCATGCGAAGACGGCCGCTGAGTATCAGTCCGACGCGGACGCGGCTTCGAAGAAAATCGAGGCATACAGCAAGGCAAAGTTGGCCCTTACCGACCAGGGCGACCGCATAATGGCGGATAAATATGCAGCGGCGATTGAAATGCAGAAGAAGAATCTTCAACAAATCTATCGTGAGGAGGCTGCCACTCTCAACGAGGCGGCGGATGCGGCGGACCGCGCGCCGGCGGACGCGGCATCTGCGCCGAACGCTGCATCTGCCAGCGAGTCGTCGGATAAGCTGCCGCCACTCAAGGTGCCGCCGGAACTGGTCGCCCACAAGCTGGCGGCCGCGCTGTGGCTTGTGCGCGAGGGCTTGCTGCGAATGGACCATAACATACAGCCTTGCGTTAAGCCACATCAACTCACGGTCGAAATAGATTTCGAGGTCGTCACAGACAAGTCGGGTGGTGTCGGCTTTGATGTTTACATCGTAAGCCTGGATGCCAGCGTCGAGCGCAAGCTATCCACCGTGCAAACGCTGTCGGTAACCTTCGATATGACGGGAAGTAGCCCGGCGATGAATCCGATGTGATTTCGGATGCATTCCGGATAGGCTCATCCAAACAACACAAGATGTAGTGTAGTCGCCGACGGCCGCCGCTCATCGGGCCGTCCGGACGCAATCCGCGAACCGCCCAGCCCACTAGGCCCCCGCGGTCGACGCTCCAGACCGCCTCAAATCTCGTTATCTACAAGCCAATTTCTTCGGCCGCCAGAAATCGCAGAGCAAACAGGCGTCCTTTTTCCGACTCACATCCACCCACTTTCGGGCTATACCTCCGAGGCTAGCTGCGGCTCCAGTCGGTCTGCAATCGACCTTCGGGGAACGGCTTTTTCGATAGCCAGCAAACTCAACCTGGTGTAACCCGATGAACAAATCTGATCTCACGCCCGATCCCGCGACAGCCATTTACGCCGATACCGCCGACGTGCTCCTCTCCTACTTCGCGGACTGCCGTTTCGACCAGTCGCACCTAACGCCGATGCATCTCGCACTTGCTCTCGAATATGCGTATCGGCCGCATCGGAGATTCTGGCGGGACTTCAACGTCACAATGCTGGTTGACGCCATGTCGCGACACATGCCCGACTGGCGAACGACAGCTGCGATGATGACCGGTGGCGCCGCCCACGAACTACTGAGCGAGCTCGAGCGAATTCTCCGCATCAACGCGTTCGACGAAACGAACGCGGAAATGTTGCTGGCTCTGCCCGTGGGAGAGCGACCTGGAAACCCTTCCGCAGCATTCGCTTGGATTGCCGCCGAGCTTGCGAGAAACGGACTGACGACGCAACTCGAGTTCGCGCGACCGGATGGCGAGCGCTGCGGCGAAAAGGCGCTCGACGTCGCGTGCTGCCTTGAGCAAGCAAGACAAGGCGTTGCCGTCGAACGCACCGGAACCATCGTTGCGAAAGCCTGGCGCGACGCGGTTATGAAGCGGCATGCTCAGCACGACGCTTCGACGCGTGAAGCTGTGTCTGCGGGCGTCGTGTGACGCATGTTGGAACGTCGCATGGCGAGATGTGGAAACAACCCTGTGTGCAAGGGCCGCTGACCAGGATGTGCTGTGTCGCTGCCCGTTCTGCGGAGAGACGGAATTACTGATGCCGCGGCTCCATGAGAAACAAGAACTTGCAAACTAATAACGTGGCTTCAGCCCGGTTCGCGGACCGAAAACGATAGACTGGCCGGATTGTCGGCGCGAATAGGCTAGACTGCCGAAGGCCGTCGGCCATGAATGCTCCTGCTTCACGCGCTGGGATATTTGAGCGACCGATTCATCTCGACAGCCGCCTTTGTTGGCGGATCATAAGTTCGAGTTGCCGAGCAGAAGCCCTTTCATCGCACGACTCATCAGCCAACGAGGAACTTCAAATGACAGTGCACGCGATTACCGCAGTTCGACTTGATCCGGATTCGCGACGGGTCACCCACGTACTTTGGGGACAAGTATCCGTGAGCGGAGAACAATTTGAGGTTGTGCCACACGAATCGCCGGTGATCGAGGTGGTCGACGCGCTGGCCAAAGGCGATACGGTGGTGACCGTCTTCCCGCTGGACGGGCAACGCGTCGCGGGTCCCGAGGTTCGGAGCGTCGTGGATGAGGTGGGCCGCGAATGGATCGAAACGGTGGCGGACAATTCCGGTCCAGGCCGAACGCTTGCGGATCTGCCGCGAGTCGATCACGAGTAGACGATAACCGCGCTCGCCACGGAAAGCGGTCTGGGAAAGCACCCAGTTTGGGCCTGATATGTTTGCGGGCAGGCGCGAACTCGTAGTTGGACCACCAGGAAGGCAAGCCGTCTCGCACCCGTAGCTAAAGGCCGCGTGCGGCCCACGAGCAGACATTCCGTGATAGGGCAGAATATACTTTGGCCGCCCGACAACAAGCGCTCAATGCCGTTGGCGGCGGCGCAACATAGGCAGTTGTGAGAGTCCACATGATTCAAATAAGACGACCCGAAGACGCGCTTCACGCGTTTCAGACCGCCTGGAACAGCCACGACGTGGAGTCCCTCGGAGCATTGTTCCATGAGGATGCCGCGTTCGTGAACAGGTTTGGACACTACGTGCGCGGCGTCGCTGCGATTATCGAGCTGCATGCCCCCATCCATGCCACCATCTACAGCGATTCCACGCTGGAGAACGAACTGATCGACGTAGTCGCGATCCACAACGATGCAGCGGTCAAGCACTTCTGGAGTCGACTCACCGCCGGTGCGGCTCATCCGGCGGGCCAGTGCGCGCTGGGCATCCTCGCGTACCTCGAAAACGCCGAGGTAGGGAAACCGACCGAGCGCATCGGCAGCACCGTTGCTCGCTGGTATCGCGAGTCGGTGATGAAGAGGCAGGCGGAAGTCTCCGAAGGCTGAGGCGCGAACGGTTTGAAAGAGAATACGGGCGGCACGACTGGACAAGGACGAGTCGCAAGGTGCCGGCCTCAATCGCCCGGCCAGTCTTGTTTTCTCCCGAACGTGCCTCCCGTCCGATTCCCACGGGCCTTATCACAAATGTCTATCTGCAGCTTCCCCGTATTGGACGGCATTCTCGGCGTTTACGGGGCAGCGCGTCAGATGACGATTTCATTGTCGTCCTCGTCTTCGTCATCAACGTCGTCGTTGATCTGCCGAGGCATAGTTCCCGGCCGATCGCCTGCCAGCCACTCTTTGATGAACGCGAAGCAAGCAGCAGAGTAAGGCTTGTTTCGTTTGACGAAATTGCTCAGGATATCGTTGAGGAGCGTCTTCGCCTCCATCAGGGTCGCCTCCTTATCAGCTTCGGACGCCATCTTGTCCGCTGACATTACCAGCCTTCGCCAAGCAAATAGCTCCCGCTCCAGTGAAGTCAATCTGGCCGTACGTGCTGCGACCAACCGTCGGCGGTTCAGGCCGAAGCCGTCTATTGTCGCCTCCGCCTTCATCAAACCAACAGGGTCGAGTTCGGCAGGACGAACAAAGGACCGGGTTCGCCCACCAAAACTCCCGACAGTAAACTCGAGATAACGATGTGGATCATCGAGCGTTGGATTGATGAGTAACGGCGTTTCTGTATGGAGGTATCCCCTCGAGGGCGCACATCCCTGACCAGGCATCAAGGGGAAGTAGTTTCCCTTCCCGAGTTTCCTCACAGATCCGTCGGGCAGAAAATGATCAGTCTCCGTGTTGCAATCACTACATGCGGGGAGTAGATTTGTCCATTCCGAGGCGAGCCACCAATAGCCAATTGTAGCTGCAGGGGCTCGCGTCAGCTGCACTCCCCCCTTGGGCCGAAAATGCTCAACCTGGACCCCTTGATTCACGAATCTCGACTCGCAGTACGCGCACTTCTTTTCAAAAATCGCGTCAAGCGCCTGCTTCACCTCCGAGTTTCGATAAACATTAAAGCCGGAGAACGCCGGGAAACCAGCGGGTTTCGTCGCGTAGTAATCAGAAGCTCGCTTTTGTTCGTTCGTCGCGCTGTCGCTTCGCAAAACCCCGGGTTCGCTGCCAAATGGCCGGTCTCGTTTAATCACCTAGCAGCCCCTTGTACTCTTCATCACGTTGCACGAGCTCTTCGATGATCTGGATCGCGTCCTCCGAAAGTTCCCCTCCATCTCCAACATTTCGCAAGGTGGCAAGTTGTTTGTCTATCACGCGATACATGATTCTTTCGCGCTGGGTCACGCCCATCAGACCTTCGTCATGCAGAGACTCTTCAAGTCCTCGCAGCTCATCTCGCTCACCAGCGTTCAAACGAGAATCACCCCGCGCCAACAGATCGTAGTACCGGACAAACTCACCATCCAGTTTCTCGTCCAACGTAGTATTGAGCCCAAACAAGTCGGATGTGAGAAGCTGATCGATGAATAGCCCGTCGATGTCTCCCGGCGCCGACCGAGCTGACAGGGTCCCCTCTTGGGACGCATTCAGGATCTTGACATCTTGTCCACGGACGCCTCGCAAGGTCAAAGGGTCGTGTGTGCTGTAGATGAAATGAATCATCGGGAACGCCCGTCGCAGTCGCTCTACGATACGAAGCCTCCAGGCCGGATGCAGGTGGGCGTCCAGTTCATCAATCAAGACTGTCGCTTGCCCTCCTAAAGCACTGTCCCCCCAAGAGTACACGACCTCCAAAATATCGGTCGCAAGGGAGAATATATTCTGCAACCCGGAGCTCATTGCATCGATCGGCTGCTCGCGTCCACTTACTCGCACTTCGATCTTCGAGTCTACGATGTCCACCATCGCAGTCGGATCCAGCATCAACTGTTGCACGAGGTCTGCTGCATCACGCAATCTTTGCCCCCTTAGCTTCGTGAACCAGCCGTGCGGCCCATTAATCTTTGTATGTTCATCAAAAAGCGATAGCAGACGGAAATCATTGCGACGTTGCTTTTGCAACATGACTTTCCGAGCTAGCAGGCGGTACGCCCCGTACGCAAGGACAGGAGACGGCGCTGAAGCGAATCCGCCAAACCTACGACTAGTTTTCTCGAATGTCAGGACGTTCGCCTCATCGGAGTGCCAGAACTCGAGCCTTATCTCCCCATCTAACGCATCCTCGAAGAGAATCGTCTTCGCGTCGTCGATGATCTCCGATGCTACAACCGGTCCAGCCAGTCCAAGCGCCAAAGCCTGAAGCAGAGAAGTTTTGCCGACACCGTTTGCCCCAACGAACGCGACCCATTGGGCGTCTTTCCCTTCAGGCATCGGGAAGTCAACGTTGGCCTCCCGAATTCCCTTGAAGTTTCGGATTTTAATGCGACGGATCGGCCGTGCACGCCGGTGCGTTTGCCCAAAAAAATATCGCGAACCTCTCGCGTGGTTGCGCGCTTCAATCTCACGGTCAACCTCGTCCGGGTTGATCGACCCGATAGCGTCGAGGATTTCTCGAAAATGCGATTCCGATATCGAATGCAAATCCTTCCTACGAACTCTTTTTGGCAGCAACCCATGTAACAGAAGGGCTATCGCGCCCGAGAAGCTCGCCTCAGGCGCAAGTACGTCTCTAACTTGGTCGAACATCAGAGACGAGCCTGACCTCTCCCTTCGTTCGAAGGCATCATTCCATTTCGAAACAAACGCACCCAGCGCATCCTCGCGACCGTCAAGCAATTCTTGACGATTCAGGTTCAGAAGTGAAATTGTCTCAGCTCCTCGCCATGTGAGACCATACATCCTTCCTGACGGCGCTACGGTCAAATGCTTTTCTACCCTATCGTAGGCTGGATCAATCAGCGCTGGATTCTCAGTCCGGCGTAACGACTCCAAACTCGCACCTAATTCGCCACGCCCTCTAAGTATGGGAAATAGATTACCCTTTATCGATACGCACGTATGGCATGCGTAGTAAAGGTTTTCCCACTCCACCGCTAGCCAGCAATAATGAAGGCGGTCTATTCTTCCCCTTCCCCGGTCTGCCGCCCGTAAGGGTCGGAAATGATCTATGCCCCAAACGTTGCTATCGACTACAGCGTATCTTTCACAGTAAGCGCATTTACCATAGGTCCACTCGCGCAGTGCACTTTGCACTTCGTCCCGGTCATTATTCTCCAACCCAAACTCGGGAGGCCTGTGAAAATCGGGCCGCTCCAGGTATTCACGAATTTTTTGCCTGTACAATTCCGCCCTTTCGGAAGAAAAAAACTGCGGAGTGCGTGCTTGAGAACGATTCAATTGTCGCATTGTGTCCTATCTCTTTGACCAGATAGCGATTCGTTATTCTTAAAGGAAGCAAAGCAACCCTCAGCGGCCTCCGAGGATGTAATAGGCTTAAAGGTCCGGCCTTTGAAAGCGCACCCAATTGTCCGGTGCGGAAATGGTCAACGAATGCGTAGCCCTGGAAATTGCAACATAGAAGAGCTTCGCCTGCGCACGTTGCTCTCGGGCGAAATGCGAGGCGTCGGGCACCACCACGTGATCGAACTCAAGCCCCTTCAGTAACAATGGCGTTGACACAGTTCTCTGCGGAAGCCGACGTCCCGCGAGGCTCGCACGCTGCCTTACTCGCTCAGCAGCCTCTGTCATCGATACACAGCGGCCAGCCGCAACATCCGCCATGGCGCGCTCGACATCGCGCCAAAGCTCTCTGCGGTAGAGCTGGTAGCGCGCACGCCGAGGAATCAACGACAAGACTGTCGCCCCCGCCTCCGCTGCGCCGGGACCAAAAAGATTGGCTACTGCTAGCCTAATTCTCGCATTGGTTGTCAGATCGGCAAGATTGTCCTCCTCGCCATCCTCTAGCGCCTTCACATTGACGCAATCGTCTACGAGACTCGTGATGACATCGACTCGGCTTTGACGTGAATCGCAAGTATCCCAAGCTGTGCAGAACTCTTGCAACCGCCTCGCAGCCACCTCTTCAATAGCCTGGTAGCCACCGCCCGCTGCGCGAGCCAGTCGGTAACAGATTCCCTTATTGCAATGAATAGCAGCGACGCTGCCTTGAACGCCGTCGAACCCATCGAACAACGGCCCCATATCGAACGCCGTATCGGCGCGGTGGAAAGCGACCGGTCCGACCGATAGGTCAATTCCCTCACCCCGCATCAGCCTCTCCCGAACCTCCGCAATCCACTCTCCAAGCTCCGGATTACGATTCTCCCAACGATGAGGAACATCAAGCTCATCGACCAGGGGAAACCACGGGAAGATGGTCGTCGCCCAGTTGAGAGTCGCACCGGCGAACTCGAAGATGCCTTGCATCGGATCGCCAAAGACCAGAGTCGGGACGATGTTGGATAACGTCGTCGCAAGCTCATGCTGCAAGCCGTTGCAATCTTGATACTCGTCGATCAGAATGCGGTCGTAGGAGGCTTCGACCACTTGACGAACCGCGTCGATAACAAGAGCTCGAATGGTTCCTCTGTATAGGTCGTCCCACTGCGCCCCTTGCGGCATACCTTCGCAAGGCTGTGCAATTCCGGGGAAGGCATGGGCATACCGCATTGACCAGCCAGCGATTGTATCAACCACTGCCGCCGCATGCGGTACTTTCAAACGCCTGAGCCTCGACCGGATGGCATGGACCCCGGCGTGGGTATGAGTAAGAATTAGCGTACGTCGTCCGAGCGCCGCTACCTTGGCGATCTGCTCAGTTTTTCCGTGCCCTGCCGGCGCGACGATGGCTCCTTTACTGAAGCCCAAAAGCTCTTCGGCTTCAAGCATATAACCAAGCCTCAGCAGCGGCCAGCGCTAGTGCCATCGGGGATTCGGGGCGCGTCATTGCAATGTCCCACGCAATAGGAGCGAGACCGCGACCGATGCGTTGATCCTTGAACCACTTCTTCGCGCCGAAGACTCCTGAGATCTTCTCGCGCAACTCGTGTCCATTGAACTCAGAAATCAGCTCCCACACCGCAAAATCGTCCATTATTACCAAGCGATTCAGGCCCAACGCAGCGCAAAGGTTGTCGTTGATCTTCCCTACCCCACGTTCCTCGCGGGCGTATTCAAGCAGACGCTGAACCTGCCGGTCGGTCGCCGCAGAAAACAATGCGTGCTCGGAGTCCAACCCACCTCCGTACTCAAACACCGGAATCTCTGCTCCATCCAGCGAAGCCGCTGCCTCCTCCGTCAACGGCACATCGGAGTCGCGGAAAACTGCGACCGAATATCCCAATTGTGCCAGTCCCAATGCCATTGACACAGTTTGCCCGCCGTTGCCATCCGCAACCGACGCCCCCTTGTGTTCACATGGCAAATCCTCATGACGTGGTGGCCAGAACTCCCGCAGACCGTTAAGCATACCCACTTCGGTCATCCCCTCGCTGACCAGGATGCGGCGCGCGAACAGCGCGCGCGGGTTGAACCGCATCAGAGCATGGATGGGGTCGGGCGCCGCGGGCTTGGTCAGCATAGTCGCGCGGTCCGGGCGTGACGTCCGACAGACGAAGAGCGACCCTGCTCCTGCCTCGGCCAATGCGACCTCAGAATGAGTCGTAAGGATGATCTGACCAACTGGTCGATTCGCCTCGGACGCGACGGTCTGGTCCCGCCGAAGCTGGGAGATTGCACCCATGATGCGATGAGGCTCGAGCCCATGTTCGATTTCATCGACGAGAACGATGGCGCCTTCCGATACGGCGGACTTCTGGATCGCAAGGGTCGCCAGGCGCCTGGTTCCCAATCCGGCCATTCGCAAAGGAATTCCCAGGTCGTGCAGGGCGATGGAGCCAGTGGAGAGACCCCCGCGACCAAGTTCTAGCCCGGGTGCGTACGCCCCTTCGACATAGGCACCCATGCCTTTGGCAAACCCTTCAGCCGCCGTCGCGGCCTCCATCAGAGCCTCGATCTCGTGCAAACCCGCGCTGTCTCGAGCAGCCTTGTAGGCTTGCGCCAATCTGGCCGAGGCCTCCTCGTTGTCGCCCGTTAGTCGAGATAGCACAGACCCTTGACCCCACGCCAGGTGCCGAGCGTCATCACCCGCTAGACGAACAAGACCGAAGAGAGCGCGATCGCGATTGGAAAGTGTCCGTGTGTCTTCGATTCGATCGCAGCAAACCTCCCAAACTGGCTCTAAGGTCGCATCTACGCTGAGCCGAACGGTTAGGACCGGCTCGTCGTCATTGTCGGCCTCATCCCGGATCGCACCCTCGGAGGACCAGCCGCGGATATAAAGCCCGAACCGCTCATCCGACTTGAGGGTTCTGGACAGCTCGCCCACCGTGACTTCGATTTCAATCGTCTTCGTGGTGTCACCGCCGATGAAATCCGCCTCAGTAAATGAGAACCACCGGGAAGACAACGTTGCTTCTATCGCGTCAAGGGCTGTCGACTTGCCGGAATCACCGGGGCCAATCAGACAACAGAACGAGAGCCCGGGGGACCAGTCTAACGATGCGATGCCCCGAAAATTTGTGACCTTAAGTTGTCGTATTTGCATTTCCATCCCTCCGGGGCGTTAGAGGCCAATAGCCCATGCTTCATCCCGTGAGCGTCCACAGTACCTCCAGACGCCCTTAGTCGATGCTCGCCATCAATCAATCGATCTACATTGGCACGCCGAAAAATGACTCCGCGAGAAGCGCCGCCGTGATACTTCAGGCGGCCTTCACACGTCTCGATTACGAAACCCGTTCCGGCTTGCTGGAGAACCACTGCTCTAGGCGAAGCATCGAATCATAGAGCGATCGCCAACAATTCAGGGCGACATCCGAAGCCAATGCCCGTCGTTCATCATCCGCAAGACTATTGGTGGATGCGCTTTGACGAAGACTTTTGTCCACCACTTCGGTCAACGCCAACATTCGCCTTTTCTCACGGTTTCGCAGAAACACGGCTTGGAACACAAGGGCAGCCAAGGCGCCGATGACTAGCGCCATAAACGACACGCGAGAAGAGTATCGCTGCAGCCACGGAAGCTTTGCAACCTGGCTTTCAGAGAAGTGCGCGGGATCCCATGGGCGGCTATCGAAACCGGGGGCAGTTGCAGACACTGCAAGTTGCGGAGCAGCTTTTCCCGCGAAGTAGAGTTCAAACTGTCTGCCCGCGCCGCCTTCACGTCTGTTGACCGACGGCACCTTGAATGAGAATGCGAGAGCTTGGCCGTGGGCGACCGGTTTCATCGTTTGCTCTAGTTCGAAGTCTTCGACGCCCCCGTCGAGCATCCTTGCCCCAACGTACACAGGCAACGTGCCGTCGGCATTCGTCGCCGTGATGAGGATCTGCACCTCGGGTGCGTCTCGATCCGAATAGTTATAGAGGTAGACATCGGTGCCGGCGATGGTGTCGATTCGTTGGTTCGTCTGCGTGTTCTCGTAAGTGAAACGCACATTCGGAACCGGCGAATGTGATCCCCATGTCAATTCCGGTACTTTCTGGATATCCAACATTCTTGTGTGATTCTCAGCCTTGTCGGCATCGAGGGCTGCCTCAAACTGCCCGAGATATCCGACAAGAACGCCCACTAGCGCGGTCGCGCCAAAACTCATTACAGACTTCAACGAAACTGCCATGTGCCCTCAGTTGTGTATTGCGGTTGGTCTTCTGGCAATGGACCCCTGCCATTGACTAATCAGCGTCAATTTGCCTCGGGATACACCGCCCAACGACAGGTCCCGGCAAGACAACATCGGCATAAGCAAGTCAAAATTTAGGGCCGGCACTGAAAAATTTTTTGTTGCATCCTCGGATCACGGTGCGACGCGGCGATTGTGATACGGTCGTGCAAAGTCTCAACACGCGGTTTCCTGATGCAAGCGCGCGCCCCTCGGCTGGCCGGATTTCAGTGTTCATCGCGCAACCACGTTTTCCGCGATTCGCTTAAGGAGTCGAAACTGGTGAGTTCCGAGCGTCCGCCTTGCGACGGTAAGTTCCGAGTTTCTAAGATTTGCCCAGAAAGTCACGTCGATCGGCAATGCACGACCTAAGGGAGACTCTTGCCCCCGAAGCCCCAGGCGGTCAGCCATGCCTGCGGCGCCAAGCGCGTGAGCGTTGCTCCCTCTGCATCGAAGACGGATCGATACGACGGCTAAAGTGGCTTTCAGAGAGTGCGCTCGCGGACTTGCTCCAACAACTGCGTGGACGGCAAAATAAGCGCGCGGGTCTAATATTCGCGTTCAAATTGTTCCACAGCCCCTCGTTTTGCAGATTTCGAGGGATGTACTGCGTTAGGCTTTCATATTATAAGGAGGCGCTCATGTTATCGAGCAAACTTGATCAAGTCGATACAACAAAATTCCAATATAGCCCACGAAATTTACTGGAGTTTGTTATAAGTCAGCGACCCCACGATAATTTCATACAACTCTTAACAAAACACAACAAAAGCCTAGAGGCATTGATTAAGAGAAAATCAGATGATCCGAAGATAACGGAGGCGATATTTATTATCGAATTAAACAAATTCGATTCAGACTTAATAAAAATTGCAAATTTATGCGCTGAAATCAACTCAGAGACACGAAAACATCAGGAAAATATGGAGAAAAGTCGCGAGACTCTTAAAAATTATGACTTAAGCGCTCTGACTGCATCTATTGGCTCACTTTACAGGGATGCGCGTAATTACGACAACAATTACGAAAAACGGCGATGGCTACCTAAGTTGGATGGGAAACCATTTTCAATAGAGTTAGTATTTTTAATTAACCCTTTCCACCACGATCCCAATATATCAAACGAGCAAAATATTTGCACTTTAATCGCCTCTTTCAAACTCATGACGAGTTTTTTAAAAACTTTCTAAACGTTCTATATGTGGACGGAAAAGATGGTCAGGAATTTCTAGGGAAAACATTTGGGGAGGTATCGTCAGAATACAGTCGCATAAGGAATGTCATCGCAGAGATATCAAAGATAATCCCCAAATCCGCTCCCAGTCGGATCATAAAAAACATAAAGTCAAAGCACGACTCGCTAGAGAGGATAATGGCAAAGTACCCAGCAACGCTTCACCTAGCAACAGGAAATATATTAGACCATCTAGAAAATGCCGCAACACGCCCCTGAATCCGTGCGCGCCGGTCTATACCTCGCTATCGAGTGAGTGCTAGCGGGAGCCGGTCGTGCTCTAAGGTTCGGTTTCCGATCACGACCATTGTTGCGAACACTGGAGTCGAATCGCACGAAAAGTACGAGGTTTGATTCGACGCCGCTCGGGCCCGGGTACGTCGATTATTGACTAAGCACCATCCCAGTAGCCCCCGTCCTTGGCTGATTGACGACTCGCAGTCGAAGGCGGTTGTCGGAGCAGTCTTGCAATTCTGGCCCGGCAAAGCAAGTGCCTGCCAGCAGTTCTTCGCTAGTGACCCGCGCCCGCTTGATGCCCCGACAAAACCGCCTTCGTGTAGCCGCCCAATCTCAGCCAGACCAAACCCAGACCTTCACGTTCGCGCTCGATGCAGCCCACATCCGCTCCAAAGGCTGGCTCTCTCTGCGCGTACGGGCAACGTACCTCCCTTACCCGGAGGACGAAAAAGCCACCGCGTTCGCGGCCCTGAAAGGTGCCCTGCCACATACGCCTTCCCTGGTCAGCAAAAAGATCAGATCCCCGCGCCCCAGAAGATTGAGCATGTACCGTGTGAATACGCTCCCCGATGCGGTTCCGCAGGCACGTGTCCCCCTGGGCAGCAACCAGCTTCCGCGCGCGCATATCGCCTCCAAAGATTGCGCATATGCTTTATCAAACATATTCTCCCTTAGGGTATAGCGTAGATATCCTCGATCGAGGATAGAAAGGAATAGCCGAAGGCCCCCAGGCACTCGTGCCGAGGTTCCTTCCACTATCGCTAACTGCAATAGTTCCGCCAGACTATTTTCAGGTCTCGCGCATCTAGCTTCACCAACGCGTCCGTTATCTCGGGAACCGTCCCCGTGGTCGGATCTCCCGAGGGCGCCACGGGTCCTAACCCGCCCGCGCTAGCGGTCACCACGGAAGCTCTTCATTCGGAAGAGGCGGCCCTAACGTCGGTGGCAGTGTGCGCAGTCGACATGTGACAGACGATGTATATCATCGAAATCGGCCCCACTTCAGAGAGGAACGGCGGACTCAGCCTGCGGAAAATTGCAGGCATTCCCAAGACATCGCCAGTTGCAGCCGGACCGCCACAGCAGGTCCGGGATACTTCACCTCAGCGCATCGCTAAATCGCGGGGGTTCAGAAAAGCCATCACGGCGGCCTGAGGGTTCCCAGTCGTCTCAGGCTTCGTCTGCCAACGATATGGTCCCTAGCTGAAATCTCACTGCTTGGGCTGCCGATATCGTTTCCATGTTCGAGCGAAATTGAAATGTCACGGATCTCGCACCGTCATGCTGCCTCTGGACGGCTATACCGCTGACTTGGAGCAGGAATGCCGACCGCCGTCAACCGAAGCCCACCACGTCGATCGCTCGCTCCGGATCCGTAACTTACATGGTGTCACGGATCGGCGTAATCGAGCCGGGGATGATCGGCGTAATGAGGCCACCTGGAATGGCCCCGAAACGCGATTTCGAAGGGACTCAAGAATGCGTTTTTTTGCCTGATTTTGCAACCACGTTTTCGCCGTTTTCGGGCATCGGTTTCGGCTTGCGGAAGCTCTCACCCTCAATGACGACACGGTAGGCGCCGTGCCGTAGCCGATCGAGCGTGGCAGCACCGAGGATGCGGTTGTCGGGGAATGCGTCGCCCCATTCGCTGAAGTCGAGATTCGACGTCAGGATAGTTGCCGCGCGCTCATACCTGGCGGCGATCAGGTCGTGGAAGTCTTCGTCGTGGGGCGCACGCAGGGGTTTGAGTGCAAAGTCATCGACGATCAGCACCGGAACGCGCACGAACTGCTGCAACTTGCGTTCATAGAGCTCAGTCGCCCGTGCTGCATGCAGCTTCTTGAGCAATTCGGTTTGCGTGATGAACAGGACATCGCGGCCCTGGCGTGCGGCGCAGTGGCCCAGGGCCTGCGACTTGCCGACGCCGGTTTGGCCGACCATCAGCACGCAGACCTTCTCGTCGATATAGCGGCCGGCGGCGAGATCATAGATGTGAGCGCGGTTGAGTTTGGGCACGCGGTCGAAGTCGAAGTTCTCGAGCGTCTTGCCTAGGGAGAAGCCAGCGCGGGCGAGCCGCACGCCGAGCTTCTTCTGCTCTCGCCGCGCGACCTCGTCGTGCAGAAGCGTGGCGAGGAACTCCGTGTAGGCAAGTTGCCCGTCGATGGCTTGACGGTTGCGTTGCTCGAGCGAGTCGAGGATGCCCGAGAGGCGCAACTGCTTGAGGATCGTGTTCAGTTCTGGACTGGGATGCATAGGCGTTCAATGGATCAGAAGGGAATGGAGGTCACGGCCGAAGCGGCCGCCGTTCAGATAGGTGTCGGCAGGCGCCGGCGTCGGCGCTGGTGCTGCGGTGGGCTGGCTGTCCAGCCCCTTGTCGAGGATCGCCTTGACAGTGCGGTACTTGGGGCTGGCGAACACGAGCGCACGCTCGCACGCAGCCTCCAGCCGTTGATCGCCGACCTTCTCGCGAAGCCTCAAGACGCCCTGCGCGCCGCGCAGGTTGACGAGCACCTTGTCGTTGAACATCGCGAGAACGAGCGCGTGGCAGGCTGGCCCGATATCCTTTGCCCGCGCCAGGCACCACTGTGGATCGTGCTCGAGCCACGCTTGCGCTTCAGGCGGCTGGTGGTCACGCACCGTGTGGCGATCGCCGGGCTTGCGCAGGCGCGGATGGGTCGCGACGAGCTCATGGCGGTGGAACACCTGCACGACCGTGTCGGTCGCCTTCAGCCACAGCTGCTTGCCAACGAGCGTGAACGGCACCGAATACAGTGCCTTCTTGTAGACGACGTGCCCGTCGGTATGGACCTTGACCTCGCACCATACGGCCAGCACTGGCGGCACATCGGGCAGTCTGGCGAGCAGTGGCTTCTCGATGGCGAAACGTGCAAGCGGCTGCTCGCGCGTCGTGCCGTGCTCGCGCGTGCCGGCCTGCTGCATCACCCAGTCGCGCAATTGACGGTTGGCGTCGGCGAGATCGCGGAATTCGCGCAGCGGCACGAAGGATCGTTTGATGTATTTGACTCCGGCCTCAACGACGCCCTTCTTCGCAGGATCGTGTGGAGGGCATGCATCGATCCGGAAGCCGTACCCCTCGGCCAGCGCGGCGTACGAGCGCTGTACCTCGGGGTCGTACATGCACGCCTTTGTGATCGCGCACTTGGCGTTGTCGATGATCACGCGTTCGACGCGGCCACCGAACCATTCGAAGGCGCGCCGGTGACAGGCCAGCCACGTCTCGACCGTCTGATCCAGCACGACCTCGGCGTATTGATGACGCGACCAGCACAGCGTCATCACGAAGAACCATGTCTTGAGCAGAACCCCGGACTCATGCGTGAGCACCGGACCGGCGCCGAAGTCGACCTGTGCGGCCTCGGCCGGTGCGAACTCCAGGATCGTCGTCGCTCTCGCGCCGCGCTCGGCCTTCAGGTGCAGCAGGAAGCGCCGCACTGCCGAATAGCTGCCCGTATAGCCGTGGTTGCGCTGAAGCGCGTTGAAGATCGTCGTGCCCTGCACGTCGGCGTCATACCAGCCGCGCACCAGATCGCGAAACGGTTCAATCGTGGAGACGCAGCTACGCGGCAGCTTCGGATTGCGTCCGAAGATCGCTGCCAGTTCGGCGTCGTCCGGCAAGGGCCGACCGGGATCGAGCCAGCCCCGAGCGAGCGCGACCTGCCTGACGGTCTTCAGCTTCCCACGCCCCATCAGGCGTGCGCTGGCAATGTCACGGTCGGAATCGCCCTGACGCATGCGCGCCAGAACCTGTCGATACTCAAACACTTCGAACCTCCTTCGACTCATCGGCCCTCCGGGCAAAAAGCCTGAAGGTACCGGGTTGTGGAAATTCGAAATGCGTTTCGGGCTGCCGCCCGACAGAACACTGAGCCCGCTACGTGGCTCGATTACGCCGATCCTGCGGTGGCTCCAATACGCCGATCATCGAGTGGCCCGATTGCGCCGATCATGCACTGGCTCGATTGCGGCGATCATCCGGTGGCTCGATTACGCCGATCCCGGAATGGCTCGAATATGCCGGTCAGTGACACATGGCGGAACTTCTCATGATGGATACCAGCAAAGAAACGGTGACAGTCGCCAGCGATCATTCCAAAACGGTCGATGCGCTCGTCGCCTACCTGACGGATTGTCAGTTCAGCGAGTCGCAGTTGAATGTGGGAAACCTGGTGATGGCAGTAGAAGCGGTCTACGAACCGCATCCACGGTTCTGGCGAGATCTCAGTCTAACGTGTGTCGCCGACGCAATAGCGCGCGTGTTCCCTGACTGGAAGCCGAGTGGACGCCAAACCGTGCACGGTGTTAACAGTCTCATGCGAGATATAGAAGAGGTGCTGGAAATCAACGCTTTCGATGAAGCTAACGCGGAGATGCTCGGATCCCTGCCGAGGCATAAGCGCCCTCCAGACCGGATCGCCGCAACTGATTGGATTTGTGATGAATATCGTCGCAAAGGACAGACCACCAGATTGCTGCTCGCCCAAATGGCCGGCAAACGATGCGGTGAGGCCGCGCTTGAGGCCCTCAGATGCGTAGAAGACGCCCGCGCCGGGAAGCCTTATGAGCGAATGGGAACGACCGTAGCTCGCTGGTATCGCGAGTCGGTGGTGAAAGAGCGGACGGAAAGGTCCATCCCGTGATGCGTGCAAATACGACTGTAGCGACCGCGCTGTGTGCCGGCTGAGGGGTGAACACGGTTCGCTTGCTGCGCGCAGGATGAAGGCACCCTGCTCGCCAGGCTGGCGATCGCTCGCCATTGCAAGAGCAATCATGCGGCAGTCGATTCAGCCGCGGCAGCGTTTGTCGACGCGGACGCTTGCGCCGGTGCCTCAGGCGTCGCGACCGATTTTTTCACGGCAGCCTTCTTCGCCGTCACTTTCTTTCTCGCGACTTTCTTCGCAGGCGCCTTCTTGGCCGATGCGACGGTCTTTTTCGCGGCGACCTTCTTCGCGGCAACATTCTTGGCCGCGCCCTTTTTGGCAGCCGCCTTCTTCGCACCTATTTTCTTAGCTGCAGCTTTCTTGGCAGGTGCTTTTGTGGCCGCCTTCGGCTTCGCACCGCCCTCGCCCGCGCCGCCCTCAATCAGAAATGCCGTGCGGTCTTTGGCTGCGGCAAGCCACGCCGGGGCTGGGCCACGTCCGCTCCACGTTGCCCCGCTCGCCGGATCGCGATACTTCGGTGCCTGCGGGCCACGAACATAATTCCCGGCCTTGGCGGCTTTGTTCGCGGCTGTCGCCGGGGCTTCAGATGCGCCGTCTGTCAGAAATTTACTACGGTCCTTTGCGTTGGCGATCCAAGCGGGCGCACGCCCGTGGCCGGTCCAGGTAGCGCCGCTTTTCGGGTCGCGGTACTTTGCAGCCGACACAGATTTTTTGACGGCGACCTTAACGCCTGGCTTGCGACCACGCTTCTTCGAACCGCCGATGTGCGCTTCGATGTCAGCCGTCGTCAAACCGTGCTTTTCCATAATGTCTCGAATCTTCGCCAGAACGCCCGACGATTGCTTAACAGCCAACACTTCAGCTTGCGCCCGAAGCTTCACAATCTGAGCCTGAATCTTCTCGAGTGTTGCCATCTATGTTCTCCCCGTAGTTAGCAATGGCCGCACTATGACACATAACGGTTCGACTGAGCTATACGACTACAAACCTTTCCAGCCAGATCGAACTCAAAATGATATTCTCAAGGCACGGCATTTGCGGTGGCTCACGAACTTGCCAGACCCACGCAAACTGTAAAACTCGGAAAACTCATGGATGAGAGAAAACGCGACAGCATGATCGCCTACCTGCGGCGCAGAATGTCCGAGGTCGGCATAGAGCTTGACGATCTCGCAGCCGCGATCGCGGAAGATAAGATTAAAGAGAAAGATGCTCGATACCGTAGCGCGACGGGAGAAATCTGGTCGGGTGAGGGAGAGATGCCTCAGTGGCTCAAGCAGGCCATCAGCGCGGGGCAATCGACGGAGCACTTCGCTGTCAAGCGAATGGCTCCCTCGATCATAGAGGCGCCTGCGACGATAGATTGGAGTCAAGATCCTTTTGCAGGCAGCCGGCTCGCGGCCGTCCAGCCGTCGCACCGCTAGCGAGGAAACGCGGCTTACCCAATCTGGTGTCGCCGCAGGACCGCCGCAGTGTGACGGCGGCCCCACGCGGCTCTGCGAAGCTTACCTATTGTTCGGCGACTCATTCGCCCCGCGCGGGATTGTTGCCAGCACCTCAAAAAAGCCCTGGGTTGCAACTATGGCGGCGGTGGTGCGCTCTGCATGGAGAATACTGCAGGAGCCAGCATCAGGATCCCAACTGGTACGTAAAAGAAACAGGACTGGAGCAACAATAAGTTCCTGCTTCATGAGCGCAAGCCAACATAGACCTTTCACGGTGAAGTTGTTTTCGTTTGCGCGTCTCAGCCCACAATGCGTCAACATGATTCAACATGAAATCGAGCGTGTCGTGCCGGCCAATGACCGTCTCAAGCTGCTGCTTCCATTCTTCCGTTGCTCGCTCATCGGCCTTAGGGCTGGGGACTTCTCCGGGGAGAATGTCTTCGGAGGCGTTCGGGGATAAGCGTTCGAATGTTTCTTTGCCTGCAACATTCCATACCTTCGTTCGTACTTCTTGAGTCGCAAGCAGAATCCAACGGTCGTCTATTTTGCTTGCATTGAAAGGTGCGCAAACGCACTGACGATGTGTGCCTTTCTGTTCAACTCTTCGTGTTTCCGGATTTGTCATCCAAGCGGCGACCGAAGCCAATGACGCCGTAGCTCATTGGCTCGAATCGCCGAAGGTGGGAGGGTAACATGTCATCCAATTCGTCCAATCGCGGTATCGACTGGCCGTGGTCTTCGTATATCGCATGGCAAAACCATTGCGCGGAGGCGTTCTACAACGCTCCCAAGCATTTGCAGCAATCAATCCTGCCCTGGACCTTCGCCGCGCTTGTCGTTAACGAGCAAAACTCCAACAATCCTGCGGCTGAGCGAGCGATCGTGAAACACGAAAGTTATGGCAAGCAACTGGGGCGAATATCAGACGCGCTCGCGGTTCTGATTAAAAACTCAGGTACCGAACACGACGACGCGTTTGACGCGTTCCTCGAACTCAAGGCAAACGTCGACTTCATAAAGCACAACACGGAAAACACGCGATTTGAAGTCGTGATCGCAGACCTGAAGCGCCTACGTGAGAACAACCCTACCCGTTTCAAGGATTGCCTCAAGCGCGTTGCAGCGCTTTGCCCCCAACCTGTCAACTCACCCGCAGATGGAGCAAGTAACGCCCCAACTGCCTGACTTTGGCGCGAGCATTGGGCCGCGGAGAGAGTAGTAGCAATTCGTCACGTCCAACCAGCCAAGTTCCAACGGCACATCTTGAGTAGAAAAGTAGTCTCTAGCCTCGAGGGATATCCCCCTGGGCATTGCACGCCTCCAACGGGCTGTCTACTGCGTTCCGCCCGAGCTAAGCTTGGGAATCCGGGAGAAATCTAAAACCGAACTCCCATAGCACGAGTAAGTACAGTGCTCCTAACACCGAGGCACTTGGCACAAAAGGTATTTCCTCGTGCCCCACGTTGTCAGTTGTATTTTCATACGGTTGTAAAAGCAACGGCGCTCGCCTCCGGAATATTGCTGTCCTCCGCGCGGAATTGTTCGATTATTCGTTGGTTATAGTCATCAAGATAGATCTGCAGGTCACGACGACCGATCAGGCGAACCGCGGCTGCGGCGGCGAGCTCTATCGCCGACCGCGTGAAATACGAGTTCGTGACGACCATCGCCTCATCGCAGCCATAGAAGCTCTTGGCAGATATAGCTTCCTGGACAGCGGCGTTGCCAACGCTCCCGGAATAATTTTTCGCTTGAATGACTATTTTTTTCCCAAACCTGCTAACGAAAAGGTCGGCGCCTTGATCTCCACTTAGTTTCGTTCCCTCGACGTCGTAGCCGGCTGTCTGGAAGATCTCTGCCAAGAATTTCTCGAAGTCGTATCCATTCATTGCATCGACGTGGTACATAGTGACGAACCGGTTCGGATCAAAGTGTTCCAGCTTGGTTGCGAGGCGCTCCACCAGAATATCGAAGTGAATCTGTTCACAGGTCCGCAGCCAGGCCTGAATGGTGTCCCACGGTATCAGCGGAGTACCATATGTCGACGCGGCCTGCTCAGCATACTGTAGCTCTGGGTGCCGTATTCCGTTGCTCCATAAAAAATAGAAGAACAGACAGAGATCGTCTCGGAAGCTGGTACCTGCCTCTCCAATCCATGACCGCAAAACGTCACGTAGAGAACCTTCAACATGCCGGGAAATTTCGTTGGAGAACCCCAAGTACGCTGCGTTGAAACCAGTCGTGAACAGAAGCTTGTCGAGCAAATGGGGGAGTTCTTCCAGTTCAGTGAAACCTTTGCGGATCAATACTTCTCGGAACAATTCCCGATTCGAGTAGGAACCGTTCAGCCGCGGCCCCGGTGAGGAGGCGTCGTTCGATCCAGAGCTCTCATGCCGCAAGGTATGAAAGAAGTTGGCAAAGTACGGTTTTCTCAGTTCCGAATACTTTTGCAACACACTGCGAAGCAGGTCATTGAGCTGGGCTTGCTCTTTCTTCTTGCCAAGTAAATCCTTAAAAAACCCTTTGGTTTGATACTGAAACTCTGGGTAAAACGAAGGGTCAAGAGGTACCTGTCCTTGCATTGGCGCTCGCTGACTATTTTCCTGTGTAGGAGCAGATGTACACCACGGACAGTTGATTTCAAACGACGTCTTACTGCACGAACCGCACTGATAAATCATCGTTATTCCCCGTGCTGATTTTTCTACACTTTGCATCCATTGGACAACATCACCTACACGCAGCACGCGGTGATCTTCCGCCCGCCTACGGCTCGATGCTTTCACCTCACTCCGCCGGTCATACGCGGCACCTGCGCGGTTACAGTATCGCTTCCGTACTAATCACAATAGCTTCTAGCGCATGATGGACATCCCGTAATCGGCTCTTTAGTCAAAATCAATCCGAGTTTTTCAACCAAGTCTGCTTTGCATGCATAGCAGACCCCATCAGCAGGTAAGAAAAACGGAAAACCGGATTCGGCGCACACCGCTCGCTGAGCTGCAATCAAGATCCCTCGCGCCGACGCCTCAAGTTTCTGATTGGCGATATCGCTCCACAATCCGCCACGCGGCGATTCTCCATGCTCGAATCTTGCGGACCGGGCGGCGGCGAGCGCATCGGACAGCGGCATCAATCGACCGTGTTTTTCTCCGCAGCTGCAATTGTCTTTCATGGTGCTGTAAACTTCGTTCATGATTTCGATTCGACCACACGCATCACAGCGAAGGAACATGTCCTTGTATCCCCACGCAAAATCGTCATCATCATCACCTTCCTGTCCATCAAAATGCGGGTGCAGGACCTGGAGACCGATATGGTCACCACAACTCCAATCCTCAGGATCTGGGATTGGTCCTTCAGCGACGACTACAGACCGCCCGATTTCCACTGCAAACGATCGGAAGAACTCTATGTCGTAATCCAAATGTCCTTTCACCTCGAAGTAACACCCGAGTTCGGGCAGAAAGAAATCTGGTAAATAAGGTGAATCGTTAACAACGTAGCCTTCCGGCTCATAGTCCCATTTGATGCCGGCCGCATCGAAAAAGACCGCCCATCGAGCCTCTATGCGGCTGCGGAACCGATAACCCCTGTATTTGGTCTCAATCGCCTTGATTGTCATTCACCCCCCTTTCCTTGATTCTTTTGGCTGCGGCACGTCTTGAGCCATGTCGAAAGGCTGGTTGACTAAGTGACACGCATCCTTATTCGGTTTCAATCTAAACCATCTCGTTCGATCTTTACGAAAGACAATGGACAATCCGTACAACGGGAGTCAATCTCTCGTTCTCGCAAAGCATACACCCGGCGGAATCGCCGACAGGCCCCGCCTTACCTTCATTCGTGTCGATCTCGCGATGGGGCAGTCCGTCACATCATCCCCGAGTAGGCGCCCCCCAAATGACGAAAGCCACTCGCACGCGCGCGAACGTCCAATGACGTTTCGCTGTCGCGCACAAGTTCAACGCGCGCCTTTTAAGTATGGACTTCGCGTGCGCGTCAAGCTTACCGGCGAGAGCGCTAGCCAACGCTGCACCGTCGCGAAACCGCCGATAGTCCTCGCCAAACAAAGCTGTTCAACATCACGACTCCCATCCCGCCCATGACGCCAGCCAAGAGGCCACCTATCGCTTCCAATGCCCGCTCTCCCTTCTCCAGATCCCAAGTCATGCTCACACCCATCAACGACCGCCGAAGCAAAAACTTTAGTGAGCGATGCGCGGCCGACTGCGCCATCACCTCGGCGAGGTCCAGCGCAGGGTGTCCGGCGCGGCCTGCCGTAATAGTTTGGGTCGGCGCGGCCCACGCGTTCACTTGCGATTTATGGTGGCAAGTTCGCAGGGGCGCCGTCATCATGCGATTGTTCGTGAACTGAACCGCGGTATTTTTGCAACGCGAGAACCTTGGACTGCCGCTCGATCGTCTACCTTGTTGGTTGGCGTCGGCGGAGCAAAGAAGTTCGAGGCGACGTTCTCCGATGACGCCTACCCGGCCCCCTTCGCCTTCTCGAGTTCTGTAGTAATGAGGGGCTTGACCCGTTTTCGCTCAGATTTCGTAAGACGCCCCCACGCGAGCACAACATCGGCGAGGTCGTCATCCTCGCAATAGAAGTACGCAGCAGGTATTCGAAGGGCTGCAGCTAGTTTCAGAGCTATGCCAAACGGCGGCTCGTGTACCCCGGTCTCATACCGGCTCACCCGAACACTCGCGGTCCCTTCATCCAGACCGATCTTGACTCCAAGCTTGTCTTGGGGAATGTCTGCCCGCAGCCGCGCTGCTCGAAGGCGGCGCCCGAAGACGGTCGCTGGTTCTTTTTTGATCATCCTACGAAAATCGCAGATTTGACTTGCCGCTTCTCTACGAAGTTCGTAATATCGGCAATTACGTGCGGTCAGCGCGGATATCAGCGAGGGATGTACATCCAAGCGCCATGCTTTCTGGAACGAGGTTCCTGACTGCGCGTAGGGTCTAGACCGACAAGAGACCGCGGGTCTCTTCGGTCAACGGCTCGCTAAAGGCGGCGGTGCCGGCGTTACGAACGCAAACGGCGAGGATACCCGCCTCGATGGATTCAGCTACGGGTCTGCATGCTGGTACGCTCGAGAAGCGATTCCAATGCGGCGATCGCTCTTCCGGTGATGGACGTCGCCAAGCCCGGGACCGCTACGCCGCCAACAGTCCTATCTTGGTCAGCGATACACGGAATTGCCGCGTTCATAAGTGCAGACGCAACGATTAGCGTGTCGTCCGGCACAGATACATCATGACGTTGCCGCCCGACGCGTAACTTACCTACCTGACTCAGTTTGCTTGCACGAGATTGAATCCATTTGCTACCGGAACACGCCTGAAACCATAACCTACAAAGAGCCGAAACGTGGAACAGCTTGAGCCGTCTCCCGACGCGCAGCTCGGTAGCGACCTACCCCAGACGCACCCCGCGTTTGACGCGTTCGGCTACGCCCCATTTGCCAACGCCATCGCAGTCGCGGCACGCAAGACGCCAAGCCCCAAGGGTTTGGTGATGGCCATTGATGGTCCATGGGGCGCTGGAAAGACCAGCCTGCTGAATTTCATCCGGCACTACCTTTCATCGACTGACTCGGACCCGGCGGATAAGACAAACGCGCGACCGCCTGTACTCGTCGATTTCAACCCGTGGTGGTTTTCCGACAGGGAGCATCTCGCAGCACAGTTCCTATCGCAATTTCGCACCCGGTTTCCCTCCGAGAACCGGCTTCTAATGGTTGCTGCCAATGCCCTCGCGGACTACGCGGACGCCATTGGAACGGCCGTCTCATCAAGCATATCAGCTGGTGCAGGCTTCCCGATTCCGCTGTTGAAGGAGGCCAGCGCGTCCGTCCTCAGATTGTTCAGGCGGCAGCGGAAAGATGTACAGGCATTGAAGGCAGAGATCTCCGATGCCATTGAGAAGAGCGACCAGCGTTTCGTGGTGTTCGTCGACGATATCGACAGGCTAACGCCCGAGGACATGCGCGAAGTCTTCAAAGTAATCAAGGCGATTGCCGACTTTCCAAACGTCATCTACATCCTGGCGTTCGACCGACGACTGGTATCTGAATCATTGCAGGTCGCGCTTGGTATCAATGATGGCCACGCCTATCTGGAGAAGATAGTCCAGGCTCAATTCGCCTTACCTGCGGTTTCACGCGGACTGGTTTTGGACAAGTTTGTCGCCGACCTCGAACGCCTCTTTGGTGAGTTTGGAGAAAACGAGATCGGCGTCGACCCCAAACACTGGGCGAACGTTCTTCACGACGGCATTTCGCCACTGATCGAAACTCCACGAGACGTGGTTCGAGCCGTCAACGCACTCATGGTTACGTTCCCCGGTCTCAGGGGCGAAGTCAATCCCGTGGACTTCATTGCCCTCGAATGCCTGCGCGTATTCGTCCCAGACGCGTATCAATTTGTCCGGGACAACAAGGACAAGTTCACGGGGCTTGTGCCAGAACGCGGCGGCGACCGCGCCTCGACACACGACTTTTATGAACGCTGGTTGAACACGCTCGACGAGCGTTACCGTGCGACCATCAAGGCGCTACTTCGCCGTCTCTTTCCAAGGATGCAGGCGGTATGGGGCAACATGTATTACAACACCGACTCCATGTGCAGATGGGGCGTCGAGGCGCGAATTTGCCATCCGGATAAATTCGACCGGTATTTCACGTTTTCCGTTCCGCCGCACGAACTTAGCGAGCGGGACATCCGAGAATTCATCGCGCTTGGGGCGGACGTAGATGCACTGGCCGAAGCGTGGATCGCCGCGAATTATGAGCGACGGCCAACTGGTACTGGCAAGGCGAACGAACTCATCGCGGCGCTGATTGCCCGAGACGACCTACCAGTGGCGTTCGCCAAGGCCTGCCTCAAGGCATTCTTTCGCATCGGCGACGAGTTCTTGGGCGATGCGCGAAATGTTAACCTCCATTTCTTCAGCATCCGCCCCGAGATTCAGGCTTACTGGCTTGTGCAGCATCTCACAAAGCTGCTCCCTGAAGGTGAGGGGGAATTGTTTATCGAAGAGCAAGTACGTACCTGCGACGCAATTGTTCTCGGCGCGCAGATCGCATGGAGCATTGCGCGCATGCACGAACCCGACGCCCAGGAGCGCGATTCTGTTTTCCAGGCGTTCGCCCCGCAAACTGTCGAGATCCTGAAATTGACCGTCGTTGGTCGCTTGCGACAGGCAGCACGGACCCACGCGCTTGAATGGCTACCGGATATTCACTTCTTGCTGCGCCTCTGGCGAACATGGGGGAGCGAAGCAGAGGTGCAAGAGTGGTTCGCGCGCATACTGAATGACGATAACGCCATATTGAGACTGCTCGTCGATGCTGTCCAGGTCGGCACCGAACACACGCATGGCGATCGGACAACCCGACGCGTTGCGTCGATGAACCCTATCATTTTCGCGGACTACCTCCCGCCCCCCTTAACTCTCGAAGAGTTCTGCGCGCGGATTCGTCAGATCGGTAGTCGCCGTACCTTAACCACTGACGAGAGCGAGGCGTTAGACGTATTCGAGCACGGGATGCAACTGATCCGCGACGGCCGGAATCCGAACGACCCATCCGCGCGACTCGGACTTTGAACCTCTCCACGAGCCCTCAGTTTCGACACGGGCAAGGGTAACCGACAGCGCTCTGCGGGAGAACTTGCACATAGTTGTTGCTCAGTCGCCAAAGCTGTCGCACAAGCTCAGGCCTCGATTCGAAGCGCACTGCCTCACCGCCAAGCCGCGAAGGTGAATATCGCGGCTCGACTGCGAGCCATACGCAAAACGCTGGACCGATTACGAGGCCAATGAGTCCCTCGATCGCACGCTACACCACCCTTCCTGGTCAGCGGCCGCGCAGCGCGAGCAAGACCATGCACAAGGAGCGCAAAGAAAATTCACGCGCCAGCATGCCCCCTTGCCTGAACATATCCTTAACGGAGGATATGTTTCTTTTGGGGTAGAACATATGCTTGATCAAGCATAGAAAGGAATAGCCAGAGGCCCCAAGGCGGCAATTCGCCTTGGCCCCTTCCGCTGATTAGAAGCAATCAGCTCCGATAGACGTGCGGATCACGGCTCTCTCTTCGCCACCGTGTTGGACTCTCTCAACCCTGCCCCGTGGTAGTCCAATATCCCCAGCACGCCACCGGTCGCCCCGTCCGCGCAAGGGGCGGTTCTTTGGGAGGTGCCCCATTTAGCAATATTGCCCGTAGCCTGCACCCCCATCGCGATACACTTTGACGACTGAGAGCCGAATCCCTCAAATTTCATCCGTTGACTATGTTATGACCAGAGACGGCTTGTTGCAGCAGATCGCGAACGAATTTGAGTTCGACCTGACCGAAGAAATCAAGGTCGGCGGAAACTACCGACCCGTAGTGGTCGACGAAAATGTCGCTTACATCTCGGGGCAAATACCACGAGTTGGAGATGTTGTCCGCTTCGCTGGCGTGGTCGGCGACGACATTTCTATCGAAGACGCCCGCCGCGCGGCAGCGATTGCAGCGCTACGCGCATTGGCGCTAGTTCTCAAGCAATGTGGATCGCTCGAACTGATCTCGGCCGTACCGCGCATCACCGTCTTCGTGCGAAGCTCACCCGACTTCATAAAACAGAGCGAAGTCGCCGATGGCGCATCAGACGTGCTCTATGCCGTACTCGGTGATGTCGGCGTACACACTCGAACCTCCGTCGGCGTCGCTCAGTTGCCCAAGGGAGCTTCAGTTGAGATCGACTTCATATTTAGATTGAAACCGAGTTAGTGTCAGACACGAAACCTCCCCCGGTAGGCGCGGTGCGACGCACGCATCGGTTCGACTGGATCCACGCAGATCGGCTTAACATCACCCAGCTCGCGCTTTGGAGGTCCCGCTTTCTCATCGTTCGCGGGGTTCCCGCAACCCACTGATCACGTATTTCGCGTCCATTGACCGCCCCTGATAGCCGGGTTATCAGTACCGGTTATCCGACGCCCCGGAAAAATCGTCATGTAGCGCGTGATGTGACGTGTGACAGACACTCAATCCGGCAGCAACGCCGCGCTAAACAGCTCGAGAAACACCTACTGCCGGTCTACACGTGACGAGTCTGGTATAAGCCCCTCAGCTGCGGGTCTCGGCGGGTTGACGACTTCCACCAAGATCGCTGATTCCTGCGGGGGGCGGCTTGAGGAGCCAGAGCGCTATGATTGTGACCACTGCAATCCCATCCATGGCAGCGACCAGAGCGAGTCCACTTTCGAAGCCTCCTGTCGCATCCTTGAGCAGCCCCATGACCCACAACCCGACAAAACCACCGAGCGCACCTATCGAATTGATGACCGCAATGGCTCCTGCCATCGCTGCGCCCGACATAAACGTCGAAGGTAGTGTCCAGAACGCCGGCGTACAGCCATAGGCTCCGAACGCCACGATGCTCAAAGCGATGACTTTGACGTTCAGGTCGGACGTCAATGCAGCACCTGCGAGTCCAAGCGCCGCAAGAAGTATCGGAATCGCGGTGTGCAAGTAACGCTCCTGCGTCACGTCTGAGCGCCAGCCGAAAAAAACTATGCTTAGGCTACCTGCGATGAAGGGAATGGAAGACACTGCACCGGATTGGAAATTAGTTAAACCAAAGCCTTTGACGATCTGCGGCAGGAAAAATCCAACACTGTAGACGGTCAAGAAGACATTGAACATGACAAATCCGAGTGCGAGTATGCGCGGTGACACCATAGCCTGTAGCACCGTGTACTGACGAACCGAGGTTTTCACCTTCGCCTCTTCCGCCTCAAGCCGTTGAGTAAGCCAGGCACGCTCATCATCGGTAAGCCACCCTGCGGTGCCGGGTCGATCCGTCAATTTCAGCCAGACCACACCCGCGAGAATGAGCGCCGGGACCGCTTCGATGAGGAACATCCATTGCCAACCACGCATGCTAAGCGCGCCGTCAATACCAAGTAGCGCACCCGAGATTGGAGCTCCGATCAAGAACGTCAGAGGCCCCGCAACGTTCAAATAACCAAGGACTCGACTACGATAGTTTGAGGGAAACCATTGCGCCAAGTAGAACACCATGGCCGGATAAAAGCCGGCCTCCGCCGCTCCCAGTAGTGCCCGCATGGAATAAAACCCAACCGGCCCTTTCACAAAAGCCATACCTGCCGCGACCAAACCCCACGTCAGCATGATGCGAGTGATCCAGCGTCTCACCCCGTAGCGCATCATCAGGAGATTGGACGGTACCTCCAACGTAAAGTACATGATAAAGAAGATGCCCGCGCCGAAGCCGAACATCGACGCTGTCAAACCAAGGTCGTGGTTCATCTGGAGCGCAGCCACTCCGACATTCGTCCGATCAAGGATAGCAATGCAATAACAAAGAACAATGATGGGAATTAGCCGCATCGACGCCTTTCGGATCGTGCGTTTCCCTAGTAACTCTGCAGACGATTCATCGACCTTATCGTTTTGACCAGAATCGATTATAGATAAGGAATCCTTAAAATTAGACATGATGTCTCCTTGATTTTTATAACAGACAGTCATCCGCGCATTAGTGCGCTACTTCGGTCACGCGACTGTCGTTTCTGATTACCTAAACGAAAGTGCTAACTACCTTCCGGAGTGATTTCATGCGCAGAAGTTTCAGAGATTTCTTCTTTGAACTTCTTAAAGAAGGCGTCAGCCAGCTTCGCTGCTACGCCATTAATGAGACGCGCACCCAGTTGAGCGATTTTCCCACCGACCTGAGCCGATGCCGTGTACGTAAGGAGCGTTTCATTTCCTTCCGCGCCTAAGGTAACTTCTGTGTGCCCTTTACCAAAACCCGCGACACCGCCACTCCCCTCGAAATCGATCGAGTAAGACTGTGGAGGAACCACGTCACTGACGGTTAGCTTTCCCTGAAATTTTGCCTTGATCGGCCCGACAGATGCGATCATGTCCATCTGATATTCATTTTCGGCTATCAGTTCAATCCGCTGACAGCCTGGGATACAGCGTTTCAACATCTCAGGATCGTTCAATGCGGACCAAACTGCGTCCTGTACGGCGGGAAGTTTCTGTGTTCCAGTGAGTTCCATGTTTCTCTCGACTAATTTGTTTCGGTTGAAGGATTGCCGTGAATGGCTCGCCATACGGTTTCGGATGTAACGGGCATCTCAAGATGTGTCACCCCAAATTCTTTGAGGGCGTCGACGACGGCGTTGACGACCACAGCCAAAGCTGGCGTCGTCCCCCCCTCACCGCCGGCACGGATACCCAACGGATTGGATGGCGACGGAATCTCGCTCAACCCCACCTTGAATTTAGGCATTCCGCATGCTCGTGGCAGCGCGTAGTCCATCAACGATCCGCTCAGAAGTTGGCCCGAGGCCGGATCGTATACGACCTGCTCCATTAACGCCTGCCCAATTCCCTGAACCGCGCCTCCGTGGGTTTGCCCATGTAGAATCAAAGGATTAATGGCGCGTCCAACATCATCGACAGCGGCGTAATTTTCGATGCTGACAACACCTGTCTCCAGGTCGACTTCCACTTCACATACCTGGGCGCCAAAGGGAAATCCGGCTTCACGAAAGAACTCCTCGCATTCGCCGAACAATGGTCCCCGCAGATGACTGGGAAGCTCCGTTCCATCTTCCATCATCCGTGCAATTTCGAAAACCGAAAGGACACTGCTTCCGTCGGCCGCTTCCAGTCCCTTCTCACCCAGTACAATGGCACCCTCTTCAACCCTCCACAGATGAGCTGCGACCCGCTTGGCCTTGACCAGGATTTGATCAACCGCTTTCGCAATTACGACGCTCGCGAACCGCATGGATCGCCCCGATATCGACCCGCCGCCAACTTTCACAGTGTCTGTATCGCCAGTTAGGAGCGTAACGCTCTCTATCGGTACTGCCAGCCATTCTGCGACGAGCTGCGAAAAACTCGTTTCATGCCCCTGGCCGCTCGAAATTGTTCCGATGACCAGATTGACCTTTCCTAGCGGCGTCACCAAAATCTCTGCTTTTTCTTTTGGAAATCCCGTAGTTATTTCAACGTAGTTTGCGACGCCGATCCCACGACGGCGATTCTTGTCCGAGGCCGCGGCGGCTCTTTTATCGAATCCGGCCCAGTCGCCCAATCGCATTGCCTCGTCCATTACGGCAGGATAGTTGCCATTGTCATACACGAGACCGAGCGGATTGTGATACGGGAAAGCGTCGGGTTGAATCATGTTCTTATGTCGAAGTTCGACTCGATCGAACCCAAACTTCAAAGCGGCCATATCAATAAGCCGCTCAATCACAAAAATCGCTTCCGGTCGGCCAGCACTTCGGAACGGAGTCGTTGGAACCGTGTTCGTTACAACGGCCAACGCGCGAAAGCATCCCAAAGGAATATCGTAAACATTAGACATGAGTCCCACACCTTTTCTCAAAGGCTGGGAAGACGCATAGTAAGCGCCCAGATTGCTGATGTTGACACCTCGAATCGCCAGAAACCGCCCGGAATCGTCCATCGCGAGTTCTGCGGAGACCGTGAGGTCGCGACCTTGATAATCGCTAAGAAACGCTTCCTGCCGCTCCGCTGTCCAGCGTACAGGGCGCCCCAAACGGCGCGCGGCCCATGCTACGAGGCCAAGCTCTGGATAGAAGTTGTTCTTCGTACCAAAGTTGCCGCCAACGTCGCGCGCAATGACTCGAACATTGTCTTCCGGAACCCCTAGAACCTTCGCGAGTTCAATCTTGTGACGTACTACGCCGCTGCTACCAGCATAAAGCGTGAAGCGCTGTGAGGTCGCGTCAAAGCATCCAATGGCTGCCCGTGGCTCCATTGTCACGCCTGTAACTCGTTGAATGTGTGTGTCCAGACGTACCGTCTTGGGTGCTGTTTCGAAGACGTCGTTCGTTCCTGCTTCGTCACCGACCACCGCGTCGAGGCAAATGTTGTTCTCAACGTCTTCCCACAGGCGCGGCGCACTCGCATCGATGGCTTCCTTCGCTGAAACGATAAAAGGCAACTCAGCGTAAGTCACTTCCACCAGTTCTGCCGCGTCCTTCGCATGCTCGACGGAGTCTGCAACCACCATTGCCACTGCTTCTCCAACGTAGCGAGTCCTGTCAAGCGGCAGCAAACGGTGGGGAGGCACGCGAGTCTCCGATCCATCTCGATTCACGAGATATACGTCCGCACTTGCCTTCATTGCCTCACGGGAACCCAAGAAGAAGTTATCGTGAGGGATCGGCGATACGCCATCTTCCACAAGATCCGAACCGACGAAAATGGCAACCACTCCGGGAGCCTCAGCAGCGACGTCGGATTTGATTTCTTTGATCTCGGCGTGTGGGTATGGGGACCTGACCATCACAGCGAACAGTTGTCCGGGGAGAACAATGTCATCCGTGTAGCACCCATGCCCCGTCGTCAGGCGAGTGTCCTCCAGACGCGCAACGGGGCGCCCAATGAAACTTTGTGGATTTGCCATTTTGGCTAACTCGGCTCGTAAGATTTCTAGGAACTGCAAAGGGAAACTGCGCGGCGCGCCAAAACCGTAATCAAATGAGCGCGGTACTCTGCCGATGCATGCATATCGCCACTTAGCTCCCGTGACGGCACCTGCACCATCTCGATCGCGTCTGGGTGCCATTGCCCGTCCAGGCGCTTTTCCATTTCACGCACACGAAACACTCCCTCAATGCCCGCGCCCGTCACGGCCACGCGCGTCCCTCTTGCTCCCTTCGAGACGAACACGCCAACCGTCGCATACCCGGAAGCCACACTCCTGAACTTCACGTAGGCCGCCGCCTCCGCAGGCCTGAAGGTAACCGACGTGACTATTTCGTCACTCTCGAGTGAAGTGGAGAACAGACCCGAGAAAAACTCACCTGCTGCAATCGCTCTGCGATCAGTATGAATAACTGCGTCCAAAGCCAAGCAAGCCGCAGGGTAGTCGGCAGACGGGTCGTTATTGGCAATGGAGCCCCCAACAGTTCCCCGATAGCGAACCTGTGTGTCCGCGATACCGCCAGCGAGGCTCGCCAACGCCGGCAACGCTGAGCGCACGATTTCCGATCTCGCGACCTCGACGTGTGGCGTCATCGCGCCCAATGTTAGCGCGTCGTCCACGAGCGTAATGCCTCGCAACCCCTCAACGTGCGAGAGATCTATCAGCGCTTCAGGTCTGGCGAGACGGTGTTTTAGCGCCGGAAGGAGAGACATTCCACCGGCCAATAACTTCGGTTCATCCAGTCCGCGCAGCAACTCTACTGCCTCGGAGACGGTTGACGGGCGATGGTATTCGAAGTCGTACATCAGGCGTCTCCGTTGACCATATTCGCCGCCAACCGCACGGAAGCTACGATGTTCTGGTATCCAGTACACCGGCAGATGTTTCCATCAATCCACTCCCGGATCTGATCCTCCGACGGATCTGCCATGGTCTTTAGCAAATCCGCCGTGCACATGATCATTCCCGGCGTACAGAACCCACATTGAAGCCCGTGGCAGGTCTTAAATGCCACTTGCAGCGGATGCGGAGACTCGGGACTCCCCAAGCCTTCTATCGTTAGCACATTACGCCGATCGGCTTGAACCGCCAGCACAGTACAGGATTTGACCGCTGCTCCGTCGAGATGCACCGTACACGCGCCACACTGGGTGGTGTCGCACCCCACGTGTGTACCAGTGAGCCCCAAATCTTCCCGCAGAACCTGGACAAGTAAGCGCCTCGACTCCACGTTTAGGGTATGCTCGATTCCGTTGACAAAAAGCGTGATCTTATTCATAGCAAGAACCGTTTTCAAATCACCTAGCGTGCCTGGCGATTGGGGAGGATAGTAAGGTCGGCCGACTGGTAGTGGTCACGAAGTCGTTCGACAAACTGCTGCATCAGCTTGCCTTCGGTGCTACTACCGAGTTGCAAGGCGACGATCGGTCTCCGGTCCTGAGGCAATTCAAATGGAACCGAAATTAATTGGCCAGATTTGACTAGATTCGCAACATGATGTTTCGCGAAAACAGAAAGGTGGTTACATTCTGTCATCAGCGCTCGCCTCAGTCTCACATCCTCTATCTCTAATGCGATCTTTGGCGGATCAATGCCAGCCGCGAGGAAAATCATCTCAAAGCGATGGCGCAATAACGTTCCCGGGGGGCCGAGCATCCATGTCGCGCTTTGCAAATCAAAGACCGTCGGACTCTCCACGTGTGCAAGGGGATGGTCCGCCTGGCAGTAAATCGCAGCCTCGTCCAGGAAGATCGGCACACATGTCATTCCCTGCATGGACATTGATCGCGGCATAGGTAAGACGACGAATGACAGATCACCGTTATTCAACTGCTTGATCATGTCAGCCTCTGAACCTATAAGGACGGCGATGCTAGCGTTCGGGTTTTCGCGCGTAACATCAGCCAACGCCCGCGCAAACATATCAAGAGGATGAACGGCCACGGTACCTATCCGGATAGACACCTTGTCCTTGACCTTCATTCTCTCCAGACTTTCTTCAGCGCGCTTCAGCTCATGCCGTATCGCCCTGGCATGCCCAAGAAGAAGTTCACCTTCGGGCGTCAACTCGATACCATTGGCATGTCGACTAAACAACGGCACACCGACCGCAGTTTCCAGTTGATGAACTGTTCGTGTCAGCGCCGGTTGCGATTTGTGGATGACAGACGATGCACGGTTGAACCCGCCAGCTTCCGTGACGCCTAGAAAAACTAACAAGCTCGCTGGATCAATGCGCATGGTTAACCTCGCGACGCGGCTCAGGCAGACTTAAAACGTCGAACCTCAATGCGGCGCATGAGGAAAATTGATTTCACGTTTCCCCAAACTGCATCGGCAGAGATCTGTACAGCGCGTGAGAAAACAGCGATTTCGGCTTTCGCTTGGTCTAAAACTTCCATGACGTTTGTCTCCCGTTTTGTTATTGGGGTCAACATGACATATCCAACGTTTTTGTTGCTAAGGATTACGTTCCTTTAGGTAAGACTCAATCGCGCTAACAAGTGCGAGTGGCGCCTCATCCATTGGGTAGTGCCCTGCGTTATTTATAGTCTCGATTCTGGCGTTCGGATACCACGTACCGAAGGTATCCCGCATTGCGGCGACGGTATGCGCAGGATCGTGCTCGCCGACCAACACTTTGATCGGAACGCCATTGCCATCGACTCCCGCAGAAATGTCGGTCTCGTTAAAGGCGCGCAGATAACCGCGCATCGCATCCTCGCGTACCACTGAGCGCGCATGGCGGGCCGTTTCTTCGACCCAGCGTCTGGGAAGTCTTCCACCTGTTGAGAAATTGACTATTGACATGCAAACCTCATCGCTCTCGACACCATTAAGAAAAAGCTCAAGCGTGTCAGAATCGAATCGCGCACCGCAAGCCGGCACAGGTGTAACAGCGACGATCCTCTTCACCCTCTCCGAAGCATCAAGAAGGATTCTTTGCGCTACGAGCCCCCCCATCGAGTGTCCGACTATATTGAATCGTGGCCAGTTTAATTTGTCGGCGACAGCCAGCACGTCACGAGCTATTTCCTCAACCGTGTATTCTCCCACGAGATGGCGGGAGGCACCGTAACCTCGATATACAGGGAAAGCGTATGTGAAAGCATCAACGTCCAGGACAGAGGTGAGCTTCGAGTACGTATACTCATCGCCCATCCAACCATGCAAGGCAACTACCTTCTCGGGACCGGAACCGAGCGTACTGTATGCAACAGTCGGCGCGGCGTTGTCTGTTGGCGTCGTCACAGCGTTAGCTCCGGCGAAGAATTGATTGTCGCATGAAGGTTTCGAGCGAACTCGCTCGCTGCGTTGACGTCCATCCCCGCGGTAGCTCTCGAAAACTCCTTCACGCCGCGTATTGCCGCCAACGAAGCACGCTGAATGCTGGCGATCAGTTCCGATAGACGCAGGTCCAATCCGGCCTCAGCGACCAGCACATTGACAATACCGAGTGCCGCTGCCTGGTGGCCGTTCAACTTCTCTGCTGAATAAGTCAGATAGAGGAGATTTTTCTTTGAAATTCGATCGAACAACGCTGACATCGCCATACTCGGCATGATTCCGTGATGCATTTCCGGCAAGGAGAACGACGACTCTTCCGTGGCAAGTGTGATGTCACCCAATGCCGCGAGGGCGCATCCGAATCCATAAGCGCGCCCTTGCACGACGGTAACAACCGGGATAGGGGAAGACCGGAAGCTACTGTAGGCGTCAAAGATCGTCTCGTTTCGCTGTCGTAGCGCCAGCGCCTCCTTGGGCTGCCCTTCCCGTTTCAGAGCTGGAATGTCGCGACCCAAGCAAAAATCCGGTCCCGCTCCCCGGAGGACGATAACTTTCGCGTCGGAAGGAGCGCTCCGGATATGATGCGCAAGCTCCTTCACCATAGCGTCCGTCAATACGTTCCCCTCGGTGGGTCGATTGAGGGTGATGTAGTAGGCTCCAGAGTCGGACTTGGTTAGAATCGGCGTGGCCTCAATTTGAGTTTCGGTTTGCACGTCCATTGTTGATCCAGTAGTGATGGTAAGTGCCTGTCGGCGGCGGGTTAAACACGATTTATCAGTCCAGGCTTCTCGGATGCGACGGCGTTACATGCGGACCTGGCCACCGTCGACCGCGATCGTTTGGGCGGTGATGAAAGACGCGTCGTCAGTGACCAAGAAAGCCAATGCCCCGGCAAGATCATCGGGTAACGCCGCACGTGGAATCGCCCTTACAGCATTCACATCCGCAAGCCGACGATCGTGAAACGCTTCGGTCGCTGGAGTACGCGTCAATCCTGGAGAAATCGCGTTCACCGTAATCCCAAACGGTCCCAAGTGCGTCGCCAATGCACGAGTGAAGCCAATCACGCCTCCCTTGCTCGCCACGTAGTGCGGCGCGGTCGGTGTAGAAAGCTGAAAGGTCGTAGATGCAACGTTCACTACCCGCCCCCAACGCCTCTCTTTCATCCATGGGCAAAATGCTTTCGAAAACAGGAACACTGAATCGAGATTGATAGCCAGCATCCGTTTCCAGTCCGACAGTTGCATATCTTCAAAAGACTGAACCGCATAAATTCCGGCATTGTTCACGAGGACGTCGACGCCCCCAAAAGCTTCCCGCACCTGCCTCTCGAGCGACGACACGTCATCCTCGCTAGATACATCACATCTAACATACAATGCTTTTTGTCCGGCGCCCTTCACTAACGATAGCGTTTCCTCCGCGTCGTTAATGTCTGCAATCACGATGTTCATGCCTTCGCGGGCTAACCGGCTGGCCATAGCCTGACCGATACCGGAAGCGGCACCGGTAATCAATGCTGTTTTGGGGGCGATTGTCATAATCTGATCTCTTTCTGGCTTACAGAGGGTGCACCCGAAGGGGCAATGTGTCGAGTGTGCGGAGTGTGTTAATCAAGCGATAGCGCGGCAAACCGCTCAACTCGATCGCGCGAACACGTCGCGATAGTGCGCCTAGAATGGCTTCAGCCTCTTGACGTGCAATCATTTGCCCGAGACAGAGATGCGCACCATGTCCGAAAGCCCGATGCGCAGCCGCACTGTCCCTGGTCGAGTCATACACATCTGGGTTTTCCCACTTTCTCGGGTCCCGGTTGGCTGATGCCATGAAGAACGCTATCTTCTTGTCGGCATCCACAGTCACGCCATCGATCTCTGTTTCAGAAACGGCTGTTCGAAAAAGCACTTGCGCGGGTGACTCGAAACGAAGACCTTCGTCGAAGGCGCTACGCACGGCGGCCGGATTATCTCGAAGTCGAGCAAACTGCTCAGGGTGCCGCGCCAGTTGATTCAACGTAAGTCCGATGCTAGCCACCGTAGTGTCCGTACCCGCCCGAAAGAAGGAACGCACGTGATACAGCGCCGTGCCTTTGGGGAAGTGACCAGCATCTTCAGCTTGATATAGCTGCTCGCCAAAGCCCCCCGGGAGCATTCTCTCCCTTGTCATCGCCTCTGCGTACCAATCCATGAACGGAGCGGCTTTCTCGGTGGAGCGTTTGAGCCGCTCATTGTCCGGCCCCAGCTGATTGAAGGTCATTTCACCGATCAGCACGAGACGCTCCCTGGGAACGCTCAACCCGACCATCCGCGGAAAGACGTCAAGTACAAACTCCTCCGCGATATCTTTGACGCCATCGACTTCGCGAATATCCAGCAAACGGTCGACCACCCGTTCCGCATGCTCCTCGAATGCGTCCTTCCAGCGGCGTATGACAATTGGTGAGAGGACCTTTTGAAACGCTCCGCGGACATCTGTGTGCTCCGGTGGATCGATCTCGCTGACTGATCCCGGCGCACGCCATGCTCCGGGCTGCCTGAGATCGGCGAGCCCTATTCCGGCGGACGACGTAAATCGCTGGTGCTCCGAGGCGACGGCGCACACGTCTTTGAAACGCCCGACCGCATAGCAGTCGTGCGAACTCAGGTACACAACCGGTCCAGCCTCTCGCAACACTTCATAGAACGAATACGGGTTCTCGAGTACTTCGTCGCTGAACGGATCCGTATCGAGAGTCGCAGGCGAAACTTTCACAACTTGTCTCCTAGTCTATCGGGTAAACCCTTATATGACACTTCAAATCAAACGCCCTGAAACATGCCACTCTTAAAACGCTTACGCATCCCTCCTGCATGACATCCCCGCGCGCGCGAGCAGTGCGCTTGCTCGAACCAGCCCCCGCGTATGCCCTTGACGCAATGGGTCTATGAATTGTGATATTTCAAGCGCTCGTAAGCTAATAGAAAATCCGGATATCCCTATGCTTTCATCGCTCGCCCGTCAGCGCGTCGTCCCACTCCGTCTATACTTTCCCCCGTACGAGGAAAGCATCAGCTTGATGTGCGCGTGTGATTCGCTCGTCCAGGTCAATCGGAACAGGAAACGATATGAAATTTGCACTAGTACTTACAGACAAACCAGACAGCAGCGAGCTGCGCAACGCAACCAGATCCGCCCACATCGAATGGGTTGACCAACGTCTTTCGCAAGTGGTTACTGGGGGCCCATTGCTGGACAGAGAAGGCAACGTGATCGGCAGCCTGCTTGTCATCGAGGCAGCCGATTTGAAAGAAGCCGAGGATTTCGCGGCCGCCGATCCTTACCAAAAAGCGGGGCTGTTTGCGTCGACCGTCATCTCCGAGTACAAGGCACTCATCAAGGACGGGAGACGGGCGTAGGCGATAGAAAAAGCAGCTCGATCTGCGTTCACCAGTCGGCGGCCTGAATGATCCGCCGACGCCACGCGCGCGGACTTTGCGGGCAGTCGCAAGAGAAGCGTCTCGCCACCGACCAGCTACCCTAGCCTAACCGGCTGCCAGGCGTTTCATGGCAGAGTCTGTCGATAAACGATATCTTCGATGCACCCGTCCGTCGCCAAGAACGACTCGCGCGATGCGATTATGCGTTGCTTCGGATCAAGGCTCGCCATTCTTGCCGCCAGACGGAAGGAGATCGCCGCCCTCGTCGCACATCACAACTGGCTGAGTCTCAGAATGATTGACCGGGATGCAGCGTTGAGATCAACGTGCACCGAGATCTCACGGATTACGTGGATCAGCGTCGTTGCAATGGATCGATGCTGAGACCAGCGCCGCTCTGGTCGTCTCTCGCGGTCGACTCGTTTCCGGAATCTACATCGCCACATGCAAGACCAAAACGGCGCCCACTGCCTAGGTCGCAATGCAAGTCGGCCAACGCTCAATCGCAAAACGGCTGCCCCTCAAACAAGGCCATTCGAAGCGGCTGTCATGTGAACTTGGGCTTATCTCGCTCGTCGACCGCACGGCTTCGATCATCACCGACCAACATCCTCCGCATCTTGTCCCAGCCTGGCCGGCAAGCAAGGAACAGTCGCCGGAAGAGACGAACGCTATATGCATCGCTATGCGCGGACGGCGCGACAACTCTGAACCGACGGAAGCGACCAACGAGCGCATCGCCTTGCAGCGCAGCAATACTGGCACTCGTCTGCCATGGACCAACGGCGGCGAGACGTCGCGAGTCCTCTTGCAGATCAACACGCATCCTAGAGACGTTCACGTCGGCAATGCATTGAGCTGGAATCAAGCTATCGAAGGGCCGCAGAACAACCCATGCGTTGCCCGCTCCCTCTTGACTCGGGATACGGCGAACGTCATCCTTGGGTGACGTTCGTCTACCCAGCACTTAACCGCGCGGCCCATCCAAAGAATCCCCTCCTCGCGGAGAGAGCGAATTTGATCGATGAACAACGGACACCTAGCCTGCTCACTGTCCGGTGCCTGCGGCAAATCCCGGGGCAGGCCTTACCAGAGCGCTACGCGCGACAAACCAGAGCCCGCCCAGAATCGCGCAATTCTTTAGAAAGTGTACGGTTTGCCCGATTTTCTGCGCTCCCTCAACTGCCCAAAACTGATGAAAGAGGATCGCCGTCAACAGCGTCAGACCCGCGAGCAAGGCGCAAACAGCTACAACGCGAAATCCGAATACCAAGGCGATCGATGCACCCAGTTCGACCGCGATACAGAGTCCGGTAGCCACAGCAGGCAACGGAAAGCCGACAGCGCTTAGCCGGCTCACAACTGCTCCGGGATCCAGTAGCTTGCCAACGCCGCTGTAAAAGAAAAGCACAGCGACCAGGATACGCGCTACAACGTCCAGCGTCCCGATCAGCACAAGCGCCTTTGCACTGGACGCGAATGTAGGATCAAAAGATTGATTTTCCATTTAAATCTATACCCTAAGTCAATGAAAATATGAGGAGCATGCAGCAGCCCGCGCAGCGCTTCAAACACGCTCCTCCGGAGTCGCGCGGTCACATATGGAACGAATCGCCTGTTAGCGAGACAAAACTCAAAGCATTTCGGGCACCCTGCTGTCTCCTTTAGAGTTTTCCCTCATTTCCGCTCTAAAACTTATGTTTAAGGGCGACCCGAACAAGAAACTGATGATTATTTGTCGAGTCGCCCTGAAGAGTAATGTTCGCTACCGCCGGGGCTCCAGTCGACGATGTCCCCGAGGCATGCTGCCACGCCACAGTGAGGTAGACGTCGGTCCGCTTCGATAGCAGGTAGTCAGTCATGAAACTCACTTGATGATAGTGTTGATTCCCGAGCGTTGTACCGTCGGTCGCGGTCACCCCTGAGCTAGTCAGATAATCGTATGCGGCCGCGAACAAAATCTCGGGGCGTAAAAAATATTTTGCACCGACGTCAATGTTGCTGAAGTGCGCCGCCTGTCCCCGGAGTCGCCCCCCCAAATTTGCATACTGGGTGTTAGAGTAGGAAGAGATCAACGTGACCGCGTCTAGATTGATGGTCGCACCTATAATCGCACTTTGAAATGCTTGGGCGCTCTGGTAGCCGCTATTGAGCGAGTAGGCAAGCGCAGAGGCTCCGTTTGCGTTGCCAGTGAAGTACCCTGATCCAGGAGTCGAGGAACTGGGATTTTTGAAATACAGAAACGCCGCACCGAGAGAAACCAGGCCGTTAGAATAGCCCGCTCCCAGAGAATACCCGCTATTCGCCGTTATGTTACCTGCAACACCGCCAACACTGTACTCGCCACCAAACGTAAATCCGTTCAGATTTGGACTCATGTAGCGGACTGCGTTGTTCGTTCGCCAGTCGTTTGACGCGTTGTCGAGATCACCCGGATGTCCAAACGTCGCAGCGCTAATTTGCCCGGCAATCGTAACCGGTTGCCCAAAATATACAAGCATGTCGTATTGTCGACCGAGCGTTAAACTGCCGAATCGACTGCTGTTCAAACCAACGAACGATTGTCGTCCGAATGCGGTACCGCCTTGCGCGAATGTCCCATTGTTCAGGTTTATACCCGATTCGATCGTAAAGATCGCACTCAGGCCGCCGCCGAGATCCTCCGTCCCTTTCATACCCCATCGACTGCCAAGTATGCCGCTCACGGAGTCGAGATAGATTTTCTTCCCGCCACTACTACCACCGGTGTTGCTCAGAAACATGATGCCTTCGTCGATGACGCCATAGAGTGTCACCTGACTCTGAGCGCTCGCAACTGAAGCAAAACCGGCGAAAGCAACTCCACAGATAACCTTCCATTTGAATTTCGTCTCCATCCTTTGTACTCCTTATTTTAGATTGTATTGATAGTCGAACAAATTTTTCACACGTCTCTAAGTAACCTTAGACTCCTTCTTTTAAGTCATATGAAAACCGGCGTTTTATACGACAACGAAATACACAATGACTTGTCCATTTCGCAGCTATCCCGATCTATCAATTCAGATGGTGTTGATGCGGGAGGACGACTCGGCGAAAATCGGTAGATCACCGACATCAGTTTCGCCACCGATGATCTTGAAATCAGCCTAGGTCGTGATTGTGCACCCCAAAGCGTAGGTCTCGTTTTTTGAAGCTGACCATAGTTAGAGCGGCAATCAGGGCAGCCGCGAGCGCAACCCATAGCGCTCCCACATACGACCCTGTCGAATCAAAGATTCGCCCGAAGACTAATGGTCCCAATCCAAGCCCCACCGTAAACGCGATCATCAAAAACCCGAATATTCTCCCCAGATGCGCGACGCCGAATATTCGAGAGGAGATGTATCCCAACGCATCTACCTCCGCCCCAAGGCCAATGCCCAACAACGCCGCGGCTAGGAACGATGAAACCGCGACAGGTAATGGAGACAGCAGCGACACGAAGGCAAGAGCCGGTGCAAGGAAAATCGCCGCCGTTAGCAGAGTTGCAAAAACGTGATCCAAAAATCGTGCCAATGCAATCCTTCCCAAGATCATGGCGCCGCCCATTACCGACATCGCGAAGGCGGATTTTTGCGAGCTGACCCCGGAATCCGTCAACATCATTGGAAGACTGTTAGCGCCGCCACTAATGGCAATTGAAATCGCCAAGAAAGCGAGAGAAAGCTTCCAGAAATTCAGAGTCAAGATGGCGGACCCAAGCGTTACGTCGCCTCCTTCTCCTCGCCGCACTACCGGGCTTAGCGTCTTACGAGGAGGGTCCCGCACCAAAAACACAGTCGCTATTAATCCGAGAACTACAACGATGACGCCAAGCGCCATGTACGCATTTCTCCAACCTAGTTTCAGAATGAGTGCTGCCGCTATTGGCGGTAGCAAGGCCGTACCCACTCCACCGAGCGCCAGGCTTATACTCAGGGCCATTCCTCTCTTCTTGTCAAACCAACCGGATATCATTTGTACGGTTGGTAGTGGCGTGAGCCCAAAAGCCGCCAAGCTTGCAATGAACATCAGGACGGCGAAGCTTGCGGGCGAGACAGCGAAGTGACCTAGCGCAGCAAGTGCCGCCCCGAATGCCACCGAGGAAAGCAGCGATATTCGTCTCCCACCGAACGCCTCGACAGCCAATCCAACAAGGGGGTACAAGATGGTTATAGCGATATTTGCCGGCAATCCAGCCGAAGCAATCGTACCGCGTGGCCAACCGGTATCGACCGAGATCGCTTTCGTAAATACGCCCGCCGTATAGTATAGAACCGGGCCTAAATTGATGAACATGAGCAACCCCGAGCCCACGACGACCTTCCACGCGTGATCAACGTCGGCAACCGATGACGTTGCCGCTTGAAACGGGTTAAGCTTTTCTGATCTTTGTTGCATTTTTCACCGTCGTCCTGTAAAGCAATGTATTCAGATCGCAAACACCCGTCTTTCACCCGAGTATGCGATTTGACCGGTCACCATCCCCTCCGGCGACATCAAGCGACCCGAAGTTGTAATCGACTGGTTGCCTTTGGTGACTTCACATAGGGAGAGAAAATCAGAGAAGGCTTCCAATGCTCACTGCATTGGAGCCCGACTCGACGGCGTCCGAGTTTATCTTCGGTTCGCGTTTTTGACGTTGTGCGCTTCAGCGCTCATTGAAGTCTCCGTATGTTGTTTTCTGGTTCCCATCGCACTGCTCCAACGGACGATAACTTAATGGCTAAGGTCCTTAAGAGCCATAGCGGGGTCGCCTAGCAGATTTGGATCGATCACCGCTCTCTCGACGACCAGCCGTTTGCCTTGCACGAAGTCGCGCGGGGCGTTCACGCAATCAAGCGCAATCACTCGCCCTTCTCTCATGTAAACGACGCTAAAGCTTCGGGAAATCGGGTCACCCCGTGTCACGACCGCATCGTGTCCCATCGAGAGACCGATAGTCTGCAGCCTCAAATCGTATTGATTGGACCAAAACCATGGCACTGCGTCGTATTCGGCGGGAATTCCGGTCACGGTCTTGGCGACCACATTTGCCATGTCATTAGCGTTCTGAACGGACTCCAGTCGGATGTGCATTCCGGACGCGAAAGCGTTCACATGTAGTGCACAGTCACCAACGGCGAAGATGTCGTTGAGACTAGTGCGGCACTGCGAATCCACCTTGACACCGTTCCCAGCGTCGGCGCCTGCAGCGACCAGAGGTTCAACGGCAGGAACAATCCCAACGCCGACGATAATCAGATCGGCCGCAATCAATTCGCCATCGGAAAGGCGCACGCCCGTCACTCGACCGTCCACTCCTTCGACGTGGTCGATTTTTGTCGCGAGCCTGACGTCCACACCGCGCGCACGATGCTCTGTCTCGAAAAAGCGTGAGAGGGCCTCGCCGGCGACCCGCGCCAGCACCCTGTCGAGGACCTCCACCACCGTCACCTTTTTTCCGAAATTGCTCAGCACAGCGGCAGCTTCCAAGCCGATATACCCGCCGCCAATCACCACAATTGCTTTGGCGGTCCCGAGCTCTTCCCGAAGCTGATCAACGTCCCGCCGTGTTCGGATTGTATGAATGCCAGACAGGTCATGCCCGTCACACGAAAGGCGACGTGCGGCACCACCCGTGGCCCATACCAATGCGCCGTAGCTGATGGCAGCACCATCGTCAACCGTGACCGTCTGCGCTTTCGGGTCGACGCCGGTGACGCGCTTTCCTGTGAGCATCTCTACCTTTCGATCCTCCCAAAAAGCATGCGGTCGAATCAAAATTCGCTCAAACTCTTTCTCGCCCCCGAGATAATCCTTCGACAGAGGCGGGCGCTCGTAAGGTAGCGTCGGTTCTTCGCCGGCAATTGCAATACTTCCTTTGAAGCCGTTCTGGCGAAGTGCAATCGCCGTCTGTGAGCCTGCGTGACCGCCTCCAACGATCAACGTATCGAAATGCACTGGCTGCCTCCTTTTCTAGTAGTAGTCACCGCTCTTAACTCTCTGGTGCAATCGTTACTCTGAGCCCGTTCAGCGCCTCGACAAAAGAGATCTGGCAAGCTAAGCGCGAGGCTGGGGTACGATACTCAGAACTGTCGAGCAGATCATTTTCGTCCTCGGATATCGACGAAATATGCGAAGCAAAATCTTCATCGACATAGATGTGACACGTGGCACACGAACAGCAGCCCCCGCAAACGGCAGACAATTCGCCCTTCCCACTATCGCGAATTAGTTCCATAACCGATTGACCTTGCTCACCTTCGATGGCGTGCTCGGATCCGTTTCGGTCGACTACAAAAAGCACTGGCATTTTTAGACTTTCTCCTTTGCAAAGTATCTGGAGGTCGGGGTCCTCTGCTTCGTCGCATGGCCGTCGCCATAGCGGATTGAAGCAGTCTCGACCTTGGTCGCTCGTCGCCTACGATCTCGGCCCCGCCAGCTACTCGATCGCCGTCCCGTTCGCGCGGGTCGGAAGCATCGACGGTCGTGGGGACGCGTAGCCACATCGGACGGCGCGCGCAAGCTTCTGGATACGATGACGACTAGTGTCTCGAGTGGAAAACTAGCCGATGTCTTCTTCACCATCCAATGACGTCCGGGTTCAACGACGTTAACAATGACATATGGTTCGCGCGGCCCCGATCAGGCGGAAAAACGTGCCACGCACCATTTTCATGTCGAAAAAAACAGAGCGAAACCGTATCCCCCTCCTGCCGCAGTGCCTCCACCCGCACATATCGCCCGTGCGCACAGCGTGCACGAATAAGCCGCTCTATCCTGGGCGTTGTGGACAAAGTTGTGGAAAACCATTTTTCAACTATCCATCGCAAGGACATCTCGGCAGGGTTCATCTGACTCTCCTTAGACTGCGTTTCGTCTGCTGGTGCGATGCCCTTTCGTGATTGCCCTGCTAAGGCATACGAATATTGACCTCGTGAAATGCCCAGGCATCGTGGCTTTTCACCTAAGGTTAAACGGCAGACTTCGCACCGGGCGAACCAAGTGACAACACCGAAAAGTGTCCTGTCGTTGCATCAGGATAGTTCGGCTCATGCCAAATGAGGTAATCGAAAAAGTAAATCAGGTGATAACGCGAGATTCGTGTTACGTGCGGGGTTTCAAATCGGTCGAAGACCGGCCGCGGCCTCGGTTTTCCACGCCGCGGCCACGCCAGATACGCTACTGACTGATGCCCGTACACGATATGTCGGTTCGGGCAGCCAAGCAGCTCATCGGCCCCATGCATCAGGAGGACTACTAGAGTGGCACGACGATCGAGTTGTCGATGAGACTCGTGTCAATCACACATGTGAGGTCCCCGATTAGATATCCGGTCTCACTGCCCGCTCGCGGCACCAGACGACCATAATACGTACCGACCAGGAACAATTCGGACCGGACATCCAACATGGATCTGGCGACAAGAACATTGGCCGAAAACTTTAACTCTTCGGCGTCCGGTTGCACTTGCACATTAGTGACAAAATGCCTCATCACTCGTGGTGCAAACATCATAAGCTCCGATGCAGCTTTTATTCGGTCCTGCATCGCAGGACGGCCTTCGCATCGCATGATGGGCAACGGTAATCCAGCTAGATAATTTTCGCGGGTGACCAGGACATAGTTGGCATCGTCGGTGAACATGTCGATCCATTCACCCAACCGGTCCCCGTCCAGATGGTCCGAATATCTCGCGAGAATCCTCGTTGCCGTCAGCTCCCGTAAGATTTTTTCACTCAGGTTTTCGAGGACGCTGCTCATCGTGCCATTCCCATTACGTCGCGGTAGTACTGATAGAATTTTCGAATGGCGACTTCTGTAATCATATGGTCCGCATCTTCAACGTCACGCCCCCCCATTTCGATCAGCGTCGAATGCTTTGGATGCGATTTCATGCCGTTCTGCGCAAACTCGATGATCTCGCCGTCGTCCACCGAAACAAGCCCGGCCGGTCCGAACAAAGCAGCCTGCCGCAGCCGACGTTCAGTCGTCTCATCGTCGTCGCTCGCGTAGCCGAAATGCGTCCAAACAAGTTCGAACTCACCCGGTGCAGCTGGAACGATCTGGCGCGTAGCAAGGCAACTCATGTTCTGCTGGAGAATCAGGTTAGGCCATATTGTCATGATTACGGCCGCCTCGGTGCCAGGAAACTCAGGGACTTTCTCAAACAACTTCTGGTCATTGAGCTTCAGGTCCGCGCGATACGTCGCCATCTTCCTGGTCTCTTCCCCCGCTGTGTCGACCGACGGCTTATCCGAGCAGTGCACCGAATGTCGACCCGTGTCGTCCATAATCGCTCGTCCAGGTTGATCCGCACGAATAAGGCCTGACGAGATAAAGAAGACGTGCAACAACGCGGCGTGGTAAGGATCTTTGATGTTTTCGAACATCAGCTTCCAGTTACCCGGTATGCGCTGCCGGTGTCGCCCTAGAATCTTCAGCTCCCGCCCGTCAAAGGCTCGGTCGAAATATCGTAGAACCGATGGGCCTAGGAATTCTTCGAGCGGTTCCATATCGGGCGCGAAGCTGGCAAAGATCACACCGTTTCGAGTCGCAACGTTCAGACGGGTCAGTCCAAAATCTTTGAGATCGAAATCTTCCGGCATACCACCCTTACCATCGATCCCTCTGCGATACGCAACACCTCGAAGTGAACCATCGAGGTTGTAATTCCATTGGTGATAGGGGCAGGTGAATACTTTGGCGTTACCGCCCGGCTGCTTGCAAAATTCAACGCCCCGGTGCGCACACCTATTCTCCAGGACTACGATTCCGTCCTTGGTGCGAACAATGATTACGGCCCGGTTTCCTACCCAACCTCGGCGGAAGTCGCCCTTATTTGGAATTTCTGCCTCGAGGCCGACAAAGTTCCATGAGCGCCCGTGAAAAATTGTGTTTAGTTCCGCTTTGAAGATCTCGGACGATGTATAGATCTGATAGGGAACACGCGTCGACGATTCCCACTTGATTTGAGCTTCAACTTGTTCCAACTTTTCTGTCTCCATGCAATTTCGCGTTCGACATCCGTGTCTTCACGAACGAACGGGCAATTGCTTCACAACTCACTAGAACCGCATTGGTTACATATATTGCGATATCGTGTTCAGACTGCCCGAACGATCCGATTTCGAAGCGTTCCAATTGAAGGGTTACTCACTTCGACGACATCGCCGTCCTTCAAGCCTGGCATGGTCGGCCCGTCGGACCCAAGCCAGATCACATCGCCGGGATGAAGAGTGAGATATCGGCTCATACGCGAGATGTACTGAGACACACTAAAGATCATGTGCTCCGTCGAATACGAGGAAACTTCCTTACCGTTGACAGACACCGTGACTTCCTGTCGCATTGGATCCAGTCCTGTTGCAACGAATGGACCCATCGGTTTGAACGTGTCGGTATTCTTTGCTCGCCAGAAGGTACGGTCGTTGAACTGCCATTCACGTTCACTCAAGTCGTTTCCAAGCGTGCATCCAGCAATGCAGGACATCGCGTCCGCCTCGCTCAAATTCTTCGCACGCTTCCCAACAACGAGGACAAGCTCTCCTTCGAACTCGAGCGAACCACGCGAATCCGCGGGAACGATGACGTCACTCCCGTGGCCAGTCAATGCATTCGGAGACCGGTATCCGATATCGGCCTCCGTGGGCACCTGAAACTTCTTTCCGAAGTGTTCATTTGCCCAGGTGATGTGGTTTCGAAAGTTTAAACCAGCTGCATAAAAGTTCTGTGGCTGGACCGGAGCCATGAACGTCGCTTCGGTGACTGGAACGATCTGCCCCGTGTACTCAAACTTGTCAAACGGTACGCGGTCAACAACTGCTATTACGTCATTTCGCAAGATACCAAAGGCCGGCGATCCGTCGATTTCGATGCGGCACCACTTCATTACGTTTTCTCCGTTTCACTGAACTCGAACACCGGCTCCATCGTATGCTTCAAAATTAACGCAGACGTCGCCGAGATCTGAAACTCGGTCGTAGATTCAAGGAATCTAAAAGGTCCAGTGATCTTGAAAGGAGGCTTTTCTCCTTGAGCATTGTCATAAAGAAAGCCCGTAACATAGGCCGTCACAATCATCGAGTCCGCGCCAGCAACCTGACACAGCACGTTGGAGGCCGCATGCCGAACAATACGCGATTTTGCGCGCGCATCTAGCATGGATCGAATTGAGTCATGGCCGATGTGCCGCTTCCCCTGTCTCTGCCATTCTGCGTCAACCGCAAACAGGTTCAAAAGCTCACCATAACTCCCATGGTCAAGACAATGGAACAGGCGGAGGAGTTGACGACTACAGAGATTTTCAAGGGAAATATCGTGTGTAGTCTCGGAAGAGAAACCCATCATGCCGCTCCAGAGGTACGTTTTTCGTGCATGTAACTTTCAGCGTCGACCTGGTATCCTTCCACGTTTTTGCGGTACTCGTCGGACTGAAAGAATGCGAGATAATCCTCTTCCTTGCTAAAATTGGTCGCATTCAGTTCCACTTCGTTACCGTCCGGGTCTGAATAGTAGAAGCTCGTACTGGGGCCGTGGTTGTACGCCTTGAACGGCGTAATTCCAGCGGACTTCAGCACTTCATATCGACGAAAGAGGTGTTGGAGCGACTGTTCACGAAATTGCATGTGATTCAACCCGCTGCCTGCCGGGTGACGATCGCCGAGCTCAGGAATCTCAAAAAGGCCGAGCACCTGCGTAATTGGGTAGTTCGTGTGGATCCGAAGGAAACACAAACGGGTCACGTCGGGGATGCTCTTCAATCCACGGTTGGGCGCGACGTCGACTGCCGGTTTCAAGCCGCCGAAAAAGTCGACATACCATGCCTTCATCGAGTCGAATGAGCGAGTGTGAAGAATAATTTCGCTAATCTGCAACGGACCTAAGGCCAGTTCGTCACTTGTGGATGGCCGCTGGTCCGCCACAGTTGCGTATGCCTCAGTTTGGGGTTGGCTCATATCATCTCCTATTGAATTGTGTTGGATCGTTCTGGCTGCGCGCCGCCCCTCGATCTCGGTAACATTTGCCACCCGGTCGATCGTATGAGTATGCAGACCAAGAACCTCGGCGCGTCCGTGCCATCAAAGCGTCCCGCGACCTCTGTTGGCTCAATGCGCAAGACCCTTCGCGTCGCGGTGGAGGCAACTCTCGGCTTTCTCGGAAAGGTGGTTTCGCCACTAGCCGCCGTCTCGTTCGCCAAGCTGGCTGACTGGATTTGCGAGGGTCAACCGCTCCCCCCTTAATTCTGCAGTCGTCGGGTCGAGCGATGCTAATAACAAAAGCGGATAACCCTATCCGCCGGATCGGCGTGAAGCAGCCGTAGGAATCCATGTATCACAGCCAGCGGGCACTACAGCCTGCTTTTCGTGTGATGGACCCTGCTGCGCGCAGCAGTTATATCTGTCGATTGGCGCGGCATGGTTGGGCAATCTCAAGAAAGAACTCGTTCGACGCCAACCATTGGATATGCGGCGCCCTAGTGCTCTCGCGATCGGTAGAGAGCACCAAACACGCACCATGACTCCAATCATTGCCCTGTTCGTGCTCGTGCCACGTCTTGTGCGGACACAACCCCGCTTTTGTCTCCCATTTGGGCTAGCACGTAGTTCGAGACTGCTGCGATGTCGCCGTCGTCGAGCGACATACCAAATCCGGGCATCCGTTCTGCCCCATGGGCTGTCTGCAGCGAAGACCCTTCGAGGATCACCTTGACGAGGTTTGTCCCTGCGGTATCGTTGACCGTCTTCGCACCCAGCAGAGTGGCGAACGGACTTCCTCGGCCGGTCCCATCGAACTGGTGACATCCCGCACACTGATTGGCGAAAACCTGTAGTCCGCGAGCATGCGCCAACCCCGCGTCGGCGGCATAGACGGCGCCAGACGACCGCGCAAGCGAAGGTTCGATGCTGACCGTGATTGGATTTGCGCCGGTTTTTGCCTGCCCTTCTCGCAGATACGCGACAAGGGCGGAAATGTCGCCCGGCGTCAGATGCCGCAAGCTGTAGTTGATCACCTCAGCCATCGGACCCGTGGCCGAGCCGTGTCCGTCGGCATGACCAGTAGACAGATACTTTTCGAGTTGCGTGTTGGTCCAACTGTCGATGCCATGTGCTGCATCGGGGGTGATGTTGTAAGCCCGTTGGCCTAAGAGCGTCTCGCCGGATAGCGACTCACTCGACTTGAGTCCGAACCCCACGTTACGGGGCGTATGGCATTCGGCACAATGACCGAGCGCGCCCGCCAGGTAGGCACCGCGATTCCAGAGGAGCGTTTTCTGGCCATCGTAACGAGCAGGAGCGGTCGATGCGAAAATTCTCTTCCATACGGCAAGGCCCCATCGCTGGTTGAAAGGGAATGGCAGTTCATTGGCGGGCACGGTGGTCTTCACCGGCTCGACCGTCTCCAGATATGCGCGAATCGCCAGCACGTCCTCCCGCGACATCGAGGCGTAGGCTGCGTACGGCATCGCCGGGTAAAGATTCCCACGAGGAGCCTTGCCATGCTGGACCGCATCGACAAACTGTTGCTCGGTGAAACGTCCGATTCCGGTCTCTGGATCAGGGGTGATATTGGTTGAATAGATACGCCCGAACGGAAGATCGAACGAGCGACCGCCCGCGTACGGCTTGCCACCCCCAGTAACGTGACACCCAAGACAGTCCGCAGCCCGAGCGAGATATTCGCCACGCGCGGCCAAGGTCGTGAACATTGCCGGCGCACCCGTTGCCGGCGTTGCAGTCACCGGTTCGCCGTTGTCACGACCGATCTGGGCCACGCCCGCAAGAGCGATTACGACAACGCCAGCTGCGATTGCGAGATACCGAAGACGCATGAACAGGTCCAGAGTTAAGTTGTCAGCCGGGCCGGCAGCGGCAGGCTACGCAAGCGGATGCCCGTTGCCGCGGCGATCGCATTTGCCACGGCCGGCGCGACCGTGCAGACACCAGGCTCACCAACGCCTGTCGGCGGCCGGTCCGATTCGACGATGTGAACCTCTACGGTGGGCATCTCGGAAATCCGAAGTACCGGATAGTCGTGGAAATTTGATTGCTGGACCTGACCATCCTTAAGCGTGATGGCACCGTGTAGCGTGTAGGACAAGCCGAATCCCGCACCGCCTTCCATCTGCGCGCGAATGATGCTCGGATTGATGGCAACTCCGCAGTCAATGGCTACGACCAGCCGGTCGACCCGGAACGTACCGTCCGTCGCTACCGTGACCTCGGCGATGTGTGCTACGAATGTGCGGAATGCGGACTGGACGGCAATGCCACGTCCACGTTTTTCACCTGGTGCGCCCGGGGCAAGGGGTTTATCCCAACCTGCGGCTTTCGCGGCGGTTGTCAAGACGGTGCGATACGGCGCGGCCTCTGGCGTCGTCAGCCGATCTAGCCGGAATTTCAGCGGATCGGTGCCCGACACGATCGCCAGCTCATCAAGAAAACATTCGCCCGCGAACGCCGTGTGCGTGTGTTCGACGGAACGGTACCATTGCACACTCACACCTCCATTGAAGATCGGATGTTGCTCGACCTGCAAATTGGGAATCGTATAGGGCATGTCCGAAAGGCCCTGGATCATCGTTTGAATCTTCTTCGGATTGAAGAAGCTAAATCCCGCCGACCCCAGGAAGTCTTGCGCAACGATTCGGTGGTGCATTGATTGGAGGCGCCGCTCGCGATCAAGGTAGGCTCGCGCCCAGTGCACGACGAGCGGCCGGTAGCCCCCTGCACGCATATCGTCCTCACGCATCCAGACCATTTTCACCGGACCGGTGATGCCGCGCTGCTTGGCCGCAGTCGCAATAGAAGCAGCCTCGCAAAGATAATCCGAAACCGGGCTCGCGCGGCGGCCAAAGCTTCCGCCCGCGTATAGCTGATTCAAGGTCACTTTTTCGGGCGGAATTCCCAACTGCTCGCCCAGGTTTAGTTGGTCTGGTGTCTGCCACTGTTCGCCGTTCCACACCGTGCATTCGCCGTCTCCAACCTGCACGATGCAATTCATCGGTTCCATGGCGGCATGGGCCAGGTACGGCAGTTCGTAGAACGCCTCGATCACAGTGCCGTCACCGCTGCTGGCACGTGTAACATCGCCGACCTGAGCAACGATGTCTCCGGGAGTGAGCGCGATTTTTTTGTACTGCTCGGTGAGATTAACCGTATCTACCCGCTCAGCACGGTCGAGATCCCAGTCGATCTTCAGCGCATCTCGGCCTTTGCGGGCGACCCAGGTGTTGCGTGCGAGCACGGCGACTCCGCCGAGGCTGCGCTTTGTTCCTGGGTAGGAAACCACAGCGACTACGCCGGGAATCTTCATGGCTTCCCGATCGTCTACGTGCTTGACCGTCCCGCCGAAACGTGGAGCGTGTGCGACAACAGCGACCAACATGCCTGGTAAGCGTAGGTCCTGGATGTAGATCGCTTTACCGTGGGTTTTCTCCACGATGTCCGTTCGCGCAAACCCTTCCTTGCCGATCAGGCGATAATCGGCGCGCTTCTTCAGCGCGATGCTGGTAGGGACCGGGCGGCGAGATGCGCCGGCGACGAATTCCCCGAAGCCGCCACGGTGTCCGCTTGAACGGTGAATGAGCACCCCGCGTTCAATGGTGATCTCGCTGGCAGGCACCTTCCATCGCTGCGCGGCTTCAGCCAGGAGCATGGCCCGTGCCGCCGCTCCCGCCTGGCGCATCTGCTCCCAGGAATTGAACATCGACGAACTGCCACCAGTCGTCTGAAGCTTCAGCGCGCCCAGTGACAAATTGCTGTAGAGCTCGCGGTCGGCCGGCGCTGCGACGACCCGCACCCTCGACCAGTCTGCGTCTAACTCCTCCGCGGCCAGCGTCGCTAAGCCTGTGTAGACGCCTTGCCCCATCTCCAGGTGTTTGGCGATCACAGTTACATCGCCGCTTTCTGATATCCGTACGAAGGCGTTCGGGGCGAGCTCTGTCTGGGCTGCTGCAGCTGGCTGCGCAACCCGTTGCGCTGCGCGACCAGTCTTCGGTGCTAGATAGACGCCAATCAGCAAAGCTGTCGAGCCCTGGATGAACCGCCGACGCGACGGATCGGGTACGGGGGTGGTGCTCATCACGCTTCCCCCGCGAGTTTGCGTGCCGCCAGGTGAATTGCTGCGCGTATCCGCACATAGGTCGCACACCGGCAGATGTTGCCACCCATCGCTACATCAATGTCTCGATCGCTGGGGCGGGGGTTATGCGCCAGCAAAGCTGCAGCAGTCATGACCTGCCCGGGCTGGCAGTACCCGCATTGCGCGACTTCAAGTTCCGTCCATGCGGCGAGTACCGCCGCACCTTCGCTCGTCGTGTGCACGCCTTCGATCGTAGTGACGTGCTGCTTGTCGACCCGACCGAGCGACGTCATGCAAGAGCGAACGGGGCGACCGTCCAAGTGCACCGTGCAAGCGCCGCACATGGCCATGCCACAACCGTACTTGGTCCCCGTCATGTCAAGCTCATCACGGAGATACCACAGCAAAGGCATGTCGTCGTTACCTTCAACGACGTGGGATGTATCGTTGATTGTCAGTTTCAACTGGGCGCTCCGCGATGCGACAATACGGTTAGATATTCGTACAACGCCCGATTATCTGGTCCGCCCATCTGCACCGCGTAGCCCAATCCTTCCGGCTTATTGCCCAATCGTCTAGGTTGCCGCAAAAAATCTGACGTGCCTGCCGTTTGACCTTAAGGCCAGTTGGCCCACTCACAGAGGAACAGAGCTATGACGTCACACACAGTTGCCCGATAATAAGTGCCCCTTTTTCGGCACGATCTCCTACCCGTTTTCCGCTCGCAGATTATCGGCGACCGACCTCTTCAGGCGGCAAGCAGCCCGCGTCCACACGCCTCGATCGAATCGCGCAAAAAATGGTCCATCAACAGTCATCGAGCGGCGTCGATACAAAGACGGTCAGGCTGAGCTATCGCCTGTTAATGGATGGAAATGAAGATTATGCTTCTATCGTAACTCTGCCCTGAGTCTTCAGTATCCGACCAATGAGCCCACCAACGCAGGTTGGGCAGGTTAGTCAAGTCGTGTGGATTAAGCCTCAGAAAGCCATTCCATGGGCACCAATTTAGTTCCGTCACGCCACTCTGGCAAGCCGACGACTCCATCGATGCCTCCCCACACTTCGCTTGATGCGTGATCCAGTACGATGAGTTGGAGCTTCCCCTTTTCGCCCTCCACCACGCTGCCCATCACCTCGAACGCTTTGCGAACCGCATCAACGTCTTCGTCGCGTATCTTGGGGTCGTCTTCAACTTCAACGTCTCTGGACGCCACGTGCTTGGGGAAATAGACCTGGCTCGGTTGATCTAGCACAAGAAATGCAGGCACAGGACTGTGCTTTTGGCCCAGATAAAATTGGTGAAGAGAGAGCAGCACAGCCAAGTGATAGGAGAGCCAATTCGAGCCACTTCCGATCTCAGACAGATAGTCATCCCGCTCGGAACCGAGCACCTTAATGGTCAGATCGTTAGTCTCAAGGGAGATGGGATCGTTCGGATTCTCGATATCAAGGTGCGGCAAGAGCTTGCCGGCATTGGCGTTGATAGTCCGCAAAGCTCTGCGTTTCCGAGCTTCGACGTCTTGTTCGCGCAACTCCCCTTCCAGCGCTGATACTGCTTCTTTGAGGGTTCTAACCTCTTCGACCAGTTCGCTATCGCCGCCCAATTTCCGATGAAGGTCCAGTGACGACTCGAGATTGCCTATGAAGCGCTCGGTACGCTTCGCGGAGAATTGCTGTTCACTAGCCTCCTTTGATCTGCCCGTCAACGCTCGCTTGCGAATCTGAACCGCCCGAAGACGCTCGGTCGCATTTCCGACATCTGTTGTGACGCGCTGTAACTCCCGATCGAATGCCGCGGGTACCTCTTTGTCTTTGTCTGCGCCTGCTGCCGTCTCCACTTCTTCCAGACGCTGGCTAAGAACCTGGAGTTTTTGCTTGGCTGAATCGGTGCTGCTACCACACATGGGGCAATCCGACTCATCGCTTGCATGCGACATCAGCCAACTCGACAGCTGAAGCCGTCCTCGTTGCACCGACAGAGCAGCCTCGTACTGTTGGACGCCAACGCGCATCCGATTCATTTCCTCCAGCCGATGACGCAGGGTAGTGAGCTCGCGTGAAACCTCCCGCTCTTCGCTCTCAAGGCTGCTCAGCTCTCGTAGCGCATCCGAAATTGTTTCAGTGCTGACTGCCAAGGTCACGTCGGTTCTAGTGATGACTTCGTCAAGCAACTCAATCATTTGATCCCGAGAGACCTCTTCCTCCAACCTGGGAAGCAGGCCAAGTTCTTGAGCTTCACTGAATTTGGATTTCAAGTCGGCAAGCCACTGTGCCGAAACATCCTGTGCATCCTTGAGCTCTCGCTCTTTGCGGCGCAATAGCTGCCTGGTACGGTTCAACTCGAACTGCTTGGCCATCAATGCCGGCGTGATCGCGCCAAGTACGTAGGGAAAGATCTTCCTCAACTTTTCCCGGTGCTCGTAGGTGTTGGTCTTAAAGAATAAGACGTCGGGGTTAGCCACCACGTTCTGAGGCTGAAACGTGAAAGCAGCCAAGTCCCGGAACGCCGGCCGCCCATCAAACCCGGAACTTTCCTCTCCACCCGCAAAGTCCAGATTGGAAAGGTTGGCAAGGTCATCGAGCAGTCTCTTGACTGCTGTAGCGTTAGTGTTTCTGGCGATGCGGTTTGGGATCTTGGATATTTTGTCGGCTTCCAGAAGAAACATTTCGTCCGTGCTGCGCTGAGTTCCCGGCTCCTTTCGTGCCAGGAGCTTTTCACCTTGGGCCGTCGCGATAACGACGCCGAACCATTCGCAATATTTGCGGATGGTGTTCACAGGAATTGAGCAGGTACTGGAACCGAGGCAATAATCGATGATAGGAATAACCGCCGACTTGCCAGTTCGCGATGCGCCACTGATAACATTGACCTTCCCGAGCTCAAACTTCAATGTGCGAGGTTGAAAGTCTCCATTGCGCGGCCAGAGTACGATCCCTCGAATCTGAAAATACATTAGAGCCTCACTTTCAGCGTAGACACGACCTCATGTACCGTGAGTTCACCAAACCAGGCGCCGAGCTTTTCTGCCAGATCCATAAGGTTCTTTACTTCGTCTGACAACCCTCTCGCCTTAGTTCGCGACAGGGGGATCGCCTCACCGTTGTCGGCGAGTTTGAGCAAGCTCCCCGCGACGGCCAGCTCTACGGATTGCAGGCTTAGCTTGCGCCATCGAATTGAGCGGTCGTGGATCTGGATCAGCAGGTCCTGTTTAGGCGCTGACGAATCTCCGAACTTTGCGGCGAACGCCCGCAAGCCTGAACTCTTGTATGTGCGTCTCACAAATTCCGAACTCGCCTGGTGCAAAACGATAGGTAGCACCAGAAAAAGAAGTGGCAGAGGCGGCGGAGCATTTACGCGGTTCGTCTCAACATATCCACAACAAAATCTCCAGACGAGCGCAGCACCCAACGCAGGGTTTTGTACGTTTTGAGCCTCTCGTGCGAGCATCTTCACGCTACCTTCTTGAGCTTCAATTGCGCTTCATAGTTCGGGTGCCAACCCACGACCAGATCGTCAGCTAACATGTGGAAGCAACCAGGGATGAAATGACTTGGCGGTGACATCGCTTGAACAGGTGCGGTGAACTGCATGCAGTCAAAATACAGGGCCTGCCCTTGCTGCTGTTCGGGCCTGCTACCGTAATTCAATCCACAGCTTCGCTGTTTGTTCTTCCATGTTCGCTTCAGCGTATCATCTAGGTCATCAAAGGAAGTCTCGTCAACTTCGCCCCGAGCAGCCCAATCAGTCCGGTCAAACGTGGCCATGAAGTAATCACTCGCAGCCCCGAGCATCTCCTCAAATGACAGCCCGATGATGTCCAGTTGCTGGATGAAATTGTCGGGAAGATAGCCTCGCGACATTTCCTCTGACGGCGCGGGAGCTCGACTCAAAAGTACAGTCTGTCGATCGATTTTTTGGACGTAAGAGGTGTACCAGCCATAGAAGTCATCGCGGGCGATGACGGCCGGTTTGCCAACCTCAAGTAGTAGATCGACGTGGCGCTTTACCATTCCGCAAAGGTGACTGGTGATGTCATTGACCTTAGATGGTGAAACGGGGTGGCTTCGAACGAGCGCTTCAAGATCAGCCTGCGGACTACCGCTGCCCAGCGTCAACTGAAAATTGCAGATGAGTCGCTCTAAAAGGCTCTGATCTGCGGTAAATACCTTCTCGACGTAAGAGGAAATCTCCGCAGAAACTCCTGCCTTTAGCTCAAACTTTGGCGGGCTTCCCCACAACGCATTTCGCGCCTTCGCGATGGCGGCTTGGGCGCTTTCGTGGGTAGTCGCATTGGCGAAGCTTTCAACGATGGCTCCCTCGACCGGACGAGAAACGTAAAGCTCGAAAATCGCTTTATCTACCTCGAACCCGGGGGTGGCCGCCAGTTCGATCCAATTGGAAAGCGTCTTCCACAACGACTTTGCACGGTCTGCCGCAGGGTTGGCCGTAAGCGCGCTTTTGCTCTGAATCAGCTTAACCGAACCACCGCAATCCTCCTGAGCTACATCGTCGAGAAGCTCCAGGCTGCAAAAGCTCCCTTCTGGTGCTTGAAGCAACAAATGGGTGAGCCGCGTAAACTGAAGGCTATAACCCAACGCTTGCCCCGGAACCTCAGTTTTCCGCTTGCTTCGGGATGGTCTTCGCGCCCTTGAAGTTGCCATTCAGTTCCCCCTAAATAGAGACCCCTAACTGATTTCGGCATATCATACAAGAAACGATGGTTACCGACCCGGTGTGCTCGGGCAATTTTACGGTTTTGCAATCGACGGATAGCGTTCGCACTTCTATGGATGCTGCGGAAACAGACCATCGAGTCTGCGCTCTATTCAGACCGTTCTCCGTAAGCAGTCGGGCCCGCGTCGGAAGCCTGTTCTAGGTTGCAAGGTGGATTCCCCGCACAGCAAGCGGAGCGTAGCTAGTCACCAACGCTGCATTGCTTTGGTACACGTATGCCGTTGGCATCAAGTTGCGCACCGAGCATAAGGTTCCAGACCTGCGCCAGCAATGCTGACGGCACACTATTCCTTTCTTCTCGAAAACTCCTCGGCCAGAAAATCAATCAGCGCGCGGACCGCGGATCTTTGTCCGCGACGACTTGCATATACGGCGTGAATGACACCCTCGCCAGATTGCCATCCTGGCAATACACGAACGAGAGTCCCTGTCTCCAGCTTGTGCCTGCAGAGGTGTTCTGGAAGCATGGCGATACCCAATCCGTCTAGCGCCGCTTGGCTCAGAACGAAAAAGTCCCCGCACCGCAGACGAGGCCTAATGGAAACGGAGTGTAGCTTTCCCGTCGCGTCAACTAAATCCCAATGTTGCCCTTCTTCGTTCAGGGCAAGAACAGGTTGAGCGACGAGGTCGTCAATTGTCATGTCCGGAGGACAATTCTTCAACATGGCGGGGCTTGCAACGAGCAAACGTCGCGACGTGCCGAGCCGCCGCATGATCAACGACATGTCGTCCGTTATATTGGTTCGAACGCGTAGGGCCAAATCCACGCCCTCGGTGATCAGGTCCACCGGTCTGTTTACTTCCACGACCTCTAATTGCACTCGAGGGTATGTGTGCAAAAAGCGCCGTAACATCTCCTCGACAAGATGCGGCATCAATCCCTGCGGACAGCTTACCCGGACAATGCCGTTTGGCTCAGCGCGGGCGTTCTGAGCAACCGCTTGTGCGAATTCCAGACCTGACACTATGGCTTCGCTCTGTTCGAAAACCGCCTGGCCCACCTCGGTGAGCCGCAGCCGGCGCGTTGTCCGCTCCAGCAGCCTAACGTCGAGGTCTGATTCCAACCGCGCCAAACGCTTGCTGACTGTCGCTTTCGGAACGCCTAGGTGCCGCGCGGCCGCCGTGAGGCTGCCACACGTAACTACCGCATGAAAGTTGGCAAAATCGTTTAAATCGGTCATGCCCACATAATGAGGCAACCGATTGTTATTGTGAAGTAGACAATGTGTAGCCTACAGAGGGACTTATCCGCACTCGAGTTTAAATCGACAATGGATCATCAATCGAACAGTCAGAGGATCCATGTCAAAGATCGCCATCATCTATTACAGCAGCACTGGCAACACCTATCACGTCGCCAAGGCCGCTGCGGAGGGCGCCCAATCCACCGGTGCTGAAGTTAGATTACTGCGCGCGGCGGAGCTTGTTCCCGACTCCGTGATCGACAAGGTTCCCAACTGGCGAGCGCACATCGATGCGACGAAAGACGTCCCCGTCGCGACTCCAGACGATCTCGTATGGGCGGATGGTTTCCTTTTCGGAACGCCAACGCGTTTCGGCCTTCCCGCGGCGCAGTTGAAGCAGTTCATCGACGGCTGCAGCGGTCCCTGGTCGCAAGGCAAGTTGCAGGACAAGGCAACTGGCGTCTTCGGCGGAGCGGGCAATGTCCATGGCGGTCAGGAAGCAACACTGCTTGCGCTTCAGAACGTCTTCTATCACTGGGGCTCCGTCATCGTGCCGATCGGCTACACCGATCCCGCCGTCTACGCGGCCGGCGGAAACCCCTACGGCGTGAGCTTCACCGATCCACGTGGCGACGCGCTTCCAGATGGTGTCCTCGACGCGGCCCGCCATCTCGGCCGCCGCACCGCCAAGATCGCAGAGCTCCTGCGGTCGTACCGCGAAGCCGCCTCGGCGTAAGGAAACAGGCCCGTCCCCAATGTCGCTCCCTCTTATGCAGCGCGCTGTCGCGCACGTGGAATCCCCCCAGTTTGGCCGCGGACTCGCGGATACCCATCGTGTCCGCCCTCTTATCTCCGCAGGCGATTGGGCGGCAACCGATCCGTTCCTGTTACTGATGGAGGACCGCTACGGCCCGAATGTCTTTTCACCACACCCTCATCGCGGAATCGAAACCCTCACCTATCTGATCTCGGGAGAACTCGAGCACTACGACAATCATGGCGCCCAAGCCGTGCTTACGCCCGGTGACGCCGCACTTTTGACCGCGGGCCGCGGCATCGTCCATGACGAGCGCCCAGTCAATGGCCATGAGGCGCATATCCTACAACTGTGGATCAACCTCCCGCGCGCTAACAAGATGTCGACTGCCAGACTTCAGCCGCTTCGGTGGAGCGAATTGCCACTCATCCGAGGAAACGGCTACGAAGTCCGTCTTTACTCCGGCGCGGTCGGAGAAGTCGTATCTCCAACTCTCAATTTCACGCCCTTTACCTTCGTGGACATCCGTCTCGAACCGGGCGCGACGTTCGAGCATCCCTTGGCGGCAGACGTCAATTGCTTCCTCGTGCCATTGACAGGGGCTGTTGATGCCGGCGCTATAACCAGCCACATCGCGGCGGGCCAGATCGCGTGGCTCGAGCACATGACCGAGCGAAGTAGCGTTCGTATCACCGCCCATGAAACCGGTGCGCGCCTTATCCTCGCAGCTGGCAAGCCGTTGCGAGAGCCTGTCGCCGCCCGTGGCCCCTTCGTCATGAACAGCGCCGTGGAACTGGATCTGGCCTACGCTGATTTCCGGGCGCAACAACAGAGGTTCGGCATCGACACTCCCTCGAATACCACGCTCCAGAAGGGAGCTACAGTATGAACGCCGACCTCATCATCGATAACGTTCCGGTCAAATCAAGCGACGGAGGCACGTTCGAACGTCGTAACCCCTTCGGAGACAAGGTAGTAACGACGGCCGCAGCGGGGACGGTCGCCGACGCGACGCACGCCGCAGATTCAGCGGCGCGTGCGTTCGAGGGTTGGTCGCAAACGGGTCCCAGTGAGCGTCGACGTATTCTCCTTGCTGTCGCCGACCGTCTCGAAGCCAAGATAGAACCTATCACCGCCGCGATGGCAGCAGAAATCGGCGGGTCGGCGATGTGGGCCGGTCTGAATGTCAATCTCGCGGCATCGCTACTCCGAGAAGCCGCCGGACTGACCACGCAGATGAGCGGCGAGACGATCCCGACAGATCGGGCCGGTGCGCTGTCGATGACGGTGCGCCAACCCGTCGGCGTAGTGCTCAGCATGGCGCCGTGGAACGGGCCCGTTCTGCTGGGTGCCCGATCCATAGCCTATCCCATTGCCTGTGGTAACACGGTCGTGTTCCGAGGCTCGGAAATCAGTCCAAAGACTCACGCCTTGCTGGTCGAAGCATTTCATGAGGGAGGCCTCCCGCCAGGCGTACTCAATTTCGTGCTGAATGCACCTGCAGCCGGACCGGACATTGTCGACGCCTTGATCAACCATCCCGCCGTCCGGCGCATCAACTTTACGGGCTCGACTCGCGTGGGACGGATCATCGCCGAAAAAGCGGGCCACGCGCTCAAGCGCTGCCTGCTGGAGTTGGGCGGCAAGGCGCCTTTCGTGGTACTTGATGACGCTGATCTTGATGCGGCGGTGAACGCAGCCACTTTCGGGTCATTCATGTACCAAGGGCAGATCTGCATGACGACGGAGCGCGTTGTCGTCGACGAGTCAATCGCGGACGCCTTTGTAGAACGGTTCGCGAAGCGAGCCAAAGCACTTGCCATCGGGGATCCGACCCGTGACCCCTCAATCGTCATCGGTCCCGTGATCGACACCCGCTCGGGTGACCGTCTCAATCATCTTATCCGTGACGCGCTCGACAAGGGCGCGGTGCTGGCAGCAGGCGGCCTTGCCGAGGGCGCGATGATGCGGCCGACGATCCTCGACCGTTGCACTCCCGAGATGACCGTCTATGACGAGGAGACCTTCGGGCCCGTGACGATCGTGGTCCGTGTAAGCGGCATTGAGGAAGCGGTGCGGGTTGCCAACGATACACAGTACGGTCTCGCGGCCTCAGTGTTTGGGCGTGACGCCTATCGCGCCCTTCAGGTAGCCCGGCGGATCGACGCTGGTGCTGTCCATGTCAACGGCGCTACGGTTCAGAACGAACCGCAAGCACCGTATGGCGGGATGAAGGCGAGCGGATACGGCCGATTCGACGGCCGGGCTGTGATCGACGAGTTCACCGAACTCAAATGGCTGACGATCGAACACGCAAATCAGCCCTACCCGATTTGATGGAGCCGGGCATCTGCCGCGGCATCGCCCGGCGGTTCGCGTCCCATTGAAAAAACCAAGATCAAAAGCGACCGAGGTCGCAAAGGAGAACAAGATGACACAAGAGCACCGGCGCCAGATGAAGGCTGCTGTGATGAGGGAGCCCAAAGCACCATTTCAGTTCGAAGACATCTATGTCGGCACGATCCGCGACGATGAAGTGCTCGTGCGCATTGTCGCCAGCGGCGTGTGCCACACCGATATCATGGTCCGCAACCAGGACGCGCCGGTGCCCCTGCCCGCAATCGCCGGGCACGAAGGGGCAGGCGTCGTCGAGGCAGTGGGAGCAGCGGTTACGGAGGTAAAGCCGGGTGATCATGTTGTACTCAGCTACATGTCCTGCGGCCATTGCAAGCCCTGCATTTCGGGGCACCCTGCACATTGCGCTCACGTCTGGCCCATCAACTTCGGCGGTAGTCGCCTCGACGGATCCACCGGAACGCACGACGCCCACGGCCATGTGATGCACGATCACTTCTTCGGGCAATCGTCCTTCGCCGAATATTCAGTTGCTAACGAACGAAATGTGGTGAAGGTCCCCGACGATTTGCCGCTCGAACTGCTTGCTCCGCTCGGCTGCGGCATTGAAACGGGCGCAGGTGGCGTTCTCAACGCCCTGAAGGTCCGCCCTGGATCGAGTTTTGCGGCATTTGGCGCCGGAGCGGTCGGCCTGTCGGCCGTGATGGCAGCGAGAGTCGCCGGCGCGACGACAATCATCGCCGTGGACGTTAACGCTGACCGATTGAAGCTGGCACTCGAGCTGGGAGCCACCCACAGCGTTAACTCGCGTGAAGGAGATCCCGTAGGGCAAATTCGCGCCATCACAGGCGGAGGGCTCGACTACTCACTGGAATGCAGTGGTCGCAAGGAAGTCCTGCGTCAGGCAATCGATGCGCTTGGCAGCTTCGGCACTTGCGGCATCATCGGTGCGACGCGCCCTGGCACCGAAGCATCGTTCGACATCAACGACGTAATGGCGCCCTCAAAGCGCATCATGGGTATCGTGCAGGGCGACGCTATCCCCAAGATATTCATCCCCGCCCTGATCGAGCTCTTCCGTCAGGGTCGTTTTCCATTCGACCGATTGATAAGGTACTACGACTTCGTGGACATCAATCAGGCCATCGAGGACAGTGAGAGCGGGCGGACCATCAAGCCTGTGCTCCGCATTGGCAAGGCCTGAAAATCAGCCCATCAGGCGCCCGGCTTCCCCGCGGCGAATGTTCGAGTGCTGCAGTTCGGCAAGCAATTGGCAAGGCTATCCAGATGACTTTTAAATCAATAAATCCCTACACTGAAACGCTGATCGCTGAATACGATGAACACAATGACGCACGAGTTGAGTCGATCCTCGCGCAAGCCGAGAAGACCTATGCGACAGACTGGCGCGAGCGTTCCTATGGTGAGCGCGCCGAGGTGATACGTAAGGTCGCCGACCTTCTCGAGAACCGTCTCGACGACTATGCGCACCTCGCCACAACCGAAATGGGCAAGCGTCTTCCTGAGGCGCAGTGGGAGGTTCGCTTCTGCGTCGACGTCCTGCGTTATTATGCGGATCACGCTGAGAGTATTCTCGCCTCTCGCCCGTTGCAGGTTCAACAGGGAAAGGCGCGAGTCGAGGCGCGACCTCTGGGACCGGTGCTTTGCATCGAGCCGTGGAACTTCCCTTTCTTCCAGCTGACGCGGGTCGCCGCCCCGATCCTTATGGCCGGTAACACGGTGGTTATGAAGCATGCCGCCAGCGTCCCACAATGCGCGCTTGCATTCGAGAAGCTGTTCATTGACGCCGGTGCACCGGCGGGCATTTACACCAACCTGTTCGTCAGCAATGTTCGCGCCGCAGGCGTGATCGCCGACAAACGTATCCGCGCGATTTCGCTAACCGGTAGCGAGCGAGCAGGAATAGCAGTCGCCGCACAGGCGGGCAAGGCGCTCAAGAAGGTGACGATGGAACTCGGTGGCAGCGACGCCTTCGTCGTCCTCGACGACGCGAATCTCGACGTGGCAATTCCGCTCGCCGTGTTCGGTCGAATGATGAACACCGGCCAAGGTTGCGGCTGCTCCAAGCGCTTCATTCTTCCTGCCAACCTGTACGAACAGTTCGTTGCCCGGTTTGCGCAAGAACTTGAGGCACTCACGCCTGGCGACCCACTGGATCCAGCGACCGGCGTCGGTCCGCTTAGTAGCAAAGCGGCGCTTGATCGGGCACTGCAGCAGATCGACGAGGCCGTTGCTCACGGTGCAAAAATCGTAACGGGCGGTAAGCGCCTGGACCGGGAAGGTTATTTTCTTGCACCGACAATCCTGACCGATGTAAACGCCGACAACCCAGTCTTCCATCAGGAAATCTTCGCGCCTGTCGCCGTGGTCTTCCGGGTTGAAAGTGACGCAGAGGCCATCGCCTTGGCCAACGACTCCCCTTATGGCCTCGGCGGGTCGGTGATCTCGCCGGATGTCGAACGTGCGGAACAGGTCGCAGCACAGATCGACACTGGCATGATATTCATCAATCAGGTGGCGGACAGCGCACCAAACCTGCCTTGGGGCGGAGTGAAGAACTCTGGTTATGGCCGAGAACTCGCCGACTTCGGGATCACCGAATTCGTCAACTGGAAGCTGATCCGCACAGCGGAATAATTCGAGGGACGTTCAATATGAGTGACACGATAAAGTCAGCAGTAACGCTGAATTCTCATTTCCTCGGTGCCTTGTCCATAGAACTTGATCGGCGCATCGAGATCGGACCCACGCCAGCGGGCGCGAGGAACTTTGCGGTCATAGCCGGAGGGACCCTTAAAGGACCGGCAATCAATGCCAAAATCTTGCCAGGGGGAAGTGACTCGCTCGTTCGTGGTAGCGACGGCTCAGGCCGCCCTGACTGTCGTTTGATCCTTGAGACGGACGACGGCGCGATCATCCTCGTACGTTATCAGGGCATCCGCTTCGTTGAGGGCGACCAGGATTATTGGCGCTGTTTGCCGCTCTTCGAAACGGCATCCGACAAATACGGCTGGATGAACCGGATAATCTGCGTGTCCCTGGGTCGGATGGACGACGGCGTTATCGTCTACGACATCTTCCAGATCGACTAGCGACTACCCCGATTCGACTTGAGGGAATACACGTAAGGTTAGGTGAAAGCTATGGTGGAAGAATTTGAGCAGCGCCGCCTCAAGGCGTTAAACGCCCAGATTACGGGGAGCACAAAGCTTGTCGGCATCGTCGGCACACCGGTTGACCAGCTTAAATCGCCGGGCGTGTGGAATCCGCTCTTTGAGCGCTACAGCGTCGACGCCGCTTTTCTGCCGTTCGATGTGCCGACGGAAGCCTTCGACCGCGTAATGTCTGGGCTAAAAGCGCTCAGCAACATCCGCGGTCTGATGATCACAATGCCTCACAAGTTCGCTGCGGTACGCCACGCCGATAAGCTCTCGTCGCAATCGAAGCACATCGGCGCCATCAGCATGATGCGGCGGAGCAGTGATGGGAGTTGGATCGGAGACTCTTGCGAGGCGCAGGCCGTTCTGACGGCGCTTGGCAAGACGACATTTGAGCCAAAGGGTGTCGACGCATTCCTAATCGGTGCGGGAGGTGCGGGCCAAGTCATCGCTTGGGCGCTTGCACTTGCAGGCGCAGCGTCTGTCGTGATCCATGACGTGAATCGGGGGCGAGCCGAGGACCTGGCGCGCCGCATTTCTTCTTCTACGAGTTGTCGCGCCTCTTATGGCGAGAACGATCCATCCCAATGCGATCTTGTCATCAACGCGACCCCTACGGGCATGTCGGAGCTGGATCCGCTGCCGACCGACGTCGAACGGTTTGCCAAATCCGCAATCGTGTTGGACATGATCGCCGACCCATCGCCAACCAGGTTTTTACAACACGCCTCATTGCGTGGTCATCAAATTGTCGACGGCCTCACGGTCCTGCAGGCGACCGTGCCTGTCTTCGCCGAGTTCCTGGGATTGGGGTCAGGATGGGATCGATAACTTTGACTCGTCGCCGGCGGTCGTGATTTCGAATAGGAGGTGCCGCTGAAACTCCCCGCCTGGACTGCATATCCGCTGCAGACGATTTTACTCACGGCCTCCATGGCGCTCGTCATGTCGCTAGCGCTCACCATTGTCCGTACGGGACCTGTAGACGGGTGGTTCCCTGTCGCGGTGTGTAACGCCGTCACCGCCTTTCCGATAGCGCTCTGCGCGACATTAATCATCGGCCCACCGATCCGGCGCCTTGTCGTTGAACTCACCCGCCAGGCGGAGTCGCCGCCATCAAGCAAGCAGTCGCCTGATTAGCGCGTAGCGGTGCTGTGTCCCGCCAGCTAGCGATGCAAGAAGCGCGCAAGGCGGGTCTGATGCCATACGCACTGGACGAAATGGCAAATAGCTCTGCACGTGCGTCGTATTCGCCGCTCTGCACAGCGCGATCGCACGCGTTGGTGGTCGTCATCCTCCTCAGCACTCCTGCCCGCGCGCCGCCGACATTGCAATCACAGCAAAGAAGAAATAGGTATCCCCTCCTGCAAAGGTATCGAAGGCGTCCCTCCGGGTGGGGACTGACCGGCAGAGCGCTCGCTCTTAGCATGTTGCTATGGTCTGATCTCCCGAAAGGACACCGATGAAAGCAGTGCTCATAGAACGCCACGGCGGATCTGAGGTACTTGAGTATGTCGACGTGGAACTTCAGGATCCTGCTCCGGGTGAGGTTACGGTTCGTCAAACCGCCATCGGCGTGAACTTTTCCGACATTAATGTGCGGAGAGGTGGTTTCTACCTGAACAATCAATCGAATTTTCCTCTTTGCCTAGGAAATGAGGCGGCCGGGGTGGTCGTGAAGGTAGGACCAGGTCCCACAGCATTTAACGAGGGAGATCGCGTTGCCTATGCGGGTAGCGGAGGACTTTTTTTTGAAAACACGGGAGCGTATGTGGAGATGCGCAACATCCCAAGCACATGCCTCGTAAAGTTGCCAGATGATATTCCCGATCAGGTCGCTGCTGCAATGTTGCTGAAGGGGCTCACAGCTTCCGTCGTGATAAATCGGAACTACAAACCGAAACCGTACGATCCGTTCCTTATACACGCCGCAGCCAGCGGGGTCGGCAGCATTCTCGCGCAATGGAGTCGCCATCTTGGTGCGCGCGTTGTTGGTACTGTGGGTTCGCCCGAAAAAGCAGAATTCGCTCGGGCTCACGGTTGCGACGAAACAATACTCTATCGAAGCGAAGACTTCGTACATCGCTGCCGCCAGTTGGTTCCGGACGGTGTCGCTGCGGTATTCGATGGGGTCGGAGCGGACACATTCTTGCGCTCCTTCGATTGTGCCCGGCCTTTTGCGGCCTTGGTGAATTATGGAAATGCATCAGGGCCCGTGCCCGCGTTCAACATCATGATGCTCGCGCAAAAAGGCTGCTTCGCTTCACAGACCCGGCTTCGGATTCCATGCCGATACGCCTGAAACGCTTGGTGCAGCAGCAAAAGAATTGTTCGATCTGGTGCGAGAAGGTGCACTTAAGATCCACATCTCGAACGTCTTTGCATTGAGCGACGCCGCGCATGCGCATCGCGCGATTGAAGCTGGACAGACCACGGGCTCAGTCCTTCTGGTTCCTTAAGCAATGTTCACAACCATTGAGAGTCGCCTGTTCGAACTAGAACGTCAGCGTTGTCGAGCCTTGACCGACGGGCACACTGACAAACTAGCTCGTCTACTGTCGCCCAAACTTTCGCATGTACATGCAACCGGTCGTGTCGAGAACCTCGATCAGTATCTGCGCTACGTCAGCGAGCGGGCCGAATTTCTGCAGATGCAGCGCAGTAATTTGCAGCTCGACGTCGAGCCAGGCTTTGCTGTAATGACCGGCGGCCAATCCGCCGTGCTACGACTCAAACCCGATGATGGCCGAATTCGGCGACTGGAAGCTTGGGTCACTCAACTATGGGTGTTGGAGGGCAAGGACTGGAGATTGCGCGCCTTCCAAGCAACGCCTCTCCCAATGGCCACCGGAGATTCTTCTTGAAGATCTGCAGATTCATGACGAAAGACGGAATTACTCGGGTTGGGAGCTTGGAGGACGACCACGTGCGCGAGATCGAGGGCGCGGATAACGTCGTCCTCGCCGCGTCCGACAGCGGCAGACGTTTTGCGGGTACCCACCCCCTGACTGACGTCCAGCTCCTGACACCGATACCTGCCCCGCGGAAGATACTTGGCGTTGGATTGAATTATCTCGACCACATTAACGAAGGACTTACCGCTCGGAAACCACCAGATTTTCCGGTCTTCTTTAATAAACAGGTCAGTTCAATCGTCGGCCCTGGAGACGCGATTCACCTCCCGCTTGTTTCAGATCAGCTTGACTACGAGGGCGAACTCGGTGTGGTAATTGGCCGGGAGTGTCGTCATGTACCGGAAAAACGCGCATCTGAAGTAATCGCCGGGTATGTAATCGTGAACGACGTGAGTGTCCGCGACTGGCAACGTAAATCGCCAACAATCACTTTGGGGAAATCGTTCGACACCCACTGCCCTGTCGGGCCTTGGCTTGTCACCCCTGACGAGATCGGCAACGTTCGAGAACTTCAGATACGCACTAGCTTAAATGGTGTATTGATGCAAGACTTTTCAACGGCGGACATGCTGTTCGGTGTCGAGAAGCTTATCGAAGTGCTCACGACATGTTTTACATTAGAGCCAGGCGACATCATTGCAACAGGAACTGGCCAGGGTGTAGGAATCCATCGCAACCCGCCGCGGTGGATGCAGGCGGGGGACATCGTTCGCGTTGAGATCACTGGAGTAGGAATACTTGAAAACCCCGTGATCGCAGAGCCGGAGACTACGGCTTGGCGGTAGAGAAAGGCCCCTTCGCTATCTCCGATTCGTGTATTTCAAGGCAGTCTACGTCGCCTGAACATGAAGTGTTCCCGACGCGATCGTCCAACGCGGAGGAATGTGCTCACCGGCCCAGAAGGCTGCAAGGCAGCGTGGTCAGTGTCAACGCTCTGCTGGCTGAAACTGCAAATCGGCCGTACCGAATGACGCCATGATGAGCGAGGCGACGGTCGCGCAAATCAGTCCACTCCATAACGCTGCATGGTAGCTTCGCGTCGCGTCGAAAAAACACCCAAAAATGGAAGGTCCCAGTCCGAGCCCCAGCGAGAACGCGATCATCAACGACCCAAAGATTTTGCCCAGATGGTCGACCCCGAAGATGCGCGACGTCACGTAGCCGAGAGCGTCGACCTCTGCTCCTAGTCCAATACCAAGGAATGCGCCTGCTAGAAACGACGCAACTGTGACGGGAAGTGGGGACAAAAGTGCAACAAACGCGAGAACAGGCGCAAGGAATATGACGGCAGTCAGCCTTGGGGCAAACATACGGTCGAGCAACCTGGCGAGCATGAGTCGCCCAGCGATCATAGACACGCCCATTACTGACATGACGAACGCCGAACGCTGCGGGGTCATTCCCGAGTCCGTCAAAATCAGCGGCAGGCTATTAGCACCACCGCTCACCGCGACAGATATCGCTAAAAATGCAACTGCCAACTTCCAGAAATGTTTCGTTTGAACGGCCATCTTCAGGGTGTCACCAGCGTTCTTCGAGGCACGCCCGACGTCAACCGCTCCCCTTGACGGAGGGTCCTTGATCAGCAGCAGTGTGGCAAAGACTCCCACCAAGATCACGACGCCCCCCAAACCAGCGTATGCGATGCGCCAACCGAATAGCATGATGAGTTTCGCGGCCAAGGGAGGAAAAACGGCGATACCGATGCCGCCAAGCGCCAGGCTAATGCTCAGCGCCATCCCCCGTCTCCGGTCGAACCAGCCCGAAACAAGCTGTACAGTCGGAAGAGGAGTCAGTCCGAAGGCCGCAATGCTGGCTATAAACATTAACGCCGCAAACGACACTGGCGTTCTTGAGAAATGTCCAAGCGCCGCGAGGGCAAGGCCAAACGCAATCGTAGACACCAACGACACCAACCGTCCTCCGAACGCTCCAACTGCCCAACCAACCAGCGGATAAAGTAAAGTTATCGCGATATTCGCAGGCAAGGCGGCAGACGCTATGGTTCCGCGCGGCCAGCCAACATCATCCGTGATAGCTTTCGTGAAAACGCCCGCCGTGTAGTAAAGGACCGGACCGAGATTGATGAACATGAGCAATCCGCTTCCAACCACCACGGACCATGCGCAATCTATTTCGCCCGCAGTTGATTGGGGCGGCATAAGTGGAGCGAGCGTTCGCGTCTTTTCTGACATTTTTCCACCGGTAGATATGGCGCCACTCCGAGGGGACGCGGATTCGAGTGTGCGCCCTTCTGATTTAACGATCTAAGGTTCGCATCGTCAGCCCCCCGTGCGGGGGACAAACCGCGAAGACAAAGGAGGCATGGGCTAGCACATGCGCCGCTGATGCAACTCCAAGCGCACGTGAGTTCACGTTCGACGATCCGAACCTTGCGTATGCTAAAAAGCGCGCCGAATCTCTCAATGCTTCTTTATAAATCCATTTTATCGATTTCGAAGTGCGGAATCGTTTGGGTTCGAACGTCTATTAGAGCAAACGACTTGAACTCTCTCCGGCTGGGACTGCCGCGTCTGCGCAAAAGACCCTCACTGGACAGCAGGTTTCCCTGTCCCCAACATCTCCTCACCGGTGCGGCCCTCGAGACCGACAGGTCACGAAAACGTCAGGTCATTCCGCTGAAACCTTAATGACGACTTTGCCGAACAAGGAGGGGGACAACTGGGCCTCGTACGCCGCCCTGACATCGAAGAAATGGTATGTTTCGTGAATGATTGGTTTGATATCGTGACGTTCGATGAAGTCAACCACCTGCTCCTGCTGTTCACGGCTGCCAACCGGGATACCGCGCAGGCTCACGCCCTTGGCGAGAAACAGCCCAGGATCTATCGCGTCACCAAACGTCATAAGACCAATTACAGCGATATCGCCGCCATACGCTAAAGCTTGCACCGACTGATTGACCGAGCCCAAGCCTGCCGTATTAATGACTTTGTTCACTCCACCCGTCGCAGCGAAAACCGATTTTCCCCATTCAGCATCGGTCTTGTAATTGAAGGCGCGCTCCACTCCGAGAGCTTTCAATCGTGCTGCATTGTCGTCCCGACTGCTCGTGACAAACACTTCCGCTCCCAGCGCCTTCGCCAAGCTGACAGCAAAGAGCGAAACGCCTCCTGTACCGAGCATGAGTACCTTATGACCGGTACTGACGGGGTGGGCATGTTGAAGGCCCGTCCAGGCAGTCACCGCAGCGCATGGTAATGTGGACGCTTCCGCAAGTGACAGATTGTCCGGCGCCCGGGTCAGTCGCGCCTCTGGAAGCACAACGTACTCCGCAAGAACGCCATGTTCGTCGCGCGAACCAAGTCCCAACCCAATGTCGTCGTTGGGCGGCCACGTCGGAAAGTTGCGAAGGTAGACAGTCAGCACGCGATCGCCCACGTTCCACTTCGTTACACCCTCCCCTACCGCGTCGACCACACCGGCACCGTCGGCGGCCGGCACAAGGTCGGAGTTCAGCCGCCACGGTTCGTGCGCATCCGACAGAATCAGATGATCCCGGAAATTGAGTGACACCGCACTAACACGCACACGCACCTGCCCCGGTCCGGGATGGGGCGTCTCTACTGCCTCCTCGATCAGACCGTCGACAGTTGTTGCACCTGCCTGAAGAATCCAACGTTTCATGCTCATCCTCTCCACTTGTAGCGAACTTAACGCGGAAAGCAAAGCGTAGACTGAGCATGACTATTTGATTAGCCGGTTGTGAAGGCATGAAGTGATGAGCAAGACTCAGTAATGCGCGCAATGCGCTTCCAAGAGCCAGGAGAATCTGGCAACGAATGGGAAGGTTTGGGCTACCTCGACAAGACGCAACACTGCCATGCTTGCACTTCTAGCGACAGAAAGGAGCAATGCTATGGCTGGAAGGCTTGAAGGAAAGGTCTCAATCGTGACAGGTGGGGCGCGTGGCCTCGGCGAGGGAATCGTCAAACTTTTTGCTGCAGAAGGTGCCGCGATCGTCGTGGCCGACGTACTGCAAGCAGAGGGCGAAGCGGTGGTTAGCCGTCTGCGATCGGAAGGTGCTCGCGCGGTGTTTCAGAAGCTGGACGTTACTAACGAGGCCGACTGGAGTGCCTGCGTTTCGAAAGCCGTCAGTGAATATGGAAAACTGACGACACTGGTAAACAACGCGGCAGTATTCAACGCCTCTGGCCTTGAGGGAACAGCCCTCAGCGACTGGAATAAAGTTATCACCGTCAACCTCACCGGCCCGTATCTTGGCATGCGTACCGCCATGCCCGAGCTGACCAGATCTGGAAATGGTGCGGTCGTCAATATTTGCTCGCTTTATGGCATGATCGGGACCACGGGCTTCACCGCCTACCACTCGTCCAAGGGCGGCTTGCGCATGCTTAATAAGGCAGTCGCGCTCGAGTATGCAAAGCGCGGCGTGCGAGTCAACGCGGTGTTTCCTGGAAATACGCGTACGCCAGCAATGGACAATCTGACCGACGAAGAGAACGCAGCGGTCTTGGCGCTAGTGCCGATGGGGTTTTCTGGCGAACCGCTCGATATGGCATACGGTGCCTTATACCTCGCATCAGACGAAGCGCGATACGTTACTGGCTCGGAACTCGTCATTGACGGCGGTTGGAGCATTCCTTAGTTGGAGCGCGGAGCATTCCCCGACATCTCTAGCTGGATCGTTGCGCCGTTGAATCCGGCCATCGCGGCGTAGCTTCGTGGTAGCTACCTGCGTGGCCGGGCCGTCCCACCAATGGCGCTGGCGTCCACGAAGACGTGGCGCAACGCACGCCGCAGTCGTGCGAACGGTTGCGATGGCAATGCGAACGGCCGCGCACCGATCGACGACTGCTTCTGTTTCCCGGTGAACCCGAGTCTTCCAGCCGGCAGGGAATGTTCAAGAAGTCGTCCGTATGCCTTTTACACTGCGCAGCGGCGTTACATCGCGGATCGGGGGTGCGCCAAACATCCGTCGGTACTCGCGGCTGAACTGAGTCGCGCTCTCGTAGCCCACTCGCATAGCAGCCGTCGCGGCGTCTATATCTTCTCCCAGCAAGAGGCGTCGTGCTTCATGCAGCCGCAACTGCTTCTGATATTGAACCGGGCTCATTGCAGTCATAGCCCGGAAATGATGATGAAGAGTCGACACCCCCATCCCGGCCATTTCAGCTAACTCCTCGACCCTCAGCGGTTCCTTGAAGTTCTCCCTAAGCCACGCTATCGCCTTTGCCGTTTTCTGACTCTGCGTACCCAACAAGACTGTCTCACGCAGTCGAGCGCCGGCAGGACTTGTGAGAATGCGATAGATGAGCTCGCGCTGGATCAGAGCCCCCAGGTGAGCTAGATCATCTGGACTATCCAGCAAGTCGATAAGGCGCTCGATCGCGTTGTAGAGTTGCGGCGTCGCGGGGCCGGTCGCCATTGCGAAACCGCTTGCAGGCGGCGGCCCCTTCCTGGTGTCGACGTCGGCGATTGTCTGACGCGCAGCCTGGAGATCGAGTCTCATCAATAGTGAGATATAGGGCCTTTCGGGGCTTGCCTCAAGCACTTCGGTCACCGTCGGAAGGTTGACAGCCGTTAGCAAAAAGCGCGACTCGTCGTATATATAAACGTGCTCCCCCAATCGAACCCGCTTCCTACCTCGAATGATCATAGAAAGACTAGGGTCGTAGAGATAGGACGTGGGCGCTGTCGGTTGCATTACCTTCGCAAAACTCAAACCAGGCAGCGTTGTACTCCGTTCTTCGACGTCGCCGACGTAGGCAGCGATGCGCAGCGCAAGTCGTTCCCTGATGGGCTGCGTTTCGATTTTCCGGGCGAGATCGGACTCGTCTGGCTCCAGTATCACGGTAACTCCCTCACAGTTTCGCGTTTAAACGAGTATGCACCAATCCGCCCATCCGATTATCGAAAGGTGCGTTGAGCCAGAGAATCAGGCAATCATTCGGAACGATCGGACTAACGTTTGCCTACCGAGACGGCCTACAGTCACTGTTGTGACGTGACGTGGTATGGGATCTGACTTGTCGACCCGCGCACGCAATGCAAACTGACCGACTTATAGGGAGTAAATCGTGATTGAAGCAAACGCACTCGTTGGTACCGTCGCGCTTGTGACTGGAGCCTCTAGTGGGATTGGACAGGCTACCGCGCTTCGGTTGGCAAAGGAAGGCGCCAAGGTCGCAATCGTAGCCCGTCGCGCTGAGCGCCTTAAGGAACTGGCCGAGAGAATCGTTGCTGCGGGCGGCGTCGCGTTGGCGATCGATGCAGACTTGACTACGGCAGCAGAAGCCGACCGGGTGGTTAAACGCACGGTTCAAGAGTTCGGCCGTCTGGACACGCTTGTGAACGCCGCGGGCGTCATGCTCAATGGCCCCTCAATCGAATCCCCTCTCGAACACTGGGATCAGATGGTCGACGTCAACCTTCGCGGCCTTATGTATGTCACAAAAGCCGCGCTCCCCCATCTCGTCGAGGCGGTGTCCACGAGCTCCCGCAAGGTCGTAGACGTTGTCAATATCTCTTCGGTCGCCGGAAGGTTCGCCGCGCCGCAAGTCGCAATTTATAACGCTACAAAGTTCGCCGTCACAGCAGCCACCGAGGCGTGGCGTCAAGAGTTCACCCGCAAGTCGGTTCGTTTCTCAGTTGTCGAACCGGGTGCGACTACGACCGAACTGTGGAACCAGGAAGGTCAATGGGAAGGCTTCACGGCAGCGTTCGGTGAAGTCGAACGGTTGCATGCGGAAGACATCGCTGACTCTGTCGCTTTCATTGTCACAAATCCGCGCCGGGTCGCTATCAATGAGATCGTGGTGCGTCCGACCGACCAGCCGTAAGCGCGCTCGGGAAATCCCCGGGCAGCCGCTCACATGCACTGTCGTCAACCTTTGACTGGAGAAGAGCAAAATGGAACGTTACCTTTCCGGGAAGGTTGCGCTCGTCACGGGTGCCAGCTCGGGCATCGGCAGAGCAACTGCTCTGCTTTTTGCGCAGAGGGACGCACACGTGGCTATCGCGGCCCGTCGAGTTGAGGCACTCGACAGCGTGGTTGAGGAAATTGAGCGATTCGGTGGGTCCGCAGCAGCCTTTCCAACGGACGTTTCGCAACCCGCGGAAGTCGAGGCACTGATTGAAAACGTCGTCGCACGATTCGGACGCCTGGACGCAGCATTCAACAATGCCGGCATCATGGGCGCTTGGGGCGAGATCGGGGACCATACGGTCGCCAATTTCGACGATGTAATCGACACCAACCTCAGAGGCACCTGGCTCTGCTGCAAGGCTGAGATTGCCAGGATGAAGCAACAGGACCACGGAGGCGCGATTGTCAACACATCTTCGTGGCTCGCTCGGGGTGCGTTTCCCGGATCGACCCTGTACACAATGAGCAAAGCCGGCATGGACGGGATGGCCCGTGCGTTGGCGCTGGAAACAGGCTCCTCGGGCATCCGGGTGAACAATGTGAATCCCGGGATCATTGATACCGAGATGTTGCGCAACAGCACCACCGACGAGACTCGCAAGCCATTTCTCGCGCATACGCCGATGAAGCGCGTCGGTACGTCTGACGAAGTTGCCGAGGCGGTCGTGTGGCTCTGCTCGGACGCATCGCGCTTCGTAACCGGTCAAACGATTCTCATCGACGGCGGTTACACGATCCCAGGCAACCGCCCCTGATTCGAGCGACTGCTCAAGAACAAGGGGCGCTCGCCATTCAACCAAGATAGCGCCGGGTTTCGTTAGCCCCTTCGGGTCGTTGAGGTGGCCGTCGACCCGCAGCATGATTGACGAGCGATACCTGGTCGATCGAGCAGAGTGAACAAGAACCGTCTCGACAAGACCCCCTAACGTTCGAGACCCGTGACGTCATTCGACACATACTGGCCGGCGAGGCAGTAAAATCATCGGTCCATCGCATATGCCCGGGCAAAAAACGTCGGCAAGGCTTGAGGATTGAATACAAGCTCTATGAGCAGCAATCTCCCACAGGGACGAAATGCTGCTGAATTTGACGACGGACAACGTTTGGACCTGCTTCGGCTAGCGATGGAACTGATGTGTCGGAGTCAGACGACGCCACCGGCAGTGACAGAATGGGTTGATTTCGCCGACGAGCCATCTTCAACCGGCACATTTTCCGAGCGATAGCAACTAGTTTTCACAGTGTCCAGATTGACGCTGATGCTTCTGCGTTTCTGCAATCTGGAACGGGGCGACGCGTTCATAATTCTGCTGTGTGGTCGGCACGAGACTGCCAGAACGCCGCCTGCCAAGGTGCGAGCTGCAGCAATGGACAAATGAAAAAAACCGAGAGAAAAATGGGGAAAAAGTCAAGACTTAAGCGGGCACGTCGAGAAAAACCTGAGTTGAGTGCGTTACTCAGATCGTTGCAAAACAGACGAAACGCACCGCGGGAGCAGGTTCCGTTTTCGCAGCTGTCAGATCCGCTGGAGCTGATCTTCAGCAAATACCGCGCCGATGACGTGTGCCTCGCGATCGCCGTATCTCAGCTCTGGTTGCCTAACATCTCCTCTCAGGTCAAGCACAGTCTCGCGTGGTCGGTACTCGCTTCGATGCCGCCTGAGCGATTCAGCGGTGAAAATGAACTAACTTCCTTCGGTGCATTCGCGGATTTTTGCAGCGCGCTTTATCAGGCGTTTCCTTCATTCCCCATGCTCGAAGATTATGTGCCGGAGCCCGACTGGGGTGATATTCGTTTGATGTCAGCTGGTGTCGCTCGCCGGATATTCTATGGAGCGTGTGTAGAGCGGATCCCTGACTTTATTGAGGCTTTCAGACTAGGGACGTCGGATATTCCGGCCGCCCTGTCTGACATGGACACGGTCTTGCGCCTGCAAGACCATGTGATATCGCAGATCGATAAAAGCCTCGTACGGGACGCGAACGAGATATCGTCCGGACACGTCGAAGTTCCGTCGCAAAGCTTCTGGGAAGTATGTGGTCCAGCTATCCGGTCGGCAGCCCAGACAACTCGCGCTGCCGATTCACTGAGCCATGAGCTTATTGTCAAGCTCGGCTCGGCACAGCGTCCCGACACCCAAGATGAGTTCGGAAACGCAGTCATGTCCGGCGAGGCGACTCCATACATTCTGCTTGACATCGATGGAACGATGTTTCCCGTCTGTTTGCGCGACGCACCGTCGACAATCCTTGAGTACTGGAGCGCAAGACGCCTCACCCAGACGCCAGGCACAGGCGCGGTCACTGAAGCGGTCAGCAAATTCCTCGCGGAGCGCATGCCCGAGAGAACGCTCCTGCCTGGCCCAGCGAAATTCACGACGCCGTCTAGCCGGTTGGGCCAAGATTTCGCTGCGGTCATGCTGGTCGATAGTGTGCTCGACTTCATTCTCGTATTGCGTCCAGAGAACGTCGCAGATATCGAAGAAGTTGAGCAATTCATCTTGCAGACTTTCCGTGAAGGCACCGAATGGGGAATGGCACGGCGCAATGGGTCAATCGTAGGCATCCCCAAGCGGAACGCGTCGTCGCCAGGCGTCGGCGACGTTCGGATTACCGTTGTTATCGACGGCTATTCGACGGCTCTGTCGAGCGTAACGCGTCCCTCTACAGGGGCCCGCCTTGTTTGGCTTCCCGATTTCGTGACCTTATTCGATTCGCTGCGCGATCCTGAAGAGTTGAATGCGTTCTGGGCGTACGTTGACGCCAATGAAGAAATGATTGGCCCGATGTCCAGATCTATACCTGATCTCTACGCGTCCTTTCGCGACACGGATGGCGTTCTTGTTGAAGGTGCGCTCACGCCGACGCTGATGATACTTGACCCTCACTGGGCATCAAACTGGAGGCATTCCCAGCTTTTGGAATACTGGAATAATGCTCCGCCGGCGTTTCCGGATGATTGCTGCGCATCATGGGAATTTGGCCCTCCTGCTGGCGAAATCTATACGCTGAGATCGCGCATCCGCAGGGTCCATACCAAGGGCGCTGCCGTGGGGCATTGCATGGTGTATTTTGTTTGTGAGGATTCTCTTGCCGACTCGGACGTCCTCAACCGAAAGTTGCTGTTGATGCTTGCGCACTGTGCGGCAGACGCAACCGCCCAACGCAAAGACGTCCTTGAAACAGAAGCCCTATTCCAGCGTCCACGGATAACGATCCGACTACTACCGGATCCCCAGACGCTAGGATCTGGTAGCGGCGCATCGGAGGACGCGGCATCGCACCCACTCATGTCAGAATGGGCGCTAACGACCATCGACGAGAAGGGTTCGGTTGCAATACAGGCACGCGTAAACCTCGCTCGGGTTCAAAGCGAATTGGATAGTCCAATTGACGCTCGTTTTGAAGTCGAGTGTGTGCGAGAGTGGATAGGCGGTGTTTCGCCGCTGCTCGGTCTATCTGTCCGCCATGAGACGCAAGAGGGTCTGGATGGGACAGCGTCCCATGGAATCCGCTTTAGACTCACTACGGTGGCGCGGGAAGTTGACGTTCCGGAGACCGGCTTTGCGCTTCGTCCGACGTCCGAACAGTACAAGCTGGCAAGACGAGAGCTTGCCAAGCTCATCCTGAGAGTCGGTGTGAAGCCTGGTCGTTATGAGCTTGCCGCCGGGCAGCGCATTGTCAGCTCGGCACGCGATGAATATCGCTCGCTTGTCCACGCACGCATCGCTGAGTTCAATTCAGATTCGCTGCTCGAGTTCGCTATCAGTCGATATGATGAGCTGACTACGCTCCATCGCAACGAGGTTGCGCGACACCATCAGAGTTTGTCCCACGAGGTTGACTATGACAGGGAAGGGTCGCTCTCCGAGGCATCGGAGGAGTTTCTCAGGACGGCGCGCAATTATCGATACCTCATTGAAGCCTGCCTCAGCGCTGACGCGCCCGGCGCTCGGACTGCACAGACTGACAGCACAGGCAGCTTGCTCGCCGAGATCGACTGGCTTCTGGTGCTTTACGAGGCGAGTGACGTGCTTTACAACGAAGTGGAGGTCGGAGGGATCGAGATTACTGATGACTTCGTTCCCGACGTCTTCTATTCCGATGACGGGGCGAGACGAAAGGAGACGTTTGCCCGCGAGCGTGCAAGCATTCAACTCGGACATAACGTGTCCTCTGTGGACGAAGTCCAAGCCGACGACGTTGTTCCAGATTGGCTGACAAAGATCGATGCAGCTTTTGATAAGGATGTGGGATTCACGTTCAGTCAATTGACGCAGGTTCTTTATGTGCTGACCAGGTGGGTTTCGCTTGGTGGATCGAAAGATTTTAGGTTTGGCTATAAAGCATCGCCCGATCAACTTGTCGACATCCTGATACCTAGCATCGACAACTTTTCGGCCGAATCCGCGAAGAAGATCATTTCATTTCTTACGTTAGAGCGCGAACAGGTACGTCGCCTCATTGGCCGTGACGCTCCCGAGTCCGACGTGCCGGTTTGGGAGCACAACAAACGGGGCGCACGATTGAACATTCGCCCCTTGATTAAGCTCTCCGACGGAAATCTATGCTGGGGTGCGTCGCTCGCGGAACGCACCAGCCAAGTTTGGATGCAAAGTATCCGCAATGGTTTCTTGCCCGCGGACTTCGAGTGGTCGACGGTCAAGATAGCGGTTCGCTCCATTAAGGAGGGGATCGAGAAAGGCCTGGAGCGAAAAGCGGCAGAAATTTTTGAACGTTCCGCACGATTTGTGAAAAAAGGAATTGACTTTAGAAGAGCGTTCTCGAAGGAACGATTCGATGACGTAGGAGATTTTGATGTATTGGCATATTGGCCTGAAACCAATACGTGGGTGACCGTCGAGTGCAAATACAACCAACCCGCGTACTGCATCAAGGACCTGCGGCGGCTGCGTGAGCGGATCTTTGAGTTACCGCCGGGAAAGCATCAACTCGCAAAGATTGAGGGGCGGCGCAATTTCCTCACCCCGCGCATCGAACAGATTCGAAGCCTGCTTTCATGGCCGCAACCATCCGAGCGAGTAGCCCCTAAGATCATCGAACTCTATGTCGGTAAAGATTTGTACTGGTGGATGCGATATCCGCCGTATGATGTTCCCACCGAGTTCCTGCAGATCGATATGTTGGACGGATGGCTAAGTGAGCGAATGCCTCGCTTTTCAGTGTCTCCGAGCCCCGGTCCCTGAAAGTCATACGAGGCGGGTGGGCCATCTATTGACACATTGTTGTGAATGCAGACTTCGACTGCAACGTTCGCGAAGTCCGTCGAAGTCGTCAGAAGATGGTCCATGCATCCATGTCGGCACCCCCGTCAAAAGCTTCTGTTGACGGGATGAGATGCCATCGCGAGTCGCGGACGTCATCTCAAACGTCAGATCTCGAGATCCTGATCCGTTGGTGTCAAACGACGGATCAGTCAGGTCGCCTAGCGCTATTTCTGCCTGCGCGGACATCCGGACATCCCTCAGGACACTCCTAGTTTTCGATCTTGGATGGTAAATCGGTCATGATCTTTTTGGCCGCCTCACGCCCGGCCATTCGGAGGAACCACGCTGCCACCTTGGTCCGCCCCGGCGGGTTGAGCGAGGGAATCATCTGATTCATTGCCCCCATAAAGCCATAGAGAAGGATGTCCGCCATGGTGATGCGATCTCCAGCGACAAAGGCGCGTCTCTCCATGTCGTCGTCAAGCTGGTTGAGCCCCTTCTCGGCCAGCAGGCGGTTGTTGGTCTTGGCCTCAGGAAACAAAACGCGGTTACCCCGATAGAGGTTCTCCCCAGCGTCCGTGCCACGCCACCATGTCACAAAGGGCTGGCAGACTTCAAGGTCGACTCGCCGGACCCACATCGCGATCTCCGCCCGCTCCTCGGGTGTTTCACCAAACAGTCGCTTGCCACCTTTGGCCACTTCGTCGAGATAGCCGCAGATGGCTGTGATTTCGGTAATGATGCGGCCGTCGTCCAGCTTAAGAGCCGGCACTTCGCCACGCGAGTTCACCGTTGTACGGTAGCGTCTGCTACGGTTGGCAAGATTTCGCAAATCGACGGATTCGACGTCGAGCTTGATGCCACAACGTTCGAATATGAACAGTCGAACGCTGACAGGATTCGGACCAGGTGCATTGCCATCGTATAGGATCATGTCAACTCTTCCCGAGAGCGTAAAAATTAGTGAGGCGGTACGGCGCGACGCGCTGATCTGTGACTGCGCGGGAGACCACTGACCGCTTCGTCGTAGAGCAAGCTTGTTCGAGATGAAGTGCTGGCGTCCACACTACGACCGCCCCTTATGCCTTGGGTGCGACTTGCCTTGCTAGCAACGCACGCGTTGCAGGCATCGAATTACCTTCAACCTTGCCCAGCGCGATGCAGTCAGACAGAATATCTAGATCTTGCCGATTTATGTTTCTCCATCGTGAATTCGTTTGAATCCCTGCAAGCCAAGCGGGAGATTGCCTTCTCCCAGCCGCACCAGAAATCGAGGATAGATCCCGCTGTGCTTTGAGACTTGAGCGTCCTTCCCCTCGACGGAAAAGCCAATCGCCGACTATGGCGATAGGCCAGGTCCGCTTGTTCAATGAGTACCGAATCAGCAGATCGATGAGTCTCGATGTCGAACCACTGAACACGATCACCTATCTCGCGCGCAACCCCTGCATCGTGACGGAATCCTTCTTACTTCGGCACAGAAATAATACGGAAAAGTGCCTCGATCAATAAGCCCCGATAAAATGGATAACGTCCTGAGTGAGGCTCAACAATGAGACGGGAAGACCTGTCCGATTTACTTGCTTTCGCACGCATAGCGGACGAGCGTAGCTTTACGCGAGCCGCTCATAAGCTTGGGTTATCGGGATCAGCTCTTAGCCATGCTATGCGGCTACTGGAAGAGCGCTTGAACGTCAAGCTCTTACATCGGACAACAAGAAGTGTTGCGGCCACCCCCGCAGGCGAGCGTCTACTAGAACGCCTCCACCCTGCACTTGCGGAAATCGAGGACGCGATCGACGTACTCGCGGAAGACTCGGCGCGAGCGACCGGACTGGTTCGCATTAACACGCACCGCAGCGCCGCGTCCTTGATCGTACTTCCCAAGCTCGAGGAACTGGCAAAACTGCACCCTAGTCTGACAGTTGAATTGACAAGCAACGACAACGATATCGATATCGTCGCCGGCGGATTTGATGCCGGCATTCGCTACGGAGAGCATGTGGCTCGCGACATGACGGCGGTACGTATTAGTCAAAAGACGCGCACGGTCGTCGTCGCATCCCCGCAGTACCTTGCGGCGACACCGAAAATCGCGGCACCATCTGACCTTGCCGCTCACCGTTGCCTGGTATGGCGTGCGCCCACTTCAGGCGCGATGCTGCGCTGGGAATTTCGAAAGGATAGTCGCAAGGTGAATGCGATCGTAGACCCATCTTTTATCAGTAACGATATGGGATTGCTAATCGACGCAGCTATCCGAAATCTCGGTGTGCTATATACACTTCACGATCAGGTCCAAATGGCTATAGCATCTGGAGACCTTGTTGAGCTGTTGCCATCATGGTCCCTGCCACGTGATGCCTGTTACCTCTACTACCCAAGCAGGAGACAACTCCGTCCTGTGCTTCGCATTGTGATAGACGCGCTACGGACCTATCACGAGTGACCGGCTGAACGACCAGTATCGGATGTGGGAGGAATGCTTCATCTCATCCCACCGGAGGGCCCCCTTTTTGGGGACTTGACCTGGCTGGTCGAGGCGCGAGCATTAAGACGGTGATCTTATCGGAACGTGACGGTATTGCCGGCGATACCATCACGTCCATATATCGCATTTGAATTCTTACGCGACACGCGCCTTGGACCCAATAGGTCGCGTGCCCTCCGACGCAAGCGCCTCATCGCATTCCGGCCCTCCATCGGAGGTCCCCCGACGACTTTGTCGTCCCCTGCGCGCGACCAGCGCCTCCAAACCACCGACCATACCCTGTCTAAAAAGCAACACGCATGCGACAAAAATAATTCCCTGTATGACGGTAACCCACGAGCCCAAACTGGCCAGATAACCTTCAATCGAAATCATGACGATCGCCCCGACCATTGGCCCGAGCAGAGTACCGAGTCCACCAATCAATGTCATCAAGACTACCTCACCGGACATCGCCCAATGCACGTCCGTCAGTGCCGCGATCTGAAACACGAGCGTTTTAGCGCCACCTGCAAGCCCGGCTAGCGCGGCAGAGAGCACGAACGCAATCAACTTTATGCGGCGGGTTTTGTATCCAAGAGATATAGCACGTGGCTCATTCTCGCCAATCGCTTTCAAGACACGACCGAATGGCGAGTGAACGCAACGATAGATGATGAACAGTCCAACAAGCGAAACGAAGAGAACGAAGTAGTAGGCGTGAAGCGTTGGAGTGAGGTCAATCAGTCCAAACAGCTTGCCACGAGGGACGTCGCGCAAGCCGTCCTCGCCGCCCGTGAAGGGCATTTGAACGCAGAGAAAGTAGATGAGTTGCGACAGCGCCAGCGTGACCATCGCGAAATAGATACCCTGACGACGTATCGCTACCAACCCAAAAATCAGCCCGATCAACGCACTGCCGGCAACGCTTATGACGAGCGCAATCTCAGGAGAAACCCCCCATTCACGAAGTGCGATCCCGGAAGCGTATGCGCCGACGCCGAAGAACGCGGCGTGGCCGAAAGACATTAATCCAGCAAAGCCAATCAGCAGGTTGAATGCTGCGGCAAACAACGCGAAGCACATCGCTTTCATCGCGAATCCGGGATAAATTCCGATGAATGGAGCAACGATCGCCAGAATCAGCAGGCCCCGGCCCAGCCACCTCGACACTAGTCTGCTGTTCGCCCGAAGCACAAGTGCGCTCGCTTCACTGGGAATGACTTGCGCAAGATCAGTCTTGCCAAAAAGTCCCGCCGGTTTGAGCAAAAGAACGATCGCCATAACAACGAAGATAACGACAGTGGAGCCTTCCGGGTAGAAAAACTTTGTGAGACCTTCCACGATTCCCAGGCAAAAACCCGAAATGACCGCTCCGATAATCGACCCCATTCCGCCGATCACGACGACTGCGAAAACAACGATAACAATGTTTGATCCCATTAGCGGGCTGACTTGATACACCGGCGCGGCCATAACCCCACCGAGAGCGGCGAGCGCTACGCCGAACCCGTAAGTCAGCATGATCAGACGCGGTACGTTGATTCCAAAGGCGCGAACCAGCATGGGGTTCTCCGTGGCCGCACGCAAGTACGCACCAAGTCGTGTTTTTTCGATAACGAACCAGGTCGAAAGACATAGCGCAAGTGATGCAACAATGACCCAGACGCGATAGTACGGTAGGACCATGAATCCGAGCTTCTTTGCCCCAAGCAGCGCAGGAGGGATCGAGTAAGGTTGTCCGGCATTGCCATATTCTTGCCGGAACAGCCCTTCGATAATGAGGGACAGCCCGAGCGTCAACAGCAAGCCATAAATATGATCCAACCTATACACGCGTCGAATCATCAGACGCTCGATTACGATACCCACTGCACCGACGGTGATCGGCGCCAAAATGAGTGCATACCAGTAGCCAACGCCAAAAACGTTCAGTAGATACCATGCAACAAATGACCCCATCATGTACATCGCACCGTGGGCGAAGTTCACGATGTTCAAGAGGCCGAAGATAATCGCCAAACCCAGGCTCAACATGGCATAGAAAGAGCCATTGATCATGCCAACGAGAATTTGGCCAGACAAAGCCTGCAGTAATACGCCGAAGTGTTCGAACATAACAGTGCTCCATCAAACGCCGAGGCGAGAGTTAAGCTTCTCTTTGTTGAAAGGATCATCCAGCTCGTCTCTCGTCATTGAATCGACAACATGTCCTTCCTCAAAGATGTAGTACCGATCTGCCACAGTGCGAGCAAAAGCGAAATTTTGCTCGACCAGCAGGATCGTGAGCCCCTTTTTCTTCAAGATGTGCAAAGCCCTCCCGATCTGCTCGATGATTACAGGCGCAAGGCCCTCAGTCGGCTCATCAAGCAAGATCAAATCGGCACCGGTACGCAAGATTCGGCCTATCGCGAGCATTTGCTGCTCGCCGCCAGACAGCTTCGTACCCTGACTGGCGCGCCGCTCGAACAGGTTTGGAAACAACGCATAGATTTCGTCGACGGACATGCCACCCGGCTTGACGACGGGTGGAAGCAGCAGATTCTCCTCGACGTTCAGACTTGAGAAGATGCCCCGCTCTTCTGGCACATAGCCCACCCCCAGCCGAGCAATCTTCTCCGGCGATAGCCGCACGGTTTCGTCGCCTGCGACCCGGACGGATCCGTGGCGCTTGACAAGTCCCATGATAGAACGGAGCGTCGTGGTCTTTCCTGCGCCATTGCGTCCAAGGAGAGTTACGACTTCACCACGACGCACTTCGAGCGAAACGCCGTGCAACACGTGGCTCTCGCCGTAAAATGCGTTGAGCCCATCGATGCAAAGTAGACATGAGTCGTTAGTTGGCGGCGCTTGCCACCCATCTAGCACAGCGGCGTCACTCATTTGCGGTTCCCATGTAGGCGGCTCGTACTTCGGGGTTACGCGAAACTTCGTAGTACGTTCCCTCGGCGAGCGTACGCCCGCGCGTCAAGACAGTAATGGTGTCGCACAGACTTGCTACGACAGAGAGGTTATGCTCGACCATCAAAATTGTCCGATGCTTCGCGACACGTCGGATAAGCTCGGCCGTCCGGTCGATGTCCTCGTGTCCCATACCGGCCAACGGCTCGTCGAGCAGTAAAACTTCCGGTTCAACAGCTAACGTTGTCGCTAATTCAAGGGCTCTCTTTCGGCCGTACGGTAACTGCACCGCAGGGATATCCTCGTATTCTTCCAGACCGACTGCATGAACGAGTTCCATAGCTCTTTCATTCAGGGAATCAAGCACTCTTTCAGAACGCCAAAAATGAAACCAATTTCGCATCGACTGTTGCAATGCAATGCAAACGTTGTCACGCACCGTCAAATGCGGGAACACAGCCGATATCTGAAACGATCGCACGAGCCCTTTCAAGGCAACTTCCTCGGGCCTTGCTTGAGTGATGTCCTCGCCCTTATATAGAATCTGCCCCTTGCTCGGTTGGAGAAATTTCGTGATCAGGTTGAAGACCGTGCTCTTTCCCGCTCCATTGGGCCCAATGAGAGCATGGATAGACCCCTTTCGTACTTTCAGATCTAGATCGGAAACTGCCTTGAATCCGCGGAACTCCTTCCCAAGTCCCATCGTCTGGATTACGTATTCCGCCATGTTGCTGTCTCCGTGGCGTGATTGGGTATGGACGGTGCTCGGGCTTTAAATCAGAGCCGAAGCTAAGCGGACCGACACATCTAGTATCGATTCGGCGCGTCAACTGCAGACATATGTCTGACCGCGCCGCTGCGATAACTAGCCAAGACTGCTGGCGATCCGCACCATCACTCGTTTCACTGAATATGTTTTCTGAGAGGACTATGCCTGCGTTGCGCGACCGCGTAAGTCCCCTGTCGAAGGTACGGAAAATCGAGTATGGTCATCCTGACCGGAGACGAGCCTCACCACATCAGGGTGCATAGCACGACTTGGATATGGCCCGGAGAATGCAACAATGGGTGCCCACTATCCGCGCGCACCACCATCTGGCAAAGTGCCGGTTTTTTCTTAAGTCGGTCGGTGTCGGAGGATCCAAAAGTCTTTTTGCATCGGCGTCAAGCAGACCTCTCGAGCCCTTCGTGATAGTCAAATCTCAGATAGTCAGCTTCGGACGCAAGTATCGGCGGGAGTTCCGTTTCGACGAACTTCATCCAGGTCGCCGTTTTCGCGTCGAGATACTTTCTCGACGGATACAGTGCGAACACGTCGGCTCGATAGGACACATACTGGGGCATGACGCGTACGAGACGTCCTGATTTAAGGCCGCGGATCGCGGTCGCCATCGGTAGCAAACCAATACCCGCCCCAGCGAGTACTGCACCGTTGACACCTTCGCCCATATTTACGGATATTGGCGTCGAAAAAATGTCGACCTCCTGCGGCCCATCCGGGCCATCCAGCACCCAGTTTCCGCGCAAGAAGAGCGATGTGTTGAGCTGGACAATCCTGTGCGACGACAGGTCATCAACGTTCAACGGCGTCCCGTAGGATTTCACATATTCCTTGGACGCACAGAGTACGCTGAAACTCGTTCCCAGGCGTTTGGCGATGTGGGTCGAGTCCGGAAGCCGTTCTGCGACGACGATCGACACGTCGTAACCGTTACTGACCGGATCAAGCTGGATGGAGGAAAACGTCAGATCGACCTGTACGTGCTGATGCAACCGCTGATACTCGGTAGCGAGGTCAACAATGTAATATTGGCCGAGATGCGGCAAGGCATGTACCCGCAGAGTGCCACGGGGGTTGGTCAACGCTTCCGACGCCTCTTCCTCCGCCTCCTCAAGCGCATCGAAAATTTGCACACAGCGCGCCAGATATCGATGTCCTGCGGCTGTAAGTGTAGTTTTCCGTGTCGTGCGGTGTAAAAGCCTCGTCGCCAGGTGTGCCTCTAGGTCTGCTATTGCCCTTGATACCTGTGACGCCGTGCAGTTTAGCTGACGCGCTGCCGTGCCAAAGTGTCCGGATCGTGCGACATGCACGAACGTCTTCATGGCTCGCAACATGTCCATAACTTACCTTAACGAGTTGCACCGCCATAGTGACACAGAGAAAAGTCTGTTTAACATGCGGCGCTAAATGGTGTGGTCGTTTTCTCCTGCGCAAGTGAGTCCGAAGCATGATCGCCGTTGAACCCATCACGTTCTCTGACAGCAGCACCGCGCTTCTTGGGGCCGCCGTAGCAGAGACAACCGCTTCATGGCACGGTCGCATGCGGCGTGATGCACGTGCACTCACACCCTTTAGAACGCAGAATGTGCGTGCGGCCACCCACGCCGGTGGACGGGGCGACCCCCTGTGCCCATAGGCAAAGCCAAGCCCACTTGGTGGCCGCCAGGAGCAGGCAGATACGCCGTCTTAGGTCTGCGGATCCGCAATCTCGACGACGATACCGTCAAGTTCCTCAGTCACGAGGACCTGACAGCTTAGCCGGCTGTTCGGTTGCCGGGGCGCGACCGTATAGTCAAGCATCTGATTTTCGGCGTCTGACATCGGCGGCAGTCTATCAACAAATTCGGAAGAAACGAGCACGTGACAAGTCGCGCAACTGACGTTTCCTCCACAGTCGCCAATGATGCCCTCAATGCAATTCGCGGTTGCAGCCTGCATGAGGGTGGTCCCGAGGGGGACATCGATTTCCGTCGATGTCCCGTCGGGAGAAATGTACGTTGCTTTAACCATCACCTCAGTCTCAGAAGTCATATGAGTATCTCCCTACAAATCGTTCACTAACCACAACATCCACGCCCTACGAAACAGCAAGTCCCTGCATGGTCGGGTCGATTCTCCGACTTGCGACGAACCTTGTCTGTCCCCTTGCCGGGGACCGACAAAACACCCGTCCATCAGTGAGACCAGGGTTTACCTGAACCAGCACGACGGGGCATCGATATTCAGTACGCTCAGTTAATGTGGGCGGGAAGCAGCGCAAGATCAAGGCGCGATTCCAGAGCAGTCAAACTGGCAGTGGAGCAAACAGTGGCGGAACATTCTGTAGTGGTTGTGGGCGGTGGTCACGGTGGTTTTCAGACCGCAGCCTCGCTGAGGCAGTCGGGCTATAAAGGCGTAATCACCCTTATCAGTGATGAACCCGGGCTACCTTATCAACGCCCTCCTCTTTCGAAGGCCTATGTCACGGGAAAAATTAACCGGGAGGCCTTGCACTTCCGTCCCGAGCGCTTTTTCGACGAAAACCGGATCCGCCTCGTCTGTGCGGAGGTAGTTAAAATTGACAGGACTGAGCGACTTGTTCACACCCGATCCGGTGAGATATTCAATTACGATCATTTGGTGCTAGCCATGGGAGCTCGTAATCGCCCCCTCACGGTGCCCGGCTCAAAACTAAATGGTGTCTTCGGCCTTCGATCTCGTGAAGACGCCGACTTGATTATTCCTAGGCTAGCCAGTGTCAGGAAAGCGATCGTCGTCGGTGCGGGCTTTATTGGATTGGAGTTCGCTGCTGTCGCAAGCACGCTCGGCGCCTCCGTTGAAGTGCTTGAGCTTGCCGACCGACCCATGGCCCGTGCTACATCGCCGACTACGTCACGGTTTTTTCGCTCTGCGCATGAGGCTTGGGGGACAGAGTTTCACTTTCAGACCGGTCTAGCGAGCATCGAAGGTGAGGATGGACGGGTGACCGCCGTTGCTACGACCACTGGCAAGCGACTGGAGACCGACTTGGTAGTCTTCGGTATCGGGGTACAGCCCAACGTTACCTTGGCTGCGGACGCCGGATTGGAAATAGATGGCGGGATTAAAGTGGATGAATTTCTGGTGACGTCCGACCCGGCGATATCGGCAATCGGTGATGTGGCTGCATTCCCCAATCAGAGCGCCACTGGTCTGCTGCGTCTCGAATCCGTCCAAAACGCGGTTGACCACGCGCGATGTGTGGCGAACAGACTCTGTGGCAAGCCAAACCCATACCGGCAAATCCCGTGGTTCTGGAGCGATCAGCGAGATCTGAAGCTCCAGATAGTTGGACTCAACGCTGGACACGATACCGAAGTGGTCTGCGGCGACTTAACGAGCCGCCAATTCTCAGTGCTTTGTTACAAGCAAAACGATCTGATTTCCGTTGAATCTGTGAATCGTCCCGCAGATCACATGATTGCTCGCAAGGTTATCGGCTCGAAGTTTCCCTCTCTAGAGGAAGCTCTAGGTCCGAATTTCGAATTGCGCGCCTGGCACGCAACGATCGCCTGATCCGACACGCGGCCCCACTTCCAATGAACTCGAAGTGGGCTGCCGCGAGGGCCACCGGTCAGATTCTAACGTCGTTGCGCAAACGCACGACCGCTGCTGAACCGAACTTCGTAGGTAATGCCGCCACTCACTCGGTCAACAGATCTGAAAACAGCCATGGCTCGCTCGCACGCCGTCGCGATTCATAATCACGGATTTCCTGCATTCGTTGAAGTGTCAGCCCAATGTCGTCTAGCCCGCCGAGAAGACATTTCTTCTTGAAGGGTTCGATCTCAAACTTCACTTCGAATCCGCTATCGGTTGCGACAGATTGACTGCGCAAGTCGATTCGCAAACGAAAACCACTGGTTGCGTACACCGCGTGAAACAGATAGTCCACCGCTTCCTTCGGCAGTACGACAGGGAGCATTCCGTTCTTCAGGCAATTTCCATAGAAAATATCGGCGAAACTTGGCGCTATGAGCGCTCTAATACCAAAGTCATGAAGTGCCCACGCAGCATGCTCACGGCTAGACCCACATCCAAAGTTGTCACGCGTCAGCATGATCTGCGCGCCGTCGTAGCGACTGTCATTCAGTGAAAACTCAAGGTTCTTAGGACGCACATCGCAGTTTTGCCCCGGCTCTCCACGATCCAGGTAGCGCCACTCGTCGAAAAGATTCGCACCGAATCCTGTCCTGGCAATCGACTTCATGAACTGCTTCGGAATTATCGCATCGGTATCGACATTGGATCGGTCGATAGGCACAACAAGACCGGTCAATACATTGAAAGCTTCCATTATTGCAGCTCCTGAGAAACATCGACAAAATGGCCTGCGACGGCCGCTGCCGCTGCCATGACGGGACTGACCAGATGCGTCCGCCCGCCTGCACCCTGACGCCCCTCGAAGTTCCGATTCGATGTCGACGCGCAACGTTCGCCAGGGCCAAGCCGATCATCGTTCATCCCGAGGCACATCGAGCAACCGGGCTCTCTCCATTCAAAACCCGCTTCCACAAAAATCTTGTCGAGACCCTCTGCTTCCGCTTGTGCTTTGACCAGACCGGACCCCGGCACCACCAGGGCCTGCTTGATGCTTGAAGAAACTCGACGTCCTCGAACGATCGCGGCTGCAGCGCGCAAATCTTCGATCCGCGCGTTGGTACAAGAACCAATGAAAACCTTGTCTAATGCGATCGATGAGATTTCGGTACCAGCACTTACGGCCATATATTCCAATGCTCGTGTCATTCCCTGGCGCTTGACATCGTTCGATTCGAGAGCCGGATCGGGAACTGAATCGTCAATAGATACGACCATTTCTGGAGATGTCCCCCATGTGACCATGGGCCTAACCGATGACGCGTCGATGCTTACAATGCGTTCAAAATGCGCATCCTTATCGCTGTGTAATGTACGCCAATAGTCGACCGCTTTTTCCCACTGGTCGCCGGTGGGTGCATACGGGCGCCCTTTGACGTAGTTGATGGTGGTCTCATCGACGGCGATGATGCCGACACGTGCGCCTGCCTCGATGGCAAGGTTGCAAAGCGTCATCCGCCCTTCCATTGACATGGCATCGATGGTCGTGCCCGCAAATTCGATTGCGTAGCCGGTACCACCTGCCGTTCCTAGCGTTCCGATAATTCGCAACGCCAGATCTTTTGCTGTAACCCCACGTGGTAGATTGCCGTCAACGCGTACGAGCATCGGCCTCATTCGCTTCATGGACAAGCATTGAGTAGCGAGGACGTGCTCGACTTCGGAAGTCCCCACCCCGAAAGCTAGCGCCGCGAATGCACCGTGCGTACTAGTATGCGAATCCCCCGCCACGATCGTCATCCCCGGAAGCGTTGCGCCTTGCTCCGGTCCGACAACATGAATGATTCCTTGACGGCGGTCACGCAGACCAAACTGCACCACGTTGAACTGTGCACAGTTCTTGTCGAGCTGCTCAACTTGCATTCGCGACAGGGGATCAGCGATTCCATGTGCTCTCCCCGTCGTCGGAACGTTGTGGTCAGCCGTTGCAAGCACTGTCGAACTTCGCCATGGCTTGCGTCCAGAGATACATAATCCTTCGAAAGCCTGAGGGCTGGTTACCTCATACACTAGATGGCGATCAACGTATAAAAGTGCGGTACCGTCGTCGGCCTCGCTGACAACGTGACTCGCCCAGATCTTCTCGAATAAGGTCGTTCCGCTCACAGAACCTCCACACGATGTTTCATTGCTTCGGTATGGCCTTGAGTCTCAAATCACGCCTCTTGAACGCAACGCGGCTCGGGCATTTTCATCGATTCCTATCTCAGCCAGCACCTCGTTCGTGTGCTCTCCCAACTGCGGTCCGACCCACCTGGTCTGACCAGGAGTTGCGCTGAGCTTAGGTACGATACCCGGCAGATCAATCGGTGCACCATCGGGTAGTTCGTGACGTTGGATCATGCCCCTTGCTCGGTAATGCGGATCTTCTGCTATGTCCGCGACCGTGTACACCCGTCCGCAAGGTACGCTTGCAGCTTCCAGAATCGGCAAGACATCCGACAGTTTTCGGGTGCTCACCCAGTTCGAAATTGCCGTGTCGATTATGTCGTTGTGCTTAACCCGACCATCGTTCCGCGCAAGTTCCGGATCGCTCGCCAGGTCGTCGCGTCCGATGGCAACCATCAGCCGTTTGAAAATTCCGTCGCCATTTCCCGCGATAACAACGTACTGACCGTCACCGCAAAGATATGTATTCGACGGCGAAATACCCGGCAAGCTGGAGCCGGACCGTTCACGTACATGCCCGAATTCGCCATACTCGGGAACAAGGCTCTCCATAACAGCGTAAACGGCCTCATAAAGCGCAACGTCGATATATTGGCCCGTTCCATCGCCGTTCTTGAGATGATGCATGGCCACAAGCGCACCGATGGTCCCGTAAAGCGATGCCAACGTATCACCGAGGCTAACACCTACCCTAACGGGTGGCCGATCAGGAAACCCCGTTACGTGCCGCAGCCCCCCCATACATTCGGCAATCGCGGCAAAGCCTGGCCTTTCTCGATACGGTCCGTCTTGCCCATAGCCGGATATGCGGACCATGACGAGCTTCGGATTTAAAGCAGACAGTTCGTCCCACCCTATGCCCCACTTCTCAAGAGTCCCGGGTTTGAAGTTCTCGATAACGATATCCGCCTGGGACGCGAGTCTACGAACGATGTCTTGTCCCTCTTCGCACTTCAGGTCAACGGTAACAGACTTCTTATTTCGACTCTGCGTGTACCACCACAGAGATGTCCCGTCATGCAACTTTCGCCACTTTCTGAGAGGATCACCGTCTTTTGGCGGCTCAATCTTTACGACCTCTGCGCCAAACTGTGCGAGTAGAGCACTAGCATATGGACCTGCAATCAATGAACCGAGTTCAAGAACCCGAACGCCGGCGAGCGGCAAGGATTTTTCTGCTTTAGCCATTTCCTGCTTCATCCTTTAGGGCAGCCACAGCTCTGTTCGTAGCGCGACGAACGCCGGAAACTGCAGTGCGGGGTGATCTAGACGGTCGACGGAAGCGCGTGGCGAGAACCATTCGGCGCGCTCGAATTCATCGGAGTAGGGAATAAATTCGACCTTGCCTCTGACCGCGTCTTTTCAGCCGCGTCGAAAAGATCCGCCACAGTCGGCGGACCGCTGTAACGCATCGAACACCAGCAAGGCTACGGAATCAGGACGATCTTCCCGAAGTGGAGATTGGTACGCATGTATTCGTGCGCCTCCTTTGCATCGCTTAGATCGAAGATTTTCGCGATCGGCAAAGATATCTTTCTGCTATACACGGCAGGCAGGAGATCGTCGGTTGCCCGCTTAACGATTTCAAAGACCTCATCTGGGGTACGCGTTCGAAAGGTGACGCCGCGATAATCAATGCGCTTGGCGGCGTGCAAATCGAAATCGAATTCGCCTACGGTGCCCCCGAGCCGGCCGACATTGACCATACGCGCGCGCACGGCCGCAGCACGCATGCTGCCGGAAACTGTCTTTCCCGACACCATATCGACTATCACATTGACGCCCTTACCGTCGGTTGCGTCCATGACCTGCTGGATCCAGTGTTCGTCGTTGCAGTCGACGACCCTGTCGGTGCCGAAATCCTTCAGTTTGGCGCGCCGAATGGCGTGACTGGACGTGCCAATAACGAGGCCAGCGCCGAAATACTTCGCGATCTGCGATGCCATCAGCCCGACTGCGGAACTGCCTCCCTGGATCAGCACTGCATCTCCAGTCGCCACCTGGCCATGCGTTACCACAGCATCGTGCGCAGTTAAAAGTGCAAGCGGAAGCGCCGCGGCCTCTTCGAATGTGGGAGCCCCATCTGCGAGCCGGATTGTGCGGCGCGCCTCTGCGACTGCAAATTCGGCATAGCCGCCGGCGCCGGAACACATTACCGAATCGCCAATCTGAAACGTGTGGACGTCTTTGCCAGTTTGCACGACGTCTCCGGCCCATTCCATCCCGATCGGCTTTCCAAAGGCGTCCGCCGTCGCGACGCCCGCGCCCTTCGCTGCATTGAGATCCGCGCGATTCATGCCTGCGGCGCGTACTCGCACGAGGACTTGAGTCGGGCCCGGGCTGGGAGTGGGAACTGATCGGACCTCAAGGCCATCGGGTGTTGCCACGCCGGCTTTCATCGTTCCAGGAAGTTGCGCCATCATTTGATTCCATTAGGTACATGGGCATCAATTTTTAAGAGCGCAGCAAATAATGTCTGTCCCCTTACTGGGGACGCAGCGAAAGGCATTCAGGATTAACAGACGCGTGGCCTTCGGCCAGCAGTCTACCGGGTGGACACGGTCAACCAACCAATCGTCTGGCTAAATGACGCCGGAGATTGATCCGGCTTCAAAGGGGGAACTAACGGGGGAGAATTGGGACACGCTGCACGGCCCCTTGGGCAACCGCCTTACCCCAAAGACCCAAATACCACATCAGCAGTTCACGGGGACTACCGATGGAAAGCCGTTGATAGGCACGCTTTCTATAGGTCTTGACGCTTTCCTCGCCTATGCCCAGATCCAATGCGATCCCGATCGACGACAGACCGTACAGAATTCGAGCGCAGACTTCCGCTTCCCGCTTGGACAACTCCGTGGCGCCAAGGAGACAGGTTTCTATGTCGTCCAATGAAGTGAGGGCTCGCGTCAAGGCTCCGCGTGTCGCTACGACATCTGCATGCTTCGACAAAACCGTAAACAGCAACTCCGAGACGCTAGAAAGGTGATCTACTTCCGAGTCCGAGAACGTACCATGTCCCGACGAACGGAGAATACTTAGGCCGAAAGCCCCCTTCGAACTCTGACTGCAAATCATGACCCGTTGACTGATCTTCGGGTAGATCGCGTCCCTGAATACGGTGTCCGTCAGTGAGTTGATATCGACGCGCAATATGGCTGGGGTGGGCTGCCCAAGTCGACGCTTCGCCTCAACGATTGTGGGGTCGCGCCGCCAGTATTGCTGTGCCGTATAGAGTGACGCCTGTTGATGGGCCGTTTGCGTTCCATCCAGGCTCGCGGAGTCGAGTTCGAGAAGGCTGTCACCGCCGAGCTCAAACACCGCGCAGTGGTCCGCTCCGCATACTTCATGCAGGTAAGACAAGAGCTTTGGACCGAAAGAATCTCCGCCAATCGCATCGATGACGGCAAGTATGTTCGCGTCTGGCAAGCAGCGCGCTGGCGACCCTGTGGGAACGGCGCCTATTTGCATGTCTCCACCTTTTCTCAATACCGGGCTCCGCCGGCTGCCGTCCCCACACGGGGGACAGAGGAAAGTATCCCCCCAAATTATAGTGACTGCAGGTAGTGCGTCAATCGGGGTAAGTAGGGTTCGTTCCCCGAGTCGTCTTGTGCACGGAGCAAGCTAAAGCAGATTGCCTGATTCTATTGCCTATTCCGCTCGAAACCTGCTTACCGCGTTGCAGCGATAAGCCACCGTGGGGACAGCTTGCGTCCGGGGGCTCCGTTGCCCTCGGACCAGGCTTGAGTGGTGTTCCGCAGCGCCCCGACGAGAACGCACCTACGTGTTCGATCTCACGGCAGACCTGCGAATGTCGCATCCCAACGACGCGAGAGTCTAACCACCCACGCCTGGCGAGCCAACACTCAACAAACATCTAGGAAATCATGTCGAACAACGCGAGCTTCGAAGTCGAAACCCAATGGGTTCACCTGCAATACGACGAAAACGCGGCTTTCACCGAAACGTATGGATTTGCTGGAAATCAGGGCGCGGTCAACCTGGAGGGAATCTGGATGCGCCCCAAAGGACGCGATTCGTCGACGTTGCTGCTGTTTATGCATCCGACGTCCACGCTTCAACTTCTGCCGGTCCCCCGCGAAGCCGTACGATCTGGAGCGCATGTGCTATGTGCCGCAAGTCGCTACGCTAAAAACGATACCGCATTAATCATGGAGAAGGTTCTCCTCGATTTGGGCGCGTACGTGCGACACGCGAGAGAAGTATGGGGATATGAGAAGGTCGTCATAGTCGGCTGGAGTGGTGGTGGTTCACTGGGCCTGTTTTATCAATCACAGGCCGAAAATCCGACGATCACACACACCCCCGCCGGGGATCCCGTGAACATTGCCGGAGCCGGGCTTATCCCAGCTGATGCCCTGATTTTTCAAGCGGCTCACCTTTCCCGTGCTCAGCTACTTCTCGACGTTATTGATCCGTCGGTCATGGATGAACTCAATCCAGACAACCGCGACAAACACCTCGACATTTACCACCCTACGAATACGAACCAACCACCCTATTCCCGCCAGTTCATCGAAGAGTACAGGGCTGCACAGCTAGCACGCGTAAGGCGAATTACTGGGTGGGTCAAAGAAACCCTCGAAGAGCTAAAAAGTCGAGGAACCCTCGAGATGGAGCGCTGCTTCGTAACGCACAGGACTTTGGCCGACCCACGATTTCTCGATCCGTCTCTCGATCCGAACGCGCGCAAGCCGCGCTGGTGTTACATGGGAAACCCCGAAACCGTGAACACTGGTCCGGTTGGTCTCGCGCGCTTTTCGACCTTGCGGTCATGGCTCTCTCAATGGTCAATCGACGACTCTCGTAGTGATGGCCTAGCGTGTGCCCGGCAGATCGCAGCACCGCTTCTCGTCATCGAAAACGATGCGGACGACGCTGTCCCCCAACCCCATACTTCAATGCTTTTTGACGCGGCAACGACAAAAGATAAAACCATGCACGTGATTCAAGGAGCCACGCACTACTACGCTGGTCAACCCGAGCTTCTTAAAACAGCGACCAGTTTGATTCGGGGTTGGCTAGACGAGCGAAATCTTTTGGGACAATAGTGCTCTTCGATAGCGACACGTCACCATCACCGATCCGACCGAGCCGTTCAGACATAGATGGAGTATCGAATGAACAGTTTTACTCTGCTAGAACAAGCCGCAAGACGTTTCCCCAACAGCCCGGCCATCTACGATGGCGATCAGCTATACGCAACTTATAACGAGCTATATCAACGATCCCTCTCGCTTGCCGCCGGCCTTCTCTCCTACGCGAACGTCGGTAGTCGGGTCGTTGTCGCAAGCGAGAACCGTCCCGAATTGATTGAGATCTACTTCGCTATATGGGCCGCGGGTATGGTCGTTGTACCGGTCAACGCGAAATTGCATCCACTTGAGATCGCGCACATAATCGAAAACGCGGATGCATCAATCATCTTTGTCTCTTCGAAGTTGGCCGAAGCTGTCGCGTCCGCCGTAAGCAACCACACATCGGTGCTCTCGTCACCAATTGCTATCGGAGGCAACCTCTACACCTCACTAGCCGGCACTCAGCCAGGTTCACCGGTCGAAGCATCAGTTAGCAGCTTGGCATGGCTGTTCTACACCAGCGGCACCACTGGTCGACCCAAAGGCGCGATGTTGACCCATCACAACCTTATCTCCATGTCGATCGCACACCTCGCTGATATTGACGACGTCGACGAAAATAGCAGCATCATTCACGCCGCGCCTATGTCGCACGGTTCCGGTCTATACATTCTGCCCTATATTGCACGCGGGGCGCGACACGTTGTGCCAGCGTCATCGGCATATGACGTGAACGAGTTTCTGGACCTGACTGATTTACATCCACGATGTGGCGCCTTTCTCGCGCCCACCATGGTACAGCGACTGCGGACCGAGGCTGAGCGTAGCAATCGAAGACCCCGAAACCTCCGCAACATCATTTATGGAGGGGGTCCTATGTACGTCGCCGAATTGCAAAAGGCAATCGACTGGTTTGGTCCAATCTTCTCCCAGATCTACGGTCAGGGAGAAGCTCCAATGACGATTACCGGTATGCGACGATCCGACCACTGCACTACCGACACAAACACCTTAGGCTCGGTTGGCACGCCACGATCTGGCGTCGACGTGCGCGTAATCGGACCGGACGGTCAAGACGCAGGCGTTGGGGAACTCGGCGAGATCATCTGCAGAGGGGATGTCGTGATGTCAGGCTACTGGAAGAACCCTGGTGCGACCGCAGACACTCTACGGGACGGATGGTTGCATACCGGCGACATGGGACGTCTAGATGCCCGCGGCTTCCTCACGCTTCTTGATCGGTCCAAGGATGTCGTTATCAGCGGCGGCACAAACATCTATCCACGCGAAGTCGAAGAGGTCCTTTTAACGAATCCAAACGTGCTGGAGTGCTGCGTTCTCGGTCGAAAAGATGAAGAATGGGGCGAAGTGGTCGTCGCATTCGTCGTTTCGAAGGACCATGCTTCGATATCGGCAGCAGACCTCGACGCGCATTGCCTCGAACGGATTGCACGCTTTAAGCGACCGAAAGAATACATCTTTGTCGAATCGCTCCCGAAAAACGGATCCGGGAAAATCGTCAAGCGAGAATTGAGAGAACGGCTCACGAAAGAGCCAACCGCTTCCGCATAAAGTCATATCAGAAACATGTTTCGCAATCCCACAAACTTGATCTATGGGAGATGAGTCAATGTCTGCGGCAATGATCGGATGGTCACATACGAAGTTCGGAAAGCTTGAGAACGAGACGATGGAGACGCTCATCGTTCGGGCAGCACGAGACGCTATAGCGGATGCCGGCATCTCCTTTGCTGACGTCGACGAGATCTACGTCAGCAATTTCAACGCCGGCATGGACCCTCAGGGCTTCCCTTCTTCTCTCGTCTTCGAGGCGGATGACGCATTACGGTTCAAGCCTTCGACCCGGGTCGAGAATGCGTGCGCCAGCGGGAGCGCAGCGATTCATCAAGGTCTAAACAGTATCCGCGCAGACAAAGCAGAAATCGTTCTGGTCGTCGGCGTTGAAAAAATGACCGCTGCAACACCTGAGGTAATCAACACGGGGCTGGTCAGCGCGAGCTTTGTCCGTGAAGAAGCTCAAGCCGGTTCCTTCGCCGGGCTCTTCGGTAAGATCGCCACCGATTATTTCGAGCGATACGGCGATCAATCAGCGGCTCTGGCCCGTATCGCGGCGAAGAACCACAGAAACGGCAGTGTCAACCCGTTGGCTCACATGCAAAAGGACCTCGGGTACACCTTTTGTTCAACCATCTCTGACCGGAATCCCCTGGTCGCGGGTCCGCTACGCAGAACCGATTGCTCGATGGTGTCTGACGGAGCGGCTGCGATTGTCCTGGCCAGCAAAGATATTGCGCGGAATGCCAAGAAGGCGGTGAGTTTCCGTTCAGCAGTTCAGGTCAACGACTTTCTCCCGACGGGACGCCGCGATATGACCCGCCTCGCGGGCTGCGAAGAGGCGTGGAAACGCGCGCTCTCCAGTGCAAAACTCAATCTCGGTGACCTATCTTTCGTAGAAACTCACGACTGCTTCACTATTGCGGAACTGATGGAATATGAAGCGATGGGAATTACCCCCGTGGGGAAAGGTTACACGGCGATTGAAGAAGGTCTCACGGAGGCTAACGGATACCTTCCCGTTAACCTTTCGGGCGGTCTTAAAGCAAAAGGACATCCAATCGGTGCCACTGGCGTCTCCATGCACGTTACGAGCGCGATGCAGCTGACGGGAGCCGCGCCAGGAGTACAGCTCGCCAATCCGAAAATCGGTGGCGTGTTCAACATGGGGGGAGCTGGCGTCGCCAACTACGTTTCGATCCTGGAAACCGTTAGATAGCGCATTTGAGTGTCCAGTGCTGGCGCGCACCGCGCGGCGAGCCCGATGCCCTCGCATCAGTGCGAGGGATCCGTTAAGTAACGAGAGCCGCACGCGAGGTCGTTGCGGCTCTTCCGATTTCCGGTTAGATCTTATGGCGCAGAGCGAATCGTAATCCTGTTGCTCACCGAAGAGACACCGGATACTCCACGCGCCAAGTCCTCGGCGCGCTTGGCGATGCCAGGATCTGGTGTTGATCCGCTTAGTGTGATTGCGCCTCCTCTCGCGACTACGATGATGTTCTCGGCGTCAGGGCCGAGGCCTTTCGACAACGCGCGACGGACCGTCTTCCTCAACTGCTTATCCGCAGCTTTATCCGATGAAGTGTAGCCGGCCCTGTGCACATTGTGCGTCGATGGAATTGTTGTCGCATATGCGGTCGTCCCAAACAGCGTCGCCAGTATAACCACTGCCGCGATGGAGCCACAGATCCTAATCATTGAGCAATATCCCGCACATAAAGGAAAAATAGAACACTTGGGAAAGATGTCCGCGATCTTCAAAACCGCTTGCGCATCGAGGCGACGACCACCATTTGGTGATCGCTCGACGACGCTCCAACGTTAGTCAGAGCCGCAACCTTTGCATCACCGGCAGCCTTCTGGCCGACTACTACAAGCGAAACGTCGGTTGTCTTAGACAGGAGGTACCAAGTCCCAACCGCGACCTGGTGATATAGCGGGTGCTGAACGACATTGTTCAAGCCAGCGTACCTGTAACCGGAATATACGTACGCCAGACCAGCGAAAAACGAAGGCGTGAACTGATACTTGCCGTTCACCTCGACGTTATCCTGATTCAACGATGTTCCATCGAGATAATGCAGTTTGACGTTGCTGTAGATGACCGCCGCGGTGGCTGAGCCAAATACGTAGCTACCTCCGCCTGTCACCACCTGTTGTTTCTCCACACCAGCTCCCGTGCCAGCAGGACTGACGTAGAGAGGTTGCACATACTCCCCGGTTACAGCCCCGTTTGGGTTGGTCGCACTGCCTGGACGGTTATAGGCCGCGTAAGCGACTCCGAGCGTCACCGGACCGAATGCGTAGCCCGCACCCAGACTGAACATTTTGTTATTTCCAAAACCACCACCGCTGCCTGCTGCTTGATTACTGAGGCCGAACATGCCACCGAATTTGAAGCCACCGATTATGGGACTTGTGTACTTGATCGCGTTGTTTATTCGAAATGACGTGTCCAATTGATCCGCATCGCCGAAATGGACTGCACTCACCCCGGACCATTGCACTTCGGCCGTCATCCCCCCGACGAAGTCTTGTATGTTGTCGATATTGCGGCCGATGGTGACCAATCCGAGCTTGTCGCTGCGCAAACCGACATATGCGTATCGCCCAAATTCCCGGCCCGCGTTACCCGTCACGCCATTCATTACGTTGAACCCATTCTCCAGCTGAAAGATTGCAGCGTATCCGCCTCCCAGGTCCTCAACCCCTCGCATTCCCCACCGGCTCGACGCAACGGTGCCGCTTTGCATCTTCCACTGCGAGTGGCCATTGAGATTACTGACATACACGACGCCAGCGTCAATGAGACCATATAGCGTGACACTGGATTGCGCCATGGACAGGCAGGGAATAGCGCTCAGACCAGCAAGCGTCGTTGCTTTCAGGATAGCTCTCATGTGTCTCCTCTTGGTTGCCACTCGATGGCGGTCGTTGTACGTCGAAAGCCGTGAACCATGACACCATTTAGCCATCTTGACTGACGATAGCTGGCACCTGGTGAAGGTTGAATCGTGGAGCGGAGATGAAGCGGGTTTTCTAATGAAACGCCCTAGAAAACCTCTGATAAGACATTACTTATTCGATTCGTTTTGCTAATGATATTTATCGAATCGGATTTGCGTCTGTCCCCTGACCGTGTTACCGCCTTTCCCCTATAGCCGTAGGGCGTGCATTAAGGCATACCGATCAACGACATCGAGAGGAAATTTTCCGAGCTGTAATTTTTTTGGATGGACACACACGCGGCTGACCGGAATACGAAGTCAGAATCTGACTCGCCGATCGCGCCTCTCTTCAAGCCTATGAGAAGGACCAGGCCTTGAGCGACCCGGTCATATCACTGCTGGGCAAGAGCTACATCGGACGGCGATTTCTAGCGTCGCAAAACCAAGTCCAACCACTTCAGATCGAGACTCAAGCGACCAAGCAGTTGATAACACCGAGCCCGCTACAAGACTTCATTCTCACCGCAAAGGTCCGTGAGAACGCTGCCTGATTCTTCGTGAACTCGAGTTCCACGAATCGCCGGGCGGCGGTAAGGGGCTGATATCTATGCCGAAAGGAGACCTGTATGTGGCGTCCTCACGGCGTCGCACCGCCGGCCTTTAAGGCCTTCGCAGACGCTCCAGCTTGTTCCGAGTTGCTGGGATCCAGTTCGGCTGCGCGGTGCTCGGCCGTCTGCAAGTTTCCTGGATACTCTTCGTTAGCGTTGGGGTTGTATCCCGCCGCCTCAAGACGGCGCAGCTCGGCAACAACCTGTGCTCTCGACCTCCCCGTTGCGGAATCGGCCACTGCCGATGTTGTTGAGGTGCAAACTATGCAAGCGCCAAACAAAATGGTGAATTTCCGAAGCAAGGACATGGTTTACCCGGGTCGGTATCTGACAGCAGAAAGATACCTGAATGCCGGACATCGATTGTGCGCGAGTTACATCAAGTGCTATTGCATTCAACGCAACAATAGATATAGAAAGAGGCCCGTAAGGCTTCAGTTGTACCGCCTGCCGTCCGAGGTGCGCCGATCCTGCCCCCCGACGCGGGGACTGCTGGCGGACACGGAGCGCGTTATGCTCGACAGACAGCGTCTGCCGTCGAATGGCGGAGGGCTGTCACCTAAAAAGGAGTTGAGATGAGCCTTTCCAGTCAGGACGAACTCGAAATCTTGAGATTGCACTCCCAGTACGCGCAATACACCTCGCAGAAAGACGCGGTTCGTTGGAGCACCTTATTCACCGACGACGCGGTGTGGGAGCGGAAGGAGCCCGCGAAGGGCACCAAATATAACGAGAAAGTACGCGTGCAAGGTACGGACGCACTTAAGAAATTCGCAAACGAGAATTACGCCGAGCAAGGGAATTCGCAGTATTTTTCGGCGAATGCGATCGTTACCGGAGACGGGACGACCGCCGAAGGCAGCGTGTCCATTTTGATCATTCGCGTCGAAAATGGCCAGCCCTCGATCGTGGTCGTAGGGAATTTTGAAGACAAGTACGTCAAGACTGCCTCAGGGTGGAAGTTCAAATACCGAGGCGTGAGCCTTTTGGGATAGCGCTCGCTTTAACGGCGACCGTAAAAGCCGCTGACCGGCGGGACTTGACGGTCGTACTCCACATCTCCGAGGGTCAATCGCTCCTCGTACCGGTCGTCGAAAGGTAGCGAGCGATGATCAGGCAGTGTAAAAAAGCCGGCGGCTCGGCGAGCCCTCCGGCGGACAAAGATCTCGTACCAGAAGGCGGGGCCGGGAAGACTCTATTTAACCAGATTACATTCTTTCGAAGGCGGGCGAAATGCAATGTCTCCCGGTATTTTGCTGATTACCTTGTACAGATCCCACGTCGACTTGGACTCAGCAGGTTTCTTCACTTCCACAAAGTACATATCGTGCACCATACGGCCATCCTCGCGAAGTATGCCCGGGCCGAATAGTGGGTCATTGACTGGCAGTTGCTTCATCTTGGAGATCACGGTCTTTCCATCGCTCGACCGCGTGGCTTCGACCGCCTTCAGGTAATGTAGCACTGTGGAGTACGCCCCCGCTTGAGCGGACGAAGGATAATTTCCACCGTTTCTAGCGGCGAATCGTTTCGCGAAATCACGCTTTCCTTCATCGGCGTCCCAATAAAAGGCTTCTGTAAACGTTAGCCTCTGCGCAATATCCAGTCCAATCGCTTTGATGTCTTGCAGCATCGGAAAAGTTAGTACAAGCTTCTGCTTGGAGCTTGCCATTCCGAATTCTTGGGCTTGCTTTAACGCCGCAATGATATCGGCTCCGCCGGTTATAAACGCTATGGCATCGGCACCAGAAGACTGAGCCTGTAACAGGAAGCTCGAGAAGTCAGTTGTCCCGATCGGTTCTTTTACGGAGCCGACCGTCTTTCCACCGGAACGCGAGACAATATCGCGAGAAACTTCCTCCGATTTCTTTCCGCTAGTGTAATCTACAGTGATAAAGAACCATGTTTTCGATCCTGTCTTTACCATTTGACCAATTGTGGCCCGGTTCAATGAAGTCAGGTCGTACGTCCATTGCGCGGTATTGGGAGAACATTCTTTGGTCGTGAGGTCATCGTGCGCGGTGCCACTTAGCAGCGCGGCTGCGTTTGAGCCCTTGAGCAGCGAGTTGACGGCCAACGCTGCGGAGCCCTGGGGCACATCAACAATAGCGTTGACCCCGTCATCAAGCCACTTCTTGGAAAGCGATACTGCGAGGTCGGGTTTGAGTTGGAAGTCGGCGGACCGAACCTCAATCTTGAAAGGAACGGAGCGACCTTGCTTAAAGTCCTCGACAGCCATCTCAGTTGCTATCACCGAGCCTCGTCCCGTCCAAGGCGCATAGCTGGATGACATATCGGTCAATACACCGATCCTTACGGTATTGTTCGCGATCTGAGCTATGGCTGCCGCGGGGATCAGCAGACCGACGCTGATTACCCCAAGTATCTTTCTCATGCTGTCTCCAAACGTGATTTTAGCTTCGTATTCAACCTCAGGAGTACCAGGACCGACCGTCGAACTCTTGTGTGCCACCTGACAAATGCTCGACGGGTCGATTTGACCACCTGCGTGTATCGCGCGACTATGTCGGCTGACGGTGCGCCCCGCTAACCCTGTGCCGTGAAGCGCGTTCTACCGCGATCGTCCGTCGCTTTATCCGCGCGAGACACCAGTTGGGTAGTCAGGCGCAGTGCGTCTTGCGCAATTACGACGGGTTCGAGCCCAAGCCGCTGACGCAGCCCGATCATCGGCGCTTCAACGATGATTGCGCTATCGCGTGGCGCCGCCCGCACGTACTCTTCGAGGGGCAACTCGCCCAACGAAGGGTGCTGCCGGTCTCTGGACTCTGCCCGAAATGCCTCGACGGTCTCCGGCCCTTTCCTCGGTCCGTCGCAAAGTTGTATCGATATGAGACGCTTCGGATCCGTTCTAGCTATGTCAGCAGCACAACCGCCGGATCGGAACAAATGTAAAGTATCGACTGTTAGCAATGCGTCCTCGCGCCCGAGCCGATCAAGCGCCGCGTTTGCCGCGTGAATGCTATTGATGCTGTTGAGTGCGTGGAATTCGAGAGAGATTGGCATCCCATACTCAGCTGACAGTTCCGCGAGAGCCGCCAAGTTATCGTCGAGGCGGCTTTGATCCTCGTCATTCCCGAGCACAGTCAGATATGCGCCGCCCAGATCCGCACTCGCTTCCAGTAGAGGACGCATGCTACTCACATCAAGCTGTGCATCAACACGAAGAACCTCAATGTCCAACACCGACATGCCAGTGTCTCTCAGCCTTCGTTTCACCTCGTTCCGCATTGGACTTTGAGGCTCCAACAACGGAAAAGGATATTCAAGCGGCGGCTTGTATGCAGGCCAGAGCCGAAGTGTCACCCCGTCATAACCGGCCTCCGCGGCAAGGCTCACGAATTCGGGCGGCTCGAGGTCTGCAAACGTGTGGTAGCCGAGTACGTAACGCCGCTTAGGCGTTTGCGACGTGTCCATTCCAAGTCCCAGCGATTTGGTGGTTAAAAATAGCCCAGTGCTTGTCAACGGTTCGACCTGAGCAGGCCAGCCACGCGAGCGACGCGCTGCCCCTGAATCCTGGCTGCGACCAGCTTCTCACTGGGTAAAGGGTTGCCTTTTCCATCGCTGAAACTCACACCATATGGGTTGCCACCCGCTGCGTAGAGCAACTTGTCCGTATAGCCGATCGGAACGATGATCGAGCCCCAATGGTAAAAGATGTTTTGCAGTGCAAGCAGAGTAGATTCCTGACCGCCATGAATGTTGCCCGCACCGCCGAAGACCGCAGCTGCCTTATCCTGAAGCTTGCCCTGCGCCCACAGAGGGCCCGTCGTGTCGATAAACTGCTTAAGTTGCGCGGCCGGCAACCCGAAGCGCGTCGGAGTTCCGAGGAGGAACCCATCGGCCCACTCCAGATCGTCTAGCGTGGCTTCCGGCACGTCCGCAGTTTCCGTTACATGTGCCTGCCACGCGGGCTTCGCGGCAATCGCTTCCGCCGGTGCGAGTTCACAAACCTTACGCACGCGTACTTCCGCGCCTTCTGAACGCGCACCTTCCTCGATCGCCTTCGCAACCTGATATGTGTACCCAGTGCTGCTGTAGTAGATAACTGCGATATTCGTCATGTGATCCTTTCCCTAGACGTGTCTGTGGCTCGTGCCCGAGACGCTATAGCCGGCGTTTCCCTATCGCGTTGAGCCGCTCTACGGCCTGCTGGCGGTGCCGACCGCTCGAGGTCGTATCTGAGCTTAGCGTGGGCCGGAAACCCTGTCGGCCCCACTACAGGGGGACAGCGCACACCAGGAAAAACGATGTCCCGCGCGACGGGGACAGACGTTGCACGTCGGCCTGCCTACTCTCGCTACATTGTTCTCTGCGATACATGTCAGTACCGAATCGCCCACAAGCAGCATTTGCAATTCCTTCAGGCTTATTGCGTCCCGTCGCTGAACAGGAGCCTTTATGGCATCCCCATCCCGTCTTGCTCACTATGTTCTCAGAACCAACCAGCTAACGAAGATGGTGACGTGGTACTGCATCCTGCTCGACGCACGGATCAACTTTCGAAACGACGTCATCTGCTTCATCACCTACGACGATGAGCACCACCGGGTGGCGTTCGTAGCGACCGAGACGTATGCGGAAAAACCAAGCTGGGTGCAGGTTGGCTTCTATCATGCAGCCTTCGCCTTCGACACGTTGTCTGACTTACTTAAGAACTATCGAAGACTCAAGGCGCTGGACGTATTGCCTTATCGTTGTGTAAATCATGGGCCGACGGTATCGCTTTACTATCGCGATCCGGACCGGAACGATGTTGAAATGCAAGTTGACGCATTTCCCAACGCTGAGGCTGCATCGGCCTTCATGCGCAGCGAGCATTTCGCACGTAACCCCATCGGCTTACCAATCGATCCCGAGGATTTCATCTCAAAACTGGAAGCGGGCATTCCTGAAAGCAACCTGTTGAGGCGCGCCGATCTATAGATGCCAGTGCGTCTTAGACGGAGCACTTCTTCCCTTCCTCCAACCTTCTCAACGTAAAGAAAACCATGAAACGAGCCGACGAGATACAACCGCGTGACGTGCCCGAAGAGCTTGCCCTCGGATACTTCACCCTGCTGATGAAACGAGACCTGGATGGATTTGCCCAGCTCTGGCATGAGGATGCGATCAACCACATCCCCTTCCGCCCGGAAGGTTTTGGAAAGTTCGTCACGGACGCTTTCGTTGGACGCGATCAGATAATGGAACATTATCGAATCGCATTTAAAAACCGAAGCGATCACGTGTTCTGGATAGACCACATCCATCGAACAGAAAATAAGGATATTGTCATTGTCGAAGCACACGCCAACAGCCTCGTTGGTGAAACAAAACGTGTGTATGAAAATCAGTACGTGTGCATCTTTACCGCGAGTGACGGCAAGCTGGTCAGCTTGAAGGAGTACACCAATCCGCTCGCCTTTATGCGCGCCTTTGGCGGCGGCTTTGAAGAGTTCCGGTGATGATGAATAATTGCCGAAAGACTGGTATTCGCGTTGTTTCTGCCGCGTTCTTGATGTCCGGCCTGATAAGCGCGACTCTTCTCGTTCCGATCAAAGCTGCTGCTCAAACCGCGCCGTTGAAGGTAAAGATCGGAGTGTTGACCGACATGACCTCGATCTTCGCCGCGTGGTCCGGTAAGGGTTCGGTGGTGGCAACGCAGCTTGCCGTGGACGACTTCAAGTCCGCCAACCCTCGCAGCAACCTGGACATCAGCGTAGTATCTGCCGACTTCCAACTTCAACCCGATCTCGCAGTCGCTATTACCAAGAAGTGGATCGATGATGGCGTGACTGCGATTGTCGACGTGCCCTTATCGGCAGCAGCCCTAGCGGTTAATAGCGCCATACGAGGAACATCAGTTGTTGGCCTTCTTTCAGGTCCGAGACACGACGACCTCACAACAAAGGAATGCTCGCCGAATAGCGTTCAATGGACTTATGACAGCAGCGCTATCACTCGATCTACCACAACGGCAGTTGTAAAAGGCGGTGGTAAGCGGTGGTTCATCATTCGCCAGGATGCGTTGGGAGCAAAGGTTCAGGAGGCAATCGTTCGCACACAGCTCGATGCCACCGGAGGTCAGGTATTAGGCTCGGTAAGCATGCCGTCAGGCTCGGCAGACTATTCCAGTGCCCTGCTTCAGGCCCAAAGCTCTCGTGCTGAGGTAGTGAGCCTTGTGCTTGGCGGAACGGACCTGGTCAACGCGATCAAACAGTCGAATGAGTATGCTATACAGCCGCAGCAGAAGATCACTATCCTTTCGTCCTCGGTCCAGGATATCAAAGCGATAGGCCTACCCTTGGCGCAAGGTCTGGTGACGACGGAGGCCTTTTACTGGAATGCCGACGATCGAACCCGGAGCTTCAGCCAACGTTTCGCAAAGGCCGCTGGTGGCGGTATGCCTTCTGACGTGCAAGCTGGTGCTTACTCGGCGACATATCACTATCTGAAGGCCGTGTTAGCGGCGCGCTCGACGAATGCACCGAATGTGGTGTCGAAGATGAAAGAGTTGCCGGTATCAGACACAGCGATGGAAGACGGCAAGGTGAGACCAGACGGACGGATGGTACATGACTTGTATCTGTTACAGGTAAAAGCGCCATCAGAATCAAAAGGTCCGTGGGACGTTTACAAGATCCTTCGAAAGATCCCCGGCGATGAGGCTTTTCGGCCCATGTCAAAACAGTGCTCGCTAGTGAAATAACACCAACCTCTGCGGGAGGTCTGGTATATCGGCTGACGCGCACGGTCCCGTCCCCTGCCGAGGGGACTGACTCCCTTGACGGATCTGTAGAAAGTTGAGGTTCGTGCAGGAAGCACCAGGTGCTTAAAACACGCCTTCGATGGTCCGGCGATGTTTGCAACGCCCCATCCAACATTCAGGACGAAAAGCATGAAAGCCATTGATCTCGCAGAACGACCCACATCTCCGCTCGTCGCCGGCAGCGAGGGGAATCCAGGGTTAACCCCCGTCATGCTTAACCATGCAGCGTGGGTGACGCACGATGTCGCGGCGACAGCCGATTTCTACACTCGTATCATGGGTATGGAGGTGGCCAGCACGGTAATGGACGATTCCATTCCGTCGACCGGTGATCCCATCCCGTACTTTCATATTTTCTTTCGGATGCAAGACGGTTCGACACTCGCATTTTTCGAAGCGCCAGGTATCCCGCGGCCCGCCGCTCCGACCCACCCAGCGTACGATATCTTCAATCACATTGCGCTGCAGGCCGCCAGTCGTGAGGAGGTGTTGCGATGGTATGAATGGTTGAAAGCGAACGATGTCGACGTTATCGGGCCTACGGATCATAAAGGCATCATTCTCAGCATTTACTTCCGCGACCCGGCTGGCGTCCGGCTTGAGATCACCACGCCGCTCGATTCAGAGTGGAACCAGCACACTGAAAGTGGCTATCGTGATCTTAAGCTATGGGTCGATTGCAAGAAGAAGGCAGCGCAGGAAGGGAGGGACGTGAACCAGGCTCTGGTTCAACTCTGCAAAGATGTGCGCAAGCGCTACGAGACGCATTAAAAACATGGCACGGGTCGTCGCTCAAGTCACCCGTTCAAACCAGGCTGGCTGCAAAAGCTCGCCGGATTTGTGAAGAAGGATAAGCCATGCCGCGCGCTGACGTTGTTATCGCTCGAACTCCCGCCGAAGCTTGTGTATTGAGGTTTTACACGCTTTTGATGAAAAAGCAGTTCGACGAGTGGGGCAGCCTGTTCGCGGAGGACGCAGTACAGGAAAACGTGTTCATGCCGGCTTTGCCCGGTCTCGAGGCACAATTTAAAGGACGAGACCGGATCGTGTTCCACTACCGCACGGTCCTGAGCAATCGAATTGATCATGTCTTTACGATAGACGGGATTCACGAGTGCAACGGCGGCTCGATCGTCATCGTGGAGGCACGCGGTGTCAGCACGGTCCCCGAAACAGGGCGACTTTACGATCAACAGTATGTGATGGTTTTCACCCTGGCCAACGGGAGAATTGCTGGTCTGCGCGAATACATGAATCCTCTCGTTTTTCAAAAAGCATTCGATGGATTTCTCGTCGGCGACGGCGCAGTCGAAAACTAATAGCATCCATCGCCGCCCGGAGGTGCCGGGCGATCTCGATCAAGATAAACATCAACCAAGTCTGGAGCACAAAAATGTGGGTCTCTGTAAGTTTCTACAAGCGCAAGCCCGGTACCTCGCATGAAGAATTCTCCCGCCACTGGCGCGAGATTCACGGCCCGTTGATTGCAAAGAACCCGAAAATCGCGCGACACATCAAACGCTACGTCCAACACCATTTGCAACCGAACGCAAGTGTGCCGGGCGTACAAGAACTGGAATTCGATGGCTTCTCGGAAGTCTGGTTTGAGTCGATGGAAGACCGACAAGCCATGTTCGCGGAGCCGGATTTCCAGAATCTCGTGATTCCGGATGAGCACAATTTCATCGATATGTCGATCACCCGCACGTCGATGTCCGATACGCCGGTCGTCCAGGTTTAAAGCAGACGAAACGTCGAGGAGTTGAGGCAATGAGAGTAGCGCTTATCACCGGGGGAACCGGCGGTATCGGTCTTGCCACGGCGAGACGCTTTGCGCAGGACGGGCTCGTAGTCGCGATAGCCGATCTGGATCTTACGGCTGCACAGCATGCCGCAGATGGCCTACCAGGTCATGGACACATGGGCATCGCGATGGACGTGACGGACGAAAACGCGGTCGTCGCCGGCTTCGAAGCGGTTGAAACCCGGCTTGGTCCAATTCACGTCCTAGGGGCATTCGCGGGTACCGTTGGTAACGGTCCGGATGGACGTCAAACGACGTTGACTGAAACCACCGCGGATCTTTGGGACAAGATATTCGCGATCAATGCTCGTGGCACCTTTTTCTGCATCCGGGAATATGCAGCCCACCGGAAAGCGAAACCCGTTGAGCACGGACGGATCATCACCGTATCGTCGAGCGGCGCCCAATTGGGCGGCTATCAGTCGAAATCGGCTTATGCTGCATCAAAGGGTGCGGTATTGAGCCTCACAAAGGCAGCGGCGAGAGAACTCGCGTCGTGGGGGATCACGGTCAATGCCATAGCGCCCGGACCCATCGACACACCGATGCTACGCGCGTCCCGGGGTCCGGCGCCTCCCCCCGACACAAACTACAACGCGCTCGACCTGCTCCCACTCGGTCGAATCGGCACGCCCGAGGAGGTCGCCGCGGCCGCAGCCTACCTCGCGTCCATCGAGGCAGCATTCGTCACAGGGTCAACGCTTGATGTAAACGGCGGCCTCCGAATGCAGTAAGTCTGCCAGACGACGGGATATATGTTCCCAAGGAAAGGTCCTCACGCTACAACGCACGACACGGTGCTCGTCCCCCGGCGGGGGACACCTATATTCTGACAACGAGCGCAAACTGTTCGGAAGAAATCGACAATTTTCGCATCAGCAAAGGCATGGTCATGAGCAACTCCCTTGCAGAAGAGATCCGTGAAGTCCCAGTTCTGGATATTGATCCATTTTCTGATGAAGTCTTGAATAATCCGTATCCGTTCTTCGAGTTGTTGAGGGAGACGGCGCCGGTCGTATACATCAAGGCCCACAATTACTACGCCGTTGGCCGTTACGACGAGGTCGTAGCCGTTGCGTCTGACTATAAGCGTTTCACTTCCACCGCAGGCATCGGTCTACCTGATCCCAGAAAACCGGACACGTGGCGAGCACGCAGCCCAATTACGGAAGTCGACCCACCAGAACATACGGGTGTACGAGCCGTCTTGCAGCGCATCATGTCGCCTGTCGTGCTTCGCCAGTGGCGGGCTGAACTAGAAAAGGAAGGCGAAGCGTTGGCGGCTCAGCTCGTTGAACGGGGAGAATTTGACGGCGTTCACGATCTCGCTGAAGCGTTTGTACTATCTGTGGTTCCGCGGTTGGTTGGTATCGATGTTCCAAAAGAAAATCTCATCATCACTGGCGAGCTGAATTTTAACCAGCAGGGTCCCCGGAATGAGAGGCTCGCTGCAGCTACAAGCAGAGCCGCTCCGTATCTGGAGTGGTATTCAAAGGCATTGGAGCGCGAAAACATGCTCCCAGGCGGCTTCGGAGAAAAGATCTACCAGGCCGAAGATGCGGGCGAACTGGCAAAGGGTACCGCCGCCTTGCACGTCCGCTCTTTTTTTAGAGCCGGCGTGGATACGACGATCGCTAGCATCGAATTCACATTGAATCAACTGGCAAGGCATCCAGAACAATACGAAATGATCCGCCAGGACCCGTCCAAGTTTAAGGGCGCTTACGAGGAGGCCCTTCGTTTCGAATCGCCAGCACAGGTAATTTTTCGCGGCACGACGGCCGATATGGTGTTCAGCGGCTATCAGCTGAAAGGTGATACAAAGATTGCCTACTACCCGGGCGCGGCCAACCGAGATCCTCGCAAGTGGACCGATCCGAACGTCTATGACATCGGTCGCAAAACCCTAGGCGTGCACGTGACCTTTGGTCATGGGGCCCACACATGCATTGCGCAGATGATTGCCAGGCTGGAGGCCGAGTGCATTCTCGCCCCGTTGATTCGCATGGCAAGCAAGCTGGAGCTGGCAGGCGAAGCGAAGTATCGATTGGTCAACACCTTACGCACGATGGATTCGTTGCCTTTGAGGGTGACAAAAGCCTAGCCTACACACAACGGTAATCGGCCGGCCGGTTCGTCAAGCAGCAGGATTGTCCGGCCGGAACCCAACTCGTCTCCTCAGGACAAGTCCTGCTCGGAATCAATTTCCGCCTTGACATTCGATTACCGGACGCGCACTGCAGCCGCGGCGGCTAAGTTTTCGACGTACGGCCTTGTATCGACTCTGATCCGCCACCCCAACACGCGTGCTCCAGATGATCTACGAACTTCGCTCCTATCACATTTCGCCGGGAAGGATGGCCGATCAGTTTCGGCGCTTCGACGAACTGCTGCCTCGCCTGTTCAACCGCCATCGTATCAAGAGCGTAGGGAGCTGGATCGCACCATCCGGTGTCTGCGGGCCATCATTCGTTTATCTGATGGCGTTCGAGGATTTTGCACACCGGGAGTCAAGTTGGAGCGGGTTCTATAGCGACGAGGAATGGTGGCATGTTCGTGCAGAGACCAACGCGGGCTCGGAATTGGTCGAGAGCTTCGACCTGACGTTCCTCAAGCCCAGCCCGATCTGGCCGTCGTCACATCCGCCGGTTCCTTCCGGCCCCCACGAGATCGTCGTCCAACGAGTCTGGGTTGGATCGAGATCGACAGTCAACGAGTTCTTCTCAAACGTCTGGCTTCCGTTTTTCCATAAGGCAGGTGCCTCAACGCTCGGCGTTTTCGACGTACTCACGGGATCAACACTACCCGCGGTTGCGCTGTTTCTTGCATGGCCGAACTCAAAGATCCGTGACGACGCGTGGCGAACTGCGCGAATCGATGCGACCATGGCGGACGCACTCGCTGGCCGTCGAAACATTGACGGCAAGTCGGCGTTAGCACAGCGCGACGTCACATTGCTCTATCCGCGTAGCTCCGCCCCTATTGATCCTTCGCTCGGACGCCCGCCAGCGTAAGAGGATTGCGACCCGTCGCTTAAACAAGCATCTTCACTCATCGAAAATCTTTCGCGCTCGCATCCGACGTACGCGGACTCACTGACAACAGCGTCGCCGAGATTGACTGCTACAGATATTTTTACTTTGGATCTTGCAGCATTTTCAATTATGTAGCTGGCCAGCAAGGAAACTCTAATGAGCGGAAAGCGTATTTACATACATGAAGTCGCGCCGCGCGACGGATTCCAGAACGAAGCGAATTTCATTGACACGGACGCAAAGGTTGCGCTGATCGACCACCTTAGCTGGTGCGGGTTCGCAAAGATTGAGGCGACTTCATTTACGTCTCCAAAAGCCATCCCCGCATTACGTGACGCCGAAGCTGTCATGCATCGGATCAAGCGTGACCCTGAAGTCGTGTACACGGTGCTCGTACCTAACGTGAGAGGCGCTGAACGCGCACTGTCCTGCAGCGTTGACGAAGTGAATCTTGTCATGTCGGTCAGCGAGAGCCACAACCGCTCGAATTTGAAAATGACTCGCGAACAATCGTTCGCGCAGTTAAGCGACATAATCCGCGTGGTAAAGAGTACGGACGTGACCATCAACGTATCTTTGTCTACAGCTATGGGGTGTCCCATGGAGGGTGACATCAGACAAGACGAAGTCCTCGGTTGGGTGCAGCGGTTCGCCGATCTCGGGGTAGACGGCGTGACCCTCTGCGACACCACCGGTATGGCTTACCCCACGCAGGTCGGCACCCTATGCAAAGCGGCACTTCGCCGCTTCGCAGAACTCGAGATCACACTACATTTTCATAACACCCGAGGTATGGCGTTGGCCAATACGCTTTCTGCGCTGGCTGCGGGTATCGATCGCTTCGATGCATCGCTGGGTGGGCTTGGTGGTTGCCCGTACGCACCGGGGGCCTCGGGTAACATCTGTACCGAAGACCTCGCCCATATGCTAGAACTCGAGGGATACGACACAAACTTGGACTTGACCGCGCTGCTCTCGGCCTCCGCCATGCTTCCAGGTCTAATCGGCCACGACGTGCCGAGCCAAATTCTCAAAGCTGGACGACGCCTGGACCTGCACTCGATGCCTTCCAATGTCGTGAACGCCTGAATTAGCTAACGGTCGGTCGACCCATTGCAGTTGCGCCCGGGGCGAAGGGTATGCCCCGGCAACCATTGCAGCCCTTGGCAGGTTGGCCCTAGAGCGTTGTGCGACACCTGCCACGACTGCCACGAAACTCACGCCGGTTGCCCGCGTTTTAGAAACACGAAGACTATGCAGCTATAGTGCTGCCGTTGGTCAACAAGTGTTCTCAAATGGGTGCCCTCGAGAGGGACGTGAACATCATTGCCCTAGTCTTCGGTGTAGATACCTGCCTCAAGTAAACGATTCGAAGAGAGGTCCGCCCCGTTTTTTCGCGTGAATGGGCTGGCAAGCAACCCACCGTCGACGGGAATGATAACCCCATTCACGAAGTTGGTTGCGCTCGAAAGCAACATCGCCGCGACTGAAGCAATATCCTCCGGGCGAGCGATTCGACCCATCGGAGTTCGATCAACAACTGCGTCCACGAACCGGGCTGGCATGCCGGTTCTGAGCAGTGGTGTATCCACTAGTCCCGGGGCAACACAGTTAACACGTACACCACGATTCGCCCACTCTGCTGCGAGACTCTTAACTAGGCCGTGAACAGCGAACTTGGACGATGCATATGCTGTCCGTCCGGGCTGCGCGCCTATCCCGTCAATCGAGCCGATAACTACTATTGCTCCAGCTCGCCTACTCAGCATTGCAGCGCCGAAGGCTCTGCAACAAAGGAAGGCGCCTAGCGCATTCACCTTAAAGACGCGCTCCCAGTCGTCCGTCTTGAGGTCCTCCGCGAGCGCCGCAACAGAAATTCCTGCGGCCACGATCAGTCCATACACAGGGCCGAATTCTTGCTCGATGGAGGTGACGCACCCTGAGACGTCAGTCTCTTGACTGACGTCTACGTGATAGCCAGACGCGACCGCGCCTTGCTGACGAAGTCGTGCCACCGTTTCGGCGTTTCGGACAGGATCCCGGTCGATGACCGCGACAATCGCTCCTTCGCCGGCAAGCAATTCACATGCGGCCCTTCCGATTCCAGATGCGCCGCCTGTCACCGCTACGACCTTATCTTTCAATCCGTAGTTCATCGTTGTCTCCGATAACCCGTTTATCCAGTGAACCCTTGTGCGCTGTCCAGCCAACGAACCACAAGGCCGCGGCCAAAAACCATAAAAAGTACCCTGGGCTATCGGATCGTGTTGTCCCTGTTGTCGGGGACAAGAACAGAAGAGACCCGAGGTCATACCAACGGGGCGTTTTCGCCGCGAGGCATCAATCTTCCGCGCCGTATCATCTTCAACGTTCGACTGTGCGACGAACGTCCCCAGATCATACGCTCCTGCATGAAGTTTTTATTATGGGTGCCGTTAACCATTAGACAAGTCATAAAAAAGCAAAATGAAACGCATAAACATCTATCCAAAACTCGCCCGAAGCATGCTGGTGCTTCTGTTTATTATGTTTGCGGCGTCCACGGCTTTTCTGATACTGCAGCAGAAGTTTTCAATTCCTCGCAGCGCCGCGACGTCCTCTGCAGCTGTCACGTTCGCTTTTTTGGCGCTTCCACTGTTGTCAACGATGCAGTACATTTTAAACATCAACGATGCGGAGGCAGGCAATCATTCGCTTCAGGACGACGATGATCTGCGTGAACTGGTCGCGCCGCTGCTAATCGATATCAACTACGAGGTCAGGATTGGCCAATATCCCTCTCGGGACCTCAACGCATTTGCGATTTCATCCGTATTCGGGAACAAGGCCCTGATTGGCTTTTCCTCACAGCTGGTAGAGACGGCATCGCGAGAAGAGCTGCTCGCCATCGCAGCACACGAGGTCACGCATCTCAGGCACGGAGACACAAGGAACAAGGCACATATCCTCGCGTTCAATCACGCGTTAAAGGTATATCCTTGGCTACTTTCCGAGCTGTCGCGGCGCGGAGTCCAACAGGCATCAATTCCTATCGGGCTCCTCGTGCTTGCCGGTTTCATCGCCATCGCTTTGCTAAATGGATCGACATCGGCTTTCAGCTTCCTATGGTCGCTCGCGCGAGGTATCGCGCCTATCGTCTTGAAGGCCGGTCTGTGCATCCTGTTCTTTATCGCACTTGATTACGTTCTGCATCGGGTTTTCTGCAGCTATAGCCGAGAGCGGGAATTCGCCGCTGACGCAGGCGGAGCCGAAATGACATCGCCCGAGGCGATGATGTCCGCCCTGAACTTGCTCACTGACCCTGGAACGGCGGTCAGCGTCTTCGATACGCACCCTCCCCTAGCCGAACGGAAGCGCCGCTTGCTCGTGATGTCATCGGGCGTAAATGGACGCGTTCAAGACTCGGGGTCGTAGGTGTGTGTGGTATGCACCGGCGTTCGTAAAGTCCGACCTCACCACTGCCTGCGAGCGATCGATGTCGCATACCCGTCCGGTCAAGTAATTGCTGGGCTGGTGCCACGCTTGCGGCCGGGCACCAGGAAAGAGGAACAACTGCCGTTAACAGCACGCGAGAAGGTACGGCGTGAATGATCAGCGCGGCACAGGTATATCTTCATTTAACACATGCAAGCACCCATCACCAGACTAGATCGAAACGCGACTCAAGATGCCACTGTGGAAGCGCAGGTCAGGCGTCGAACTGTCACCGTTGCTTTTTGCGTAATTTGGCTGGTCGGGACCCTATGCCTCTTCGGCTGGTTCGGCAGTCATGCGCCAACAAACGTGCCTTCTTCATTGGCGGGGCTGGAATCGGCTCCGTCTATTGTCGTTTTGACCTTCTTCCTTTATGTCATCGGCACATGGACTCGAGACAGATCTTCCTTTCGTGCGTTCTGGCGCCTCATGCGTAGAAGTCAAGGTCTTCACAAAGCAACGTTTGATTTTCTAAAGAACGCCGCTGTCCCCATTGCCGCAGTCGCCACCGTAGGAAAAGGGCTCAATTTCATGGTAAGCGGAAGCCTTGAGATGTTGCCGCCGTCAATATCGGTCTTCCTGCCACCGGGGGCAAATGTCATCCTCTGGATCGTTACCTTAGTAATGTATCCGGCCTGTGCGGCGCTTGTGATAGGCGCGCTGCTCCAAGCGAACTTGGCTATTCGACAAGCTGCAGACGACTATGTCAAGGATCGGTTCAAGCATTTCTACAAGGGCAGCAAGATATCGCCGGTCACGCTCCGCTACTTCAGACGCAACACGGGTGTTCATACATACCTTTCAATACTTCTCTTCGTCACGCTATTGGCCTTCGCTTCTGCGTTCCTGTATGCCCTCTATGGCAAATAGCGTGTAGCTGTGGTCGCCATGCCCCCCGGCCACGTCATACGAAACTCGCGAGATCGAGGCGGATACGACCCAGATTGGCAATCGGCATTGACAAGTCCATCGCCGGTTCACCAGATTGCTCTGGTGTGCCGTGTCAAAGGGCGGCCGGTGCCACGTTCAAACGATTCTATGCATTCATGTCGAGGATTTCAGCTTTAAACATCGCTTCCAACTCCGGTATCAGCGTCATCGAGCCGCCTACGTTTGCAAAGCTTTGCCCACGCTTCTCTATGAGCTCCATGAAAGCTCGTTCGGCCATTTCCAGCTCGGCTCCGCCATCGTAAGTTGCATTGATCTCCCGTTTGATCGCGGTAGCCGTTCGCAATGCCTTAAGGCCGTAGACCGCCACGCGCTCCAACTCGAATTGGTAGGCATCGTCTATACCAGAGTATTCCGCCATTCCGCGAATCCACATGTCGCAGTCTGCAAATTGATTGGGCATGACTTTTATTGGCGCGACGAAAGACACAGGAAGCTCTTCCCACTTTGGCGCTGGGTCAAACACAAATGCAATCGTGCCTACCCGTTGGAACGCGTCGTCATGGTGGTGGTAATAGTCATTGAGCCCGTCATGGATGTCGTTGCTGTGGTTCCGGCAGCGCCTCACGAACGCTTCAAGCTGATGAACAATCTCCAGCTTGACGTGCTCGACGCGCTGCCTTTCCTTAACATTCTCCCGTCTGCGGTCCATTGCCTTCGATAAAGCATTCCATCCGACATTCACGATGGCGCTGACAAGAGCACTCGATGCAACTACCGTGACCCAATTTACGCTCGTCGCCGCTTCTGCGGGTGTCGCCATCCCTATCCCTATCTCAAATAATCTGCACGCTGCGAAACATCCCAATCGGCCGCCCCAAGGAATGGTCGCGCGCCAGGTACACATTCGCGCGCCAAAGCCTGCTAATTGCTGTTACACGGCTGGCGTCACGTGCATCGTCGAGCTGCGAACAACATCGGAGCTAGCGCAAAAGTCTTCGCCTGAGAAAGTACCATTATCCAAGAATTGGGTATGAAGACAGGTGCCCTTTTTCAAAAGTCCTCGTCGGTCTCATCGGCAGCATCCGCCGCACGCAGCTCCCAGCGGCTCAGCAGATCGGAGTATGGCAAAATTTCGCTACCGTGCGGCACTCTGCACGGCCCGACAAGGCCGGTAGCCGACAGCAAGATGATTGATGACCGAACTGAGCCGTTCTTCAGATATCCGCGACGCAATATTCGAACATGAAATGTTCGACGCGGGAAACATTAAGTCCGGGTACATGCTCGAAGCGATTCGCTACGTAGAGGCGACTTGGGCCTTTGCACCTGCCGACATAGCGGAAGAGCTTGATCAAATGGAAACGGATCGACTGGTAGTTCGACGGCCGGGGTTCGGCGGGGATATCCGCGAATACTGGGAGGCTACAAAGGCCGGGAAAATCGTCCGCGAAATGCGCTGGCAGCAACAGGGAAAGCGTCATGCCGCCCTTTCTGCGCAAATGGCCCCTGCAGAGGAACTGGTCATCGCCCTGATTGCAAGTGGTGGCAACCAGGACGACACCGAAATGACAGCCGGGCTGGATGCTGAGGCATTGAGCGTATACCTGGCCAAGCTTGGTGAAGATGTTTGCAAGACGACTCTGGACTCGCTGATAGCTCGCGGCCTTGTTCGGCGTGACGACGAAGACATTTTTGGTTGGCCCTTCCGTCTTGTGCTGACGGCAGATGGACAACGCCGGTACGCTCACGGCGTTGTGCCACAACTCGGCCTTCAGCCTCCGGCGACCATTCTCGCGCCGACGCAGTCGGAACAGTTGCCGTTTGACGAGCTCGGCCTGGACACGGTACTCGCCGACAATCTGCGATATCGCTGGGAAGAAGCCGAACGATGCACAGGCGCACGTGCATGGCTAGCGGCCACGGCATTATATGGTTCAATCCTGGAAGTTGTACTGCCAAGCTGGCTTGCTCACGATATGGAGCGCGCCATGCTGGTACACGCAGCGCCACGGGACCGCAAAAATCAGGTGCGCCCTCTCGAAGACTGGTCACCGGCAGCCCTCATCAGTGCTGCTGTTGAACTCGGACACATCGATGAAAGTCTCGGACGATACGCGCATGCGTTGCGTGAATCACGCAACCTGATTCATCCAGACCGGCAGATTCGCGAACGCAGTGTTCCGGATCAGGGCACGACCGCAATTTCAAGACAGGTGGTACAGGCCGTTCTCGACACTCTGGCTCTTAAGATCCGGCACGGGAGATCAGCATGAGCAAAGCGTGATTAGACCGGCGGCAGCGCTGCGTCTTCGAGTCGGGCGGCCCTCAGCGCCTCTTCGACTGCATACTCAGCGACCTTGTACAGTTTCCACCGGCTTATTGCCTTAGCCAGCCCGTGCCCTATCGGATGGGGAAACGCCCACCGTTGGTCGTCTTCACGATCAACGCCTTTTTCGCCTTTACGAAGCGATTTGAGGGAGTAGCAGAGCAAGAGCCGCTGGCGCCCGGCAGCGAAAGCATGCTCCGGGCGGATGCCCCGGCTATCGTGGTTGCCTGCATCTGCATGAAACCGCTGACCAGGTCGAATACGACGATCGCAGTAGACCCACCACGAAATCGGACGCCGGGTTTCAACTATGTCACGACGAGAACGTCTCAGGGTCAGAAACGCAAGCGCGCTAACTCTGATTCATCGGCGTGGGCAGCACACCGCAGCGATTGATCGATAATCCGAATGATTGAGAAGCCTAACCGCAAAAAATGCCGCTCGCCGCAAAGGAGATGACAGCAACGAGGGCAACGACGGCTTGTGCTTCCATCAATGGGGGCGACGGGAACCGTTGTCCGTACCTCGCGACTAGCATGTTGCCGCAAACCAGACGACATCCCACGATACTTTTCTAACGCGCAAGGCGGACAGGAAAAACGCGATCCGCAGTATTGAACGAGGCTCCGACGCATAGCAGACAAGTGCCGCGGCCCGAACAGAAGCAGTCGATGCCCAGTGCTGCAAAACCGCTTGCCAGTGCCGGCACGCACCCGGCTTCCACACCGTATCGAGAGAGATCGCCTGCACAACTCCTCTCCTGGTCAGCAACGAATGTAACGCCCGCAGGAAGATCGCTGCCAAGATTGAGCATATGCTTTCGCGAACATATGCTTCCTTAGGGTATAGCGTAGATATCCTCGATCGAGGATATCAAAGGCATAGCCGAAGGCCCCGGACAACTAGTGTCAAGGTGCCTTCCACCGATCCATGCCGAATCGATTTCCGCCAGACTATTTTCAGGTCCCGCGCCTCTAGCTTCGCCAGCGCGTCCGTTATCTCAGGACCCATCCCCGTGGTACGGATTTCCCCAGCGCGCCACCGGTCCAAACCCGTCCGCGCTAGCGGTCACCACCGAAGCTCTTCAGTCGGAAGAGGCGGCCCTAACGCCGGTGGCAGTGTGCTCAGTCGACGTGTGACAGATCATGTATAACACGCCTTGCGACCGATAGCGTGCCATTCTAGGGGTTGGATTCAGCTGTGACCGCTCGGCTACCCAAAAACTATCGGCGGCACACGGAATTTTGCTTAAGAAACTTTGGAAATAGGAAGAGCCCCGAATGGCAGTTATCGCATATAAGGAGTTGCGTCAACGCGCCGCCCGAGCTCCTTGGTTGACGATAATCAACGAAAAACGCAGTACGGACGGTCTTCCGGGTCAGATAGGCCCTTGCGCGACATCCTAGGCCATAGCCCACGCTCATCAATTGCCTGTCGGTCCACGGTCGGACCCGCAAGGGACGGTCGTTTTTCTCTAACGCGGACGCTCGCACTAGCATCGCATTACTCAAAAAGAATGACAGCGGTGAAATGAAGGTTGTGCTGACCATCCTCAAAGTAGAGGTTGGGGACGTATCGGATCTTCTTCTCTTGGTTGTTGAATACCTCGTTGTAATCCGGGTTGTTGCCCAAGGCGTTGGACTGAAGCTTGGCGAAGTAAGTCTTCGTATCGTCTAGCGAATACGAGACCTCCCCTTGGTCGTTCCGGTAGAAACAGCAAAACGCTCGACCGGTCGCTACTGGCTTTAGCGCAAGAAGGTTTTCGCTTGTCAGAGTGATGAACTCCGCAGTCCCCATTACCTTATCCAAGTGCGCTTCGTTGAGGTTGGCGCCTCTGACCATTCTGTTCCGTGTCGAGCGCAGACAGGCAAGAAAGTCGTCCTTTTTCAGGCCAAACTCGATAAACGCGAAGTAAGTGAGCAGCAGCGTTAACTTCTCAATGCGGGTGGATAGGAGAGGATGCTCATCAGGCGGTATGGTGATGATGTCGCCGTGCGCTATCTCATCGCGAATTTTCCTCAGTCTTACAAAGGCATCTGAAGACAGATTGATGATTTTGACTATGTCGAGGTCGGTCTGAGAGATGACAATCTCAGTTTTTTCCTGAAGAGTGTATTCACGAGTCTGGAACACTGAGTCGGCTAAATCTTTCACCCCCTGAACCTGCTCGTTGGTCAGGGTAAGTTTGTTCTTGTCTAGCTTTTCGTGAAAGCGCTTGACTGCCTTCGTGGGTATCGCGATGGTTTTCTTGCCAAGGCTTTGTGTTTGAGACGAGACGTAAGCTTCCCAGAGGGTGACATAGCCCAGGACCTTGTATTCCCAGAAGTCGTTGTATCGCTTCATCCCAGATAGTCGCAACCAAAGCGGATCGCGCAACTCTGAGGGAAAGAAGTTCTGGACTATCGTCTGCCAGTTGGCTTCAATGATGGGCTTTTTGAGGAAGTAGTCATGGCTCTCCTTCTTGCGTGTGCCAGTGTCCGCTTCAGGCTCATAATACGGAAAGAAGACGTAGCCTGAACTGCCGTTATCAGACTTTACTCCAACGCTCGAAATTGATGCAGGCGTGCCCAAAAGGATGCTCAGCAAAGCCAGCAAGTCGGTCGTGTATCGACGCACATTACTTATGCTCAAGGCGGTGGTGCTCTCAATGCTGAAGAGGACCGAATCCTTGATTAAATGACCGTCGTCTGTCTGGTCGATGCTGGTGTGCGGGTAAGCTTTGACTGTTAGGTTCTTGTCATCAAGCGTCAGACTCGCACTTATATCGTGAGGTGTATTTACCCATTCGATTTTTTCTCCTGGCTTGCCCTGCATGCGCTGGTATTCAAAAAACCAGGGGGATATGTCAAGAACCTTGACTTCTGCCAGAACGAAAGCATCGATTGTCTCCGTGCTAACGATGTATTGGCACGAGAGAAATAGCTGTTCAAACTGGCAGTCAAAGAGGGTGAAGTGCTGACCGTCCTCGGTGACTGCATGAACCTCATCAAGTGTTTGGTGTTCGCTGAGCTTGAGGGTGCTCAGTCTGAATTGCAGGGTTGTGCCTTTGCCCGGTCCGAAAGTAAGCCGACCATCTCCCAATTGCCCAAGTGTCGCGTGAGTTGCCGTTACGCTGTAGCTGTAGTCTTGGGTGAAGATGATTTCGGAGTTCATGGTTTTCAGTGTCTTATTATTCGTCGATGTCGTGGCTGTCAGCGTTGTAGCGCTAGCGCTCCACTCCATGTCGTGTGCGAAGAGTTAGGTCGTCGTGTCAGCCGATTCCGGAAGATACTCGAACCGTGAACGAGACTGAGGGCATGTCGTGATGATTGGTTAAGGTTGGGCCGACCCTGTTTGCGCAATTTCTCAGATTTTCGGCGATTCAGACACCCATGTCGAGCGACCGGCGTTGGCCGGTTGCCGAAGATCGCCTTCGAGTGCCGCGCATCCCCGGCGCCCTCGGCCCGACCCTCCGGACCCGACGCGGAGCGGACTTTCGATCAGCTCCAAAGCAGACATTTCACGAGACAAACGAACACAACAAATTCTCGACGTTTCCATCTGACAATCAGCTGGAGTAGTAGCCGCAAATTGCGCCGGTCATTTCGATATGCGTTTAAATCTATAGATCGAGTAATGCTTTGCCGTTCCCGTCGGGATTGCACCAAACAGCATATTCATGTGAACTTGCATGTGGTCCTCAACCATCAGATCGCCCTGCTCGTCGAGGTAAAGCGCAGCCGATGAGTCTGTACTGTTCGGGCCGAACTCCGAGCGACCCGTTCCACTGGCGCCACCCCATACAATCTTTCCGTTTGGACCCGTGCACACGAATCGATTTTTGTCCTCCATCGAAGAGATGTACTCGACAGACTGTCCGATAGCAAAGGCAAGCGTCACAGTCGCCCTCCGGTCGTTCCAGGTGATTGCTCCGGACTGAGGGTATCTTCCCGTTTCCGCTGCCTGGAGTTCACCAGCCTCAAGGGCATCCCTGGAAGGAAAGGCATAGTCGATACGCAAGCTCTGCTGCGCCTGCCTGGCAACAGGATCGCCGTCCACCAGCAACCCACGTCCCTCATATTTTCCGCTGAGATCTGGACATAAACTTGATGCGTATGACGCAGGTTCGATGTTCTTGCCACCTGCGCCCGGATAGCTCGGTGGTGAATGCAGGCATCCGGAGCAAGCGATCGATACCGTTGTGACAAATAGGGTCCGCAGCCTCAATTTTGGTCCTTTTTATGGCGCTCGACAAACCGGGAACCCTCGATAGTGCTCTTCCAGGTGTGCCTGTCGTAAATGTCAATGATAGGGATTGTCAACGGTTCAGAGGCCCACGTCGAGTGGCCGCTCCTGGCCGAGATGGAATGGACACCGTCCTCCCTTCGGGGACGCAGGGTCCAGCAGGAACGCGGAGGCCCTCCAGAACCGAACGGCATCAATGTGCCAGAGTGGAGTTTCGACACGTCCACTTGAGGAACGGAGGGCCCAAATGAATGCTACGACATACGGACTGGATGTTGCAAAGCAGATTTTCCAGATGTACTGGGTCGACGCGCAAACGGGCGAGATAGCCAATCGACGCTTCCGACGCGACGAACTGATCGCGTTTCTTGCGCAGCGGCCTGCGGGCCGGGTGGCCCTTGAAGCATGCGGCAGCGCGCACTGGTGGGCTCGCAAGATCAAGGCACTCGGCCACGAGGTGGTGCTATTACATGCAAAGTTCATCCGGCCGTTTGTCCAGACGAACAAGACCGACGCAGCGGATGCGCGGGCAATCTGGACGGCGGTACAGCAGCCGGGGATGCGAACCGTAGCGGCAAAGACAGAAGATCAGCAGGCGATACTCGCTCTTCACCGGATGCGCTCGTTGCTGATCAAGTTTCGCACCATGCAGGTGAACCAGTTACGAGGTCTCCTCTACGAGTTCGGTGTGTCATTCCGGGCAGGACGCGCTGCCGGTCTTGCTGAGATGCGGGACCGCATGGCAGAGCTCGAGGATGCACTGCCGGCGACAATGTTCAGTAGTCTGCACGACCAGTTGAGACGCATCGACGGGATCGAGCAGGATATCGACCAGCTTGAGAAGCAGATAAGTGGCTGGCACAAGCAGGAAGCTGCATGCCGGGCAATCGCGGCAGTACCAGGCATCGGCAGGCTTACCGCGACGGCGTTGGTCGCTACGATTGGGGATGCAAAAACGTTCAGGTCTGGCCGCGAGTTTGCCTCGTTCCTCGGGCTGGTACCCCGGCAAAACGGCACCGGCGGCAAGATCCGGTTGGGATCGATCTCCCGCCGAGGTGATCCGTATCTGCGCACGCTGTTGATCCATGGCGCGCGCTCGGCGATGTGCCACGCGAAGGTGCCAACTCCATGGCAGAAGGCGATCCAGGAGCGACGACCGGCGAATGTCGCGGCCGTGGCCCTCGCCAACAAGATGGCACGAACCGCATGGGCTATCTTGGCCCACGGCAGCACGTACGAGAAGAATCACGTCAGCGTGAGACCTGCTTTGCAGATGAGCAACGAAAGACGAACTGGAGTACCGGTAGGTTGCTGAGGTTGATCAACATGTGATGGCGAAACAGGTCGGACCGCAGGAACATAAACCTGAACACAGCCTTGCGCTTAAAAGTGCGTGGCCGAGATGAGGATGTTCCCGGCGAATTCCATCAGGGCCCGCGGGCTTCGGCTTGCACTACAGGCCGGATATAAGACCGCAGCCGATACCTCGTTTGAACATCACATGAAGATCAAGCTGGCAAACCGGACGGTGTCCATATAAGGCCGTGTGAAAACGCAAAAGCACTCGGTTTTCGGGTGTCGCTTTGCCCTTCCCGAGTCGCTACCAAGCCGATACGCGTCGATCTGAAGGGTCGACTTTTGAGAAGGCTTCGTCAGCAGCGCGTTTTCACACGGCCTCGGCCGAACTGGGTCAAAGCTCGCCCCGCTGGCGGGCCGCCTCCAGAAGCGCGTCAACGTCCACGATGGCATCTTCAGCCTTGATCTGTTCCCAAGAGGGAATCGGGCAGCCGGGCTCTTGTGCCAAGATGAACAGTCGACCGCCTTCACACAAGCAGTCGACGTAGAAGCCTTCGGCGGCGCAGGCGGCAATCTCGGCCTCAACCTCTCTGGCGTCAACGTCCTTGGCGTTCGGCTTGTCGACGCCCGCGTAGTGCACAAGCCGGCACGACGATGTGGAAGGGACCGAAGACCTAAACGTCGCAATCGCTTGCTGGTAATTTCCATCCGGTTCGATGTGCTCAAGGTCGTTTGGCATTGGCATCCGGCAAAGGTTGATGAATGTCTGGTCGTGGCCGACCGCTGCCCCATGCACCGAGCATCGATCGCCTACGCTGCGCGCCCATTGAGAGTCACCAGCCGCGGGCTCGAAGCAATCACTACACTTCTCAAAACTGGACACTTGACTGTTGGTGCTATCGACCAATTTTTGCGTGACCTGCAATCCCGGCAAAGGGCCATCGAGATCGAAAGCAGCCGCAAAGTCATCGAGGATCGTGCGTGATGCCCAGTGACTCCACCCGACTTGTCACTCATGCGCCCTGCATGATCTATCGGATTTTTGCACAGCAACATTTCGTCACACAAAAAGAGTATATTTATTCCAGATGCCCCGGGGGTGTAACACGGGTATCGAGCTGTCGCTCAATCGACCAGATGCGACTCGCCGTGGGGCCACGGCCGAAAAGAGAACAAAAAATATGCGGGAACAGAAATGAATACTTTCGAACAACTTACCGCAGTAAGCGCTGACTCCGACCGGCGGCGCGGCAGACCGCATTATCGAGCGTCAAGAAATCGACGGCCGCGCGCTAGCGAGCTCATGGATGACTCTTCGAGTCACTCGCAATTTACCGTCGCAATTGCCGGCAATACGCGCAAGGTGAAGTCCCATGTCGTCGCCACACCGACTGACGGACTGCAAATGTGGCGCCCGGAGAAGACGCCTGCGGCGACAAGACGGTCGAGCTTATACGACGGAAACCTGTCAGCCGCATTGTCCAATCGCTCACGCTTTGAGTTGACCGGACATGCAGTCGCTTGCTGCGACGGCGACAGGCAATTTTCTTCCTAAGTATCGCTGCAGTCACCTTGCTTGAGCTTTTGGCGAGAGCCATAAATTCGAATGCAATGCCCGCACGGTGGGCGGAACAACATCGTGCTTACTGACCGCGAGGTTGCGGAGCATGCGTCATGTACCAACCCATCGGCCATCCGCCGGCACCTTCGTATTGCTATCGCTGACCCGTTCTTTCCTGGTTTTTAACATCCGACAAAGCGAGCTATGAATTTCAGCAACATGAAACTCGGCGTCAAACTTATCGGCGCCTTCGTGCTTATTTCCATAATCAGCGCCATCGTGAGTGGGATGGGCGTGCGCAATATGGCGCTGATAAGTGAAAACGCAGACAGGACCTACAGACAGGACCTCATCGGGCTTAACCAGATCCAGCAGGCGAACGGTGACGTGCTCAGAGTCGGCACGTATTTGCGTAACGCAATCCTGGCGTCAACGGCCGAGGCACGGAATGCCGAAATCGAAAAGGCCGAGAAAGGCCTAGCCTCAGCACGCGAGCACCTGACGCAGGCTGAACCGCTTGTGTACAGCGAAAAAGGCAAGGCGATTTTTTCGGACCTCGACAAGAGCTGGCAAGATTTCGTCCAGGCATTCAACGAGATGAAAGCGCAGATCAAGGCTGCGGGACCGCAAGAAAAAGATAGCCTGACTCATTACCTGTTAAATGATTACCACGACAAGGGATACAAGACCCTGGTCCTGATGAGTGACCTCGTCAAGGTTAAACAGGCGGACGCACAGATGACCGCCGACGACAATGACCAGGTGTATGACCAGGGTCGTGATGTGATGCTTATTCTTGTAGCGGTTTCTGTCGTTACCGGCGTTGGCATCGGTATCTGGCTAACGCGTGCTGTCACGCGTCAACTGGGAACTGAGCCAGGAACGGCTGCAGCATTGGCGCAAAGCGTAGCCGCAGGTGACCTTACCGTGCAGATCGACCTCCGATCAGGCGATACGTCCAGCCTCATGGCATCGATGAAGGCTATGAGAGACTCCCTGACGCGTGTCGTTTCGGATGTGCGCGAAAACGCTGAAGGTGTAGCGACAGCGAGCGGGGAAATCGCGCAAGGCAATCTGGATCTGTCGAGCCGTACAGAGGAGCAGGCTGCGTCACTGGAAGAGACGGCATCCAGCATGGAAGAACTCACGGCTACAGTGCGCCACAACACGGACAACGCAAAGCAGGCTGCCACCCTCGCGGGCACGGCATCGAACGTCGCGCAACGCGGCGGCGAGATTGTGGGTCGCGTGGTCGAAACGATGCGTGATATTTCCGATAGCTCGGCCAAAATGTCCGAAATTATCGGCGTGATCGAGGGTATCGCCTTCCAGACCAACATCCTCGCACTGAACGCAGCAGTTGAAGCTGCTCGCGCAGGCGAACAGGGGCGCGGATTCGCCGTTGTAGCCGGCGAGGTCCGCACGCTTGCACAGCGCAGCGCCACGGCAGCCAAGGAAATCAAGGAGCTGATTTCCGACTCCGTTAGCCGGGTGGACGCGGGCTCGACTCTCGTTGAGGAGGCGGGGAGCGCGATCAACGAGGTCGTGACGTCTGTCAAGCGTGTGACGGACATCGTGGGTGAAATTTCCTCAGCTTCACACGAGCAAAGCACTGGCATCGAACAGGTGAACCAGGCGGTCAGTCAGATGGATCAGGTGACACAGCAAAACGCTGCGCTGGTGGAAGAAGCATCGGCCGCAGCGCAATCAATGGCGGAACAGGCCCAGCGCCTGCGCACATCGGTGGCATTCTTCAAGGTCGAAGAAGGCGTACGGACTACACCGCGCCCGGCGACTCTTCCAAAAGAGCAGCCGAAGGCGGCAACCCGCAGCGCTGGTGCACGCTCCGCCGTCACATCGAGTCGTGCCGGTGCGCGGAGCGCAGCTGCCGTTACTGACGATGACGCTGCGCAATGGCAGACATTCTGATGAAGCGGACGCGGTACGGCCGGTGCGCACACAGTTTGCTACGACGAAGCTGCGATGTCCCCGAAATAACTGACTCATCCATGTTTGATTGCAGCGCAAGACAAGAACGATCAGTAGCCGACCGGGGTGTCCCAACTTCACCCTGGTCGGCATAGCTGATGAGCCAGAATCCGCCGTCGTGAGCACACGTCAGTTGCGTGCCTTCGATAGCAGAGCCGGCAAACGGTAGTCATGGACGGAGACCCGCGGTCCGCTTCAATAGCGGGCCGTGGATGCTGCACGAGTCGCGATCACAGCGAAGTGCAGCGCGTTAAGGGCCGTCTCGCCAGTTCCTGAACCAGGCAAACCAGGTTTGTAGCCCGGACCGTTGAGAGGTGCCGGATAACGAACGGTTCAGGAACGGTGAGGTTCGATTAACGGTTTTCGTTCATGGTCAGAAAAACTATGTCACACGCTCCTGTTAACGTCTCGAACGCAGTCGTGAAGTCGTTGGAATCGGCGAAGATAGAACACGTGTTTCTCGTTCCGGGGAAGCTTGTCTACCCTCTGCTCGACGCTATTGATGAATCACCTTCTATACGCGCGATCGTTGCCGCCCACGAGACCGGCAGCGCATTCATGGCGGACGGTTATGCGCGGGCCAGCAGGAAGTTCGGCGTCTGTCTGGCCATTTCCGGTCCCGGCACGATGAACTTCGTGCCGGGCATGGCAGCCGCGCAAGCAGATGGGATCCCCGTGCTTTATGTTGTCGGAGGCGTCTCGTCACGAGCGGAGGGTAAAGGCGCATTTCAGGACGCCACTCCCGGTGGTATCTTCGAAAGCACTGTGGTCACAGGCTTGGTCGATGATGTCATCGAACTCAAAAACAAGGACAACCTCCTGGCTGAAATGCGTCGCGCAACAACTGGATTGAACTGGATGCGCCGGGCCCGCTCCTTCCTCAGCATTCCCGTCGATATTCAGCAGGAGGCTCTGCCTGGGCACGAGATTGTCCGCAAACCCTACGAGCACGCTGAGTTTAACTCCCGGGAAGTTCCTGCAGACCGTGTTGCACTCGATGCGTTGTGCGAGCGGTATCTGCTTAAACCCATTAGAGTCGCTTTTCTGATTGGGAGTCGGGGGAACGACCGGGAAACCGCAAGTGCCATTCTGGCGGTCGCCGAACAGTTCCGGATCCCCGTCGCCACAACCCTTTCGGGGAAAGGCGCCTTTCCCGAGAAGCATCCGCTCTCGCTCGGCGTCTACGGATTCGCGAGCCACTCGCGCGCTGCGCGAGCAATCAACTCCGACGAGCTTGACGCACTCATCGTCTTCGGCTGCGACCTCAACCAGCGCGACAGCATGAACTGGAGCAAACGGCTGACAACAGGCAAGGAGATCGTCGTCATTGACGACAGTTTCGAACCGCCAGTAACCGGGCACATCGAGCTGGCAAGCATTTTCTCTGGGATTCGCGCCTCTTTTCGGTGGCTGGCCAGCAAGCAGCCCGAGCCGACGAGTGCTTTCCTTATGGCCCTGCACGAAAGAAGGGCGTGGCTGGAGGACATCACGAAAACCCCACTGTACGACCACCAGTTCGAACAGTTCCCTGCCCCAATCTCGGGTGAAGAGCCATTGCTTAACCCGGGCGACGCGGTGAAGCATCTATGCCGACTACTGCCGTCGGACACCAACGTTGTCGTCGACTCGGGCGCTCACCGTATATTCATGGCGCACTACTGGCTCTCGTCCGGGCTAGGGAACTACTTTTCATCGAATTCCCTTGCTCCGATGGGTTGGGCGATAGCCGCCGGGATTGGTGTCAAGCTTGCCGCCCCCGAACAAGCGTGTATCGTGGTTACCGGCGACGGATGCATGATGATGCACGGGACGGAGATTCAGACAGCCGCGCGATACGGGATAAAGGTTATCTTTGTCGTCTTGAACAATGCCGCTCACGGCGCGATCCATATCGACGCAATCAGCAACGGCGCCATTTCAGAGCGATTTACCAAACTCCCGACGCATGACTGGACGGCCTTCGCACGGTCACTTGGCGTGGCAGCTTGCAAGGTCGAACGCATTGATGATTTTGAGCGAGCGCTCAACGATGCATCACAACAGGACGGCCCGTTCCTGATCGAAGTCATGACGGGGGTCTTCCCTGCCCCCAATCGGTACTATGTGGAGGCGGCGGCATGCGTGTGATACGTGGCGTAGCACTTTGCGTAACGAGCTTTGTGCACACGGAATCGACTTCTCGAGTCAGAAGCCGCGGCAAGTAGACGGAAGCCCGGGTGACGGCGGCCCGGCGCCGCCATTTACTCGGTCGCCGCGCGTCGGTCCCCACCCGCCTTGCCACCGGTCGGGGATTGCAGCGGCACTGTCGATTGCCCCGTCCCGCAGTAAGATCGGCCGCTACTGGTATCGACAGTCCCAGCCGTGGATGTGAAGAAGTCAACACGCTTTTGCTCCGCCTACGGCGTGACCTTAATCGTGCGGCCAAAGCGATCGGAGTCAAGCGCTAACTCACCAACTGTCCGCCTCTGCTATCGCTAACATGCTCCCGGTCGCCAAGTTTTCTTTGTGGGCATGAAGTCCTGTAGAATCAGTCGACAAATCGAACTACAGATGCCGATGCAGCGGCAGTAGTCGGTTTCGCGGGAATCGGTGTCAAATAACTAAAAGAACAATCTATAAGAACGTGACCGAGGGTGAACAACAATGGCACTTGGACGTGTCGAACGAATTTTAATTCTGGCCAAAACATATCCATCGCCTAGCGCGCAGTACGTTGAAACATCCTGCGTCGCAGGAATTGCGGAAAGCGGTGCCATGCGGCGCCTATTTCCGGTTCCATTTCGTTTAATCGAGGACGGTCACCAATTCGCGAAATGGCAGTGGATCGACGCCCGAACTGAGAAGGCACCCAAGGATCATCGTCCCGAGAGCCACAAGATTTTCGTCGACACAGTCTCCAGCGGAGCGAAACTCGGAAGCGAGAAGGGTTGGGCGAAAAGACGCGAATGGCTGGACAAGATTCCTACCTTCAACGACTTCGAAGATATTGATGCAGCACGGCGCGAGGATGGGCTCTCACTCGCGTTGTTGCGGCCCAACGCCCTGGTCAGCCTAGAGATCAGCAAAGCGCGCAACGCCGACTGGACCGATGAAGAGCGCGAGAAGCTGCTGCAAGAACAGATGCAAGGCAACCTCTTTTCGGAGGCGGACGAGCGAAAGCATGTAAAACAACTTAGAAAGATACCGTTCGACTTCTACTATCGATACGTTTGCCAGACTGCAGACGGGACGAAGGAATACAGGCACAAGATCGTGGACTGGGAAGCCGGTGCCCTGTTTTGGAATTGCCGTAGGTCCCACGGCGAGCAATGGGAAAAGCCATTCAGGACCAAGCTGGAGGATGACTTAGGCAGCAAGGACCTGATGCTTTTGATGGGCAATCAGCATCGCTTTCAGGACCAGTGGCTGATTATCAGTTTAATCTACCCACCTAAGCAAAAGATCGCTGACGATCCGCAACGCGCGCTGTTTTAGTGCTCGACAAGATGTGCTCAACATCCGCCCCGCAGTGGGAACGCACTGCAGCTGCGACCATCATGCGATGGCAATGATTGTAATCCGCCTCATAGCAGAGCAACGCACATGCCGACGTTTCTGCCAGATTAGAAAGCTCTTCAATCGCAGTTGCCTGCGTTTTCAGATAGCTCGAAAACCCTCTCTTGTATTGACTCCAGTCACCGTCTTCTCGATAGCGGTTGCGAACTGGTTTCGGGCATCCCAGATCAACCATGTGAACATATTCGAAGCCAGACAGGTTCAGAAGATTGGTCAATGCCGTCTTCGAAAAGCCCGGTTTACGCGACAATGGAAATTCCCGGATGTCAACCACCGTCTCAATCTCGTGGTGATCGAGCAATGATACGAAATCGTTAATGTCCAGTCCTTCGTAGCCAATCGTGAATAATGTCATGCCAAGCCCTCCATTGGGTAGATTCTATCCGAGAACCGCTGGCGGCAGAACGATAGCCACCCGCGACGCTTGCCCGTAGTCCCGTCATATCGGCAGCGGGAAAAATGTGCTGGGCACCGCCGTATCAAACTCTTGAGCGAGGATCTGATCGATCCGAGCAAACTTCCGCACCCAATCCCCGCGGGAGGCACCCTCTGCAGCGCGTAGCACTTGGTAGCTTCGAGGATCGTTGGAAACAGCCATGGCATTAAGGTATTCGGACTCCGTCAGACTCCGCTGTATCTTCAAGTTTTGGATCTACAGAGATTAAGCACGCACGTTATGACAGCCGAAAGCAATCGAGAACAGTTGCAAATTGGCTCACCGCAGTGGGTCGACGGCAAAGTTCAGCGCTACCTTAACAGCGGTGACTATGACAGCAGTTTTGCTAACTGGCCGGGTGACAACTACGTCGACGTAGCGAAAAAAGCCAGTCAACGCTTGCGAACTGCGCTCGTGGAGGAGACCCTTCGGCGAGCGCATGACCGAAGCAGCCAGCTAGCCGTACCGGACGATTTGCGTGCGTGGACGCGCAACAAGTTGTCGCCCATGATCTTCGGACTCTTCCCTGCCAGCGAGCGCTCCGTCGTCCTCGACACACTTGGTGGCAGCGTTGTATTCCTCACTCCGCAGAACATTGCTTCGGTTCTCATGGAGCAACGGTGGCTGTCAACAGCCTGGAACCTGGCGAACGTTTACCTGTGCAGCGTGGATCCACCAGCTCTCGCGCAGGACGCCTGCCATATCGTGGGACTCAGCGAGGAAATGACGTGCTATGTCTCGATGTCATATTTCCAGGAAACGGACCCGTTCGCGGATTTTGTCGTCCATGAGGCGGCCCACATCTTCCATAACTGCAAGCGCGCCACCGTCGGGTTACACGCGAGTAGTCGCAGTGAGTATCTGCTCAACATTGACTACGCTAGGCGCGAGACGTTTGCCTACGCGTGTGAAGCGTACAGCCGCATCACTTCGATGGCCGTCGGCGTAAAGCAGTTGCAGGAGGCGCTCGAGCGACACGCCGATGGCTTATTACCGCCGGACGACCGTGTCTATCATGACGAGTACCTCGATATTCTTGGCGAAGCCGTACAGTGCCGCAACGGGTGGAAACGGATCTTAAGGCGGTGCACGCCAGCAAGCGGTCGCTGACCGACGCGAGCGAGAGCAAGCGGTTCCAAAGCGCGCCAGCCCGTCTCGTCGATGGCGCGAGCCGCAGACGCGTTCGCGCTTGCCTCCCATGCGATTACTCATCGCGCTCGAGAGACGTCGCCTGCAACCATGACGGTCTGCCAATACTGTACATTTATACAGTATCATATCTCAGAGAAGCCGTCATGCAAACGACGAGGAATGACCATGGACGCGCGCGTCACCCACGAGCCGCATCCGATGCCGCAGATTGCTCATGCAAGGTCGACGACTCACTGCGCGACCGGCGATTCGGCGAGGGTTGTAGCGGCTATTGCGTTCGGCAGATGTCCGCTGCCCCAGGCACGCCGGCAGTCGACGCGAGGGCACGCGGACCAGTTGACGCGTGGCTTGCCACGATGGCATCTTCCTCAATAGCGTCAGGCAGTGTATCTCGCCCCCGCATTAGCAGCCACCCTGAGCATCACATTATATGAAGAGCGAACAGTACCGAGGCTACACTCTCTGGGGACACGCCATCCTCAGCCAGTGCGACGAAACAATGACCCGCGAACGATATGCGGGAAGCGGGACGATCACGAAGGAAGGCAAAATTGTTGAAGCATCCGGCGTGCTAAATGACTTCGATAGAGAAGACGAAGCAGAGACCGCTGGATTGCTGTGGGGACGCGCCTGGATTGACAGCCGCTAGCGTTCAGCTCGATATCGGCCGGGCTGACCGCTGGGACGGAGTCGCGAGCCCGCGACTCCGGCAGGCTGGGCTATTCCGGCGAGCCTCGAATGCATGTGAAGTGTCCCAGGTGCGTTGTCGAACCTACCGTATCCGAACGCTGCAGACACCGTAGAATACACCTCGTTCACTCGAAAATTGACGATCATGTCGCGCATCGAGAACGCCGATAGTCGAGACGTTGAGCATTGGGCAACGCTGTGGGCTGCGTCTGTCACCGAGTTCGCCGTATTCGCCCTCACGTCCGATGGTTTTATCTCTACGTGGAACCCCGGCGCAGCTGCAATCTACGGCTACACCTCCGACGCAATTATTGGAAAGCATGCGTCAATCTTGCTTCCTGATGATCCGCACGAGCGCGAGGCGTTTGAATCGGAATTCCATCGCGCTCACGAGAAAGGCAGCTCCGTGGCGGAAGGCTGGCGCAAACGCAAGGACGGCTCCGTATTCTGGGCGAGTATCGTGACGACGGCGCTGATGGACGCTAACGGCACTCTGCTCGGGTTCGCGAAGCTGGTACGCGACGAGAGCGAGAAGCAAAAAGCTCACGAAGCGGTAATCGAAAGCGAGCGACGGTTCCGATTGCTCGTGGACGGAGTATCCGACCATGCGATCTTCATGCTGTCGCCGGACGGTCTTGTGACCAACTGGAACAACGGCGCACGACGCATCAAGGGTTACACCGCACAGGAAATCATCGGATCTCACTTTTCCCGGTTCTATACGCCCGAGGACGCTGCCGCCGGCTTGCCCCAGCGCGCGCTCGAGATCGCGGCCCGTGATGGACGTTTCGAATCAGAAGGGTGGCGCGTACGTCGCGACGGAACCCGCTTCGTCGCTCACGTCGTCGTTGATGCCATCCGCGATAACTCCGGCACTCTGCTCGGATTTGCAAAAATCACGCAAGACGTCACTGAAAAGCGAGAAGCCGACAAGCTCCTTGAGAGGACCAGGGCGGAGCTTTTCCAGGCGCAAAAGATGGAGGCGATCGGCAAGCTTACGGGCGGTGTCGCTCACGACTTCAACAACGTGCTGCAGGTTCTGAGCGGCAACCTGGAACTGTTGCAGAGTCGATGCGGACGAGACCAGTGGACGATGGAACGGTTGGGTAACGCGATTGAGGCGGTGGAGCGAGGTGCAACGCTCGCTTCACAGTTGCTGGCGTTTGGCCGGCGCCAGGCGCTTCGGCCTGAGGCAGTCAATCTGGGAGTCATGGTCCGTGCCACCGATGACCTGCTGCGCCGAGCACTCGGAGAAACCATCGAGGTCGAAACGGTGGTGGCTGGCGGCCTCTGGAATGCATTTGTCGATGTTCACCAGCTGGAGAACGTACTTCTGAATCTGGCTATAAACGCGCGCGATGCCATGCCCGAGGGCGGCAAACTGACACTAGAGCTCGCCAACGCGATGCTTGATGACAGCTATGTGCGCTCGCTCTCGGACGTGCCGGCCGGCCAATATGTAATGCTCGCCGTGACCGACAGCGGAACTGGGATGTCGACCGATGTGCTCGAGAAGGCGTTTGACCCATTCTTCACAACGAAGCCCGAAGGGCAAGGCACCGGCCTGGGTCTCAGCATGGCTTATGGCTTTGTTAAACAGAGCGGAGGTCATATCCGGATCTACAGTGAACTTGGGCATGGCACCACAGTGCGGATTTATCTCCCGCGAACGGCCAGCGAAGCGCGCGAGATGGTGACTCGGCATAATGCCCCCGCCGCGGGAGGTAGCGAAACGGTGCTCATCGTAGAGGACGACACGAGGGTGCAAAAGACGGTAATCGCCATGCTCACTGACCTCGGCTACAACGTGCTGAAAGCCGACAACCCTGACCAGGCCATCGCAGTGCTCAGTAGCGGCGTACACGTTGACCTTCTCTTCACAGACGTCGTCATGCCGGGAACGCTGAAGAGTACCGAAATGGCGCGAAGTGCCGTTCAGATACAGCCACATCTGCGCGTCCTGTTTACCTCGGGTTACACGCAGAACGCGATTGTTCATGGTGGCCGCCTGGACCCAAGCGTTGAACTACTCAGTAAGCCGTACAGCCGCAAAGAACTTGCATATAAGGTCCGACTGGTCTTGGGCCATGAGGAACAGCCTCTGGGAGTTGCGGCGGACGTTAATTCGGCAAACACCTCGGGCATAGCCGAGTCTGTCTCTCATCGAGTTCTCGTCGTAGATGACGACGGGCCAACACGGGATGCGGTGAGCGAGCTGCTGCGAATGCTGGGACACCGGCCAACAGTCGCCGCCACTGCGCAGGCCGCAATAGCCGCAGTTGCCGATGCCCCGTTTAGCACGCTCCTTGCCGACGTGAACCTCCCCGACATGTCAGGCATCGAACTGGCACGTCGGGTTGCGTTGCTGCGCAAAGACATCTCCGTGATTTTCGCGTCCGGAGACTCCATCCCAGACGGCGAAGCCAGCGACTTCCATTGGCAAGCTCTTCGAAAGCCCTATACGCTTGACCAGTTACAACTGGCGCTGCGCAAGGCGCATGAGAATGACGCATAGCGCCACGACACCGGTTCATGGCGTGTCGTCAATAGGCCTATCGCCGCTTGCACCATCTTTGGGACAACCTCGGTGCGAAATCTTTCCGGAGCCCAGAGAGACCGAAAAAAATGCGCGACTGTCGCAGTCGCGCATTTGGGAGTGGTGCCGTTTGCCCTACCCGATGAGGATACGGCCCCCGTCAGCCGTCTTCACGATCACCGCCTTTTTCACCAGCGGCTCTTGCTCCGCTACTGCCTCGAACTGCTTCGTAAGGAGCCCGGCAGCGAAAGCATGCTCCAGCGGGATTCCCGGGATGTCCGTAGTTGCCTGCATCTGCATGAAGCCAGTGACCAGAGCGGATATGGTTTTCCAATCGTGCGGTGTCGCCACACGCCGCGGCGCGCATCGATATTTTTCGTCCCGCATTGGTTCCCCATCGATGTCCAAGGTGAGAAACGCCATATCCCAAAGGTTCTTGCCCTTTTCGATCTTCAGAGCGATCGGAACACGTTGGTAACGTCGCCACATGTCGATCGCCGCCCACAGTTCAGGGTCTGTCATTTCCGCCAGCCAGTAGAACTGCACACCCCCCATTTGGAGGCGCATCGACATCAGCAAGCCGTCTTCAAGCTCGACGCGGCCGAAACCGAAATTTCCGGCCCCCGTCTGTTGCGAGACGCATCGAAATTCACTCTGCCGCAGCGGGAACGTTAGAACAGGAATGTCACCGGGCAGACCGGCTGCCTGTTTGAAAGTCGCCTCGAAAGATTTGAGTTCTTCCAGTCGACCGAGCGCGACAGGGACCATACCAGCGGGGATGCGATTCATGCCTTTCATGATTATTTCCAGTTAATTTAGTTTGGCGCGGTTGGCGCACCACGATTACGTAGACTGCACAGGCAAACCAATCCGAAGCTCATGTCCAGATTAATTTCCCGTGCAAACGTGTATAGCTCAGCAGCAAAGCATGTTCTGATATGAACTCTATAGAATGGTCGAATTACCTTTAAATACGGTTCAATCTCACAGACACAGGCTATCCTCTGACGACGACAGCCGGCAAGGCTTGTCGTGCGGGCTTGACGCGACCTTTCCTGCGAGCCGCGGCCTGCTATTCATTTCGTGAAACTGATCAGATCAGAAACGGCAACGAATACCACTCTGCAGAGAGCGACAGACGATTTTTACCATCGTGGAAAGACAGAAGTCCACTGAAATCTTTACGATTTTCGATAATAAATTTGTCTTTTTAAAATCTACCGTTATTCAATGGCGGATTTCATAGCGACTAAAATCTCGTTCAGATGCAGGGAGATTTTCGAGCGCCTTGAAAACTGCCTGCAGTGCAGGGAGTTTTGTTCCGTGGAGATTGCTGCGCGACATGTGAATTTGGTGACTTGCTCGGTCACGCAATGGTCCTAATGCTTGCGAAAGGTCTCTCGGCTACACGACCTACCGTGCGACTCGCTGCACGAAAGCGATGCCAGCGACCCGCTATGTGTCTGCCGATATGGAGCGAGAGCGAGCGGTGGCCGAATCGCCCAGCTGTTGAGCGCGCTACAATCGCCCGACTGCGGCCGGCACCATCGGAGACTGCAGCCACTGGCGCCCAAGGTGAGCATGGGAACAAGTCGAACTGAGACGGCAGACGTCGAAGCGTTGGAGCATCGCGTGCGCGAGGTCACACGCGGCCTAGTCACGTTTGACGGATGCATGCTCGCCGGCAAGACGCAACTGATGCGCGAGATCGCCCGTCGCCTCGGTATCCAGGGGCTTGACCTTGATGACTTCGTCACGCGCCAACAGGGCGTGTTCGTAGAAGCCGTACGACTCCAAGAGCTGACAGCCGCAATCGAGCAAGTGCGTGCGAAGTTCGGTGTCGTCCTGCTATCCGGCATTTGCATACTCGAAGTGTTGGAGCTGATTGGGCGCGAGTCCAATCTGACCGTCTACGTTCAAGCGAACAACCGGGATGGCACGCCCGATGACATCGACCTCATTGGAGCCGAAACTGGTCGACGCCCAGAGTTAATCGAGTTTTTTGGCGACCTCGACGACGAATGTTTCTCGTATCACGCACGGTATCGCCCGCGCAATGGCGCCGACGTTCTGTTCATCCGCTCCCTGGAACAAGAGCAAACGGCGAGCATGACGCCGGCGCACGAGCGCTAACCATGGAAAGCCCATGGCTACGGACTCGGTAGATGCCACATCACAAAGGAGGCCCCCATGGCGCCGCCGATAATCGACCTGTCCGACCCGGAAGCCGTCAAACGGGAATTACTCGACGAGGATGCCCACGTCCGGGCCGAGTTCGCCGAGCATCTGGATGTCGAGCTCACGGAGCTAGCCGACGTGCTGGCGGTCTGTTTCCGGCTCATACCCGCGCTCAACGCGGCCGCCAATCGAGCTGAGACCATGCAAACCGCACTCGTCACCGCGTTTGCCTATGGAGTACTCGACGATATCGTCACTTCGACAAAACTGCTGTTCGCGGGAAAGTTGCCTGCAGCGGGAAACTTGATGCGACAAGCGGTCGAAGGAATCGCCATGTCAATCCTGTGCTCGGCCGATGCGCCGCTCATCATCAAGAAGAACAGGAATCAACCACCTGTCACGGCGCGCTATTGGGAGAAAGTCGACGATGACGATCACCGCACGCAAGGGCACAAAGCAATCGAACAGCTTGAATGGAACGCCGCCTCGCTTCGAGTAAACGGCGGCGCCATCGCGAACATGCGCACTGCCATGAAGCATTACAACGCGTTCAGCCATTGCGGAAAGTTGACGATTGCAAGCCGGGTCGCACTCGAGCAGGTTGGTACGGCTTATGTTGGCGGACATTTCGACCCCGCCAAACTGGACGCATATCGCGGCGAGATGAACCAGCGGATTGGTCTGTGCCTGGTGCTCCCTCCGTTCCTGGAGCGCCTGCTTGCAACAATGGAGCCGCGACCCGCGGCGCGACCGGCGCCAGCGCGGCCCCAATAGCGATTCTGCGGCGGACCTGGCGATCAACATGTAGGGTTAATCACCAAGTGTGTTTTCGGGGCGCGGCCCAGATATAGTCGAAAGATTTCCACGCGCCAGACTGCTCCAGCCAACTGAGAACACCCAGAGCGAAGCATGCTGATCCGATGCCGCCGCCTGAGAAGGCAATACCGGAGAGAGGCCCATCACAAACATCGGCCCGTGCACGACGCTGTGCCAGATATTCCGCCTCAATGTTATAGCCTCATTGCGCTCCCGACCTTTCGTCGAGAATCTTAGCGCAGCGGCGCTAACACTTAAATGCTGCTTTCATTCCAAATACCGAACCCATATGTGCGCAAGCACACGTAAACCGCTTTGAATTGATGCATCTGGTTTCTACGATTTCAGATGTGCCGGCCTTACTCAGGCAAAAAATCGAAATCTAAATCTGAACGCCGCGCACCTCTGATCATAACGTCCCAGCAATCCTTAGCCGTCAAGCTGACATCACGTCGTGTCGAGAAATACAGTGCTCGCGCTTTTCTCAAAAAGAAGCGCCGCATGGCGTTGTCCGTTTTATGAGGTGCCAAACCTGAAACGGCCCGTTGTATGTCGATACTGTTGAAGGAGACTTCATCATGGCTCAATACGTTCCGCTGCCCGGAAGCCAGAAAAACGTGTTACCGAACTCGCGACTCGCAGGACCCGCCGATCCGTCGACCCTGGCAAGCGTCACCGTGCGAATTCGATCGGTTAGCGACCCCGCCACGCTCGTTCAAAAGGCGTATGAACTTGCGAAAACTCCGCTTGCGGATCGCAAATACCTGACGCACGAAGAACTGGCCGAGCAGCACGGTGCAAGCAAAGAAGATCTCGACATGATCGAGCACTTCGCTCAACAACATGACCTCAAGGTAGCCCATCGAAGTGCAGGCGAGCGCGCGGTTGTGTTGCAAGGCAGATTAGGTGATCTGCTCGGAGCCTTTCATGCAGATGTGCAGATGTACCACCACGCTGCAGGCACATACCGCGGAAGGCGAGGCGAGATTTCGCTGCCACAGGAATTAAGCAAGATCGTCACGGGCGTATTCGGCTTCGACACACGTCCAAAGCATCGAGAACCACATCGCCAGAAAAGCGCGGCGCAGAATGGGCCGGGCAACGGTAACGGCGTGGCTGCAACGGTGTTCGCAAAGCGCTACAACTTCCCGCCACAACTGGACGGTACCGGACAAACCATTGGGATCATCGAACTCGGCGGAGGTTATCGGAGAAGCGATCTCAACGCGTTCTTCAAGGAGATCGGCGTGCCAACGCCGCAGGTGTCATCCGTTTCAATTGACCACGCCGGTAATCATCCGTCTACGCCGGACTCTGACGATGGTGAGGTAATGCTCGACATCGAAGTTGCAGGTGCGGTGGCGCCCAAAGCCAAATACGTCGTGTACTTTGCGCCTAACGTCGGCGACCAGGGTTTTCTGGATGCAATCAGCGCGGCAATCCACGACTCTGAAAGAAAACCTGACGTGATATCTATCAGTTGGGGCAGCCCGGAAGTTTCGACGGATCAGCAAGGCCTGAATGCCTATCATGAACTATTCGCAGCTGCGGCTTCCTTGGGCATTACGGTATGCGCCGCATCGGGCGACCACGGCACAGCAAATCTGGACGCGGGACATTGGGACGGCAAGATTCATGTCAACCACCCTGCGTGTGACGATTTGGTGCTGGGTTGCGGTGGCACGCAGATCACGGGCGGCAAGGACATCGTATGGAACGACGACACGCCGTTCGACGTCAACGTGCAAGGAGGAGGCGGCTGGGCAACCGGAGGCGGAGTCAGCGCGGCCTTTCCAGTGCCGGCCTATCAAAAGAATGCCGGGATTGATCCCGTGTCGATCGACTCTGGGACGGCGGGCCGCGGTGTTCCGGACATTGCGATGAGTGCGACGAACTACTTTACGCGTGTCGATACCTCAGAAGGACCGTCGGGCGGGACGAGCGCCGTCGCGCCGTTGATGGCTGCCCTTGTCGCTCAGATTAACCAGGGCAAAGGTAAGAACGTGGGCTTCCTGAATCCGTTCCTGTACGCGAACGCGTCAAAGGGCATCTTTAATGACGTAACGTCTGGAACCAATGCCATCAAGAACACAATCAAGGGGTACCAAGCGGCCAATGGCTGGGACGCATGTACAGGACTCGGCACCCCGGACGGCACGGCGATCCTGAATCACTTGGCGTAACGCGGGCGTCTTGAGGAAGAGCCGTTGGCAGGTGTGGGCCGGAGCGAGGTGCGGCAAACGAGGGCCGCCGCGCTTGGTGCCCGCCGACAACAGACGTGCCAGCCTTGGGCAGGTCCGATTAGAGAGCGGAGATGAACGATAAACAGTCCCCACCACCGAGCGCCGACTATGTTCCAGGTTCCTCTTCTGTCTATGGCCTCGCTCGCGACGTGTCTGTTTGCCAGCGGCTACTTTCGTTTGCCGCACAGCATGGCATTGAGATTCAGGAAAAGCATCTCAGCGCCGTGGGCCGTGCAGTAGATGCGCGGTCGAGAAACGTCTGGATCGCCGTTGATATCGCGTCCTTTTACGAGGCCTATGCCGCGATTTCAAAAGCGGTTTCACCGCCGGTGACGAGAGAGACGCTCAGCCGTCGAGCGCCGACAATGGCGCAGAGATCGATGTGGCGTTATGGCGGTATTGCAGCCTTCATTGCCGTGCTGGTAATTGCGCTGTCATGTCTGATGTTGATCTTCAACCAGTTTACGGCAGATATCGACAAGCAGGTCGAATCAAACGATAAACTCGCCCTGTCGATCCACGACGAAACGCAAGCGTTCATTTTGCAAGTTTGGGACTCGCGCGAGAGCTTGAATGACAAGGAGCACGCGAGCGATCACCTCGTCAATTCTCAAATGGCGCGGGAACTGAAGGAGAATATCCAGAAATTTGCCATCAGCATGCGCCAGCTATATTCGGATATCGACGGCCTTAACCGTGTTATGAATTTTCTCGGTTACTTGAGGTTTGATAAAAAGACAGAGATCTGGCAACGCGACGAGTACATGGGCAATTGCTACACCAAGGATGTCGGCATGGCGGAACCCGTTACCAATCAGGATACAAATTTTTGGATGTGCTCACCAGACGGGTTGAGAGCCAACCTGGAGATCAAGTTGCCCCTGCTGCACGTCGGCACCACTGAGGTGCCGGACGATCCACCAATGCCCCGTCCACGGCCCGCGCCAAGGCCGCCCCTGGATCAGGTGCAAGAAGGGTTTCAGAAAATAGCCGTGTATCAGGACATCCGCGAAATTGCGTTGAAGCTGAAGGCAGACGCTAACAACTTCGGTGGATCGGTCGTCGGGTTCGTCCTTCCCGTGCTGTACGCTGCACTCGGTGCTTGTGCTGCTGTTTTGCGGCGAATCTGGTCGGAAACGGGAACGAGCACATATCACCTACGCAAATCCCCGATTGTGAACCTGGCGCAAATCGCGACGGCGGTCATTATCGGCATCACGATTGGACTCTTCACCAGCTTTCTAGAGGGAAGCAAGTCGCTCCCGCCACTGGCGTTGGCATTTGTTGCGGGCTATGGCGTCGACAAGTTCTTCGAATTCATCGAGCGCGTCGTGGGCGCGATCCTGCCGTCAGAGAAACCATCCTCGTCGCCCGAACCCGAGTTGAGCAAAGGCAAGTGAGCGCGAAGCGAGCGGGCTTAGCGGCCGCTCCGGCAATGAAAGGCGAGAAAGGGACATGCGATCGCGCTGGTGACCAAGCTGACGAGGGTCCGGCTTGAACTTACGACCCGACGAAGGAGAGGCAAACTGACTGCAAGGCGTCCAATAGCGCACTCCAATCTACTACTCGGTTAAGCGCGCTCGGAGGCATCGATGTGCTGAAGGCGTGTGCACCGGAGGACAACCGATCTATTTTCGGGTCGGTACTTCGAGATATTCCCTCATAAAACGGGAGAAGTTACATGGCGATTATCGCAGGTAAGCAGCCAAAAGCTGCAGCCACCGAAATTCCGAGACGGATCATCATCAAGCTTGCGGCGGAGCATTCCGCCGGTGCTCAGCCGGCCGAACTCAGGAGCTTTGCAGCTAATCGGCTGAAGCAGGTCGTTCCGAAAGGCCGCTTCGAGGTACTCGGCGAGAATGAGTCGCTCTCCGCTAAGGCACAGGCCGTTCTCGGACGCTACGTGGCTATCTCACTACCTGCAGGGGCGAAAGCCGATAAGATCGTGCGTCAGCTTACCGCGCGGAACGAGGTCGAAATTGCGTATCTCGAAGGTGGCCCCACACCACCGCCTGTCAACCCAGCGGACGACCCTCGCTCGGCAAACCAAGGATATCTTGATGCGGCACCTGGGGGTATTGACGCCCGCTGGACATGGAATACCGCCGACGGCACGGGGGTTGGTTTTGTTGATATGGAGCAAGGCTGGACACTTAATCATGAGGATCTGGTGGGCGCAGCCATCACTATCATTTCAGGCCTCAATCAGGCGTATCCTGGACATGGCACAGCCGTACTCGGGGAAATTACCTCTGTAGACAACCAGATCGGTGATGTGGGAATTGCGCCGAGATGCAGCGCACGCGTCGTTTCCCAGTGGCGGACTGCGACAAGCTATGACACTGCCGCTGCAATCTTGTCCGCCACCGACGTGATGTCCCCAGGTGACGTTCTCCTGCTCGAAGCCCAGACGTCCCAGAACGGCCTCAGCTATCTGCCCGTAGAAGTCGAGGCGGCGGTTTTCGACGCGATCAATCATGCAACCAGTCAAGGTATCGTCGTGGTCGAGGCCGCCGGAAACGGCTCACACGATCTCGACACATTCACCGACAACGCCGGCAACTACGTGTTGAATCGTTCGAGTGGGAACTACAAGGATTCTGGTGCAATCATGGTCGGGGCCGCAAGTTCGGCCGCACCACATGCACGTCTCAACTTCTCGAATTTTGGGAGCAGGATTGACTGCTTCGGGTGGGGCGAGAACATTGACACGACGGGCGAAGGCTGGCAGGGAACCAGCACGACCGCCTATACCGCATCATTCGGAGGCACTTCGGGAGCTTCGCCGATCGTTGCAGGGGCAGCGTTACTGCTGCAATCGTGGCGTCGCAAAGTTCGAAACAGCACCTATGATCCGAGCAGCGTCCGGGATCTGCTCAGCAATCCGGAGGCAAACACACAGAGCGCCATGCCGGCGACCGACCGGATTGGTGTCATGCCCAATCTTCGCGCGATTATCGAAGCCCAGATCGCGGCGGACACATGGCACGATCTCGGCGACCGTTACGTAAGCTTCGTCCAAATTCTCCTTGGGATTATCAACGATAGCCCTGGTTGGATCTGGGTTCCTGGGAAGGGGCCTGTCCCGGTCGATCCGGGTTGGGGTTCCAAGGTGGAAAGAATCTCAACCGACAAACGGGATTTACTTGCCGCTCTTGCAGCCAATGAAATTGCAGAACGCGTTACCGACCTAGGCGTCAAGCGCCTGCTTCTCGACGCTTCCGCGGCTGCGATGAAGAAAGCGGTTCAAAAAATTGCGGAAGGCAATTAAACGCTTGCCGACGCTCGCGATCATGAACATAGCGTTGGAGCGGATTCATGCAGCGGCCCGTCGGGTGACTACGACAGCGTAAGTTCAACACTTGACGGCACACATTACGTCCGGAGGATTTCATGGCTGACATTGCTCACGTCTTTGTTCTGGTAATGGAAAATCGGTCCTTCGACCACCTCTTCGGCCTGTCAGGGATCGACGGTGTTAAAGCGCCCGACGACTCGTGGGGTTTCTCTGACGGCGCCGCCGACAGGCTGACAGATGATCCTCCACACGAATTTGACGACGTGCAAAAGCAACTGTCCGGCGCGCCGCCCATGAGTGGATTTCGAACGGGAGCATCAGCCGATATTGCGATGCGAGGATTTCGGCCGCCCGCGCTTCCCGTCGTCTCCCAGCTCGCGCAGCACTTCGTTCTCTTTGATAATTGGTTCTCGTCCGTGCCGGGGCCAACATGGCCGAACAGATTCTTTGTCCATGCAGCCTCTTCTGGTGGGCTCGACAACAGTCCCAGCGCTATCACAAGCATCGAGTCGGATACAATCGACAGCCTTGGGTTTTCCTTCGACAACGGTACGATTTTCGAGCACCTAACCGCCCAAGGCAAAAAATGGCGCGTCTACCACGCTGATGCTTTTCCGCAGGTACTCGCCATTAAGGGCCTCGTTGGGGGCTTCTTCCACCACGACACCTTCCGGAGCATCGAACCGGGCGCCGCGAATGATGTTTTCAAGCGAGACCTGGCTTCGGGGTACAACGTCGACTACACCTTCATTGAGCCAGATTACGGACTGCTCAGCGGCGATTTCGCTACTGGGAATTCCCAGCACCCTGTCGGCTCGATGGCCGCAGGCGAGCAGTTCATCAAATACGTCTACGAAACGATCAGAAATTCGCCCATTTGGCAAAACAGCATCCTCTTGATCGCATGGGACGAACATGGCGGGTTCTTCGACCATAAGCTGCCACCGACGGCCGAGCCCCCAGGTGATAGCGACACCAATGGCCGGAGAGCAAAGTATCCACGACAGTTTGCTTTCAATAAACTCGGGGTGCGCGTTCCTGCCTTGCTGATTTCCCCATGGGTTCCTGGGGGACAGTTGGGAAGTAAGCTGTTTCCATCTCCCGGCTCTTCGGACGGTGTTGCATTCGACCATGCATCGATCGTCCGGTCGGTTCGTGAAACCTTTGGAATCGCCGCCCCACTGACGCAGCGAGATGCGTCTTCTCCGTCGTGGGTGAGCGCACTCCTCAACCAACGAAGAGCCGATGGAAGCGACGGACCGCGTACGCTCGACGCCCCGCCCGCACCAGCCGCCGCAAGCGCACGCATTGCTACCACCAGCGTCACCGCAAACCATATTGGAGGATTCGCAATTATCGCGCACGCGCTGGACTTACAGATGGCAAAAGACAACTCGAGCTCTGCCGCGATTCACGACACAACCCTTTTTGCACATCGCCTGCGCCCGGCAGTGGGTTCATCTCCGACGAACAACGCAGGTGCATCCGGCGCAGGAAGCTCTGCGGCGAACACGGTATCGCCAAGAGCGCTCGCAGATTACGTAAGCTACATCGCCCGCCAGACCAAAGGCCACAAACGGCGCTAACCTCCTCGTCTACACCTCCCACGCAGCGCAAGTCAGCCGTGTGGGCGACCGCGCACGTCGCCGTGCGTTGTGGTACCGCATTTGCGGACCAGGAGCCGAAGTCCAAACCGCCCGGCAATGTCGGCATCGTTGGGCAATTTCGTAGCGCAACACTTTCGCAAGTAAGCTTCAATTGATATCTCGCCGATGCTGCACGCGAGAAAAAATGACGGGCGAAGACTTCGCTCCTGCACTAGCAGGGCAGTTCTAACGCTTCGCTACGAGCGTGGTCAAAAAAATGCGCGACTGACCGGGTCGCCGCGCATTTGAGAATTGTAACGTTCGGCCCTTTTAAACGTCGATGTGTCGTTGATGAGGGGCCTTAATGACCATGGGCATCTTTATCAGAGGTTCCTTGCCGGCTACGCCCTCAAACTGCTGCGTCAGCAGCGCACTTGCGAAGACATGCTCCAGCGGTATGCCGGGAATGTCTGACGTTGCCTGAATCTGCATGAGACCGCCGGTCAACGCCGCCATGCACTTCCAGTCATGCGGCGTGACCACGCGCTGCGGAGCGCAGCGATGCTTCTCCGCAGTCAGCGGCGTGGGCAACGGCACATCCAGGAACAAGAACGAAATGTCCCACGCCTTTCCGCTTTGGATCTTCAAGCCGATCGGAATTCGCTGTTCCTGCCGCCACATGTCGATAGCAGCCCACAGCTCGGGATCTGTCATTTGCGCGATCCAGTAGAACTGCAACGTTTCCAGCTGCAACCTCATCGTCAGTAGCATGCCATCTCCCGTCTCGACGTGCCCAAATCCGAAGTGATACCCACGATAATTCCGCGAGAGACATTGCGCTTCGCTCAGTCTCAACGGGAAGGTCAGAACGGGAATATTTCCGGGGAGTCCGCGCGCCAGTTCCGGACGTTCGTCGAACGACTGAAGCTCTTCAAGCCGACCGAGGGGTACAGGACCTGCGCTCACGCGGATTCTATCCATGCCTTCCATAATATTTTCCATCCGAATAGTTCCTCGACACGAATATCGTGACTCGAGTGTGTTGATTAATGCACTGCCTATCGGTACCGCATTATGCGGTTCGATAGAAATGCAATCATGTATAGAGCAAAAACACCCCGATGACGACGGGCCGGAAAGCATTGTCCGGTAGGCTTCTGCGGCCGAATCAGCGTTGCCCGTTGGCGAATTTATAGCATTCAGACAGAATCAAAGTCCATTATGAAATCGACTATTTTCTAAAATACTTTAATGTTTTTAAAATCGCCAACTATTCACGAGGAGATTTTAGAGTGCCTAGTTTTTGCGCAAGGTCGTCGATCGACCGAATTGCGTTCCGGGCTTTCGCGTTTCGCGGCGGACAAACGCCAACGTACCCTGTCCCGGCCCGGCAAAGCTACGCCGACGGGCGGGTGACCGGTGCACTCCTGGCGCGGGTGTATCGACTCGCCGTCGGCCGCGGACGCCTCTCCCGCTTTGAGATGAGGCACGCACCGACGCGGCCTTCTGGAGTAGCGATATGCGTTGCGCTCAGTCGCGGAAGACGCGCCCTTACCCGCGCCGCGACCGCGGCGGCAATCTCGATAGCTACTCCCGAGCGGATGCCCTCACCATGCGAGCAATTGACGCAACCGCGAGATCACCCAGTTGAGTTCTGCCGTCGAGACCCAATCCTTGCGCGCGACCGCTAACCGGATGCACTGCAGTGTCTCTTCATGAGAGCTCGGACGTCCGCGACCGTGCTTCACCGCCACAATGACGAGTTGAGATGCCAGGTCTTCGCACAGGAGCCAGCGCTCCCGTCGGGAAACGCCTTCATGGTCAGCAAAATACTTACCAGCGCGACGAATCACGCAGAGCTTCGGTTGCGCGCCAGGAACGACGGCCGAGATGCCGAACGGGAAATCGTCAGGGACGTCGTTCGTCTCCATGATCTCTGCCTATATGGCCTGGGCGGACCAATCGCTCCAAGCTCGAACCGCGTCCAGTCGGAAAGCCCTGTCACCGCCGCCGAACTCGAGCGATGTCAACGGCCTTCCCGACCGTCACTGGCTCCGCCCAGACTCCGGGTAGCGCCGCCGCGGAGACTGCGATGTCGACCTCAAGCGGATAGTGCCTGAGCAGCGTCAAGGCAAGGGTTCGCACGAGGTCACCTGAGTATGGGCCGCGGCCGTCGGAGAGAATCGTCAAAAGATCCCGGGCTCCGACAACGGCGCGGGTTCGTTCGTGAGGGGTTGTCACTTCGCCCTCGCCGCTGCCAAGGTGTTTGTCACGTCTTGATATTGTGCAACGTCGTTGAGCACGCACCATCGCTCCCACACAAACTGCGCGTCGGGATCACTCCCGCTAGGACCGAGGAGTTCGTATACCCGACCAGACTGCGTCGTCCCGCGCAATTGCTTAAGATCAACTTCAAGAATGGCAGAACTGACACGTCCCGTTCGGTCGTTGGCGTTCAATCCGACGAAGTGCCGGGTTCCGTTTGGAAGAGTTTCAAAGACACGCCATTTGAGCAAACCGACGATCGGCTCGCTGCAAACGGGTGGTAGGGCCCAGATTGGCATGACTGCCTCGCTACGGAACCGGTCCCGCACATATCCTCGCGCTTATAGCGGAGAAATGCATTATGGCCGGTGACGAATAGTAGGGCGAGAAGCGGGAGTAATTTGACTTTTGTCTCGGCCGTTTACGCGTGCTGAACAGCACGCATTGAACTATAGGCTGGTACGGGAAAAGCGCAAGTGAAACTTCACTTCACATCGTAGCTTTGTGACGTTACTCGCCCGACCTTGACTGCCTCGTTGAGCATCGATGAGTCGAGATATAGCTGAATGTCGTCGAAGTGGCAGACCGCAGCACACTGAAAAAACAGAGCGGAAGCGAAGCTACCGTCCTCCGCCTGAGCCCTCAATGAGGCCGGTGCTATGGGGACACCGATATGCTCAAGACGCCTACTCAAAGTAGGCCAGTCGATCGACGGTCGCAACGCTAGCTCGGCACTCAAAACAGCCGTGGCGCGGGCGTCCCAAGAGGATTCTTGGCGAAGCGCTTGTACCCAGGTGTAAGGGCAGTCCGTCCCCGCAGCGACGAGAGCTTGAAGAAAAAACGTAAACTTGAAGGTGCCCCTCTGCACCTTCCCTTGGACCGACCGTGCCGACTCGGTTATGCCTATTCCAGAGAGCTTAGTTGCCAGCCGAGCGTAGCTAACATCCTGGCGAGCCAGCAACACGTGGGCGGCCCGCGAAACCACCTTCGCCCACGCAGTGTCCACGTCCTGCACCTGATTTGTTTGCATTTTCGTTGGTATATGCTAACGTTTACAGTGTGCTAAACAGCACGCGGACCTTTCGATAGAAAGAAAAATACAATCCGAGAGGCGTTTTTCGCTCGCCGCACATGCTACGACAAAGCCCTGTAAGGCCCTTACAGCATAAGTGCGGCTCGGAGAATGGCCGCCATGAGTTCCATCTTGTACCTCGGCATCGAGGGCGTCCTGTTCCGCGACTATGTGCATCACCACTCCTTGCAACAAGCGCCACGGGCGCCATTGTGCGTTGAACCGCTCCCGCTGCTCGAACCGCTTGTGACGATCGTCGCTCGTCACGATGAGCTACAAATTGTCCTGAACAGTTGGCTCGTTGTCGACTACGGATTCCGTAAGATTGTGCACATGCTTCCAGGCCGGTTAGCGATGAAGACAGTCGGTGCAACGATGCCGGGCAATCGCATCCATCGGCGCGCAATAGCATACCCAACAAGAGCAGAAATGCTACGTGTAGACGTGAAGAAGCGCGCTCCGTCGCAGTTAACCATTGTAGACGCTTCACGCAGCGCGATTCCTCCCGAGCACAACGACCGTGCGATCTGGGTCGAGAGGCCTGATGTCAGTTTTATGCCTAGATTTTCAGCATCGTTATCGCGATTACTAGAAACAGACGATGTCATTAGCTAGCACTCCTTTATATCCGGAAATCTCAAAATGAAGAAACATATACTTTTCATCTGACCTCGCGTGAGGCTTAAACCTATAATATTAATTAGGCAATAACGCAAGTAGACGATGTGAAACCAAAAAATTGAGCTTCGGCTCGTCAACTTATTGGCGAAATTAAACGCTGGCTATTTGAAAGTTGGGGCTCTAAGCTGTGGACACGTGCGAAGACGAAATGGAGATAGACATGTAGCAATGAACACTCGGATGATTTGACTCGAGAGTTCCATGGCCTGCCGACCGCCGATATCCCTTAGAAAAAAGAAAGGGGGTCGATAAGCCCGAGCGAACCCGAACCTACCGGCCCCCGGTGGCTCTTGTGAGAGACCACGGTCTGCAACCTGATTCTCCCACGAGCGCAATCTGGCGTCAAAAGGGTTCGTGCGTCCTTAACGAACGCGGGAGCCATCACAATGCGCTCGATTTCCCCTTGTCCGCGCGGGTCGTGCATTCGCTCGGCCGCGCCACGGCCCTGTCGCCAGAATCTACGACGGTTCCGCAGGCTTTTTATGCTCACGCTTCAAACTCCGCCCTGCTCGTCGCGTTTTCATCCGACGCATCCCGCCTTGTGTGCAAAGAACAAGGTCACCTCACAGGACACTCGAGTCGCAAAGCGACGTCACCAATGTCGCCGGAAAGTGCGCATTTTCTTGCGCTCTACCGTAACTGCTTTCGCTGAATGCCACCACGAATTGTTTCGTTCAGCGAGAGCAATCCACTCGAGGTATACAAAATGAAATCGTCGAAGAAACAGCGGTTGCAAAGAGAATGGTCCGAACTGGTTGATTATTTGTGGGCGCGCAACGTTCTCAGTTTGTTAACTCAGGCCTCAGTTCCGTATCCTCAAGCATGGGAGGTATTCCGACAGGGCATTCTCCGAATTCCGAGTTGGGAGACTTATCTTGCGCGCAGGAAACTGCTTGAGCACCACTCCCGACTCGTGGCCAAGCAGCAGCCCATACGAATGCGAGAAGACCTGTTCGCGACCGACGGAGTCGTGCAGACGGCACCATACACATCTAGACAAGCTGATGAACGAGACCGTGCTCCGTACTACATACGTCCGTCGTTTCCGACCGGAAGTCCTGCACGACCGGTCTCCTGGGCTACGCACATGATGCTTCTACATCGCGCCGCGACGTTCCGACGGCTGTAACGCGTACTCCATCGCGTCACGGTCACTCCTGACGATCGCTTCAGGTGAGCTATTCATCAGACTGGCTCGCCTGAAGCTCTTTGGCTGTGTGCGCTGCAAACACAGTTTCGAGCATTCAGGTTCCCGCATTCCCACGGAGAAGATCATGGCCAGATTTCGATATGCAATGACGCCGGCAAAGCTCAAGCGCTTCATACGAGAGGGGCGCGGAAAAGGGACGGGCGCAACGTATCTCCCTTGGCTCAAAGTATCCGACGTTCCATCCAGGGGGCGATCCCATCGCGTCTCGTGTCAGAAGACTGGCGGTCGCACGATGCAATTTCTTTCTGACCACGAGTACGTCGCATTCTTGGAGGAGTGGTACGACGAGTCCGTCCATGACATATGGGAGCAGAACCTGCTGGACCTGTTTAAAACCCTAACCATCGCTAACCAGATAGGCGTCAAGCATCCCGTCGACCCGCATACCAGAATGCTTCTACCCCAGACGACCGATCTCGTGATAACCCGTCACGAGCCCGGCGGAAATATTCTGGTTGCCAAAGCGGTCAAAGATCGCAAACAGATGCCCGACAAGCGCACTCAGGAAAAGCTTGAGATTGAGCGGACTTACTGGCATCAACGTGGTGTCCAGTGGTACCTCGTCGTCAATGACGGGATGAATAGCTCACGTGCGTTAAACCCATCTCGTTATACAGAAGTGTCGTACCCGTTGCGCAGGATCTGGATGGTGATCACCGCATCCATGACACGCTGCAT
>NZ_JAGIPX010000120.1 GCF_017814945.1 Paraburkholderia sp. LEh10
TTGTCGCCTTCGACGTTCAGCGGCGCCAGCACTTCGCCGCACAGCTTCGCGGATTCTTCGAGCACGGCCTGTGCCGTGTCGGCGTTCGCTTCTTCGAAACCCGGCAGCGCTGCGACTTCTTCGAGTGCGGCCAGTTCCTGCATCACGAACATCATGTCCTTGATGGGTGCCGTATAGCTCATGACTGCCTCCTCCCGACTCCATAGAAAAAAAGGGCGCTGGATTCGACATCCTCGCGCCCTTTCGCCTTGCTGACGTGCGCCATCACGCGGCGCGTTCTTCTAATCAGCCGAGTGCGCTCACCAACTCAGGCACGACCGAGAACAGATCGCCAACCAGCCCATAGTCCGCGACGCTGAAAATCGGCGCTTCTTCATCCTTGTTGATCGCGACGATCACCTTCGAGTCCTTCATGCCGGCCAGATGCTGGATCGCGCCCGAGATGCCGACCGCGATGTACAGCTGCGGCGCGACGATCTTGCCCGTTTGTCCCACCTGATAGTCGTTCGGCACATAGCCCGCATCGACGGCCGCGCGCGATGCGCCCATCGCTGCGCCCAACTTGTCTGCCAACGGCTCCAGCACCTTCGTGTAGTTCTCGCCGCTCCCGAGACCCCGACCACCCGACACGATGATGCTCGCCGACGTCAGTTCCGGACGGTCCAGCTTCGTCACTTCGCGGCTCACGAACTGGGAGATGCCCGCGTCCGCTGCTGCTTCGATCTTTTCGACGGGTGCGCTGCCACCTTCCGCTGCGACCGGGTCGAATCCCGTTGCGCGAACCGTGATGACCTTGACGGGATCCGCGGATTGCACGATCGCAATCGCGTTGCCTGCGTAAATCGGGCGCTCGAAGGTATCGGCCGAATCGACAGCCGTGATGTCGCTGATCTGCGCGACGTCGAGCTTCGCGGCGATGCGCGGCGCGATGTTCTTGCCGTAAGCCGTGGCCGGCGCGAGGATGTGCGAGTAGTCCTTCGCGATGTTCAGCACCGTCGCCTCGACGTTTTCCGCGAGGCCTTCGGCCAGTTGCGGCGCGTCGGCGAGCAGCACCTTTGCGACTCCCGCGATCTTCGCAGCCGCGTCAGCCGCCGCTTGCGCGTTGTGGCCCGCGACCAGCAGATGAACGTCGCCACCGATCTTCTGTGCGGCAGCCACCGTGTTCAGCGTCGCAGCCTTGATCGACGCGTTGTCGTGTTCAGCAATTACCAGAATCGTCATTTCATTCGTCTCCGTGTGCCCGATATATCAAAGCACTTTGGCTTCGGTCTTCAGCTTCTCGACCAGCGTCTTCACGTCGGCCACCTTGACGCCCGCCGAGCGCTTCGGCGGCTCGCTGACCTTCAGCGTCTTCAGACGCGGCGTCACATCGACGCCCAGATCTTCGGGCTTCACGGTTTCAAGCGGCTTCTTCTTCGCCTTCATGATGTTGGGCAGCGTCACATAGCGCGGCTCGTTAAGGCGCAGATCGGTCGTGACCACGGCGGGCAGCTTCAGCGACAGCGTTTCCGAGCCGCCATCGACTTCACGCGACACGGTCGCCTTGCCGTCCGCGACAACAACCTTCGATGCGAACGTCGCCTGCGGCAGACCCGCCAGCGCTGCCAGCATCTGGCCTGTCTGGTTCGAGTCGTCGTCGATCGCCTGCTTGCCGAGAATCACCAGCTGAGGCTGCTCCTTGTCGACCAGCGCCTTCAGCAGCTTCGCGACGGCGAGCGGCTGCAGGTCTTCATTCGATTCGACGAGGATCGCGCGGTCCGCGCCGATCGCCAGCGCCGTGCGCAGCGTTTCCTGGCATTGCGCGACGCCCGCCGATACGGCGATCACTTCCGTCGCCACGCCCGCTTCCTTCAGTCGAACGGCTTCTTCGACGGCGATTTCGTCGAACGGGTTCATCGACATCTTCACATTTGCGATATCGACGCCCGTGTTGTCCGACTTCACGCGGACCTTGACGTTGTAGTCAACCACTCTCTTGACTGGCACCAGGATTTTCATGCACACGCTCCAAAGTTACGAATACGTCAACCCGACGGACATTATAGCGACAGCCTCTGTTGCAGCCGCCTCGGGATTGCTTGGTGTCGAGGATAACGCCCCTCGATGGCGCGATGTAAATATCGAACGGTCGTGCTATTCTAACCTTGTAAAGCCCCGAAAGCCAAGTCAGGGTTCCTACCAATGCGATCCGGTCGAGCGGTGCAACGCGCCGCCCAGAGCGGCGCATTCGTCAGATCACCAGGACGCGATCACCGCGCCGCCAAACCTGCTTTCAATGAACTGCTTCACTTCCGGCGAGTGGTAGGCCGCAACCAGCTTCGCCACCCATGGCTTGTTGCGGTCCGCCTCGCGGATCGCAATGATGTTCACGTACGGACCCTTCGGATCTTCGATCGCGATCGCATCCTGCTTCGGCTTCAAACCCGCTTCCATTGCGAAGTTCGTGTTGATCGCGGCCGCGTCGACATCGCCGAGCGAGCGCGGAATCTGCGCCGCGTCGAGTTCGACGATCTTCAGCTTCCTCGGGTTCTCGGTGATATCGAGCGGCGTCGCCTTCAGGCCCGCGTCGGCGCGCAGCTTGATCAAGCCCTGCTTTTGCAGCAGAAGCAACGCACGGCCGCCGTTGGTCGGATCGTTCGGCACGGCGATCTTCGCGCCCGCCGGCAACTCGGCCAGCGCTTTCACCTTCTTCGAATAGATGCCCATCGGGAAGGTCACGGTATCGGCGATTCTGATCAGCTTGTAGCCGCGGTCCTTCACTTGCGCCTGCAGATACGGATCGTGCTGATAGCTGTTCGCGTCGAGATCGCCGCTCGCGAGCGCCGCGTTCGGCTGCACGTAGTCCGAGAACTCGATGACCTTGATGTTCAGGCCGTTCTTCGCGGCGACCGTCTTGACGACGTCCATCAGTTGCGCGTGCGGGCCGCCCGTCACCCCGACCTTGATCGATTCGTCGGCGAAGGCGAGCGACCCTGCGCCGAACAGCGATGCCGCGCCCAGCACAGCCGCGACCTTGAAAATGAAACGACGTTGCATGACCAGACCTTTATCTTCTTGAAGAATGTTTATTTGTGGCTCAGACGACGCACGAGCCAATCCCCGAACGACTGCACCAGTTGCACGAAGACGATCAGGATCACGACGACCGTCACCATCACTTCCGGCAGAAAACGCTGATAACCGTAGCGGATGCCGAGATCGCCGAGACCTCCGCCGCCGATCGCGCCCGCCATCGCCGAATAGCCGACCAGCGACACGAACGTGATCGTCAGCCCCGCGACGATGCCCGGCAGAGATTCCGGCAGCAGCACCTTGAAAACGATCTGTGACGTGGTCGCGCCCATTGCCTGCGCCGCTTCGATCAGCCCGCGATCGACTTCGCGCAGCGCCGTTTCGACAAGCCGCGCGATGAACGGCGCGGCGGCGATCGTCAGCGGGACGACGGCGGCTGCCGTGCCGATCGACGACCCGACGACGAGGCGCGTAAAAGGAATCACGGCAACGAGCAGAATGATGAACGGCGTCGAGCGCACGGCATTGACGATCACGCCCATCGCGCGGTTGACAGCGACGTTTTGCAGCACGCCCTGACGGTCGGTCAGATAGAGCAGCACGCCGAGCGGCAGGCCGACGGCTGCGCCGATCAGTCCCGAGATGCCGACCATGATCAGCGTCTCCCAGAACGACTGCACGAACATATCGAACATTTCACTCAACATACGACAACTCCTCGACCACCACGCCCTGTTCGCGCAAGAACGCCTGCGCCTGCGCGACCTTCGCAGGTTCACCGCCCGCCAGCACCGCGAGCGAGCCGAACGCCTGCCCCTGGATCTCATCGATCTGGCCGTGCAGGATATTGAAGTCCAGTTCGTAGCGGCGGATCGTCTCCGACAGGATCGGCTGATCGACGCCCGAGCCCGTGAAGGCAAGCCGCAGCAGATGCCCGCGGCCGGTTTTCAGGCGCTCGGCGACGCGCGCCTTCAGTGCAGGCGGCAGTTCCTGCGCGATCACATCGCCGATCAGCGCGCGCGTGACTTCGTGATGCGGCTGCAGGAACACGTCGATGACCTTGCCCTCTTCGACCACGCGGCCGTTGTCGAGCACCGCGACGCGATCGCACACCTGCTTGATCACTTCCATCTGGTGCGTGATGAGCACGATGGTCAGCTTCAGCTCGCGGTTGATGCGCTTGAGCAGATCGAGGATCGCACGGGTCGTTTCAGGATCGAGCGCCGACGTCGCCTCGTCGGAGAGCAGCACTTTCGGCTTGCTCGCGAGCGAGCGCGCAATGCCGACGCGCTGCTTCTGCCCGCCGCTGATCTGCGACGGATAACGGTCCTTCTGCGCGGATAGCCCGACCAGTTCGAGCAGCGGCAGCACATGCGCGTCGATCTCGGCGCGCTTCATGCCCGCAAGTTCGAGCGGCAGCGCGACGTTATCGAAGACGGTGCGCGACGACAACAGATTGAAGTGCTGGAAGATCATGCCGATCTCGCGGCGCGCCTCGCGCAGTTGCGCCGCGGGCATTGTCGTGAGATCGCGGCCGTCGACGACGATATTGCCTTCCGTCGGACGCGTCAGCAGGTTGATCGTGCGGACCAGCGTGCTCTTGCCGGCGCCGCTGCGCCCGATGATGCCGAACACCTCGCCTTGGGGAATCGACAGATTGACGTTGTGCAGCGCTTCGACCCAGCCCCGTGGCCCCGGAAAACGCTGCGAGAGATGACGTAGTTCGATCATGTAAACGAAACGGCGGACTCGCCACCGGGCGTTGCACGCCCCGGGGCACGCGCCGCCGTGTCTTTTATTGGGATTTGAGCGCGCGATTTTACCGCACGCTCGTCATATCCTTTAATAATCAATTGCGAGACTTTCATAACCCTGTGGAATTAGAGGACTGCTCGGTCCGGCCGATCGCGATCGACGATGCGCATACCGCTATGATCGGGCGCACCACGATAAAAAACGGAAGATGCCATGGAAACCTCGCAAGCCGCCGCATCCGTTGCGTCGAGCCCGGAACGCTCGCGCGTCGTCACGCGGGATGGCGTCGAGTTGCCGCTCTATCGCTGGCGCGCGGCGGGCTTGCGATGCGCGACTGTCGCGCTCGTGCACGGACTCGCCGAGCATGCCGGACGCTATGCAGCGTTCGGGCAGGCGCTCAACGCAAACGGCATCGAACTGATCGCTATCGATCTGCGCGGCCACGGCAACGCGCCCGGCCCGCGCGCATGGATCGAGCGCTTCGACGACTATTTGTCCGACGCCGACGCCCTCGTCACGGAAGCAACACGCAATGACGGCCCGCTCTTTCTGATGGGCCACAGCATGGGCGGCGCAATCGCCGCGCTGCATGCGATCGAAAGACACCCCGGCCGCAGGCGTGCGTTAACCGGCCTGATCCTGTCGAGCCCCGCGCTCGCGCCCGGCCGCGACGTGCCGCGCTGGATGCTCGCGATCAGCCAGAAGGTCAGCCGCGCGTGGCCGCGCTTTCCGGCGATGAAAATCGACGCGGCGCTGCTGTCGCGCGATCGCGGCGCCGTCGAAGCGAACCGCAACGATCCGCTCGTGCATCACGGCGCGATTCCCGCGCGCACGGGCGCCGAACTGCTGCTCGCGATGCAGCGCATCGAGCGGGGCCGCGCGGCGCTGCGCATGCCGCTCTTCGTCTGGCACGGCACCGCCGACAAGCTCACCGAGCCCGAAGGCAGCCGCGACTTCGGCGCGCACGCCGGCTCGCCCGACAAGACGCTGACGCTCTATGAAGGCAGCTATCACGAGACGATGAACGACTTCGACCGCGAGCGCGTGATCGACGCGCTCGTCGCGTGGATTCTGAACCGTGCAAGATAAGGTGCCGGGCGGGAAGCGGCCGGGTGGCGTCAGGGCTTGGGCCAGTCCGGCCGCCGCTTGTCGATGAACGCCTGCACGCCTTGGAGCGCCGACTCGTCCATCATGTTGCAGGCCATCGTCTGCCCCGCCAGCTGATACGCGGCCTCGATGCCCATTTCGAGCTGCCGGTAGAACAGGCCCTTGCCCGCCCCGACGGCTTCGCGCGGCTTCTCGCAAATGCTCTTCGCGAGCGAGGCGAGCTCGATGTCGAGACTGTCCATCGGCACCACGCGATTCACGAGGCCTTGCTGCTTTGCGGCCATCGCGTCGATGAAGTCGCCCGTCAGCAGCATTTCGAGTGCCGCCTTGCGCGACAGGTTACGCGACAGCGGCACGGAAGGCGTTGCGCAGAAGAGCCCGAGATTGACACCCGACACGGCAAAGCGCGCGGTATCGGCGGCAACGGCGAGATCGCACATCGCGACCAGCTGGCAACCTGCCGCCGTCGCAATGCCATGCACGCGCGCGATCACTGGCTGCGGCATGCGCTGGATCGTGAGCATCATCTTCGTGCAGCGCGCGAAGAGCGTCTGGTAATAGTCCAGCGACGGCGCGGCGCGCATTTCCTTCAGATCGTGCCCGGCGCAAAACGCGCGGCCCGCGCCCGCGATCACGACGACGCGCGCGTCGCTCTTCGCGATGTCGGCGAGATGCGTCTGCAGTTCGTCGAGCAGCGCCTCCGATAGCGCATTGAACGCATCCGGCCGGTTCAACGTGAGCCGCACGACGCCGCGCAGGTCGTAAGCGTCTTGCGTGACTTCGATCAGCGCACCCGTCGCGTCCCTGTCCATGATGAGATCTCCTCCGGCGCGCCGCGCCCGCGTTCAGATATCCGCGAGTGCGCGCACGTGCGCGACGACGCTGCGTCCGAGCGCCGACAGGTTATAGCCGCCTTCCAGGCAACTGACGATGCGCCCGTTCGCGTACTTGTCCGCGATCGTGCGAATCTGCTGGGTAATCCACGCGTAGTCGTCCTCGACGAGCGCCATGTTGCCGAGGTCGTCCTCGCGATGCGCGTCGAAACCCGCCGACACGAACAGCATCTGCGGCTTGAACGTTTCGAGCCGCGGCAGCCAGATCATGTCGACGGCCTCGCGCACGACCATGCCCTTCGAGCGCGCCGCGATCGGCACGTTGCACATGTTCGGCGCCTGGTTGTCGGCGCCCGTGAACGGATAAAACGGATGCTGGAAGATGCTGCACATCAGCACGCGCGAGTCGTTCGAAAACGCGGCCTCCGTGCCGTTGCCGTGATGCACGTCGAAATCGATGATCGCGACGCGTTGGAGTCCATGCACTTCGAGCGCATGCCGTGCGGCAATTGCGACGTTGTTGAAGAAGCAAAAGCCCATCGCGCGCGCCGGCTCCGCGTGATGGCCGGGCGGGCGCACGCTGCAGAACGCGTTCTCGTACCGGCCTTCCATCACGGCGTCCGTGGCCGCGACGGCCGCGCCCGCGGCACGCAATGCGGCCGTCCACGTATGCGGGTTCATCGACGTGTCGGGATCGATCTCCGCGTAGCCGCTGCTCGGCGCGCGCTCGCGGATGTAGTCGACATGCGCCTTCGTATGCACGCGCAACAGCGCGGCTTCGTCGGCAAGCGGTGCGGATTCGCGCTCGATCAGCTCGCCGATGCGGCTTGCGATTAGCTGGTCTTCGATTGCCTGCAGGCGGGCCGGGCATTCGGGATGCCATTGACCCATCTCATGCTGCAGACAGTCTGCATGTGTATAGAAACCGGTTGCCATGAGTTGATTTTGGGCAGCGTGCCACGCAAAAAGTGCACATGCGCACTGCCATGTCTCCGTCCATTGACGCAAGCGGGTTGCGCGAATACTACGAAGTTACCACACGATGCACCCAGACCGTGATGCCGCAATGCTTCTGCACAGTTTCGAAGAATCCCGTCAGGTATACTGCCCCGTAACTTTTTCGGCCCGCACACACCCAGTTCACCATGACCGTCAAGCTAGCTCCGTCCGCACAACTTCGGCTACGCGCAACGACTGTAGCCGCCGCACTGTCCGTTGCATGGTGCGCGTTCGCGGGAGTCAGCCCGGCCTCGGCTCAGACGGCCTCCGCCAGACCGCGCGTTCAGCTGGCGCAGGGCCAGCCGGAACAGCCGACGCAACAAGGACAGACGTTCGAAGAAGAGATCGTGCCGCAGCGCTATGCGAACAATGCCAACGTCGATGCATTCGTCAACGACATGGCTGCGCGCCATGACTTCGATCCCGACGCGTTGCACGCGCTCTTTGCGCACGTCAGCTATTCGGCCACGGCAGTGAAGCTCGTGACGCCGTCGCCGACACCGTCGATCAAGAACTGGCGCGTGTATCAGGCGCGCTTTCTCGATCCCGTGCGCATCAACGCAGGCGTGAAATTCTGGCGCGCGAACCAGGCGACGCTGCAGCGCGCCTATGAGCAATTCGGCGTGCCGCCCGAAGTGATCGTCGGGATTATCGGTGTCGAGACGATCTATGGGCGCTACATGGGCAACTTCCGCGTGCTCGATGCGCTCACCACGCTCACATTCGATTACCCGAACACGGCCAATCGCGCGGAACGGCAGGCAACGTTCCGCAAGAATCTCGAAGACTATCTCGTGTGGACGCGCGATGCCCAAATCGATCCGACGACGGTGCTCGGCTCGTACACGGGCGCGATCGGCATTCCGCAGTTTCTGCCGAGCAGCATCGTCCAGTATGCCGTCGACTACGAGGGCAGCAAGCGTATCGACCTGCGCACGAGCCAGGCCGATGCGATCGGCAGCGTCGCAAATTATCTGAAGCAGAACGGCTGGGAAACGGGCCGCCCTGTCGTGTGGAACATCGCAACGGACACGGGCAGCCTCGGCATCGCGCAGGCTGCGGCAACGGGCGCGCCGGAACCACGCTGGTCGCTGCAGCAACTGCTGAAAGCCGGCATGCTGATGGACCAGCCCGGCCTCGATACGACAACGGAAGCAGGCACGCCCGTGACCGTCGTCGATCTGCCGTCGCCGGGCCGCCCGACGGAATACACGCTCGGCCTGAAGAATTTCTACGTGCTGACGCGCTACAACCGCAGCTTCTTCTATGCGCTGGCCGTGTATGAGCTCGGCGAGCGCGTCAAGGCTCAGATGGCGGCAACGGAAGCAGGCAATGCGTCGTCGATGCCCGCGGCGTCACAGTAGCCTCGCCATAATCCCGCCACCGCCGCGCTCAGGCGATCGATGCAAAAACGCCGGCGAATGCCGGCGTTTTTCCCTTGCGGACGTGCCTGAGGCGGCAAGCCGGCATCAGGCGGGAAACACACCCGTCGACAGATAACGGTCGCCGCGATCGCAGACGACAAACACGATCGTCGCATTCTCGACCTGGCGCGCGATACGCAGCGCCACTTCGCAGGCGCCCGCCGACGAGATGCCACAGAACACGCCTTCCACTGCCGCCATCCGGCGCGCCATGGCTTCCGACGCAGCCTGGCTCACAGGCTCGACGCGATCGACGCGACTGCGGTCGAAAATTTTCGGCAGATAGGCTTCCGGCCATTTGCGGATGCCCGGAATGCGCGAGCCCTCTTCAGGCTGCGCGCCGATGATCTCGATGGCGGGATTCTGCTCCTTCAGATACTGCGACACGCCCATGATCGTGCCCGTCGTGCCCATCGCGGATACGAAGTGCGTGATGCGGCCTTCCGTGTCGCGCCAGATTTCGGGGCCCGTCGCCTCGTAGTGCGCGACGGGATTGTCCGGGTTGGCGAACTGGTCGAGGATGATGCCCTTGCCTTCGCGCTGCATCTGCTCGGCGAGGTCGCGCGCGTATTCCATGCCGCCCTTGACGGGTGTCAGCAGGATCTGCGCGCCGTACGCAGCCATGCTCTGGCGGCGCTCCAGCGACAGGTCCTCCGGCATGATCAGGATCATCTTGTAGCCACGGATCGCCGCAGCCATCGCGAGCGCAATGCCCGTGTTGCCGCTCGTCGCTTCGATCAGCGTGTCGCCCGGCTTGATGCGCCCGCGCTGCTCCGCCTTTTTGATCATCGAAAGCGCGGGGCGGTCCTTCACCGAGCCCGCGGGATTGTTGCCTTCCAGCTTGCCCAGCACGACGTTGTTGCGGCTGCGAATATCGTCGTCCACGAGGCGGACGAGTTGAATGAGGGGCGTATTGCCGATCGTGTCTTCAATCGTTTTGTAAGCCATGTCGGTTGCGTGCTGCGACGATGCGCGAAGTCTTGAATCCGACGATTCTAAACCACCGGGCGCATGGCTGCCGGCAGCCCTCAATGCGCGCACGGATGCCGCCTTGTCCGAACCGACGCAAAAAGCCGCGGCAGGCTGGATCTGCCGCGGGAGCCAGTCATCTGAACGACGGCTGAAGGAGTAGCCTGACGCAACCCCGGCCAATGGAAAACGATGACACTCGTCATGAGCGCCTGAGGCGGGTCGATACCCGCGCGCATCAGGCGCTCACGGCATGCGGTTACTTCTTGACCACCACAGCGGGTTCGTTCTTCGCAGCGGGTGCCGCCTTCCCGTGCGGCGCCGCAGCCTGTGCGCCAGCAGCAGCGACAGCCGTCGCACCAGCGCCCGATGTGCCGACAGCGAGGCCCTCGGCCTGCAGACGCTCGACGGTATGACCGCCGAGACCCTTGACCCGCTTGCTGAGATCCGTCGCGTCCTTGAACGGACCGTGCGCCGTGCGTTCGTCGAGAATGGCCTTCGCCTTCGCGGGACCGATGCCCTTGATGCCGCGCAGCGCGGATTCGTTAGCGGTGTTGACATCGACCGACGCGAACGCCTGGCCGAAGGCGGCGAGCATGGCCGCCGTGACGATGACTTTTTTGAGCATATGGAATCTCCCTGAAACACCGGCCGGTGACGATCACCGACCGGGAGACTCCAGTGTAGAGAGGTGTACGAACGATTTACACCTGGCCGAATAGCCAACGCACATAGCGGTCGACGCCTTCCTGCACGGTCAGGAACGGCGCGTCGTAGCCCGCTGCGCGCAGCTTCGTCAGATCGGCCTGCGTGAAGCACTGGTACTTGCCGCGCAGCGCGTCGGGGAACGGAATGTACTCGATCAGCCCGCGCTGCACGAGTTCCGCCAGCGACAACGCCGGCTCGCCGGCGAGCACGCGCAGCGTGTTGACGACCGTCGACGCGATATCGTTGAACGGTTGCGCGCGCCCGCTGCCCAGATTGAAGATGCCCGACCGCTCCGGATGATCGAAGAAATGCAGGTTGACCTTCGCGACATCCTCGACGGAGACGAAATCGCGCGTCTGCTCGCCCGCCGCGTAGCCGTTGTACTCGCCGAACAGCTTCACCTTGCCCTCGGCGCGGAACTGGTTGAAGTTGTGGAACGCGACGGACGCCATGCGCCCTTTGTGCGCCTCGCGCTGGCCGTACACGTTGAAGTAGCGAAAGCCAACGACCTGGCTCTTCGCCGACGGCAGCACGCGCCGGATCACCTGGTCGAACAGGAACTTCGAGTAGCCGTACACGTTGAGGGGCGCCTCGACCTCGCGCTCTTCGACGAAGCGCGACGAGCCGCCGTACGTCGCCGCCGACGACGCATACAGAAACTGCACGCCCTGCGCGAGACATGCGTCGAGCACGGCGCGGCTATAGCGGAAGTTGTTGTCCATCATGTAGCGGCCGTCGGTTTCCATCGTGTCCGAACAGGCGCCTTCGTGGAAAATCGCGCGCACCTTGCCGAAGTCGCCGCGCGCAAAGCGTTCGACGAATTCGGTCTTGTCGAGATAGTCGTCGATTTCGCAGTCGACGAGATTCTTGAACTTGTCGGCGCGCGTCAGGTTGTCGACGGCGATGATGCGGTCTTCGCCGCGCTCGTTGAGCGCCTTGACGATGTTGCTGCCGATAAAGCCAGCCGCGCCGGTGACGATGAGGGTCATGGTCGTCCTGCTGTGATGAGAGTCAACGGATGCGCCGATCAACCGCACGCCACGCTGCAAGTGCGGGCGCGTGCGGCATCAGTCAAAGAGTTCGTCGTAGTCGACGGTCGCGGTGCCGAGCTTGGCGACCACGATGCCCGCCGCACGGTTCGCGAGCGTGACGGCTTCGTCGAGCGGCAGGCCGGCGCCAAGCATCACGGCGAGCGTGGCGATCACCGTGTCGCCTGCGCCGGACACATCATACACTTCGCGGGCGACGGCCGCGGCGTGCAGGATGCCAGCGTCGGAGAAGAGCGTCATGCCCTCTTCCGAGCGCGTAAGCAGCAGCGCCGTCAGTTCGAGCTCGGTGCGCAGCTTCGTCACGCGCGCAAGCAGATCGGCTTCGGATTTCCACTGCCCGACCACTTCGCGCAGCTCCGCGCGGTTCGGCGTGATCAGCGTGGCGCCGCGATAGCGCTCCCAGTCGTCACCCTTCGGATCGACCAGCACCGGCTTGCCCGCCGCGCGCGCCTTCGCGATCATCTGCGTGACGTGCGTGAGGCCGCCTTTCGCGTAGTCCGACATCAGGATCACGTCATGCGCGGGCAGCAGCGCGTCGTAGCGCGCGAGGCCGGCGAGCAATGCCTCGTGCGCGGGCGCCTTTTCGAAGTCGACGCGCAACAGTTGCTGCTGACGCGACAGCACGCGCAGCTTGATCGTCGTCGGCAGTTCGGGGTCGCGCTCCAGATGCGGCGCGACGCCGCTGTCGCCGAGCAACTGCACGACGCGCTCGCCGGGCTCGTCATGGCCGACGACGCACAGCAGGCCCGCCTGCGCGCCGAGCGCCGCGGCGTTGCGCGCGACGTTCGCCGCGCCGCCCAGCCGGTCTTCCTGCCTCTGCACGAGCACCACGGGCACGGGCGCTTCCGGCGAAATTCGGTTCACGTCGCCGAACCAGTAGCGGTCCAGCATCACGTCGCCGACCACCAGCACGCGCGCCGCCGCCAGCCGCTCGCGCGCGACCGTGCCGACTTCCGGCGCGAGCCTGGCGCCTTCAGGTACGGCTGGAGTCGGATGATATTTCAGCGGGTCGTGCATAAGAACGTCCAATCGAGTGATAGTCGATGCCGAGCTCCGACATCGCCTCCGGTTCATACAGATTGCGGCCGTCGAAAATCAACGG
>NZ_JAGIPX010000121.1 GCF_017814945.1 Paraburkholderia sp. LEh10
TGCCGCGGCAAAGAAAGTAGGTGCCGCCCCGCACAGGGGCAACGCCTGCGCCGCGAGGCGCATCGCGGATGCCAGCGCCAGCGGCAAAGCACACAGCGACAGCGGCAAAGCACAAAGCGACAGCGGCAAAGCACACAGCGACAGCGGCAGAGCACACAGCGACAGCGGCAAAGCACACAGCGACAGCGGCAAAGCACACAGCGCCAGCGGCAGAACACACAGCGACAGCGGCAAAGCACACACCGCCAGCGGCAGAACAATTCAACCCCGAACCATGTCACCATACCCGCACGGAAGTGCAACATAGACCCATTTATGCCCCGCCCCGACCCCGACGAGCTCCTCGATAAACTCCAGCGAGAAGAAGAGAAACGCCAGCGCGGCAAGCTCAAGATTTTCTTCGGCGCGTCTGCCGGCGTCGGCAAGACCTACGCAATGCTGCAAGCCGCTCGCCGCCGCAAGGAGGAGGGCATCGACGTCGTCATCGGCATAGCCGAAACGCACGGCCGCAGCGAAACGGCCGCATTGCTCGAAGGCCTCGATGTGCTGCCGCTCGCGCGCATCGAGTATCGCGGCCGCCTGCTCGGCGAATTCAATCTCGACGCTGCGCTCGAGCGCAAGCCGCAATTGATCCTCGTCGATGAACTCGCGCATTCGAACGTTCAGGGCGCGCGTCACGCGAAGCGCTGGCAGGACGTCTACGAACTGCTCGACGCGGGCATCGACGTCTATACGACCGTCAACGTGCAGCACCTCGAAAGCCTCAACGACGTGGTCGGCCAGATCACGGGCATCCGTGTCTGGGAGACAGTGCCCGACCGCGTGTTCGATCGCGCCGATGAAGTGACGCTCGTCGACCTGCCCGCCGAAGAATTGCTCGACCGCATGCGCGACGGCAAGGTCTACATGCCGCAGCAGGCCGAGCGGGCGGTGCGCAACTTCTTTCGTAAAGGCAATCTGATCGCGCTGCGCGAACTGGCGCTGCGCCGCACCGCCGATCGCGTGGATGCGCAGATGCGCGAGTACCGCGCCGACCGTTCCATTCAACGCATCTGGCAGGCGCGCGAGCGCTTGCTGGTGTGCGTCGGGCCCGGCCCCGAGGCGCCGTTGCTGGTGCGCGCGGCCGCGCGTCTCGCCGCGAGCCTGAAGGCCGACTGGATCGCCGTCTATGTCGAGACGCCGAAGCTGCAGCGTCTGTCCGACGCGCGCCGCGAACGCACGCTCGACGCGCTCAAGCTCGCCGCTGAACTCGGCGCGGAAACCGCGACGCTTGCGGGCGCGGACGCCGTCGCGACGTTGATCGGCTATGCGCGCGTGCGCAACGTGTCGAAGCTGGTCGCGGGCGGCTCGGCGGCGGTGGGCTTTGCGCGCTGGCTGTGGCGTCCATTCGGCGAGCGCCTCGCTGAACGCGCGAGCGATCTCGATCTCACGCTGATCCGCGCGAGCGGCGATGAAGCGGGCACGACGCGCGAGCGCCATGTCAGCGAAGAAGCACGTGCATGGCGTGAAGCGCTGGGCGCCGTGCGCGACCGCCGTTCGCCGCCGCGCAGCTATGCGTGGGCGCTCGCGATTTGCGCGGGCGTCACGCTGATCGCGAGCCAGCTGATCGATCGCATCGATCTCGCGAATCTCGTGATGCTGTATCTGCTCGGCGTGATCTTCGCGGCCGTGAAGCTAGGCCGCGGGCCGGGCGTGCTGCTGTCGTTCCTGTCGGTCGCCGCGTTCGATTTCTTCTTCGTGCCGCCGCGCATGTCGTTCTCGGTGACGGACACGCAATATCTGCTGACGTTCTTCGGCATGCTGCTGACGTCGCTCGTGATCGGCCATCTGACGTCGAGCCTGCGGCGCGAAGCGAGCGTCGCGCGGCGGCGCGAGCAGCGCACGGGCGCGATGTACGCGATGGCGCGCGAACTGGCGGCGGCGCTGACGATGGAGCAGATCGTCGGCATCGGCAGCCGGCATGTGAGCGAGGTGTTCCGCGCGCGCGTCGCGGTGCTCCTGCCCGACAGCGCCGATCAGGTGAAGCAGAAGGTCGACGACCCCGACGAGAACATCATGCTCGATGCGCAATCGCTCGATGTCGATGTCGGCCAGTGGGTCTACGACCAGCAAAAGCCCGCGGGGCACGGCACCGATACGCTGCCCGCCGCGAAGGCGCTCTATCTGCCGCTGCGCGCGCCGATGCGCACGCGCGGTGTGCTCGCCGTCGTCATGCAGGACGAGCGCGAGCTCGATGTGCCCGAGCAGCAGCGCATGCTCGGTGCGTTCGCCGCGCAGATCGCGCTGGCGCTGGAGCGCGTGCATTACGTCGATATCGCGCGCGACGCGCTCGTCAGCATGGAGTCGGAGCGGCTGCGCAACTCGCTGCTGTCGGCGATTTCACATGATCTGCGCACGCCGCTCACCGCGATCGTCGGCTTTTCGTCGATGCTCGCCGCGCAGCGACGCGACGAACACAATGCGGCCGAAAGCGAGCTGATCGATGCGATTCACGAAGAGGCGCTGCGCATGACGGGCATCGTCACGAACCTGCTCGACATGGCCCGCCTGCAGGCGGGCAGCCTGAAGCTGAACAGGCAGTGGTCGCTGCTCGAGGAGACGGTCGGCTCGGCGCTGCGTTATTGCCGGCGCACGCTGGCAGGGCATCCCGTGCAGGTGGCGCTGCCCGCCGATCTGCCGCTGTTGCAGCTCGACGCCGTGCTGATGGAGCGTCTCTTCGCGAACCTGTTCGAGAACGCGGCGAAGTACGTGCCGCCCGATACGCCGTTGACGATCGGCGCGCAGCGCATCGAAGAGAATGGCAAGCCTTTCGTGCGCGTGAGCGTCGACGACATGGGCCCGGGCTTGCCGCCGGGCATGGAAACGCGCATCTTCGAGAAGTTCACGCGCGGCGAGAAGGAATCGGCGAAGCCCGGCATCGGCCTCGGGCTCGCGATCTGCCGCGCGATCGCCGAGGCGCATGGCGGTAAAATTGGCGCCGCCAACCGCGTCGCAGCCGATGGCCGCGTCGAGGGCGCGCGCTTCTGGTTCATGCTGCCCATCGAGACGCCGCCGGCCGTGCCCGACGTAGCGGACGTGCCCGACGAGGCCGACATGTCCGACGAGGTGGCGCCGTTGCCCGATGACGCGGCGCCGTTGTCCGAGGCGCCCGAAGCGCATGCGGTTCATGGTGCGCAGCAGGCCGCCGGCGCGCCCGGCGCGCATGGCAGCGAAGCGCACAATCGACAACGAGCCGACACGCATCCGACGAATACCCACTCATGAGCGACCTGAGCATCACCGTCGTACTGATCGAAGACGAACAACAGATACGCCGCTTCGTGCGGGCATCGCTGGAGGGCGAGGGCATCGTCGTGTACGACGCGCCGACGGGCAAACAGGGGCTGATCGAAGCGGCGACGCGCAAGCCCGATCTCGTTATCGTCGATCTCGGCCTGCCCGACACCGACGGCCTCGACGTGATCCGCGAACTGCGCGGCTGGAGCGAGCTGCCCGTGATCGTGCTGTCGGCGCGCACCCAGGAAAGCGAAAAGGTGGCCGCGCTCGATGCGGGCGCCGACGACTACCTGAGCAAGCCGTTCGGCGTTTCCGAGCTACTCGCGCGGATTCGCGCGCATCTGCGGCGGCGCAACCAGGGCGGCTCGAACGAGACGCCGCAAGTGCATTTCGGCGGCGTCACCGTCGATCTGGCGTTGCGCCAGGTGTCGCGCGACGGCGAGGCCGTGCATCTGACGCCGCTCGAATACCGGCTGCTCGCGACGCTCGTGCGCCACGCGGGCCGCGTGCTCACGCATCGCCAGTTGCTGCGCGACGTGTGGGGGCCGTCGCATGTCGAGAGCCACCACTATCTGCGCATCTACATGGCGCATCTGCGGCAGAAGCTGGAGCGCGATCCGGCGCAGCCCGAGCATATCGTCACCGAGACGGGCGTCGGCTATCGGCTGGTCGGCGTCGCCTGACGCCGCGAGCGGGCGGCCGCGGGACCGCTTTGCGTCATATCGCTTGCCGTATATCGGGCGGCCGTTCGCGGGTTATCTTGATATAATCGTCGCCGGCAGGGACGACCTTGCTGCATCCGCTATCAACGGGGACGGCCCCATCTACCATGGGAGTTCGTCTCATGTCTTGGGTTCTTCTCTTTGTCGCTGGCCTGCTTGAGGTTGCGTGGGCGGCTGGTCTGAAGACTTCCGAAGGTTTCACCCGTTTCTGGCCGTCGGTGTTCACGATCGTGACGGCGCTCGGCAGCTTCGCGCTGCTCGCGATGGCGATGCGCCAGTTGCCGCTCGGCACGGCTTACGCCGTCTGGACCGGAATCGGCGCCGTCGGCGCGTTCATTTTCGGCATCGCGATGATGGGCGAGGCGGTCACGGCGGCGCGCGTCGGCAGCGCGGTGCTGATCGTCGTTGGCCTTATCGGGCTCAAGCTGTCGTCCGGTCACTGATTGCGCATCTTCCGCTCGCCAAACCGGCTCGGTTTGTCTGAAAAATTGCCGCGAACATGCCACAAATCGCCACACGGTTATGCGGCCGGCGAATTGACGTGGCTATAATGAGACGGAAATCATCTTGAAATTGCTCCGCGCGGCCTTGATGCGCGGATCCGGCGGCTTCGGCGCGGCGGAGCCTCTGGCATATCCCCCGTTCGATGGCACCCGCCGCCGGAACTGACGGCACGCTACGCGCGCCTCGGAGGCGGCCATGCTTGAACCTCTTTCGCTTGCGGCGGGCCTGTCGTGGGGCAGTGGCTTGCGTCTTTATCTGACCGTGCTGATCGCGGGCGTGTTCGGACGCGCCGGCTTCATCCATCTTCCCGATACGCTATCCGTGCTGCAGTCGCCGTGGGTGATCGGCGCGGCCGCGCTGCTGACGATCGCCGAGTTTCTCGCCGACAAGATTCCCGCGTTCGATTCGCTGTGGGACGCGATCCATACCTTCATCCGCATTCCGGCGGGCGCGGTGCTGGCCGTCGGCGCGCTCGGCCATGCCGATCCCTCGTTGATGACGATCGCCGCGCTGGCTGGCGGTACGCTCGCGGGCGCGTCGCATCTGACGAAGGCGGGCACCCGCGCGTTGATCAATCTGTCGCCGGAGCCAGTGTCGAACGTCGTCACGTCGACGGCTGAAGACGGGCTCGTGTTCGGCGGCCTGCTGCTCGCGCTGTTCGTTCCCGTGCTGTTCCTCGTGCTGCTGGTCGGCTTCCTCGTGCTCGCGAGCTGGGCGCTGCCGCGGCTGTGGCGCGGCGTGCAGGGCGGCTTTCGCGGCATGGCGACGCATATGGTGTCGCGATTCGCGCGGAGCCGTCACGATTGAGCGAGGCCGAGCGCGTCACCACCGAGGCTCCCCTCGAGCTTCCGCCTGAACGTCCGAAGCGGCGCGAACCCGCGCACCGGCTGTCGCTGGGCCATCTGCTGCATCAGTCCGCCCGCATGACGGCGCGCGACTGGCGCGCGGGCGAACTGACGATGCTGCTGCTCGCGCTCGTGCTGGCCGTGGCGGCGCTTTCCAGCGTCGGCTTTCTCGCCGATCGTCTGCATCAGGGTCTCGAGCGCGATGCCCGGCGCATGATCGCCGCCGACTTCATCGTTCGCGCCGATCATCCCGTCGATCCGCAATTCTCCGACAGGGCCAAGGCGCTCGGCCTCGAAACGGCGACGACGGCGATCTTTCCCAGCATGGTCAACTCGACGGCGGCGCAGCCCGTCTCGCGGCTCGCGGCGGTGAAGGCTGTGTCGTCAGGCTATCCGCTGCGCGGCGCGCTGAAGATCGCGCTCGCGCCCGGCGCGCCCGATCGCGAGGTGCGCGGCATTCCGCCGTCCGGCGAAGTGTGGGTCGATCAGCAGATGCTCGATGCGCTGAAGGTGCGGGTCGGCGACAAGGTGAAAGTGGGCGGGCGCGATTTCACGATCGGCGCGCTGATCACGCGCGAGCTGGACCGCGGCTTCGCGTTCGTCAATTTCTCGCCGCGCCTGATGATGCGCGCCGACGAACTCGCGTCGACGGGCCTCGTCGGCTACGGCAGCCGTGTGACGTACCGGTTGCTGGTGGCGGGAGGCGACAAGCCCGTCGCCGAGTTTGCGAAATGGGCGCATGCGCGCGCCGATAACGGCAAGATGCGCGGCGTCGCGCTGGAATCGCTGCAGGACGGCCAGCCGCAGGTGCGTCAGACGCTCGACCGCGCGAGCCACTTTCTCACGCTCGTGTCGCTGCTGACGGCGCTGCTCGCCGCCGTCGCGATCGCGATGGCCGCGCATCGCTACATGCGGCGGCATCTCGACAGTTGCGCGGCGATGCGCTGTCTCGGCGCGAGCCAGAGGACCCTGCGCGCGCTGTTTCTGTTCGAATTCGCCGGGCTTGGGCTGCTCGGCGGTCTCGTGGGCGTCGTACTCGGCTTCGGCGGGCACCTTGCGCTCTTCTGGTGGCTCGGCAGCCTGATCGACGTGGCGCTTCCGTATCCCACCGTCTGGCCCGCGCTCGAAGGGATCGCCGCCGGTCTCGTGCTGCTGGTCGGCTTCGCGCTGCCGCCGCTCTTGCCCCTTACGCATGTGCCGCCCGTGCGCGTGCTGCGCCGCGAATGGGGCGACGAAGGCCGCACCGCATGGGCCGCGTATGGACTCGGCATTGCGCTGTTCGCCGGACTTCTGATACTCGCGGCGGGCGAATTGAAGCTCGGCGGCATCGTCGCGGGAGGATTCGCGGGCGGCCTGCTGGTATTCGCGCTGGCCGCGCGCGTCGCTTTGTGGAGCGCGGCGCGCATCGTGCGCAGCGAGCGTTTTCATATCGGTATCGGCTGGCGTTATGCGCTCGCGTCGCTGGAGCGCCGCGCGAACGCGAGCGCCCTGCAGATCACCGCGCTCGCGATCGGGCTGATGTGCCTGCTGCTGATCGCGATGACGCGCAACGATCTGATTGAAGGCTGGCACCGCTCGACGCCGCCCGACGCCCCGAACGAATTCATCATCGACATCCAGCCCGACCAGCGCGATCTCGTCACGCAATATCTGCGCGTGCACGGTTTTCCCGGCATCGAGCTTGCGCCGATGGTGCGCGGCCGGCTGATCGCGATCAACAGCAAACCCGTCAATCCCGACGACTACAAGAGCGAGGACGCGCGCCGGCTGGTGGACCGCGAGTTCAACCTGTCGTACACGGCGCAGTTGCCCGACGACAACCGCATCGTCTCGGGAAGCTGGTATGGCAACGCGACGAAGCCGCAGATTTCGATCGAGCAGGGACTCGCGAAACTGCTGAACGTGAAGGTCGGCGACACGATGCGCTTCGACGTCACGGGCCTTACCGTCGACGCGCCCGTGACGAGCGTGCGCAAGCTCGACTGGAGTTCGTTCAAGGTCAACTTCTTCGTCGTGATGCCGGCTGCCGCGTTGCAGGACTATCCGGCGACCTTCATCACGAGCTTCCATGTGCCGCCCGAACGGCGCACGGTGATCGACGGACTGATTGGCCAGTATCCGAATCTCACCGCGATCGACACCGCGCCGATCCTTGCCCAGGTGCAGCGCGTGATCGGCCAGGTGATCGGCGCCGTGCAGTTCCTGTTCGCGTTCACGCTGATCGCGGGCGTGCTGGTGCTGTACGCCGCGCTCGCGGGCACGCGCGACGAGCGTATGCGAGAATCCGCGCTGCTGCGCGCGCTCGGCGCGTCGCACCGGCAGGTACGGGCGGTGCAGGTCGCCGAGTTCGTCGTCGTCGGCGCGCTGTCGGGCTTGATGGCGGCGCTTGGCTCGCAGCTGATCGGCTTTGTTCTTGCGTCGCGCGTGTTCGATTTTTCAATCGATTTCAACCCGTGGCTGCTGCCCGCTGGCATCGCAGCGGGCGTCGTGTGCTCGGCTGTCGGCGGCTGGCTCAGCCTGCGCCACGTGCTGATGCGGCCCGCGCTGCAATCGCTGCGTGACGCGTAGGCGCCGACGTGAACCTGCCGGCGCGAACCTGCCGACGTGAACCCGCGATACGCTTTGTATTCCTCTTGACTGTGTAGTTGCCCGTATGACTGATCCGATTGACGAAGCGCCGTCGCAACCGACGGCCTTCGAACTCGTGGGAGGCGAAGCGCGCGTGCGCGAACTCGTCGACCGTTTCTACGACCTGATGGACCTCGAAGCAGAGTTCGCCGGGATTCGCAAGCTGCATCCGCCGACGCTCGACGGCTCGCGCGACAAGCTCTTCTGGTTCCTGTGCGGCTGGCTCGGCGGCCCCGATCACTACATCAGCCGCTTCGGCCATCCGCGTTTGCGCGCGCGGCATCTGCCGTTCCAGATCGCCTCGGTCGAGCGCGATCAATGGCTGCGCTGCATGGCCTGGGCGATGGAAGATGTCGGCCTGCCCGAGACGTTGCGCGAACGCCTTCTGCATTCGTTCTTCGATACCGCCGACTGGATGCGCAATCACCCCGGTTAAGTGTCGTGCTTCGTAAAAGCGTCGCGCGCAAGCGGCCGGTACAGTGCTGCCCGACGTGCTTCGATGTGAACGCCGCGGGCGTCGCTGGCATCGGCATAATGTCCGCTGGCACGACGAAAGAACAAGGAGACACCCCATGACGACGCGCGCGCTCTTTCGCGACGACGCCTATCTGACTCACTGCGACGCGACCATCACCGCGCTCGACGAGCAGGGCATCCATCTCGACCAGACCGTGTTCTATCCGCTCGGCGGCGGCCAGGCGGGCGACGCGGGCGTGCTGACGCTCGCGGAAGGCACGCGCATCGACATCGCCGATACGCGCAAGGCGAAATTCGAAGGCGCGACGCCCGATGACGCCGTCCACATTCCCGCGCCGGACCAGCAAGCGCTGTTCGCGCGGCTCGCGGTTGGCCAGAAGGTGACGGCGCAGATCGACTGGGAGCGGCGTTACCGGCATATGCGGCTGCATACGGCGAGTCATCTGATGTGTGCGGTGCTGCCGTATCCCGTCGACGGCTGCAGCATCACATCCGACTACGCGCGGCTCGACTTCGCGACCGTCGAGCCGATCGAACGCGAGCAGGTCGAAGCGCGGCTCGCGGAGCTGGTCGGCGGCGCGCATGCCGTTGCGACCCAATGGATCACCGACGACGAAATGGCCACGCGCCCCGAGCTCGTGCGCACGATGAGCGTGAAGCCGCCGATGGGCCTCGGGCGTGTGCGGCTGCTGCGCATCGAAGGCGTCGATCTGCAGCCGTGCGGCGGCACGCATGTGCGCAACACGCACGAAATCGGCGCGTTGCGTGTCGCGAAACTGGAGAAGAAGAGCGCGCGCACGCGCCGGCTCGTATTGGAGTTCGCGTGAGCGTGCGCTTCGACGCGGCCGCGTATTCGTCCGAGGCTGACTATGCGTCGCTCGATGCGCGCTCGCGCGATGTGCTCGACTGCTGGTTCGGCGTGCCTGCTTCCAGTGAATACGGCAAGGACCAGAAGCGTTGGTTCAAGCGCAGCGAAGCCTTCGACGCGATGCTGCGCGAGCGCTTCGGCACGCTGATCGAGGCGGCGCTCGCGCATGAGCACGATGCATGGCTCGCCACGCCTCTCGGCTCGCTCGCGCTCGTGATCGTGCTCGACCAGTTCACGCGCAACTGTCACCGGCATTCGGCGCGCATGTACGACGGCGACGCGCAGGCGGTAAGCATCGCGCGCCGCATGGTCGGGGAGGGCAGCGATTTGATGCTGCCGACCGTCTACCATCGCGCGTTCGCCTATATCCCATTCGAGCACGATGAGACGCTGGACGGCCAGCGCGAAGGCATGCGCCTTTACGCGCTGCTCGAAACGCAAGGGCTCGCGCCTTCGTATGCGCGCTCGGCCGTGCGGCACGCGGAAGTGATTGCGCGTTTTGGGCGCTTTCCGCATCGCAATGCGCTGCTCGGCCGCGAGTCCACGAATGACGAGATCGCGTTCTTGCGCGAGCCGGGATCGTCTTTCTAGCGAGCGGGCTCAGCTTTCGTCCACCCGCAGCCATCAAGCCGCGCGGACCGTCACGTCACCTGCCAGAGCGTTTTCCGAACGGGAAGAAAATCAGCGGCCTGCGCTGACGTCGAGCAGCGCGCCGTTCACATACGAGGCCGCGTCGCTCAGCAACCACACGATCGCTTCGGCGACTTCATCGGCGGTGCCGGGGCGGCCAAGCGGCGTCTGCGCGCCGAGCATGGCGGCGCGGTCGGGACGGCCACCGCTCGCGTGGATGTCGGTATCGATCAGGCCGGGGCGCACCGCGTTCACGCGGATGCCTTGCGGGCCCAGTTCCTTCGCGAGTCCGAGCGTCATCGTGTCGATGGCGCCTTTCGAGCCCGCGTAGTCGACATATTCGTTCGGCGAGCCGAGCCGCGATGCCGCCGACGACACGTTCACGATCGCGCCGCCATGCCCGCCGCGATCCTTGGACATGCGCCGCGCCGCCTCGCGCGCGCACAGGTAGGCGCCGTACACGTTGACCTCGAACATGCGCTTCAGGCGCGCGGCGTCCATGTCCGCGAGCGGCATTGAAGGCGCGACGATGCCCGCGTTGTTGACGAGTGCATCGATGCGCCCAAACGCGTGTTCGAGCGCGTCGAACATCGCGATGACTTGCGCTTCATCGGCGACGTCGCCCGCGATCACGCGCGCGTGGCCGCCTGCGCGTCCCACTTCGGCGGCGGTATCTTTCGCGGCGCCTTCATTGACCGCGTAGTTGACGCCGACCGACCATCCGCGCGCGCCGAGCCTGCGCGCCGTCGCGCGGCCGATGCCGCGGCTCGCGCCCGTGATCAGAACCACTTTCGTCATGGTTGCCTCTGGCTATGCGCCGCGATATGAAGCCTGATGTAAAGCGCGAAGGCGCGCGCCGTGCATCACACGCGCTCGCGCCGGTCCGCCCACTTGTCGGCGACGGGCGGTTGATAACGCTGCAGCTTGGCGATCAGCGCGGCGGGGTCGGTGTCGATCTGCAGGATGTCGAAATACGCCTGGCGCATGAAGCCTTCCTGCACGGTATGTCCGAGCAGCGAGATCAACGGATCGTAGAAGCCATCGATGTTCAGCACGGCGACCGCCTTGTGGTGATAACCGAGCTGCGCCCACGTATAGACCTCGAACAACTCTTCGAGCGTGCCCGCGCCGCCCGGCAGCGCGACGAACGCGTCGGACAGGTTGGCCATCATCTTCTTGCGGTGATGCATGTCGGGCACGACATGCAGCTCCGACAGGCCATCGTGACCGACTTCCTTGTCGACCAGCAGCTCGGGAATCACGCCGATTGCGCGGCCGCCTGCCGCCATCACCTCGTCGGCGATCACGCCCATCAGGCCGACCTTGCCGCCGCCGTAGACGAGCGACAGGTTCGCCGCGACGAGCGCGCGGCCGAACGCCTTCGCGGCGTCGCGATACAGCGGTTTGGCTCCGTTGGACGAGCCGCAATACACACAGACTGCCTTCATCTTCCACTGTCCTTCTGTTCGTTGCGAGATTCGCGCGGCGGCAGATAGTCGTAGAACTCGCGTTGCGGATGCCTGCCCGACACCAGATCGTCGAAAAGCTCGCGCGAGCGGCCACGCAGATAAGGCGCCATCAACGACACGATCTGGACGCTCACCTGATGCAATTCAGCGCGGATCGCCTCCTGCTCGTTGTATTTGCGCGGGTTCATCACGAACTGGTACGACAGCCAGTACGTCGCGATCACGCCGATGTTGGTCGCGATGACCTTGATCTCGTCGGGCGTCGCGACCATTTCGCCGTCCGCGACGAGCTGCTCGCAGAACTGGCTCGCGAACCGGACCTTGTGGCTGATGATCTGCTTGAAGTGTGTTTCCAGCGTGCGGTTGCGCGCGAGCAGGTCGTTCAGGTCGCGGTACAGAAAGCGGTAGCGCCACGAGAAGTCGACCATGTACTGCAGATACGACCACATTTCGTCGATGGTTGCGCGATGGTCTTCCGGGAAACGCAGACGCTTTTCGATCTCCTGCTCGAACTGGCTGAAGATACTGTTGATGATGTCGTCCTTGTTGCGGAAGTGGTAGTACAGGTTGCCTGGACTGATTTCCATTTCCTCGGCGATCGTCGTCGTCGTGACATTCGGTTCGCCGATCTCGTTGAAGAGCTTCAACGATAGTTCGAGAATCCGTTCGCGCGTGCGGCGCGGAGGTTTGGGTTCCATGTCGTCCGGCCCTGGGGTTGGCGGGCATGCTGCTCTGCCCGGTCTGGGTTAGGTGCTTTTTGAGACTATCAGACGATTATAAACCGACCGTTCTATGCGGTTTGGGGTTGGGCTGCGCGGGCTTTTGGCGATGGGGTTTGTTCTGACGCTATCGCTGTGTGTTCTGCCGCTATCGCTGGCATTCGCGATGCGCTTTATGTTTTGCCGCTGTCGCGGGCATCCGCGATAGCGCCTCGCGGCGCGGGCGTTGCCCCTGTGCGGGGCGGCACCTACTTTCTTTGCCGCGGCAAAG
>NZ_JAGIPX010000122.1 GCF_017814945.1 Paraburkholderia sp. LEh10
TTGCAGAAATTGGACGGAACCCAAGGCTTGTTCGCTCGTTCTTTAGGCATCCGTCTGTCTCCTATATTACTGACTTACGAGTAACAAATGCGATGCGGCAAAACTTAGCCGAATTTTCTTCGATAGAACGAAACGCGCAGCAAGTGCCGGATGAGCGAGAAGTACTGTCAGTGCTTTTAGGTAAAGCATGCCCGCGCTTGAGGTCTTGAAATCTGCGGAATGCGCCTCTTTCTTAGTTGACTGACGGCCTATTCCCGGACTGAGAAAGCAGATAATTCGACCAATTCCTCGGCGATCGCTTCAACGCGGACACGCTACCAGCTCCCGACATCTTCCCTGATTATCGACGGTCGCACTGCGTGTTCTCCACCCATCAATGCGACCACGAGCGAAGGATGAGGAAGTGGGCATGCAATGTGTTAGAAAAAATTTTATCTGTCCGGTTAGTCCAGCAATATGCATTGAAACGCAAAAACTGTCCAGTGATGCTGGAGTTTGGTACCGAAAAAGCTCATTCAATGCGTGCATCATCATGTTGATAAAAAATCGACTTAAGGTTCGTGGTTTCTTATTTCAAATCGTAGTTAATTTTTGTGTAACGGTAACAACCAATCGATGATTGACGATGCGCGTGGCTATTAAAAATCGTTAGATATGCATCAGAAAGATTCATGCTAACAACATTCTCACTGTGGCAAGATGAGCAACAACGGACTTCGGGCGGTAGGCGATGGCGACGCTTGCGGGTGCTGTGCGCGTTTCGTCTGCATGCCGTTTGCCTCAACTGATGACAAGTAGTTTGGGTTGGTTCGGATGAACTCATCGCAGGTCGAGGCGAAAATTGCATTTCGCCTCGCGTGGCGGAACGCTGATCGTCGCGCAAGTGAACGACATTTGAAGGACTCGCAATGCACAGATTCGGCGATGACCGTAAGTGAGCGTAAAAGCGAACGATCTGGGCGGGGTAAGGTGAGAAGGAAGGGGCATATCGAAAAATCGAGCGGTTTCGTGAAGGCTCAGACAAGGCAAAAATGATAAGAAATGCAATGGAATATATGTCACGTGGCGCGTATTCAAGAACGCCAGAATATACCGTTCACGCTTTCACATAATCATCTTCGATCGTGGAGTGTTATACATGACTGTACCGCATCATTTCTTACTGACGCCGGGGCCATTGACGTTGAGCGACGAGGTTAGGGCGCAGATGCAATATGACGTCGGCTCGCGCGACGCGTGTTTCAAGACGATAACGGCTCAGGTAAGAAATATAATAGTTGATTTAGTTGACGGTAAAGACGCCTACTCGGTGATCCCGATGCAAGGCGGTGGATCCTACGGCATAGAAGCCGCGTTGGCTTCCTTTGTTGCGCCTTCCGATCGTCCTCTCGTCTGCATCAATGGAATTTATGGTGAGCGGATGTTAAAGATGCTGCAACTCCGTGGTGTTCATGTTGTCAGCATGACCGCTCCATGTGATGAGCCACTTTCAACATCCAAAATCGCCGAATATCTAAGAAGAAATCCCGCGATTACACATCTCTGCTTCGTGCATTGCGAAACCACCACTGGCGTTATTAATCCGCTTAGACCGATAGTAGAACTAGCAAAGAAGCATGGTGTAAGAACGATCATAGATGCAATGAGTTCTTTCGGTGCGGTGGAGATTAGCGCCAAGCAAGTGCAATTTGACATTCTCGTCACTTCTAGCAATAAATGCATTGAAGGTCCACCGGGTGTGTCGTTTGTAATCGCTTCACTGGAGATGCTTAATAGTAGAGTTAAACATATGAATTCCTTCGTGCTGGATGTTCGAGACCAATGGAACAGTTTTGAGAAATCCGGTGAATGGCGCTCGACTCCTCCAACGCACGTCATTCAGGCTTGCGCCAAAGCACTTGAGCGACTGACCATCGAGGGCGTCTTTCGCCGCGGTGAGCGTTACCGATCTGTACGCGACGCGATCATAGGAGCAACCGCGCCGTACGCTTTTCCTCTTTTAAACGCGAGAATACGGTCGCCGGTATGCCTTGCCCTTACTGCACCCAATGTCATTCGTACGCAAAAAGATCTCGACGCGCTATACGCCCATCTGGTGGACTACAACCTCTACATCTATACAAAGTTGCATTCTCAGACTCGCAGCTTCAGGATTGGTTGTATGGGGCGCATCGATTCGATGTGGATTCGACTGTTGGAAATTGCGTTTCAAGATTTTTTCGACGCCAATCGAGGCGTTAGGAAATACTCATCGGCGTCCAAAAACCGATCTGTGGAAAAGGTCTTGTGATATGTCAAGAAACAACGCCAACGTACAGATGTCCACAGAAACAGCACTTCTTTATGCTGGCTATCGCCATGACCCGGTGACAAAGGCCGTGTCGGTGCCTATTTACCAATCAACAGCCTATGAGCTTGAAGGTGATCTGGAAAAGATTGCCGGAATTTACAACGCCAAGGAAGATGGGTTTACGTATAGCAGGATCATCAACCCGACGACGCGTATTCTCGAAAAGCGATTTGCCGCAGTGGAGAGTGCAAGCGACTCTCTTGCGGTAGCTTCGGGACAGGCCGCAACCTTTCTTGCCATCGCTAACCTGTGCAGCGGAACGCCAGGCGATAACGTAGTTGCATCGAAGTATTTGTATGGAAATTCGTGGAATCTCCTCTTCAATACATTTAAACGGCTGGGCATCGAGGCGCGATGCGCAGATCCCAAGAACATATCGTCTTTCGAATTGCTGACCGATGACAGAACCATTGCAATATTCGGAGAGGCGTTTTCCAACCCATGTCTTGTCCCTTTGCCAATCGCGGCGCTCGCGGAGATCGGGAAAAGGCATGGGGTTCCTGTCATCGTTGACAATACCACAACTCCTTTGGTCTGCCGTCCCGCCTCTTTGGGCGCGAGCATCTCCACATATTCCGCGACGAAGTATCTATGCGGCCATGGAACGACGCTCGGCGGATTGATTGTAGATAACGGGCGCTTCGCGTTCGATGACACAGTCCGGTTCCCGTTGTTTAACGAACCGGACGAAGCCCATGGTGGCATCCTCTGGAAAGAGGCTGTTCTTAAACTTGACGACCTAGGAGCAAGTCCCTATTTGCTGAAGGCGCGGATGACGTGGCTTCGTGACACCGGTGCTGCGATTAGTCCGTTCTCCAGCTTTCAGTTGATTCAAGGGCTCGAAACACTTCATCTTCGCATGCAACGGCATTGTGAGAATGCCCTGGCCGTTGCCGAGTTCTTGATAAAGCATCCGAAGGTCAAGCGTGTTTCATATCCATCGCTGTCCTATGGATACGAACGCGAACTTGTTGACGAGTTGATTGACGCGAGTGTCGGTTATGGCGCGATCGTCATGTTCGAACTGGCCGATGAAGCAGCCGGACGCAGATTCATTACCAACATCGACCTTATGTACCACGTATCAAACGTGGGTGATGCGCGAACATTGGTCACACATCCAGTGTCTACAACTCACACGACTGTTCCAAAAGAACAGCGTGAGGCCGCCGGTATTTTTGATGGTTCCATTCGCCTGTGTGTCGGCATCGAGAACGTAGACGATATCGTCGCGGATATTCAACAAGGACTGGACGCCGTCTGACGTCGATCTTTCATGGAGGATGTTTCATCATGGAAATTTGTGAAGCGTGGCAACTGCGGGGCAAACGATTCAGGACCTCCCGCTTCTCGCGCGACATTACCCGTGAGTTGTCGGAATTGAAGCCTGATAACATCACCGGCGCGCTTTATATTGTGAAGGACTATCTGGTGATTCTGGCGTGTGCTTACGCAACTATACGAATATCGTGGTGGCTGTACCCTATTGCAGCGCTAATCATTGGCGCACAACAACGGGGGCTGACCACGATCGCCCATGACGCGGCACATCGGACACTTGCGAAAAACAGTCGATGGAACTATTTTCTCGGAATTGTTTTTGCAGCATATCCTCTTCTGCAGCGTCATTGGGCTTATCGCTACTCTCATGTTCATCTGCATCATCCTCATCTCGGCGACCCGGAGAAAGATCCTGACCTGAAGTTCTTCATATCGTCGGGCGTATATGACGTTCGTCATCCACGTGAATACGCGTTCTCCGTTGTCTGGAAGGCGATGCTGGGCGGTGCAACGTTGCGCTACCTCAAATATCTATGGAACAACCGGTTTCTCATTTCACGCGAAGGTCGGAAGGACATCGATAGGCTGGGATCTGCCATCGATACTTACGGATTCGCAGTATTCTGGCTGATCGTTGTCCTCGGTTTCGTTCAGGCAAAATCGCTTGATATGCTCGTGTTGTTCTGGCTGGTTCCTTATCTGACGACCTTTCAGGCATTGGGCTGGTTCATCGAACTTGCGGAGCATTCTCCAATGTGCGAGACGGAAACCGACGATGTCTATCTGACGCGCAATCGCAAAGGTAATCTGATCGAGCGGCTGCTGTTCGGCGCCAATCTTGACGAATATCATTTGGAACATCACCTCTCGCCTGGCGTCCCCTTCTGGCACCTGAAGCGGGCACAAAAGATCAGGCTACGCGATCCGCAATATGCCGAGATTGCCGATTCATGGGGAGGACTCTTCGCTCGCGGCCCCAAAGGGCAGCCAAGTGTCATCAGCCAACTTCTTGAACGGAACCGGCGGCTGTACGAGGCTCAGCTTGAGCGCCTGCCGGGCGAGGAGCGAGCGTAACGATGGATCAGCATCGTCCTATGGGTTGCGCTGTTGTTGGGGTTACCGCAAATCGTCATCTTTGCGACGGAGTCCATCGCGACTGGTTGCGGCGGCGCTATATCGAGGCGCTGACGAAGTACGCTTCGGTCGAGTGCGTCATTTTACCGACGATAGACGGAGATCGTCCATCGGAGGCGACTATTCGCACATTTCGTGAAGCGATGCGCCGTCTCGACGGGCTTGTGCTGACGGGCGACGAATCCGATCTTGATCCCGATATCTTGTGCATGAACGAGCGCGTATGGGCGCGCACCGAAGACGATGTTGTCCCCGGCGAGATCGATCGTCCGCGAGACCGGTTGTCGTGGGTCGCATTGACGGTAGCCGGAGAGCTTCAGATGCCCGTATTGGGGATCTGCCGTGGCTTGCAGGAGATGAACGTTTATAGAAACGGCACGCTGCACGAAGATTTGTCGTCGTCACACAAGGGGATCACGCACTCAGAAAACGCAAACCTGCCTCGCGACGAGCAGTATCTACCTGTTCACTCGGTGAAAATCGCTCCTGGTGGATTGCTGTCGTCGGTTGTCAAGAACGGGGAGCTACAAGTTAATTCGCTGCATAAGCAAGGCATTGCCAAGCTGGGAGGAGGTATTCAAGTGGAAGCAGTCGCAGATGATGATATTGTAGAGGCGCTTTCATATAGAAATTCACCAACATTTCAACTCGGGCTTCAGTGGCATCCTGAATGGCACGCTAGTAGGGATAACGCGAGCCAAAATATTTTCGAGGCATTCGGGCGCGCCTGCGACGCCTACATGGCGCAGCGATGCAAAAAATAGCGATCGAGGTCAGATCCTCAGGCCGCTGTTCCTTCCATTCGGCAATATTTAAACAGAATTGGCGGTGTCAATGGATTTTCATTTGTTCGCTTTGTTTCTCCTTGCGTTTACTGCTGCAGTAGTTTTGCCGGGACCGAACGTCGCGTTTGCCGTCGCGCAAACTCTTAAACACGGACTCAAAATTGCAATTCCAGGAGCCGTCGGATTCGGAATCGGTGCGGCAATTCATGCGGCAGTCGTGTTATCGGGCGTGGGCTTTTTTATCCGCGATAACCAATGGGTGTTGAAGTATTTACGGTGGATGGGTGCGATATATCTTGTATATCTTGCCATTATTACTTTCTGTGGAAATTCGGCTTCGAGCGATGAAGAAACGACGAATTGGAACTCGAAACAGATGTTTGCCGATTCACTCGTAGTCTCTTTGGCCAACCCTAAAGGGTGGATAGCCACACTGCTTACATATCCAAGCTTTATCAACCCGTATGGCTCGTACTCCACTCAAGCAGTTTCGATGGGTGTTGCCGCGACCATCATCTCGGTTGCGGTCTATAGTACTTATATGTTTATTGCGCATCGAGCGAGCATCGCCTTCAAGAACAAATCCTTGTTGGAAAAAATAACAGGCGCACTGTACGCATGCATCGCACTTGGTTTGCTCCTTTAATCTCGCTCGGGATTCCGCATGCCTTTGTCTGAGTGCCATTTACAATTCTACGCGCCGTCTAGATTGAAAGGGAGACTGTAGATCCATGCCTATTAAAGTGCCGAAAGGATTGCCCGCAGGGACTGTGCTGCAGACAGAAGGCATCACAGTGATGGAAGGCGACAGTATATTGTGCTCGCGCGACCGGCCTTTACACGTTGGTTTGCTTAATCTCATGCCCAACAAAATCGAGACGGAGATTCAGATTGCACGCCTGCTCGGCGCAACACCTATATTGGTCGACCTTACGCTTATAAAAATCGCAAGCCACTCGCCAAAAAATACACCGGTGAGTCATCTGACGACCTTTTATAGAGATTGGATCGACGTAATGGAGCAGGTCTTTGATGGTTTCATCATCACGGGCGCGCCGGTTGAGTCGATTCCGTTCGAACAAGTCGCATACTGGAACGAATTTGTCGAAATCCTAAACTGGACACAAACCAACGCTCGAAGTTGCTTCAACATTTGCTGGGCAGCGCAAGCTGCGATGCATCATTTCCACGGTTTGCCCAAGTATGCTCTGACGGAGAAGGCTTTCGGTATTTTCAGGCATCGTAGCCTAGAGTCCACGTCGCCTTATCTGCAGGGTTTTTCGGATGATTTTTTTATTCCAGTTTCTCGGTGGACAGAAATGAGAAGCACGGATATTCCGTCTAGCAGTGGTATATCCGTGCTCATGGAATCGCCAGAGACGGGTCTGTGCCTTCTTGATGACCCGAAGCATCATTCTCTACACATCTTCAATCATATCGAGTATGACTCACAGACGCTAGCGGATGAATATTTTCGTGATCGGTCAATCGGTCGGCGCACAAGGTTACCTAAAAATTATTTTTCGGACGATTGTGAAACCCTGCGCCCCAGAAATTGCTGGCGAAGTCATGCGCATCTGTTATTCGGAAACTGGGTTGGCCAGATATACAAGACCGTTTTTAATACGCTTCGTTGAGATTTTTTGATGATCAAGGTTCTTTTTTGAAGAAATTGAATTTGCGTGGAAAGTTTATTAGGGATGTGAGTGATGAGTCTTAGATTCGACGCATTGAAACAAGCGGTTGCTTCTGGTGTTATTGATACTGTGCTCGTCTGCATGGTTGACATGCAAGGGCGTCTTATTGGGAAGCGATTTCACGGCGACTTTTTTGTTAAAGGCGGTTATCTGGAAACGCACGCCTGCAATTACTTGCTGGCAAACGATATGGAGATGGAACCGGTCGCTGGCTACGCCAGCGCCAGCTGGGCAGAAGGGTATGGCGATTTCGTGCTCAAGCCTGATCTTTCGACGTTACGGCGACTTCCATGGCTGGAAGGGACTGCATTGGTAATTTGCGATGTTCTGGATCAGAGCGGCCAGCCGGTTGCGCATTCGCCGAGGCAGATCCTGCAGAAACAGCTTAGCCGCCTGACGGAGAGGGGAATGAGTGCCTGTTTCGCATCGGAGCTTGAGTTCTATCTGTTCAATGAGACCTACGAGGAAACGTCGGTAAAGAAATACCGCGACCTGACGACATGTGGAACATACAGTCATGATTACCATATCTTGTCGACGACGCGCCAAGAATCTGTCATGCGCCCAATAAGGAATGGATTGCATGAAGCAGGAATTGCAATCGAATGCTCAAAAGGAGAATGGGGTGCTGGTCAAGGAGAAATTAACGTACATTATGCCGATCCTTTGATGATGGCAGATCAACATACGATCATCAAGCATGGCAGCAAGGAGATTGCTTCGCAGCAAAAGAAAGCGATTACGTATATGGCGAAGTGGAGCTACGGGCTTCCGGGATCGTCGTGCCATATTCACTCTTCCCTATGGACACTGGATGGAACCCCGCTTTTTTGGGAGAAGAGTTCGCCTTATGGCATGTCGAATCTTATGCGTTCCTATCTCGCCGGACTTTTGAGGTATTCAAGAGACATTACGCTTTTCCTGGCGCCGTACGTTAACTCGTATAAGCGATTTCAGAAAGGGAGCTTCGCCCCAACGAGAACGGTGTGGAGTCTTGATAACCGAACCGCTGGTTTTCGCGTTTGCGGCGAGGGCTCTCATGCCGTGCGGGTCGAATGTCGAATTGGCGGCGCGGATCTCAATCCATATCTCGCTTTCGCCGGACTAATCGCGGCTGGCCTTGCGGGCATCGATCACAAACTTGAACTACCGCGTCCACTGATCGGCGACGCGTATCTCGATGGCGAGCTACCTGAAATTCCAAAAACGTTACGAGAAGCGATCACTGCAGCGTCAAATTCGACCTTGCTACGCGAGGTTTTTGGCGACACAGTCACCAATCATTACGTGCATGCGGCTCAGTGGGAGCAGCTCGAATATGATCGCCGTATAACGGATTGGGAGTTGACCAGAGGATTCGAGAGAAGCTAATCGCGCCGAGTCGCCCTCTTTGAGATTCGCAGCGGTGGAATGCACGCTTCCCTCATAGCTTCGATTGGAAAGATGGGGGTGGGTAGCATGGCGGGATTTTGCTTGCGGCGCGCAAGGAGATTCGACGTCGGCCGGGCCAGACATGGGACGTGGTCGGGAGGTTCGTTGCACGGTGTGGTGAACGTTCTCTGCTGTGGCGAGCGGTCGCCGAATGGCGCTGTGCTCGATATTCTGCTGCAAAAACGACCCGACAAAGCGGGCGCCAAGGGCTTATTCATGCGTGTTATACGTTCGGACCGCGTCAGGAATTCATGGGTTTGCTCGAACGACCACTGCCCGCCGTTCCGCCGGCTGCGGCTGTCAGGCCGCACACAGCGTCGCGTCGCTGACTCTGTTGCCACTTTGCGGACAATGCAACGATGTCACTTTTCCTGTACGGCGGTTGGATCTGTAAACTAATTTTCTGACGCGAATCGATGATCCGGTAATAAGGTATGGCCTCTTTTGGGCTGGACAGGCCGCGGTACCATTGCTGCTGCCGCTTCAACCGCGGCGCAGGAGGTTACTGCGTTCTGTAGCCGTGTAGTTGCTGAAATGGCCTTCGCGCGCGGCCTGACGGCGTGCCGCCGCGATAATCGCTTTGCTGCGGGGGATGCTCCCTATCTGATTCGTCAAGTACAGGCCCGGATTTTGGTTGGTAGGGGGTGCCGTCGCGAAGCATGGCGAACAGTACGTAGGAGCGTCGTCGGGCGAGAGCGATGAGCGCCTGATTGTGGCGCTTACACTGCTGGAACTTGCGCGCGTAATAGTCCCTTGAGATTGGGTTATGCGGGAAGCAAAGGCCGAAAGACGGAGCGCTCTCTTGAGCACCTTGTTACCGTGTCGGGACTGATGTTCGCCCCGAATGGATGAACTCGAGCGTCGGGTGACCGGGGCAAGGCCGGCATAGGCAGCCACATGTGCGGCTGAGGCGAACGCTTTGTGCGCGACTCCAGTGAGGAGTCTGGCGGCGATCCTGACGCCGACTCCCGGCATGCTGGTCAGGGCCGGCCAAAGAGGGGTGTGCCTGCACCAGGCGTTCAACTTCGCTGGCAACTTCCTCGCGTTGCTTCCGCAAGGACGCGAGCTGCTGGGGCGCGACGCGACATAACGGATGGTTGCTGCCTGAGTACCGGGCACGATCACCGCCTGTTCGCTGAGCGCTCGGACGATTTTGGCAGCCAGGCTCTTCCCCATGCGAGGTGCGAGTTTGGTGAGGCGGTTGGCGAGTGTTTTCTCGCTAGCTGAGGCGAGCTCGGCGGGTGACGGGTATCGCTCAAGCAGATCGAGCACCGCCGGATGGTCGAGGTGCGGTCCCGGAACTCGTTCCAACGCCGGATGGATCGGGGTGAGCAGGCGCGAATGCGGTTGCTGTTCTGCGTGATCTGTGCCGGGGGCCGTCGTCGAAGCCATACAGCATGGTGAGTTCGGCGAGCGGTTCGTCAGCCAGTCGAAGTGAGCGCAGCGTACGGAATTGAGCGCGCGGCTTAAGCAATGATTGCGGCATCGCGGGCATCGGTCTTGGCTTCACCAGTGCGCAGGTCCGCGATGCGGCGCATAGCCAGACCCGACCCTGTAGATTTGCGACCAGGACACCTTCATCGCGGGCGACTGCCACGGGCAACGTCGACGATGGTGACGGGCTGATCGACGACGAACAGGAGTTGGCCGTGCCTCTTGAGTTCGGTGATGAGGGCGCACAGCTTGGCCTTATCGCGTTGGGTAATGCCTTGTTGTACAGGCGCTTTCCAGTCCGATCGAGGGCGACGGCGTGATGATGGCCTTTGCCGGCATCGACGCCGCACGACGCTTCGTCATCTCCGAGATAGTTGGCGAAGTCGTTGAACACCGACCAGGACTTGCGCGCCAGTTCGACGTTTTCCTTTACCGAATAGTGCGTACGCAGGATCCCGGACGACTGAGCCGTTGTGCCGGCGCCTACCGTCGCCCGATCAAGCACCAGCACACGCTTTGCACCGAGCTTTGACAGGTGAAAGGCAACAGACGTCCCGATCACACCCGCGCCTATCACAACCACATCGTACTTGTTCACAGACGCACGCCCCTTGTGAGATTGATGTGCCCAGTCTGCGCTTCACCGTGGAGGCCTACGTTTGCATAAGCAAATCTGTTGATCGCCCATAAGATGAAGCTCAGGCGCGAGAGATGTGACAGAAACACTCCGATGGGTGGCACTATGGAGTCTGACCATGTACTCGGGCGGGTGAAAAAATCCAGATGCAAGAGATTGCAAGAGGTGCTTTCGTGGCGATGGCTGCAATCGCGATCGCATTGTCAAGTTGCGTGGCTGCGCGCTGTTTGTTGCGGCTTTTCCTGTCACCGCCGCGCGCGGCGGTGGTTTCCGAGGTAATCGGCCTGGCCATGCTGATTGCCTCGTGTGCTTATTATTTTAGCGGCGGGCGAGCATAGTCGAGCCAACCATCCACCGCATCGACAGGAATGCAACGGAGGTCACCGCACACACGCTGCTACATATCCGTGCAGTTGGGGCCGCCGCCTCCCTCCGGAGGCACCCAGACAATGTTCTGAGTCGGAAGCTTGATGTCGCACGTCTTGCAATGCACACAGTTCTGCGCATTGATAACCAGCCGCTCGTGACCATCTCCAGTCTCGACGAACTCATAGACGCCAGCCGGGCAATAGCGACTTTCGGAGCCCGCATAGTGCCGCAGGTTGACATTGGTCGGAACAGCCGGATCCTTGAGTGTGAGATGCGCCGGCTGATTATCGTCGTGATTCGTGTACGATAAAAATACTGAAGACAATCGGTCAAACGTCAGCTTGCCGTCCGGCTTTGGGTAATCGATCTTCCTGCATTCCGACGCAGGTTTGAGCATCTCATGGTTCGACTGAGCGTGCTTCAGGATACGAATCCAGTTCGTCGCACTGGCGTCCCTCTTGAAGCGCATCGAAGGTCGCCTGCGCTCCCAACGTGCCCGTTTTGATTGCGCCGTGAGAACCCTTGATGCGCGAAGCGTCGAGAAGCCTGCTTCGTTGCCAACGAGCGCACCGCCGGGAAACACCAGCTTAGGCAGAGACATCAATCCGACAGCGGCGATCGCTCGTGCCCCGTAAGACAGGCGCCTGCCACCTTCCAGAAATTTTCGAACTTCGGGGTGCATCTTGTAGCGCTGGAATTCCTCGAACGGCGACAGGTACGGTTTTGTATAGCCTAGTCCCACTACAAAACCGGTGACGATCCGGTTGTCGTCCATGTGATAAAGAAACGAGCCGCCATAGGTGCCGGCATCAAGCGGCCAGCCGCCCGTGTGCCGCCATCAGCGGCGTCATGCCCACAATGCTGCGCGAGTGAATGTCCGGGAAGTCGTGGATCGAGAGCCATGTTCCGAGC
>NZ_JAGIPX010000123.1 GCF_017814945.1 Paraburkholderia sp. LEh10
GACGTCGATATCGGCGTCGTGAAGAAAGTGGCGCTGTCGAAAGACTATAAGCGCGTGATCGCCACGGCCGAGCTCACGCGCGACGCCACCGACATGCTCGTCGACGATACGCGCTTCTGGGTGGTGAGGCCGCGCATCGCGGGCGGCACGGTCTCGGGCATCAGCACGCTGCTGTCGGGCGCGTATATCGGCATGGACATCGGCCGCACAAAACGGGAGCGGCGCGACTACACGGGACTCGAAACACCGCCCGTGTTCGCGAGCGACGTGCCGGGCCGCGAGTTCGTGCTGAAGGCTGCCGACCTCGGCTCGCTCAACGTCGGCACGCCCGTATATTTCCGGCGTCTGCAGGTGGGCCAGGTGACGTCGTTCGAACTCGACAAGGACGGCGGCGGCGTCACGCTGCGCGTGTTCATCAACGCGCCGTACGACCGCTACGTCAACGCCGACTCGCGCTTCTGGCAAGCGGGCGGCATCGACGTCACGCTCGGCACGGAAGGCGTGAAGGTCAATACGCAGTCGGTGGTGTCGATCCTGATCGGCGGGCTCGCGTTCGAGACGCCCATGGCGTCGCTGAATCAACCCGAAGCCGCGCAGCACGCATTGTTCACGCTGTTCCCCACGCGTGACGAAGCAATGAAGGTGCATGACAAGATCGTCGAAACGTACGTGTTCGTTTTCCCCGGTTCGGTGCGCGGACTGGTCGTGGGCGCGCCAGTCGATTTTCGCGGCATCACGGTCGGCGAGGTTTCGGCGATCTACACACGCTTCGATCCCGACACGAAGCAGATCAGCATCCCCGTCGAAATCAAGTTCTATCCCGAGCGCTTCACGTCACGTTATGCAGCGGCGCTAAAAGGCGGCCGCCTAAGCGACAACCCCCGGGCGATGGCCGATTTCCTCGTCGATCGGGGTCTGCGCGGTCAGCTCAAAACGGGCAGTCTGATTACGGGCCAGCTGTATGTCTCGCTCGAGTTCTTCCCGAATGCGCCGAAAGCGCACATCGACTGGAACCGCACGCCGCCTGAGCTGCCCACCACGCCAAGCGGAATGCAATCGCTGCAGGAGGCGATGAACCGGATCATCGCGCGCATCGACAAGCTGCCGCTCGAACAGATCGGCAACAACGCACAACAGACGCTCGCCAATAGCGCGCTGCTCATGCGCAACCTCAATACGCAGGTGGTGCCGCAGGCGAAGAGCGCGTTGTCGGCGGCGCAAGCGACGCTCGACTCCGCGAACACAGCGTTGCAGCCGGACTCGGCATTGCAGCAGGACACCAGCGACGCAGTGCGCGAACTGGCCCGCACGGCCGCCTCGTTCCGGGCGCTGTCCGACTATCTGCAGCGGCATCCGGAAGCGCTGGTGCGCGGCAAAACGGGGGACGCGAAGTGAAACCGCTCATGCGATTCAGCCGCCTTGCCGCCGCCCTGCTGATGCCCGGCATTGCGGCCTCACTGAACGGATGCAAGTCGCCGCCGACGAGCTTCTACACGTTGAGCAGCGACGCGTCGCTGCAGCGCAGCGGCGACGCGCTGACGGGCACGGTGGTCGTCGGCCCCGTGACCGTGCCCGACCTCATCGACCGGCCGCAGATCGTCACGCGTATGTCGAACAACGAGGTCGCGCTCAACGAATTCGCGCGCTGGGGCGAGCCGATCAGAAGCGGCGTCGCCGCCACGATCGCGGGCGATCTGGCGCGGCTGCTGGGGTCCGATCGCGTGTCGATGTCGTCGCAGTCCGTCGCGGATACCCAGGCGTGGCGCGTGCGCGTCGATATCGTGCAGTTCGACTCGATGCCCGGCGAAGCCGTCGCCATCGACGCATTGTGGACCGTGCATGTCGCGGGCCGCACGACGCTGCTGACCGGCCGCTCGATTGTGCGCGAGCCGGCGCCCGACGCGGGCTATGACGCACTCGTCGCCGCGCAAAGCCGGGCGCTCGCATCGGTGAGCCGCGACATTGCGGCGGCGATGCTGCGCGCGCCGCCGCCGTGAAGCATAGCCGGGCGCGCGAGTCCGCTGCGCTTAGAACTTCTCCGGAACGAATCGTTTCGGCCGGTTCGGCTCCTTGTACCCTTCGGGCTTTTGACGCTTCGGCAGCTTCACTTTTTCGCGCGGCATCGTCTTGTACGGAATGCTGTCGAGCAGATGCGTGATCAGGTTCAGGCGCGCGCGCTTCTTGTCGTCCGACCTCACGACGAACCAGGGCGCCAGGTCGGTATCGGTTGCAGCGAACATGTCGTCGCGCGCGCGCGAGTAGTCATACCAGCGGCTGTATGACAGCAGATCCATCGGCGAGAGCTTCCAGACCTTGCGCCCGTCGCTGATGCGCGCTTCGAGCCGGCGTGTCTGCTCTTCTTCGCTGACTTCGAGCCAGTACTTCAGAAGAATGATTCCCGATTGAGTGATCGCGTGCTCGATCAGCGGCACGACCTTCAGGAAGTGCTGCACCTGCTCTTCGGTGCAAAAGCCCATCACACGCTCGACGCCCGCGCGGTTATACCAGCTTCGGTCAAACAGAATGATCTCGCCGGCGGCAGGCAGATGCGGGAGATAGCGCTGGATATACATCTGGGTCTTTTCGCGGTCGGTCGGCGCGGGCAGCGCGACGACACGGAATATGCGCGGGCTCACGCGCTCGGTGATCGCCTTGATGGCTCCCCCCTTGCCTGCGCCGTCGCGCCCTTCGAAGAGCACGCACACCTTCGCGCCCGTTTGCACGACCCACTCCTGGAGCTTCACGAGTTCGACGTGCAGGGCCGCAAGTTCTTTCTCGTACTGCCTGTTCTTCAGACGCCCATATCCTTTTGCGTCTTCATGCGCATCATCCGCATGTTTGCCATTCGTTCCGTTCTTTTCATTCCTTGTGTCAGCCATCGCCAGTCTCCCGTGACTGCCATGTTGATCGCTGTCGCCCATGCGCGGCATGGGCTGGACCGGCCTCAGGTTTCGTCCCGCTCGGGGACGACCTGAACCGTGAGCGTGCGGCTTTTCCAGAACATGTTATGGATGCGCGGCTGCAAACTGTGGAGCACATGCGCGCCCACGTCGTTCCAGCCAATGAGCACCGCGGGACGCTCACCCGTTCCCTCCACGCGCTGGATCGTATCGAACGGCGGAAAGCCGTAGTGGCACAGGAACGTTTTGATTTCTTCGTCGGTCGTTTCGTTTTCGACATTGCCTACCCAAAGTTCAGCCATAACGACGTTCTCCTTTTGGAAAGTCTGTTTAACGCTCCGAAGTTTCGACCATGCTTCGCAGACCGGTCTTTATTGCAGGGCAAACAGAACTGCTTTTGGAAATAGTCTATGACTTTCCACGCCGATTGTCGGATTTTCCGACTAATGCGAAACGCGCAACGCTCGACGCAATCGAGTCGCAAACCGAAATGAAGCACGACCATCCGATCCATTTGCATGAGCGGACCTCTGTCGACGCAGACTTTCATGGCGCGGATGCCGACTTGTCGCTTTCCTGCTTCTGCGCCGGAGCCCGAGCCTGGTCACGGTCCTTCTTTTTGGTTTCGCGTACCTTTTGCTCTGCCTTGCGCTGCGCGTCCTGCATGGCCTTCGTCGCGGCGGGCTGCGCGACGGCTTGCTGCGGCAACGCAAACGAAACGAAAAGGCCTGCCGTAAAAGCCGACAACGCCAGAACGCGCTTGATCATTTTCCAACCTACGTGCTTTGCGCCTACAGCGCGCGCATGGCCGCGTCGATCTGCAATCCCCCGGGCGGCAGATCCAGCCGGTCGAAACGAACCAGCGCGAACGCGCGCATTTCCGGCGTGACGCCGGGAACGCGTGCAAAGTGAAATTCGATCTCACTGCCGCGCTTGCTGCCGCCTTCCTGGATCACGTTCATCATGTCGATGCGTATGCGCCGGTTCCTGATGTAGACGTAATCATTGGGTTTGGCGAGGACATCGCAGATGCCCTTGAGCTCGAGTTCGATGATATCGGTCGGCACACGGAGTGCGGCGAGACTTTCGGCATTCTGCGCGATCTGCGTCTGCACGCGCGCAAGCTCGTCCGCTTCGACTGCCGCGCCGCCGCCCACCACGGACGATATCCCCGTGCCTTGCCGATGCAGCAGCGCGACGCGTTCCTGCATCAGTTCGCGCCCGCGCGCGAGGTGCTGGGCGCGACTGGCCGCGAGCATCGACAGGCCTTCGAGCGCCATTTGATCGATCAGCCTGCGAACGATCTCGTCACGAAGCGCTGAATCCGTTTCCCCACACATCCTGATCCGATGATCCCCAAAACATAAGGTGATTTGCGCGACGTCATGACGGACCGCGTCGCCATCCTGCTCGACGCCGAGCACGTGCCGCTCGGTCATTGCCATCCCGAGTGTTCCGTAGACATCGGCCGCCCCCGGATGCTGCGCGAAGAATGCGCGCACCTCTTCCGAGCGGCCGAACGCCTGAGCGATATCGCCGGGTGTCGCAAAGAACGCGCGCAGACTCGGGTTGCCCGCCCACGCGTCGGCATTCGCATCGATCGTAGCGGGCAGCGACGCCATCAGCTGGTCCGCGTATTGAAGCGTCGCCGCCACAGGCTGTTTCAGACGATACCGGTAACGGTTCGCCATTTTCAGCCGCGGATGAACGGCGACGATGCGATCGACTGCTTCGTCGATGCGCGCGGCATTCTCTGGCGACACGTGCGTGCGATTGCGATGGAAAAGCCGTAGCAGCAAGCCCATTGCCGATGACCCTCACGTTAGAGGCACAGGTCACACATTAGCCGATAGAAAGCCGGCGTGCAGCATGCAGACCGTGCGCTACGCATCGGGAATCTGCCTGAACGCGTCGAAGCGCGCAACGGGAGGTTCGAGTTCCTCGACTTCCATCCTGTCGACGAGGCCTACCGACATGCCGTCGCACATCCCATCGCACATCTCGCTGACGGATTCCGGCGCGCCTTGAAGCAGCGCTTCGACGGAACCATCCAGCCGGTTGCGCACCCAGCCCGCGAGGTCCAGTTGCCTCGCGCGTTGCACGCATGCGGCCCGGTAGCCGACACCTTGGACTGTGCCGTAGACCTTGACCAGAAGCGTTTTCACCAGGCCATCGATGTCGCCCGTCATCTTCCCCTCCTCCTATGAAGCCCGTCCGGACGCGTTGGCGCGCATGGGTGAGATGCCCGTCACAGCGCGGCCGACATCAGATTCGCGAAGCAGCTTCAAAGGTATGAAAAAAGCCGCTGCTGCGCTGCGCAACGTCGCCTGTACCTCGCCTGTACCAATAGCGCTTCGAATTCGAAGACCGCGAGCAAGCGCTCGACAAGCGAGTATCGCGTGTCATCAAACTGCCCGGTCGCGATCGGCATGATGGCGACTGCGGTATTCGTACGGGGATCATGCGATCGCGAGCGGGACCTTTTCGAAGATCGTTCAACTATGCGACTAAACGTCAAGAAAGGAGAGCGTTCAATTTCCGGGTTGTCTTCAAGGTTTCTCACGCATACTGGCTCAATCAGAAGCTGCGCGTGATGCACGGCGGGCCTCCAGACGCCTGCCGCCGCCGTCGCGCGCAGGCCGCCCGAGCGCGCGAAGCACGCCATCCTTCACGGATGCATTGTGTCCGTCGAGCACTTCCGTGAACAGGTAGCGAATCAGACCGACGATGTCGGGCGGTAGCTGGGCTGCTTCGAGCGCCGCCGCGTACTCCGCGATCGTGATGCGCGTGAAACGCAGCGGCCGCCCGGTCGCTTTCGCAATCTCGGCGACGGCATCGGCGAACCGTCCACAGGCGCGCGCCCGTGAGTTCGTAGAGCTGGTTCGCGTGGCCGTCTGCTACGTCAGCACGGAGCGCCGTTGCCGCCGGGCGACCTTATCGATGAGCCTTCACGGGCTGCCGGGTCTTAGACGGCGTGCGTTACGACTGCTTCAACGTCGTCGGGCTCATTTTCGCGAGGTCGATGGTGCTCGTGCCGTGTGTCGGCGCGGACTTGTCGGCGGGCTTCGTCACGTTCGCGCCGAGCCCCGTGCCACCCGACTTGCGCCGCGCCGCGTGCCGCTCGATGATGCGCTGGAGCAGGCAGAACGCGCAGAGCAGCGCGCCGATCACGATCCGCGTCCACCACGAGCTGAGCGTGCCGTCGAAGGTAATCAGCGTCTGGATCGTGCCGAGGATGCCGACGCCGAACACGGAGCCGATCACATAGCCGACGCCGCCCGTCAGCAGCGTCCCGCCGATCACGGTCGCGGCGATCGCATCGAGTTCCATGCCCTGGGCCTGCAGGCCGTAGCCCGACAGCACATAGAGCGTGAACACGAAGCCGCCGAGCGCCGAGCAAAAGCCGCTGAGCGCATACACGCCGATGCGCGTGCGCGCGACGGGCAAGCCCATCAGCAAGGCCGAACGTTCGTTGCCGCCGAGCGCGTAGACGTTGCGGCCAAAGCGCGTGAAATGCGCGACGAAGATCGCCACGGCCAGCGTGAGCAGCGCGATCAGCGCGCCCGCCGTCAGCGAACCGCCGCCTATCGGCACGCTGAAGCCCGCCATCGCATGAAAGGTCGCTTCGTTGATGGTGATCGACTGCGTCGTGATCAGGAAGCACGCGCCGCGCGCGAGAAACATCCCCGCCAGCGTCACGATGAACGGCTGCAGGCGGAAAAAATGGATCAGCGCGCCCATTGCCGCGCCGTACAGCGTGCCGAACAGCAGCACGAGCGGCGCGATCAGCCACACGGGCCAATGCAGGCGCTCGGCGCAGATCGCGCAGAGAATCGTCGTCAACGCGACGACGGAGCCCACGGAAAGATCGATGCCGCCCGACACGATCACGAACGTCATGCCGATGGCGACGATCAGCAGGAACGCGTTATCGACGAGCAGTCCGAGCAATACCTGCAATGAAAAGAAACCCGTGTACATCACCGAGCCGAAGCCGAACAGCACGGCAAACAGCACGACCGTGACGACGATGGGCAGCGTGCGCGGATCGAGCAGCCTGCCGAGCATGGTGTTCATTCTGGAGTCCCCGTGAGCGGCCTGGTCCTGACGAGTGCAACGGCGCGCAGCAATTGACGCACGAGCATCGCGCGCGCGGCGCCCGACTGGATCACGCTGACGAACAGCACGACGACGGCTTTGACGACGAGCGTCGCTTCGGGCGGCACGCCGATCGAATAAGTGGTGTAGGTAAGCGTCTGGATGATAAGCGCGCCGAGCACGGTGCCCGCGAGGCTGAAGCGTCCGCCGAGCAGCGACGTGCCGCCGAGCGTCACGGCAAGGATCGCATCGAGTTCGAGCAGCAGGCCCGCGTTGTTGCCGTCCGCGCTGCGCACATTCGAGCTTGCCAGAATGCCGGCGACGGCCGCCGTCAATCCCGAGAACACATAGACGCTGAACACGATCGCGCCCGAGCGCAAGCCGACCAGCCGCGTCGCGACGGGGTTCACGCCGATCGCGCGAATGAACAGCCCGAGCGCCGTGCGATTGACGAGCAGCGCCGTCGCGGCCGTCACGCCGGTCGCGATCCATACGGAACACGGCACGGTCGCGAGATAGCCGCCGCCGAACACGAGATAGCCTGGCGCGCCGATCGGAATGATCTGGCCGCCCGTCAGCAGCTGCGCGACGCCGCGTCCCGCCACCATTAGGATCAGCGTCGCGATGATGGGCTGCATGCCGACGAACGCGACCAGCATGCCGTTCCAGATGCCCGCCAGCACGCCGACGCCAATCGCTGCGCCGAGCGCGATGCCGACGCGCGACGGATCGTCGGCGAGCACGACGGCGGCAGCGGCGCCTGCAATCGCGACGATCGCGCCGACGGAAATGTCGATGCCGCGCGTGGCGATCACGAGCGTCATGCCGAGCGAGACGATCACGAGCGGCGCGGCGCGATTGAGGATGTCGATGGGCGCGCCGAACAGATGGCCGTCGAGCATCGCGATCGACAGGAAGCTCGCGCGGTGTATCACGTCGATGGCGAACAGCGCGGCGAGCGTCAGCACGGGCCATGACAGCTGATGCCTGAACGCGGCCTGGATCTGCTTCATTCGCTCCCCCCTGCGATCAGCCGGTAGACCTGATCTTCCGACACGGCGCTGCCCGTCACGTCGGCGATCTTGCGCCGGTCGCGCAGCACCGCGATGCGATGGCTCACGCGCACCACCTCGCCGACTTCGGACGAGATGAACAAAATCGCGAGCCCCTTGGCGCACAGCGCGAGCACGCGGTCCATGATCTCGAACTTGGCGGCGACGTCGATGCCGCGCGTCGGCTCGTCGAGGATCAGCATGTTCGGCTCGGTGGCGAGCCAGCGCGCGAGCACCACTTTTTGCTGGTTGCCGCCCGACAGCAGGCCGATCGGCTGCTCGGCGTCGTGCGCCTTGATGCCGAGCCGCTCGATATACGTGTCCGCGATCTCGCGCTGCTTCGCGCGGCCGATCGCGCGCAGCCAGCCGCGCCGCGCCTGTAGCGCGAGGATGATGTTTTCGCGGATCGACAGCGCGGCGACGATCCCCTCCTTCTTGCGGTCTTCCGGGCAATAGCCGATGCCGTGGCGCACGGCGTCGTGCGGCGAACTGAGCTTGACCTCCTTGCCGTCGACGCTCATGGTCCCCGCGTCCGCCTTTTCGACACCGAACAGCAGGCGCGCCGTCTCGGTCCGCCCGGAGCCGAGCAGGCCCGCGAGGCCCATGATCTGGCCGGGCTGCACGTCGAGATCGATGGGATTCATCACGCCACGGCGCGCGACACCCTTCATCGACAGAAAAGGCGCTACGCCCGCGCGCTGTTGCGGCGTGTCGGGCGCGCCGCTCTTCAGCCGCTCGGTCATCCGGTTGTGGCCGACCATCTTCGCGACGAGCTGCTCGACGGGCAGATCCTTCGCGAGATACTCGCCTTCGCGTTCGCCGTTGCGCATCACGGTGATGCGGTCGGAAATCGCATACGTCTGCTCGAGAAAATGCGTGACGAACAGAATCGCGATGCCCGACTGCTTGAGGTTGCGCAGCACGTCGAAAAGCCGCGCGACCTCGCCGTCGTCGAGACTCGAAGTGGGCTCATCGAGAATCAGCACGCGCGCCTTCACCGACACCGCGCGCGCAATCGCCACCATCTGCTGCACGGCGATCGGATAGGCATCGAGCGATTTGGTGACGTCGAGCGACACGTTCAGTCCCTCAAGCGCCGCATGCGCGCGCGCATGAATCGCTTTCCAGTCGATCGCGCCGCGCCGCTTCGGCTGGCGGCCCGCGAAGATGTTCTCCGCGACGGACAGGTTCGGGCAGAGATTGATTTCCTGATACAGCGTCTGAATGCCCGCGGCCTCGGCTTCGAGCGGCGTCGCGAAGCGCACGTGTTCGCCGGCGAGGCGGATCTCGCCGGCATCCTGCTCGTGCACGCCTGTCAGTACGTTGATGAGCGTCGATTTGCCCGCGCCGTTCTGCCCCATCAACGAATGGATCTCGCCCGGAAACAGGCGAAAATCGACGCCCGAGAGCGCCTTCACGCCCGGAAACGTCTTGCTGATGCCGATGGTTTCGAGTAGCGGTTGTGCGGCCATAGGCGTGACGCGATGAAGGTATGGAAATCCGGCGCCGCGCCTGATGCGCGCGGCGATCGAGCGGCTCAATACTTGCGTTGCGGCAGAATCTGCGCGGCGACGTTCATCGGGAACACGGTCTCGTTGGTCACGATGCGCTTGGGCAACTGCTTGCCGGCGACCACATCCTTGACGGCTGTCATCAGTTGCGGGCCGAGCAGCGGGCTGCATTCCACGTCGACGTTGATCTTGCCGGCGATCATCGCTTCGAAGCCGCCCTTCGTCGCATCGAACGACACCACGCTCACGTCCTTGCCCGGCTTGATGCCCGCTTCTTCCATCGCCTGGATCGCACCGAGCGCCATGTCGTCGTTGTGCGCGTAGACCACGTTGATCTGCTTGCCATAGGTCTTCGCGAACGCTTCCATCACCTGCTTGCCGCCCGCGAGCGTGAAGTCGCCGCTTTGCGACGCGATGATCTTGAACTTCGGATCGTTCTTGATCACTTCAATCAGGCCTGCATGACGATCGTTCGCGGGCGCCGAGCCGACCGTGCCCTGCAGTTCCGCGATGTTGATGGGACCGGCTTCGTTCTTGTAGCGCTCTTCGAGCCAACGCCCGGCGCGCCGTCCTTCTTCGAGAAAGTCCGAGCCGATCATCGTCACGTACAGCGACGGGTCTTTCACATCGACGGAGCGGTCCGTGAGAATCACGGGAATCTTCGCGTTCTTCGCTTCCGTCAGCACGGGCTCCCAACCCGATTCGACGACGGGCGAAAACGCAATCACATCGACTTTTTGCGCAATGAACGAGCGGATCGCCTTGATCTGGTTTTCCTGCTTCTGCTGCGCGTCCGAGAACTTCAGGTTGATGCCGGCGTCTTTCGCGGCCGTCTTCACCGAAACCGTATTCGCCGTGCGCCATGCGCTTTCGGCGCCGACCTGCGAAAAGCCCAACGTGATCTGCTTGTCCCCGGCGAAGCTGTTGATGCTGGCAGCAACCGTGAGCGCCGCTCCGAGGAGCAGTCCGGCGGCCAGACGCGTGGCGACTTTCATATTTCGTCTCCGATGTGATTGTTTTTCCAGGCGCTGCACTTTCGCGCGCGACGACGGTCATGACGCGACGACGAACGCTTTGCGCCACCTCTTGCTGCAAACAGGCAACTGACGGTCAATCTGGAAAACGCTGTCCGGACCGGCCTCCGGCACAGGTGCGCGCTCGTGACGGACACCCTGCGCGCCGTGCATGCCCGGCTCGTGCGAAGGCTGCATTGCGCGTGTCTGACTTTTCTTTATAGCCAAACTATATGTTTGGCTTCGTGCGCTTTCGATTAGCGTTTTCCCCACGTTCTCCCGCGCAAACGTAATGCTATTTATCAAGCTGTAGCCGTGGCAATGCGATGTGCTCCCACGTTTTAGGCAGATGCGAAAAAACTAATCGGACGTTGTAGCCGCCAATCGTATGGCACAGCGAATGCCCGCAATCGAATCATCGCGATTTATAGTAAGACTATAAGACGTCATATCGACCCTAACACCATGACCGACCAACCCCGCAAACTGCGCTCCGCCGCCTGGTTCGGCACCGCCGACAAGAACGGCTTCATGTAC
>NZ_JAGIPX010000124.1 GCF_017814945.1 Paraburkholderia sp. LEh10
TGTTTCATGCGCTTATTGTGCCTGGCAGGCTTCGGGTTGAACAGCATGATATGGGCGAGTTTTGAACACTTTCCCTAGCGTTTCGTCTTTGTGCGACAACAAAAAACGGCATAGCCGGCCTTGGGATCTGTCATCCCGCGTGCACTGGCTCGTTCCCGGCTGTCAGCTGTCGTTCGCGGGCGGGAATACCTGCCATTTGCCATCATCGTGCCGGAAGAAAAAGAGAGAAACAGAGCCCTCCGGCCGGTATTTCTCAACGTGTACGTAACGCCGTTGGCCGTGGCCCGTGCGACTGAACCGGGCAATCCGAATCGGCGTCGCACAAGTTGGTGCCAACCATTTTTCAATCGCGAATCGCAACGACGTCTCTGCTGATTTCATTTGTCACTCCTCCGGTTGCCTCGGGCCGTCGTATCGACGTGCCCGGTCGTAGACGCCCTCGCGTAGCTTCGGCGATGGGCGCGGTGGCTCCCGCATGACTGCATGATGGATTCGGACCTTAACTCAGGACCAGACGCCGCGCGACGGGCGCGCGACGCGCACCATTGACGACAAACGTTATTAAGCTTGCGAGGTTGTCTTAGGGGACTCGACTGGCGACTTGGGGAATGCCCATGCTGCTTCAGCGGTTCCGCTTTCTGCAGGCACGTCTTGCGCAACGCTGTCAACGAAAGCCTGTGCGTCGTGGCGATACTGCCTGAACTGAGCTTGAGCGAACGTCAGGAGTTCTGCTTGAGTTTCGGCGACGACCTTGCATGCGGGAGACCAGTACACGGGTGCCATTTTCAAAGCGGTTTGTGCCAGGTTCACGTGTTGGGCGAATAGCGTGTGTGGCTGCTGTGTTGAAAGAAACTCGGCTAGGCGCTCCTGACTCTCTCCGAGAGTCGATTTGACCGTGTGCACATTCAGTTCGACAAGCTTTTCGATACCGTCAAATGTTTTGCTCAGGACACCAAACGTCGTGTCAAAAGCCGATTTTTGTACGGCGCGAATGTATTCCGGGCGAAGACTGCTCATCACGAACTCCAAAAAGGGTGAGGTGACCAACCGGGGGCAGTCTGGTCAACCCGTCACGGACCACATGGTGAAATGGGCTGTGCTGCAACGCAACAATATCGATTGTATGGAAGGACGAGTGGATGTCAACCGGTTGTTTACGCTCAACGCGGCGTGGTACCCGAAACTTGAGCGGAGCCCCTGAAAATACGTAGTTTCGTCGCCACGCCAGGGGAAGACCGGATTGCTTTTGATGCTTGACCCCGCGCGTTCAACGCGTCGAAGGCGCTATGTGCGCTGCGGCAAAAAACGGGGAGGGTATGTACGGCGGAGGGAAACGACCTGTCGACCAGTACGACCGGCTAGCCTCGGAAGAACTGGCGGGACGCTACATGCATGTGCACCGGAACACAGGGACAAACTGGCCTAACTTTTGGAGCGACAACGAGGCCTCACCGCAGCCGACCATGCGCATCAACAGTGACGCGCAATTTGTCCCGATAAGCTGCAAAGGCGCGTAATTCTTGCTTTTTTCGCCGCGAGTTCTCGTTCGCGAGCGTCCAAGGGCGCAGATGGCGAGGTGGGCCGACAGGTACAAGACATCGGCAATCACGGCCAACGCATGGCGCCGCGTCTTGAATCCGTTTGTGTTTGCCGGGTGCCTGCAAGGACGCCGGCGCGCTTCACGGGCGCAGGGACCATCGCGAGCGGGCTGTTCGTCTCTTCCACGTCGGATACAAGGCGCGAAAGCGAGGCGAGGGGACGGAACCGGCTGGAAAGCACGATACTGGCGCCGCTTACTTCGCGTCCGTCGCCTTCGCATCACTACTGTCGTCTGTCTGGGCTGGCCTGGTCTGCGGCACGGCGTCGTTCATCGATGGCAGCGTTTCCTTCGGCGCCGCAGCGGTGTCGAACGCGGCGGGCTGCGGGGAGTCGGTCTTCAGATAATGCTCGATGAGCGCGAAGAAACGTTGATAGAAAACGCCGGCAGGGATCGTCTCGCTTGCCACCTTCACCATCGAGTCATCGCTGGAGCCAATCGGCAACGACAGCGATCCAAACACGCTCAGTCCGACGCTTGCGGACGTGTTGCTCTTCTTTAGCGCGTAGCGGTCCTGTACAGCGTTGACGTACGCGGTACTGACGTTGCTTTTTGGATCGTCGGCTGTGCAGACCACATGTATTTCGATCACCGAATGCGAATCGCTGGTGGGTTGGAAATTTTTCGAGCCATCGACGGAATCGGGCCGCGACGAACTCGCGATATACCCCTGGCTGAGCAAAGCACGGCGGGCAGCCTCGCAGGCGGGCTCCGCCTTGGCGGCGAATCTGTGCATATAGGGGCTATCGCTTGCATCAAATTGTTCTTGCTGATAAAGCGGCTTTGGTGTCGAACAGGCAGACAGAGCGCTGGCAAGCGCAAGCATGAATGCCGCGGAGGAAAGGCGGAACTGGGTATGCATGGCTGAGATAGAGTGGATCGGCTTGAGCGCAAAAGCGGCCCTGATCCCGGAAGGTCAGGACATCCAATGCCATTGCGCGGCATGAGAGGGACACATCATGCGGCCAATCCGAAATTGAACGGACCGCGCCATTATAGTTTTTCTTCCCTACATTAGCCTTCGACGTCGTCGCGAGCGAAAGTCGTCCGTCATCTCTGAGGCAAATGTGCAACAGACGTACGACGCGGTCGACAGCCCGGGCAAAAGGTGACGGGCGCGGCTGTGCCAGTCGGACGCGGTGGCGCATTCGGTGATTGTTGGCAGCGTGTCGGATTCAGGCGCGTACTGGTCAACGAGCTGCCATTCATGCCCCGCATCGCGATAACAGCAGGAACGGCGGTTCTTTTCGTTGTGTTCAATGCAGCGTGAGCGCGGTCAAAGTCATATGGAGTCCGAAGTTGTTGAAGAGTGAGTGAACGGACCTATCGCTAACGTGTAAGGCTGGGGCGTGCGACGGTTGACGCCGTGTGCGCCGCGAGAATGCGGCGGATAGTCGCCAACGATTGCTCGGCCACCGGGCTCGGACTCTGCCTGCGAGGCGTATGGAAGCTGGGCGTTCTGACGCCAAGATGTCTGCAGACAGAGGAGAGGTAAGGCTTGCCTGACCCGGGACATCGACCGACAGCGGCAGCAATCGCCGCGTCACCGACATGTCGACGCAGCCATTCGAGCGTTTGTCGGTCCTTTTCGTTATAGACCCTGACCAGATGCTCCATCGTTGCCTCCCGTATGTCTGTATGCAAATACAGTACTGTAAATTTATACAGGTTTTGGGCAGGTTGCAAGTGATCGCGATGAGTGCCGATTCGGCGCAATAAAGGGCGGTAACTACTGGACCATTTCATCCCGCATTCGCATTTTCATTAGACAAATAAAGCTCTATCAACGATGTAATTCTCATACGTTATTTTCATCCGGTACCCGCCCCATTTCCGATTTAACATTTGGGTCCGGCTTTGAAGGCTACCGAATTCGCAAGGCCGGACAGAAATACTGGAACAAGAGTCGAATGCCAAACGGTCGGGCGGCATCAGCGGCAACGATGCGTCCGGCAACGTTTAATCCAGATAAGGCCGGAGACAAATCCATGCTGAGCCCTCACGAATTCGCCACCCTGATGCTCGTGAAGTCCGCCCCCGAACAGATTGACCTGAACCGGGAAGAACTCGACACCCTACTGGAATGCCAACTGATCGCGCTGGAACAACTGGCGTCCGGCGTCCGGCGCCCCCGCCTTACCCGCATTGGCGATTCAGTCCTTCGCGCTATCACCGGAAAAAACTGAACGGCGCGCAGCGCGAACTTGTTCAGAACTGCATTGTTGCAACGCAGACTCGACGCGTATGAAGACGGGTTTTCGCCGACGTCGATCCTGCAAGCAGGCTGCAAAACTACCAGACATGCGCGCGCCGATCGCGCGCATGACAGATCGACTCACGCGATCCCGACGTGCCCCGGCCCCCGCCTGAATGGTGCGGTACCTGCACGGGGATCGTGCACACGGGAGTTTCATCATGCTGAACCAGGACCAGTTTGCTGCAACCCAGAAGGCCAACCTTGATCTGTTTTTCGGCCTGAGCAGCGAGGCAGTCGGGGGCGTCGAGAAGCTGGCTGCACTGAACATGCGGGCGTTCAGGGCAACGCTTTCAGACACGTTCGATCTGGCGCAAAAGGCGTTGTCGGTGAAGGAGCCGCAGGACTGGCTCGCGCTGCAAAACAGCGCCGCCGCACTGATCGCGGAAAGGGGGCAGGGCTACAACCGTCAGGTATTCGACATTGCGACAGCCACACAAGCCGAATTCGCAAGGATTGGACAGACGCAAGGAGAAGCCTATGGTCGCCGGCTGCAGACAGTGGCTGAGGACGCCGCCCAAAACGCGCCGACCGGTTCTGAGGCCGCCATGGCCGCGCTGAATTCCGCAATCGCGGCCGCCACGACGCTGTACGAAACCCTGCAGGGTGCTGGGCAGCAGGCGGTCGAAGTGGCACGGAGCAACTTCGACATGGCCGCGGCAGCCTCGAAGAGCACACGCAATTGACCCGGAACTGCCAACAGCAAAGCGTTAGTGCAGCGAGCCTGGGCCGCATCCGGATCGCACTCGTGCTCCGCTTTGCCCAGGGCGTGTCGCCCGTCAGTATCCTCAATTCTGCTATCGTCGACCTGCATATCCCGCCAGACGTCCTATACTATAAGAGAGCCGCGCGGTAGCCGGCCCCCTGAAGCGGAAGAGAAGTCGTTCATTGGGGCGCGGTAGCGGGGCCACGGAAACGCCTGCGTAGATAGCGCGGGCGTTTTCTTTGAGGGCCCGAATGCTATTTCGCAATACGGGCATCTTCGTCGGCGCGGGTATCAACCAGGCGTGTGATCCGCGCGCAAGATCACGGGTTTGCTACTCGTCACGCCGTGGGAGCCGCAAGAGCACATCGCGGCTCTCCACTGTCGCGGCGGCCACTCGCGTGAAAGGCCTGCGGCCGATACGAGTGACGTATGTTCGTCGCTGTCCTGGTGACGAAGAGCGACTGCATCATTTCGCGTGGGTCGGCAATGCGCTCTCCAATGTATCGGCCGGTCCGGGACGACTGATGGTCGTGAAGGCGGCAGAACATGACGACTGGTTAGGTCATGTCGGCGAAACCCGGTGGCGGGGCGCAATCAGCTTCCTGCTCACGCAACCCTATTGAAATATGAAACCCAGCACCTTCCCGCGGAAACGCTTGTACGTCCTCGACGGGAAGAACCGGCCGGTCGAAGTGTTCGATTTCAGCGAGTGGTCACGCTGGATGTCGGAGAACGACCTGACCTTTCGCCGCACATTGATGGAGGAGTCCGGTACGACAGTGACGACCCGCTTCCGCGGTGCGTCCGAAACGGGTACTGAAGAGGCCCTGCTGTTCGTGACCCGTATCGCCGGAACGCAGGACGGAAACAACGAGAGCTATGGAGCACGTACGCTCGATGAGGCGCTGGAGCAGCATGAGCGCATCGTACAGAAGATCCTCCGGATGCTGGCCGGGCGGTGATGGCCGGCCGCGACAGCAGCGCTTCCTGTCCTTGAACGGAATCAGGACGCTCCATCTCCCTGATGTATTTCGCCGCCTCGCATCAGACGCCGCGCGATGTCGGCCGTCTGCAACGGGCCGCGTTCAGTCGGCGAATGGGCGGCGAGATAGCGGACTACCGCAATGAGAATATGCCGGCCCTCGCCAGTATTGCCCCACACAGCAAATTGCCGGACGCCCGCCTCCAGCATCTGATAGGCATGGAACCCCGCGTCTTCGCGCAACACCGCAAGCGCGAGCGTCGCGATCAGCGCGTCTGGCGGATGGCCAAGCGTGAGATGGCGCGCTACCAGCCTTGCCGCAAGATCGACCTGTCGCTGTCGGTCGAAGGCGTCGAGCAACGCGGTACGGATCGTCTGCTCATCGGCAGGGAGGTCGTCGAACTGATCGTTGCCTTCGCCCGGGATGCGCGCCGGTGGCACGTTCAGATAACGCGCAAGATAGAGCGCCATGGCCCCGTGCATGATCGCGCGCCCCGCCGCGACGTGGCCGTCGATGCCCGCGCTCCCGATCCGCCTGAGCATCTGGTGGACAGCGTTGGCATGGGTGAAAACGTGGTGCGCCGTCTCCCAGTCGGCGTGCTCGTTGGCATTGCCGAACCGGGCGACGCGCAGCGCCGCGCCATAAGCGAGTGATTGCCCGAGGTCAGCGGGAGCGGCGCCATCACGGATCGCCGCCTTCAGCGCATCGATGATCTTCGCTGGATCGTCTCCGAGCAATTCCCGCGCGAGCGCCGCGTGCTTCGACCAGACTTGCGAACTGCGTCCGCCAGCGAAAAGCTGCGCCATCTGGCTGGCTGATTCGTCACACAGCGCGACAAGATCAACCGGCTGGCGCCAGGCGGTCGATTCTTCGGCGCCGCGAGCATTCACCATCTGGGCGACGAGAGTAGGCAGCAAAACGGACGCGTGCTCCCAGCCGACCAGGTCGAGGCACTCAAACGCCTTGTTGATGAAGTCGAGCGAATGGCCGGTGTCGGCGAATGCGCGCTCGGTGCCGGCAGAAAGCAGGGCATCGGCGAGCACAGCGGGTGAGAGACCAGCGGCAATCGCCGTCAGCAGAGTGCGCTCAGCCGCCTCGCGGTGGCGCACGTTTGTCCAAAGGCGGAGCCAATGCTGGAGCACAGCGGGCTCCGGCCGGCTGCCAAGCGGTGCACGTTCCCGCCGCGGCGCCTCGCCCTCGCAGTCCGCCGCCACGCGGCGCGCGCCGTGGAACAGGGCGAGATAGGTGTCGTCCTCTGGCAGCACGGGCAACAGATTGGCGAGCGCCGTGAGTATCGTGAGGCCGACGCCCCAGCCATCACGGTTCTGCGCTCCGAATAGCGCCACCTGCCGTACGATGTCGGTCGAGGGTACGCCGGCGGCGAGCTCACCATGCACGCCCTTGGCGATGACGAGGCCGAGGTTGTGTGCGAGACCGTCCGCAAGCCGCTGATACCAATGTGCGGCGGGATCGGAATGTCCAGACCTGGTCGCCACCCAGACGTCGCCATTGCGCACCTCGACCGCGCAGCTCGGCACATCGTCTGCCCAGAGGTCGAATGTGCAGCCGCTCTGTAGATCGAAGCGGGCGTGGTGCCAATGACAGGTCAGGATGCCATCCTCGACAGTGCCTCGCTCGAGCGGGAAGCCCATGTGTGGGCAACGATTGTCGAGTGCGAAGACGCGCCCACGGTCGTAGATGACAAGGATTGGACCATCGCCACCTTGCACGACGAGCCGCTCCTTCGCGCTTAGCTCTTCAAGGCTTCCCACGCGCATGAATTCGTGATTCGGTGCGCCCATGCGTATAGCTCCCACATTCGTCCCGGACGTCGCAGGGACATCGCAAGCACTGCCGGTCCCTGTCAACAGAAGCATACGCGCTACGAAAGGCGCGGCGCACCTTTCAGGACCAAAACAGTGTGCGGGCAATCCCAACTGGTTTCGCATTTCTGCTGGGTGCCGAGCGTCACAGAGCGCGTGCGGCAGCCCGCCCCGCAAAGACAATTTCGCGGTTAATCAATGACGTACTGCGATACGACGAATTGGCACGCACCATGCAATGTTGGTTTCAAGCCAGCGTTGCCTTGCGCCGAATGGCGTCGAACGGCACGGAAGGCTTCGAAACACCGGGCACATGGGCGCCCGGTGCGGCTTCCGGGAGTTCACATGCCGCTCGCTCGACTGCTCCTCTGCTATCTCCAGTGCTCGTTTGCGGTCGGGGTGCTTTTGCCCGCCGTCGCGGGCGCCGCGAATTTGCCGGCCGCATTGCACCGCGATGCATCGATCCCGCGTGACGCGGAACCTGGTGATCCCGCCACGCCTCGCGCGCTGAAAGCCGGTATCGAGCGCCTGCGCACCGGGACGTGGTGGGAAGCCAACCGCAAGATCCGCCCGGAACTCGCGCAGGTCGGCGACCTGATGTTCGTCCTGCCGCTTGCCGATAGCAAGCTCGAACCATCGTCGGATGCAATCGGCCGCGTGCAGCGCCTACGCGATGCACTGCGTACGCACCTGACGCGCGGACCCGCCGGTTGGAGCCGCCTCGTTGCACAGGTGCGGGCAGAGCGCGTGAAGGCCGGCGATGCGGCCGCCGCGCTGCTCGCCGACGCGCTCGTCAACGAGGTCCGCTACCGCGACGGAACCGACGGCAGCTACTACGCGCCGGTACGGTTCTTCGCCGAGAGCGGCGTGTGCAAGGACTTCGCCGTCGCCAAATACCTGTTGCTGCGCGACGCGGGTTTTGACATCGCGCGGCTGCGTCTCGTGTCGCTCGCGCCGCGCTACAACAACACGCCGGACGACTGGCACGTCATCCTCGTCGTGCAGATCGACGGCGCGAGCGAACCGCTCGCACTCGATTCACCGAGCGCGCCGACCGCGAAGCGTGCCGGCGATACGACCAACGAAGCATCGGCTTCGAGCGGTCCGTCCGCGCTGCTCGGCGCGATCCTCGCCGGACGCGAGCCCGCCGACGCGGTGTTGCGCGCGCCTGCAGGACCGCTTGCGACGCCGCTCAGCCGGTCGGGCCAGGCGCGGCGGCCGCTTGCGACAGTGTTCAACGAGCAGGGTAGCCGGTCGTTCGAGCGGACCGCGCCGGGCGCGCTTCGGCGGGCGTCGGCGGCCAGGCGAAACGCGAACGTCATGTATGTCGATGAAATGGGCGAGCCGTGGAAAGTCGATGGCTCGGGGACGTTTCCGAAGTGGCGCGTTGCCGTCGATCAGGCCGACGCGCTGGCGAAGCCGCGTCCCGCGGCGCGGCCGCTACGCGTGGCCGCACGCTGACTTGCGCATGCATGTCGGGCGCCCGACGCGGCCGCGACGAAACAGCACTTTCGCGTGATCGCTTATACATCGCGCGCAGGCGCTTGATAGTGCAGTTGCCCGTGCGGACAAATAGCCCGAATATATAAAGCCTGCAACGGCTCAAAATAATAAATGAAATTGGCTGCTTCATAATGAGTTCGCGTTCGATGAGCTGGACTTTCTGCGCCTTGCAAATAATCGGCACGCCTGGACGGATGAACGCCTGGTGCAGGCCATCGAATATACGCAGACCAGGTTGACGCAGGGCAAGGTAACCATCAGCCCCAAGGGCTATATTTTCAAGTCGCTCGAAGGGAACTACCGTATTGGTGCCGCCGAAAAGAAGATGCTTAACGCGGAATCACAGCGACGAGAGGCTGCGAAAGCCCAGGCCGAAATTGCGGCCGCCAAAGTCCGTTCAGAGGCTGAGGCCGGCAAGGAGTTCTATGAGGCGGCGGACGCCCATATCCGAAAAGAACTACTGCACACGTTTGTGACGGGTCTGCTCCACCAGCGGCAAATGGCCAGGGTTGGCGTCTCGCGTGAGTCACTCACTATGGAGAACATCCTCACGGCAAACCGGCAGCTCGATGAGACTTTCTGCACCCACGTGTATTCGCGCATGAAGAAGGTAATCGACCTGCGCCCGACGCAAGCGAGACAGCGGCCGACCACCGGTTATGCCTTTCCCTTGCAGGCCTCTTCATGCATCTGCCTCTGACCAGCATTCACTGTCGTCGCGATAATCCGAGCGCCACCATGCATCGCGGGGAGCCGCCGCGGGTGCTCACCTCGCAGTTGCGCGTCTGGCGACTCGTGCTTCCCGCCGCCGTCGCGCGATGAGCGTCAGCCCGCACCTCATCGTCATAGCGTCGCTGGGGACCGGGCTTCGTCCTTGAAGGCAGAGGTTCGCGGCACTGCACACGGATAGCGTGCTTGCGGTGATACCGGTCACCTGAACAAACTCGTCCAGTATCTCGCACTTCTCGCTCCGGTCAGAACAGCGGTACCGCTCACCGACTGCCTCAGTCAATTCCCATCGTGTTGTCATGCTGAGCCGCCTCGTCATAAGTCATCCCTGAACTGGTCCCCGAAAAATGGACGCCATAAGGTTGATAATCAGCCTTGTGGAGAAAGCGATGAAATCAGTACCGAGACGGAAGTACACGGAAGAGTTTCGCGCAGCGGCGGTCGAGCAGGTGATTGTGGGCCGGCGAGGATTGCGGGAGGTTGCGCGAAGTCTGGAGATGTCGGATAAGACGCTGGCAAACTGGGTTGGCGATGCGCGTAAGGGGCAGGCCCCAGTCAAGCGTGAGCAAAGGTCGCCGGTAACGGATCTGGAGGCTGAGAACGCACGCCTGAAGCAGGAGAATGCACGGCTGCGAATGGAGAAAGAAATACTGAAAAAAGCAGCGGCGTACTTCGCGAAGGAGTCGCTGTGAGGTACGCCTGGATCGAGCGGCACAAAAACGCTTACCCGGTCGGATTGATGTGCGAGTCGCTGGGCGTGTCGAAGACCGGCTGGTACGCCGCACGCAAGCGCGCGCCGTCGCAACGGGCCGTGGAAAACGCGCGTCTTGTTACACGGATGCAGTCGCTGCAGCAGCGCCATCGCGGCCGCTACGGTCGCCGGCGCATGCATCGGGCACTGCGGGATGAAGTCGGCCGCATCAACGAGAAGCGTGTTGGCCGTCTGATGCGTCAACACGGTTTGCAAAGCCGGTTGCGTCGACGCTTCCGGGTTGTGACCACTGACTCCCGGCACGCGTATCCGGTCGCGCCCAACGTGCTGGCTCGCGACTTCGAGGCGAGCGCGCCCGACCGCAAGTGGCTGGTCGACCTGACCTACGTGGCGACCGACGAAGGCTGGCTGTATCTCGCCCTGGTACTTGACCTGTTCAGTCGCAAATTCGTCGGCTGGGCGATGAGCGAGCGCATCGATGAAGACTTGGCACTGCAGGCGCTGGTCATGGCGCTGGAGTGGCGGCGCCCCACGGGCGAGCTCATGCTGTCAACGTCGACCGTAATTTCCCCAGAAGTGTCGAAGTAAAAATCCCCACCCAATATGCACGGTGATCAGCCGGTT
>NZ_JAGIPX010000125.1 GCF_017814945.1 Paraburkholderia sp. LEh10
CCTCTCGGAAAACGGGTGTCGGAATCCTCGTTTTACTCTAGGAGGCTTATCTCCGCGGCCCCTCCATAGTATCTAGGTAAATCGGTTAATGTGTCGGGCTAAACGAATTGAGAGCCGACTATGAGAAAGCTGAAGAGCGAACTGGTCGCAAGCCGTCACGTTGACCGTGATACGATCACTCTGTGTGCGCTCGTACCTGCTTGCAGGCTCGCGGGATCGACGACATAACATTCGATCCCGCGAGCCCGCAAGGCACGATAGATCCAGAACGCGTCCTAGCCCGCCTCGTAGCTTACGACGATTCGTAGTTCGGCTGGCAACGCCCAATTCTGCCGACGCTGTTCAATCAGCGACAGCACCACCTGCAGGCAGGATGCGGCCTGTAATCTGCGTCGCTGTATGTACGGCCGGCTGATCGCGGCGGCCATCATGTAACGCAACTTTCCACTTCGCCATTGCCAGCTCGAGCAACACCGCCAGTACAACTTCCCCGGCGCACCACCTGGAGACCTGTTGTGCGTGCATGATGCTCTCTTTTGAGCAAGCGTTGACGAGCTGATTTTACGGATCGCCTCGCCGACCTTCCTGCTACATAACTAAAACCGTCTAGCGCATTTGCCAGAGCGTTACGAGAGTCAGCCGCGGTCGTCGGATTAGTGGGTCGCGACGGGTTGGCGCGTGCCTGTTAGCGTCTTCAGGAACGCTACGATTGCGTTGACATCCGAGTCCGACAATTGCTTACCGACCTGATACGTCGCCATGTCACGCACAGCTTCGCGCAGATTGGTACGGCTGCCGTCGTGAAAATATGGCGCGGTCAGTTCCACGTTGCGCAGCGGTCGGCGTCTTGAACGCATGGCGGTCGAGCGCGTCGTTCGTAACGTTCGCCCGACCGTTATCCGCGGTGGAGGTATAGCCCCGCGCGGCGAAGTAGTCGGCCGCGAGGCCCATTCGCTCGAACGACCGCCCGCCCAGATTCTTGCCAACATGACAGGTCGCGCAATGGTTCGCCTTGAATAAGTGGTAGCCGCGCAGTTCTTCGCTATTCAGCGCATGCCTGTCCGCCGCGCAAGTAAGCATCGAAGCGACTCGGCGTTAGCAGTGTCGTCTCATATTGGGCGATCGCGTCTGTGATGTTCGCGCCCGACCAACCGTCCCGGTACACCGTCAGGAACTGTTGTGTCAGTGACGAGTCCTGCTTCAGCTTATCGATGATTTCACTCCATGACCTAGACGCCATTTCGACCGGATTCAGCGGTGGACCGCCCGCCTGTTCCTGCAGCGTGGCAGCGCGACCGTCCCGGAACTGCTTGTCGTTGAGCGCCGCGTTGAACACCGTCGGCGCGTCGACCAAGCCCAACTGTCCGCCCACACCGGACGAAACCTTCTTTCCGTCTACGCCCCCTGTCGACAGCGTGTGGCAGCTTGCACACGATATCGTGTTGTCCGCCGATAGTCGGACATCGTTGAAGAGCTGCCTTCCAACCGCGACCTTACCCGTGTCGGTCGGCAAAGAATCTGGCAACGGTTGCACAGGCTCGTTAGCGAATTCCGGTGCAACGCCGCGCGTCGCATATGCGCGGCGTTGTGACGCTATCCAGTCGAGCAGCGCGCGTTGATCGTCGGTCCTCAGTCCGGTTGTCCAGTGTACGAGGCGGAACAACTTTGGTGGCATGGCGCGTTCGTTCACAACGGTTTCCAGCTTCGCAAGATCGGCTTCGGGAGCTGGCATGCCGCTTTCGAGCGCCGCGTACAGGCTGTCGATGCGGAAGTAGGCGAGTCCAGTTTGCCTGTCATGTTCGGCTAGCTGACGAATGCCTAGTAGCGCAACATAGTTAGGTAGGACAGCTTTCCTCGAATGGCAGTAATAGCATGCGTTAGATCTAACACGTCGCGTACGCCGAACGCTTGTGGGCATACGGCCGGCCTCGCGACCGCTCTCTCCGCATAGTCCTTGTCGTGTACATACGCGATACCGCTAATACTGAGATAGCCAACCAGCACGAAGGCGATCGACGCGATCAGAAGTTTCTTCACTTGCTCTCCTGTTTGATCTTGATCGGAATTCGTTAACGCTGCCAAGCGACGACGCGCCGACCACACAGAAGACACAGCACTTGAACATTACGGCAAGTCAGGTGTCTGCAATATCCGCTCGATGCAATCCATCTCTGCATGCGCTCGCACGTTGTATATCCGCTCAGTCTGTGTCAGCTCGAGCAGATATTGGCCGAGCCGGGAATTTGATCATTCGACTGTGTGATCATTCGACGGTGCATCGCTGAGCGCTCAAACTGTTGCTGGAGCAGGCCCGCCGTGAAGAAGTGATGTGCAGTTGGTTGAATGATCTACCACAAAGCCTCGTTCCGCCATCATGTCTTCGGGGATTGCGGCTTTAGCACATAAGAAATGTAGCGCCATGATCAGGCGCTCATTGCTGTCGCCCGACGACGCTGCGACGTCCTGTTCGCCAGGCTGCGCGACGGCACACTCTATCTACCAACCAAAATCCGGCCCTACTGCTTGACGATCTCGTATCAGTCGACTCATCCGTCGAACTTCGTCGCAAGCCGAATCAGATATGCCCCGTTACTATCTTCACTCCTCGACAATCGAGGATTTGGCCAGCCAGGCCCGGCATGATTCTCGCCCCCAGTCGCAGTCATGATCCGGGGGGTGTTGTCACCGGGCCTGGTGGGTGGCTGGTGATCGCTAATAGGGGCTCGGCCAGGATATCTTGAGGCCGTCCGTAACGTGGATGCCGAGACTTGCCACCGATGTTGCAGGCCAAACCGTTCAACCTGCAAAGCCTCCGATGCAAGAAAACCAACAACATAGCTCTGTCGATGTATTTGTCGGCGTCGATGTCGGCAAAGGCCACCATCATGCCGTCGCCCTCGATCGGCGCGGAAAGCGCCTTTACAACAAGGCGCTGCCCAACGATGAGGCCAAGCTGCGCGCCCTCATTACCGAACTCAAGACGCACGGCCAGCTCCTGTTCGTCGTCGATCAACCCGCCACCATCGGCGCGTTGCCCGTGGCAGTCGCCCGTGATGAAGGTGTTCTGGTCGCATATCTACCGGGCCTGGCTATGCGCCGCATCGCCGACCTGCACGCCGGTGAGGCCAAGACTGATGCTCGCGATGCCGCCATCATTGCTGAAGCCGCGCGCTCAATGCCGCATACGCTGCGATCACTTCGGCTCGCTGACGAACCACTCGCCGAACTCACCATGCTGTGCGGCTTCGACGACGATCTGGCGGCCCAGATCACGCAGACCAGCAACCGCATTCGAGGTCTGCTCACCCAGATCCATCCGGCGCTCGAAAGGGTCCTGGGGCCGCGCCTCGACCATCCGGCCGTGCTCGATCTGCTTGAGCGATACCCATCACCCGCCGAGCTCGCCTCAGCCAGTGAGAAAACACTCGCCAACCGCCTCACCAAACTCGCCCCTCGCATGGGCAAGAGCCTGGCTGCCGACATCGTCCAGGCGCTCAACGAACAGGCTGTGATCGTGCCCGGTACTCAGGCCGCAACCATCGTCATGCCGCGTCTTGCCCAGCAGCTCGCATCCTTGCGTAAGCAACGCGAGGAGGTTGCCAGCGAAGTTGAACGTCTGGTGCACGCACACCCTCTTTGGCCGGTCCTGACCAGCATGCCGGGAGTCGGCGTCAGGACCGCCGCCAGACTCCTCACTGAAGTCGCTCACAAAGCGTTCGCCTCAGCCGCGCATCTGGCTGCCTACGCCGGCCTCGCCCCGGTCACCCGACGCTCGGGCTCGTCCATTCGGGGCGAACATCCGTCCCGACGGGGTAACAAGGTGCTCAAGAGAGCGCTCTTCCTCTCGGCCTTCGCTGCCCTGCGCGATCCAATCTCAAGGGACTATTACGCGCGCAAGGTCCAGCAGGGCAAGCGCCACAATCAGGCGCTCATCGCTCTCGCTCGACGACGCTGCGACGTCCTGTTCGCCATGCTGCGCGACGGCACCCTCTACCAACCAAAATCCGCCCCTACCGCTTGACGAATCACATAGGGGCACCCCCCAAAACCTCAACGTGACAACATCCTCGCCGCATGCTTGACGGGACAGATGCTAACCGCAGGTCATGCCTGATACAAGTGAATGTTGATTAAATTCGCATAAGGCAAATTTATATTGATCGGAAAGGCTGCAATTGAATCAATTGCTCGGACTCTCGCCCTTTATATAAATCATTTCATTTGATCAGGCCGGCAAAGGCCGATATACCTGAGCTCGCTCAGGTGATCCACATTTTCGTCAAAAGCGGTTGCACGCGTAAACAAGCACGCCGAGAACAGCCACTAACCGACCCGTAGGCGAGAACGCCGGCTGTGTGGTTGTCGCGATGCACGTCGCGCGCAGGCATTTCTTTCACGCTTCGGCCCGATCCGTCAGCGCTTCGCCAGACAGCAGATGAACGCTGCACGACATCGCTTCATACTCAAAGAACGCCTCCGCACTCGGCATGGTTGGACTGTCTCTTCCGCAGTCGATACAGATCTGATAAGAATAACGATTTTTGCAACAAACAGTTAGCCTACAACAGGCCAACTTGACAACGCCCTTCGAATGGTTGTATTCGCTGTGCGCCACACCGGTGCCGGCGCTCATCAACTGGATGCCGCCCCGCACGATCACCGTGCCATCGTGTCCGAGCGCGCCTTCGAGCACGTACGAAAAGATCTTCATGTCGCGATGCCGATGCTCGCCGAAGCCCCGCGTCGGCGCCAAACGGTCGTAGTTAGCCACCAGCAGGTCGGAAAAGCCGTTCTGCTTCGGGTCGTGATAGTGCGCGAACAAAAAGTATGACGCGAGCGGAGCCAGCCGTGTTCCGCGCGGCCGGCGTGTCTGATTTCGAACATGCTGTTTACTCCTTGAGTTTTGTCGTGTGATCCAGACCAGTGTTTGGCTGCGATCCCTGAACCAGCCCCGGTTATCTGCGTCGGCGTGGCAGCCCGGCCGGTGCCCGCCGATCTCGCGAACCATGAATGTCTGCTGTACGGCCACAGCGGCGCGGTCAGCTGGGAGTTCAGCGTCGACGGCGCGATGAAAAGGTCGAGGCGCGTGGGCCGTTGCGCGCCAATAACGGTTCTGTCGCGCTAAGACGTCGAGATAAAAATTGTCGCCCGAGCATGGAAGACGAATAGGACCGCGATGACACGGAAAGCGGCACGCGAGCTGCTGGCAGCAGGCGTCGGTAAAGTATTGCAGCAGGTACCTTATCCGCTCGACGTAATCCTGTTGCGTGTGCGCTGGTATGTGGCTATGCGTTGAGTCTGCGCGACCTCGAGGAAATGATGGCCGAGCGTGGGGTTGATGTCGACCATTCGACGGTGCACCACTGGGCCCTCAAGTTGCTGCCGCTATTTGAGAAAGCGTTCTGCTGTTGCAAGCGACCGCCGGGAAGAGCTGGCGCATGGACACAACCTATATCAAGGTTGGGCAGTCAGTGAAAGTACTTGTAGGTGCGGCGGATAAAGCCGGTAACACGGTTGGCTTCTTGCTGCGCGCCCGGCGCGGAACCGGGTCGTGCTCGAAGCCCTGAACGCCGGATGGGAAACGCCGATGGGAATTTGGCAGATCCAGTACCTGAACAACATCGCGGAGCAGGACCATCACGAAATCAAGCACGTCATCAGTGCCTATGATGGGCTTCAAGGATTTCCGTTGCGCGCGCATCATCTTGTCCGGCATTGAGTCGATTCACATCTTCGCACAGGGCGGATGTGAACCCCGTCATCCGTCGCGGAAGATAAAGCTATACGCGCTCAATGCCGGCACGCCGCCCAGATGCGCATACAGCACCTTCGAGCCTTCGGGAAATTCGCCGAGCCGCACCTTGTCGATCATTCCGTGCATCGACTTGCCTTCATAGACGGGGTCGGTCATCACGCCTTCGAGCCGCGCGCATAGACGAATCGCGTCCAGCGTGCCCTCGTTCGGCAGGCCGTATTCGGGGCCGCCATAGCGCGTATCGAGCACGACATCCTGCGCGGTGATGTCGCGGCCGAGATCGACCTTTTCCGCAGTGTGCTTTGCGATACGCGTGATCTGCTCGCGCGTCTGCTCGGGTTTCGCCGATGCGTCGATGCCGATCACGCGATCCGCGCGTCCATCGGCCGCGAAGCCGACGATCATGCCCGCCTGCGTGCTGCCCGTCACCGAGCACACGACGATGTAGTCGAACCTGAAACCAAGCTCAGCTTCCTGCTGGCGCACTTCTTCCGCGAAACCGACGAAGCCGAGACCGCCGAGCGGATGTTCCGAGCAGCCGGCGGGAATCGGATACGGCTTGCCGCCCGCGGCGCGCACGCTGTCGAGCGCCTCTTCCCAGCTCCTGCGAATGCCGATGTCGAAGCCGTCGGGCACGAGCCGCACGTCGGCGCCCATGATGCGCGACATCTGGATATTGCCGACGCGGTCATACACGGCGTCGTAGTAGTTGACCCAGTTCTCCTGCACGAGCACGCACTTCATGCCGAGATGCGCGGCGACGGCAGCGACCTGGCGCGTCTGGTTCGACTGGATGCCGCCGATCGACACGAGCGTATCGCAGCCTTGCGCAAGCGCGTCGGGGATCAGGTATTCGAGCTTGCGCGTCTTGTTGCCGCCGAACGCAAGGCCGCTGTTGCAGTCCTCGCGTTTCGCGTAAAGCTCGACCTTGCCGCCGAGATGCTCCGAGAGCCGCTTGAGCGGCTGGATCGGCGTCGGCCCGAAGGTGAGCGGGTAGCGCGCGAATCGTTGCAGGTTCATCGTGGCTCCGTGTAAGTGATTTTCGCGAGTTCATGGTATGAGGCCAGCTTAAAAATGTGACTCTGCTCGTTTAAATATGTTCCCGCAGACAAGCGAGCAAGCGAATTTGAAGAATGCTTCGTGAATATCGCTACAACGATTGAAGCAAATCCGAAGACGCTGGGAAGTCGCAGAGCCACGAGTGAGTCCGTCTACCATCCAGCGGAATTTGCCGGAACTGCTGCCATGTTTAGATCGATGCCGAGCAATCACTGGATTGATGCGACGATCACCGGCTGGCGATATGTGTCGGAGTCGTAGCCGCGATCGCCGTAAATTACCTTGGGCTTGCGAAGTGAGGTTCTTTCGCGTTAACGAAAGACCTAGTGAGCGCTCATTCTTGCCCGCTGCCTTCTCTAGCATTCGATCTTCCCCCATGATCGAATGCTTACAAACCAAATGGCGAATTTCGCACATGAGCGGTTCGCATGAAAACATGCGTTGGGGATACCAATCCGGCTGACAGCGTTGCGCTATGTCAGCAGCAGGAGATAGCACATTCACTGTGAGTCGGCCCATCGTTCGACCATGGCTGCATGGCCGGGTTTATCTGCGGGCAGCGTGATGAAAGGCTCGCCGTACCTTAAGGGGGAGCACCGGGTTGACCTCGGTAAAAGGTCGCCGGTGCAGTTGTGCCAACGTCCCGGTATTGAGCCTAAGTCGGCATAACCTATGCTTTGAAAGTGTAAAGCGATTTTAGGCCCTCGCAAGAGGGTCTCCGACGCCATACGCCAGCGCGCCTCGCGGTACGACGCTGATAACGAACATCTCAAGCGCGTTGATGCTGCCCGTGACCTCGGCGAGGACCTGGTGCCGCGCGGGCAGGAGCCTCATCATCGTAATGTTTATGCAACGGCAAAGCATGGAACTGAACCAAAGGGATAAAGGTGGTCATCATCGCGGCGGCCTGAAGCGGCTTAGGAATGGCTACAGCTGCCGAGCCGGTCAACGAAGGATGTTGCCTGTCTATCCGTGGGCGCGATAATGTTCGGCCAAACGCAGCCGTAGACAGACTCCGCGACAAAAATAACGAGGTCATTGCACACATCATCGATGTAACGAATTCCGGTGAGGCGTCAGCGGGTTACCGAGACTGCAAAGCATCTCGGCAAATCGGATAACAAATTGCGGCGGGGTTCCTGACGACGGCTTGCAATTCGTACCCGCTCCCGCGGGTAAAAGAAAAGTATGCAACAACCATGTTAGATAGGATAACGATTCGTGGTAGTGAAATCAGTCTGTGTAGCTTTATTCGGTGTGTGCTCACTCGCTCAGGCACAAAATAGTGTGACTCTGTACGGGGTTCTCGACGAAGGAATCATGTACCAAAGCAACGTTGCCGGCGAAAAGAGGGTTTCGCTTGATTCGCTTTCTGGTGTCATGGGAAGTCGGTGGGGCGTGACCGGTGTCGAGGACCTCGGCGGCGCTTTGCACGCGATTTTCACCCTTGAGTCGGGTGTGAACTTAAATAACGGTCAGGCTGCTCAGGGCGGCCTGGTTTTTGGTCGTCAGGCCTTCGTCGGTATCAAAAGCGACAACTGGGGTGGCCTGACATTTGGACGTCAATACGACATGATTTTCTACTTCCCCGAGCCGCTCACTGCCGAAGCGCTCGTGGGAGGCGCGCCCGCCGGGCACCCAGGGGACGGGGACAATGCGTGCAACACAGTTCGACTGAACAACTCAGTACGATACATGAGCGCTGACATCCGCGGCGTGAACTTCGGGGGGGAGTATAGCTTTGGTGGCGTTGCGGGTAATTTTACATCTACCAGCGGCTATTCCGTAGGTGCCGGGTACACGAACGGGCCATTAAAACTGGGGGCAGCATTCGAGTATTTTAAGAACCCCACCGCAGCGCCAAGCACAGGCTTTTTTACTGCCTATAAGACTGGGGGTTCTCCTCTTCAGGGCGCCCTGAACAAGGGATATGTTCCCGCTAAAGCGTACCAGTCGGCGGTCGTAGGAGCCAATTACACGATCGGCCCGGTTATCTTGGCAGCGTCGTTCTCCAACGTCCAATACGCAAATCTCGGCCCGTCGCTCGCAGAGGGAACGGCGATATTCAACAATTACGACGTTGGAATAATGTATCGTTTCAACCCAACTTGGACTGTCGCTGTATCATACGACTACTTACATTCGAATGGCGTTCAAAACGCTGCCGGCCACATAATCGGGAACCAGCATTTCAATCAGGTAACGATTTCAACCGACTACTTCCTGTCGAAACGCATCGATGTTTATTTCGGAATTGGTTGGCAGCAAGCATCAGGAACGTCGTCTCTCGGAACGCCCGCTGTTGCCAACATCGCCAACATGAACGATTCATCCAACAATCGCCAGGTCCTTGCTCGCGCTGCCATCCGTCACAGGTTCTGATTTGTGGCTAAGCCCACCTCATCACCCGAAGCGTAGATCACTCCCCTCGCGGCAATCCTCAACGGCACGGTCAGGTTGCTGAAGAGGTGACGGTAGAATGAAAACGAAATCGCTTTATCATGGTCACCGCTTCCCTGCGGTCGTTATCAGTTGGGCCCGTTCGCTGGTTCTGCCGGTTCAACCTGAGCCTGTGTGGCCTCGAGGAATTGTTGCTCGAGCGTGGTGTCGTGGACACGTACGAAACAATCCTTTGCCGGGGCGACAAGTTCGGCGCTGTACTCGGTGCGCCAAAGCGGCGCGGCGGAAGCCAGGCAGCATCTCGCATTTCGATGAGATGTTCGTGACTCTCGCGCAGAGAGCCGTATCTGTTGTGGCGCGCGCTCGACGAGCATGGCGGGTGCCGAACTCGACGTGCTGGAGCAAAAGCGTCGCGGCAAGTCCGCAGCAAAGCGCCTTTTTCGGCGGGTACTGCGCTCGAACCCGGTGCCGCGCACAATCGTTACCGACCAGCTACGCAGTTATCCGGCCGGCAAATGCCGATATACCTGAGTAGCTCAAGTGACCCACGTTTTCGTCAAAAGCGGCTGCACGCGCAAACAAGCATGCCGAGAGCAGCCACTAACCGACCCGTAGGCGAGAACGCCGGATGTGTGGCTTTCGCGATGCACGTCGCGCGCAGGCATTTCTTTCACGCTTCGGCCCGATCCGTCAACGCTTCCCCAGACAGCAGATGAGCGCTGCACGTCATCGCGTCATACTAAAAGAATGCCTCGGCACTCGGCATCGCTGGACTGTCTCTTCCGCAGTCGATACAGTTAAGAATAACGATTTTTGCGATGACCCGTTCTGAGCGACAGCCCCGGCGAGCGGGGCCTGTTTACATGGTGGGCGATGTATCGATCGCGCGATGGATGCGATGACGCGGTGGTGGCCTGCGCGGAGGCACGGACCACGGTTCGTAGTAGCGCCGGATCGGCTCACGATACGCCGCGCTGAACCACAGGAACTATTCCGAGAGTAGGTGCTGGATCTCTGCGCGGCCGCCTTGCCGGAGAATTCCGGCAGCGTTGGCGTGCGCGGTATGTCATCCGCTTGCCGGTTTCGAGCCTTCGTGTGTCTGGATTGCCCGGTTCCTCGGAATTTCTGGCTCTTTTGAAAATGCAGTGGGTAACGGCCGTCAGCGGGCATGCGAGTTGAATGCGGAGAAGTCGAGTTTGCCCG
>NZ_JAGIPX010000126.1 GCF_017814945.1 Paraburkholderia sp. LEh10
ATGGGGTACGATGTCTGCCCATTTCGACACCTCCTGATCAAAAGGATAGGTGTCCGTTTTCGCGGGTCAATCTCAGACATCGCGATAACGGATCAAATAGGTGTACATGGCAATCTCCGGTGGCATCACGATCAATGGGGCCTTAGCAGTCGACCGGACGATGGGCGGCCGAGGGTTCTGGTCAGCGTTCTTCTTATGTACCGCGTAGAAGACAGCGGTCGCTATAGCTGACATTGGATCGTCTCGACGCAGTTGGACCGATCTCTTGCAATAACGGTAGTCGAACGACCAACAAAAACCCATTGTACGAACGGTCACTGCAGTACCCTGTGGGCATAACACGCTCACACTTTTGGATACTTCGGGGTCCAGGCGCGAGTTTGAGTTCTTGCAACGATCTAGTGGGGGGAGCCGTCACAGTAAGGCCCGGCAGCATACGCAGGTATGAGACAGCGATTCATAAGGTTGATGAATGGAACGGCGGCAAGGTACTATGAGCGCCTCACACTTTCCGTGAGACGAGAAGGCGCACATGGGCCGTACCTTTTTGCAGCCGCCTTTGACTTCGCGCCCGCTCCGACGTCCCAGGAGGTTGACGTACTGTCTACGGCCGAAGGCGCCCGAGGCGCATGCTGTGAATGGCTATGCCATCAGACAGTGCGGGGCCAATTGCATTCATCGAAGGTCGGCCCATTCCATGACAGGCAGCGAGATAAGATGCGAAAAAGCAGCCGTAGCAGGACTCATCCGATACCCAGTTCTTGTTAGTCCTTGGGGCACCTCGCCAGTTGTGGCAAGTTGGGCCGACGTCGGCCGTAGACCTCCAACACTTGCCCAATCTGGCATTCACTGATTCAAAGGTGACTTTTCGCACGAACCGCCAGAAAATGTGCCGAATGTACGAATAGCCATACATATAAGCTCAATGACCAAAATAAACCGGCTTCATACCGTCATTTGGGTCAGTACGAACAGAGGATCGGATCACATGTCCCACCGACTGGATGGAATGACCTAGCGCGCGAAGCGGATGATGTGAACCCGACGCCGATGTCCCATCAACAACGCCACCTTCCCCTGCCGCGGAGTTTTGCACGGGTGAATCGAGCTTCGTACTCCCTCCGGTCTCGATTGTAGTGTTGCCGCGATGCGATGCGCCCGTGTCAACTACCGACAGATTGGATGCAAGAGTCTCGGCGCTTTGGCCACGTTGCGACGCCGGAGCACCATCAGCCGGGTGGTAGAACGGTGCAGGCCCATAGCCACTGGCGAAGACGGGCGCGGCGAAAGAAACTGACGCGGCAACGAATATCGAAGCAATGATCTTGTTACGCATGTGTGACTCCGTGGTACGGTTAGGGTTGAATGTCATCACTTGATTTATCCCAGCATCAGATTTGACGTGAAGGAAACCTCATCGGTGGTTGACATAGCGATGCGGCTTCTGGTGCGACGTTTTCATCAAGTGGTTAGTTTAGGAGCCTCCACTTTATGCCTGCCGTGTACCGTTTTCGAGACTATCTTTGCTCAATAAAATGCTCGAAAGGACCAAAATGGCGACGCAGTTCATTCCTTTCGAGAACGAAAGGGAAATGCAACGATATGTCGGTCCGCCCCGGGCGCGGGACAAAGCTATGGGGTGTGCGTGTTAGTCGACTGCTGCGAATCTGTTCGACTTTGTGCGCGTGTTTGTCGCCGGAATCGGCACGTCGCTGATCGCGACAGGATCGGAACGACCGGTCGATGCTCCATTAGGCGCAACAGGCATAGAGGACGAGCGTGAACAATCCAGTGCATGCGGACGCGATCTCGAACATCCACGCGACGCTCGCCGGCAGCGAGGATATTTTGAACGCGCGGGCGGTGATGCTCGGGCGCAATAACGCCAGGAACTGCGTACAGCGCACCTGAAACGATAAAGCTCCGCTGCTCGGGCAAGCGCGCCAGGAACTTCATCCTGTCCAGCAAGCGCATTTCCGGCCCGAAGTTACCTCTAGCGAAACGGGGCAGTAACGCCCGTGAATTCAAATCACCTAGAATAGCTACTGGGGCCGTCTGCGGTGACGTGAAACTGTCGGACGAAAAAACATGACGTGAGTGCGTCCGGTGTTCAATCTTGGGGCGACCGGCACCAGATTGCGTGATGGCGGCCCGTACCCCAGCACGAATGAACCGGCTTGAATGACGGAGATGCTGAAATCGCTTCATTGCAGTGCGCAGCGTCGTCGATCACATTGATGCATAGATGCATGCAAGCAGTGTCAATCGGGAGAGGGGAGGTGAGATGAGTTCGGGTTCGCATTCCACTTCGACCCGGAACCCTCACGAACACAAGGAGCCGGTGGTCTATGTGGTCGACGACGACGAGTCGATGCGTTTTGCGCTTGGTAACTTGTTCCGATCAGTCGGGCTACGTGTGGAGGCCTTTGAATCGTCACGGGACTTTCTCGCTTTCCCGAAGTACGACGCGCCTAGTTGCCTGGTTCTCGATGTCAGGCTGCGTGGCGAAAGTGGCCTCGCCTTCCAGGAACATATTGCGAAGAGCGAGGTGCACATGCCGATCGTATTCATGACCGGGCATGGAGACATTCCGATGACAGTCCAAGCCATGAAAGCGGGGGCAGTCGATTTTCTCGCGAAGCCGTTTCGCGACCAGGACATGCTGGACGCCGTCGCCAATGCGTTGGCTCTCGACGCTAAGCGTCTTAACGCCGAACAGTCGAACGCCGCGCTCCGTGTTGCGTATGACTCGCTGACACTGCGCGAACGGGAAGTCATGGGGTTCGTCGTAGCCGGCCTGATGAACAAACAGATTGCCGCCGAAATGAATCTCAGTGTAATCACTGTGAAGATTCATCGTGGGCACGTCATGAAAAAGATGGCGGCCCGGTCCGTTGCGGATCTCGTCAGAAAATCGGAATCACTGGGCGTCAAGGCCCGGTCGCTGAAATCGTCTTGAGAGCGGCGAGATCGGGAGTGCCATTCCGGCCCCTTGTCGACAGCCTATGGCACGTCCAGCGCAACGCTGAGCCAATGCGCGATGGCGTCGGGATCAACCGGTTTCTCGAGTACAGCCAGCGCGCCTTTTGCCAAGGCATTGGCTTTTAGCTCGGCCGACAGGAATGCCGTAATGAAGATGGTCGGCCGGGCATACCCAAGTGCAATGATGCGGTCGTGCATCTCCACTCCTGACATGCCGGGCATCATGACGTCGGAGATGAGGCATGACGTCGAAGCGAGCTGGCCTGATAGCAGGAATTCCTCCGCGGATGCGAACAGGCGGGTATGTCTGCCGAACGAGCGCACAAGATTCCCCGTCGCGAGGCGGGCTGCCTCGTCGTCGTCAACAATCGAAACTACCTGAGCAGAACACAAGATTAGCCTCGATCTACAGGAAAAGGGGGGCACGCAGCAAGAACGCTACCGCATGCATCCGTCCGCATCTACGAAACCCAGCGTAATTGTCGTATCAGCGGCCGGGAATCATACACAAGTATTAGTGCGCAGTATTTGCATCGCGCAATCCTGCCCATCTAGTGCTTTAAGCTGGATACCGCTTGAAGATTCACTGATACTGCGGACGCATACCTAGGTATGCGTCGCGGCGTCCGTCGCATCCAACCGTATGAATGGATCATTAAATATCCGGACCAACATGCGTGCGTCGTCGCGCCAGACAGTGGTGTGTTCCCCATCGTGCCGCGCAACGCAAGTTCACCATAACGGGCTGACAAATGAGGGGCTAGCATAACCGCTCCCCATATGCCCCGACGACCCGCGGCGAATATACTTCGCCGGATATACCTAGGTATCGGCGTTCGACGCCTATGTAGGTGCAGTGCCACCCATCCGTACAATGGTATTGGGGCGTCCGAGCGCCTACTCTTGTGTCATAGCCGGTGCGATCGCGCAGTGCGCTCGCTACACATCGTGATGTGAAGGCTGGTTTCAAGAGGAAAACGCTATGTTGAACGTACTGCACAACTGGATCTTTGTCGGCGCAAACGCATACGACGAGTACACTTTCGTACCGTGGCTCAACCGAAACGTGTACCGCCGAACAGTGGAGCTGAACCGCATCTGCTTGCTATAGCTGCTGTAACGTAAACCGCAAATAGGTTCAACCATAAAGGTGTCGTTAGCGGGACCGTCAATGGATCACTTGGCTAATCCTCAATGTGGCTTTGACGTCGGATCGTTAAACGTCATGGGGGCCTTGTCTATCAGTTTCAGGCATCTCGTTCGTGGCGGACGCGAGGGAAGTAAGCTTAGTTAAGGCAAGGAACAAGTAGTATACGGGTACGCGTCGGCAGCGCGCCCCCTGGAGTGAATGGACACTCCCGTGACGGACAGGTTTCAGCGAAACAGTATTATTCTAATGTGCAGCATCTCCGACTGCATTGTCAGATGCGACGCCCAGCGCACCATCGGTCGGGGGGAGGAGGTGAGATGAAATCAGGTTCATATTCGAATTCGGTCCGAGGCGTCCAAGATCGCAAGGAGCCAGTCGTCTACGTGGTCGACGACGAGGAGTCGATGCGCTTCGCGCTCGGTAATTTGTTCCGGTCGGTCGGGCTACGTGTCGAGACATTCGAATCCTCGGTGGACTTTCTTGGTTTCCCGAAGTGCGATGTACCCAGTTGCTTGATCCTCGATGTCCGGTTGCGCGGCGAAAATGGCCTCGCCTTACAGGAGCATGTTGCTAAGAGCGGTTTGCGCATGCCGGTCGTATTCATGACCGGTCATGGTGACATTCCGATGACCGTGCAGGCGATGAAAGCGGGGGCAGTCGATTTTTTTTCAAAGCCGTTCCGCGACCAGGAGATGCTGGATGCCGTCTGCAATGCGTTGGCGCGCGACGGCGAGCGCCTCGCCACCGAACAATCGATTGCGACGCTCCGTGTCGCGTACGACTCGCTTACACCGCGCGAACGGGAAGTTATGGGGTTCGTCGTAGCTGGGCTGATGAACAAGCAGATTGCCTTCAAGGTGAATCTCTGTGAAATAACCGTGAAGATGCATCGTTCTCATCTCATGCGAAAGATGGCGGCGCGAACCCTTGCAGATCTCGTCAAAAAATCGGTAACGCTGGGCGTCAATGCTCAGTCGTAGAACGCACTGAGCCAATGCGCGATGGCGCCGGGATCGTTTGTCGACACAAACGCCCCACTTGCAACGGGCCTTTGCTTCGGGTTGGTTGGAATGCCGTAGGTGGTCGCGGCGCATAACATGATAGTAGGACGTGTTCTTCTTGATCCCCGTTTTACGCCAAATCCTCCAACCTTCAGATCGCCTTCCGCCCGGGGGATGAAAGGTGGCTGTAGGTAGCGAAGCACGAATTCCAAAGTTTTCAAGGTGAATTCCGGCGTGTGCTTGTACGGACGTAAGCGCAAGGCAATCGCATGAACTCGCACGCAAGGTGATCTGCTCACGTCGCGGGTGCGTGTTAAATCTACCTGAAAGTGCGGGCCGCTTGCATAGGTCGGGAGACATGCGACGTCAACTGCAGGTCTTCAGCCTAACGCGAGCTTCGGTCCCAACAAGTTACTCGGAGTCCTATATATTGCACGGCGTTAGCTTACGTGTATGCTGATGTAATCCTAGCTGCCCTGTGAACGAATGTAGGGTCCAAACCAATGAGGGTGGCGGCCTGAAGGCCCCGCGCGCAGATGACAACCTACATTTGATTCCGTCGCCGATGGGTAACAACCTCCAGATCCTGTGGGATGATGGCGATCGCGTCGTCTGTCGAGGGCGGCGCGTGGGCGAAGATGGCAGTCACAACGTCCTTTTGGTGCGACCCGCCGGGGAGCATCCGTTACCTGCCGCCTTTGACCGCCTCGTTCACGCGTTTGGCCTGAGGGACGAACTCGATGGCGCGTGGGCGGTGCGGCCGCTGGAACTGGTGCGCGAAGGCGGCCGGACCCTGCTGGTGCTCGAGGACCCGGGCGGTGAGCCGCTCGCGCGTCTGCTTGGCGCTCCGATGGAGATGGGAGATTTTTTGCCGCTCGCTGTCGGCATCGCCGCAGCGCTAGGCAAGCTCCACCAGCGCGGTCTTGTTCATAAGGATCTTAAGCCCGCGCATATCCTCGTACATTGCGCCGACGGACAGGTCCGGCTCACCGGATTCGGCCTCGCCTCCCGGCTGCCGCGCGAGCGACAGGCGCCCGAACCGCCCGAGACCATCGCTGGCACGCTCGCTTATATGGCACCCGAGCAGACCGGCCGGATGAACCGCTCGATCGATTCGCGCAGCGACCTCTATGCGTTCGGCGTCACGCTGTACCAGATGCTGACGGGCGTGCTGCCGTTTACGGCCGCTGAACCCATGGAATGGGTGCACTGCCATATCGCCAGAAAGCCGGTGCCGCCGTGCGAGCTGGTGGAGACCGTCCCTGTCGCGGTCTCCCACATCGTCATGAAGCTGCTCGCCAAGGCGGCCGAAGAGCGCTACCAGACCGCCGCCGGTGTTGAGCATGATCTGCAGCATTGCCTCGCCGACTGGCAGCGTCGGCACCGCATCGATGCCTTCCCGCTGGGCGAACACGACACGCCCGACCGGTTGCTGATACCCGAGAAGCTGTATGGGCGGGAGCGCGAGGTCGCCACCCTGGTCGCCACGTTCGATCGGATCGTTGGGAGCGGCCCGCCTGAGCTGGTGCTGGTCTCCGGCTATTCCGGCATCGGCAAATCCTCGGTCGTCAATGAACTGCACAAGGTGCTGGTGCCGCCGCGCGGGCTCTTCGCATCGGGCAAGTTCGACCAGTACAAGCGCGACATCCCCTATTCGACGCTGGTCCAGGCATTTCAAGGCCTGGTGCGCCCGCTGCTCGGCAAGCCAGACACGGAGCTGGCGAGCTGGCGCGACGCCTTGCTGGAGGCGCTGGAGCCCAATGCCCGGCTCATGACCGACCTCATCCCCGAACTGAAGCTGATCATCGGTGAACCGCCACCCGTCCCGACACTCGAGCCAAAACTGGCGCAACGCCGTTTCATGCTCGTGTTCCGACGTTTCATCAGTGTATTTGCCCGGGCGGAACATCCGCTTGCGCTCTTTTTCGACGACCTGCAGTGGCTCGATGCCGCGACACTCGACCTGCTCGAGGATCTGCTAACCCACGCGGATCTGCGGCACCTGATGCTGGTCGGTGCCTACCGCGACAACGAGATCGATGCCGCGCATCCGCTGATGGTCAAGCTCCAAGCCATCAGGAACGCAGGCGTCAAGATCAATGAGATCACGTTGGCGCCGCTCGCCCGTGTGCATGTCAGGCAGTTGTTCGCGGAGGCGCTTCACTGCGAGCCGGCACGCATCGCTCCACTGGCGCAACTGGTCCATGACAAGACGGGGGGCAATCCGTTCTTTGTCATCCAGTTTCTGCACGCGCTTGTCGAAGAAGATTTGCTTAGCTTTGGTCATGAAGCGGGACAGTGGTGCGGCGATCCCGGTCTCATCCATGCCAAGGGTTATACCGACAATGTCGTGGACCTGATGGTCGGCAAGCTGACCCGCCTGCCGGCTGGGACGCGCCACGCGTTGGAGCAGCTTGCCTGTCTCGGGAACGTCGCCGGGATCACGACTTTGTCGACAGTTCTCGGCATTCCGGTGGCACAGGTTCATGCGGCGTTGTGGGAGGCGATGCGCCAGGAACTCGTCGAGCGGCTGGAGGGCGCCTACAGGTTTGCGCACGATCGTATTCACGAAGCCGCCTATTCACTGATCCCCGAAGCCTCGCGGACCTCGACCCATCTGCGGATCGGGCGACTGCTCGCTGCGCGCACACCCCCGGGAAAGCGGGGGGAGGCGATCTTCGAGATCGTCGGTCAGCTCAATCGCGGCGCCGCGCTGATCACCGAAGAGGGCGAACGGGAGCGGCTGGCCGAATTCAACCTGCTCGCTGGCCAGCGCGCCAAGGCGTCGACGGCATACTCCTCAGCGCTCACCTATCTCGTCGCCGGTGCTGAACTATTGAGCGACGATTGCTGGGAGCGTCGGCATGAGCTGATATTTGCGCTGGAACTGAACCGGGCCGAATGCGAATTTTTGACCGGGCAGTTATCGGTTGCAGACGAGCGCCTGGCGGCGCTATCGAATCGGGTCACGACAACGGTCGAACGAGCCAGCGTCGCGTGCCTGCACACAGATGTCTGCACAACTCTCGATCAGAGCGACCGCGCGGTCGCTGTGTGCCTCGCCTACCTCCGGCATGTCGGCATCGAGTGGTCACCTCAGCCGCACGACGAGGAGGTGCGACGGGAATACGAGCGCATTGGGACACAGCTTGGGGACCGGATCATCGAGGAACTCATCGATTTGCCAGTGATGGAGGACGCAGCCTCGCTCGCGACCGTCGAGGTGCTGGGCAAGCTTTTCGCGCCGGCCTTGTTCACAGATGCGAACCTGGTTGCGCTGACGACCTGCAAGGGGGTCAGTCTCAGCCTCGAACGTGGCAACTGTGATGCTTCATGTGTGCTTTATGCCAATGTCGGCAGGGTCGCCGGACCGCGTTTCGGTGACTACCAGGCCGGGTTCCGGTTCGGCCAACTCGGCTGCGACCTCGTCGAACGACGTGGGCTAAGACGGTTCGAGGCGAGCACGTATCTTTGCTTCGCGAATTTTGTCATGCGCTTGCTGAAACCGGTGGGGGAATGTCGTAGTCTGCTGCGCCGCGCTTTCGAAGCGGCGAATCGGATCGGAGACCTCGCGTACGGCGCTTACACGTGCACCAACCTCAACTCGGACCTGCTCTTCGCTGGGGAGCCGCTGCACGAGGTGCAAGGCGAAGCCGAACGCGGTCTTGCGTACGCCGGGAAGGTGCGGTTCGGTCTTGTCATTGACTTCATCACCACACAACTCGCGCTGATACGGATGCTTCGCGGCCTGACGCCGACGTTCGGCTGCCTTGACGACGGGCAGTTCAATGAACTTCGCACCGAAACCCATCTGTCCAGCAACCCTGCCCTGGCACTAGCTGCGTCGTGGTACTGGATCCGTAAATTGCAGGCGCGCTATCTGGCCGGCGACCATACGGCAGCCATGGATGCTGCATCGCATGTGCAACGGCTGCTCTGGACCCCAACCTCATTAGTTGAGCAAGCCGAATATCACTTTTACGGCGCATTGGCAAAGGCCGCCTGGTGCGAGTGCACGCCGGCCTGCGAGCGGCCACAACACCTGGACGCGCTCGCCGCGCATTACCGGCAGCTTCAGATCTGGGCGAAAAACTGTCCGGAGAGTTTCGCGGACCGCGCCGCGCTGGTCGGTGCCGAGATCGCCCGGATTGAAGGTCGCGTCGAGGATGCCATGGAATTGTACGAGCAGGCCATTCGCTCGGCGCAGGAAAGCGGCTTTGTCCACGGTGAGGCACTCGCCAATGAACTCGCGTCGCGCTTTTACGCGGCGCGCGGTTTCGGGAAGATTGCCCGTGTATATCTGCAGGACGCCCGCTACGGCTATCTGCGTTGGGGCGCCGACGGGAAGGTGCGGCAACTCGAGGAGAGGTATCCATATCTGAGGGAGGAAGAGTCTGCACCCGGGCCGACGACGACGATTTCAACGCCAGTCGAACATCTCGATCTCGCGACGGTGATCAAAGTGTCGCAGGCCGCCTCGGGCGACATCGTGCTGGACAAGCTGATCGAGATGGTCATGCGTACGGCCATCGAACAGGCGGGCGCCGAACGGGGCGTGTTGATTCTGTCGGACGGCGGCGAAGAACGGATAGCGGCGCAAGCGCTGACCACCGGCGACGCGCCCAGGTTGCAGTTGCGCGATGTGCCGGTGAGCGCGGCAATGCTGCCGGAGTCGATCGTCTATCATGTCCTGCGCACCCGGGAGAGCGTCTTTCTTGACGATGCCGCGGCTGAGTCCTCGTTTGCCACAGATCCCTATATCCGTCAACATCGCGCCCGTTCAATTCTCTGCTTCCCGTTGATGAATCAGGCGAAGCTCACCGGCGCGCTCTATCTTGAAAACAGTCTGACTGCCCGCGTGTTCAGCCCGGCCCGCATCGCCGTGCTGAAGCTTTTGGCCTCGCAGGCTGCGATCTCGCTGGAGAATGCCCGCTTGTACCGCGATCTTGCGGAGCGTGAAGGGAAGATCCGGCGCCTCGTCGACGCCAACATCATCGGGATTGTCGTCTGGAATGCAGGTGGCGACATTCTTGAGGCCAATGATGAATTTCTTCGCATGGTGGGATACGAGCGGGAGGATCTTGTCTCGGGTCGCGTGAGCTGGAGGGATCTGACGCCGCCAG
>NZ_JAGIPX010000127.1 GCF_017814945.1 Paraburkholderia sp. LEh10
TCAGCCATGCCCCAGCTTGTCGATTCAAGGCGCCTCAAGGGTTCGCTACGCCGGGCTCACGCCCGCCCTTGACCCGCAAAACCACCCACTCGGATTTCAAAAGAGGCATATACATCGACTCTATCCGAATGCCGTGAAAGATGGATGCTCAAGCCATTGCCACCAACCAATTTCAGCGATATCGCGGGTTCTGCTGATGGAAATTTTTTCTCGAAACCCGTAATCTATTAGCATAGAGTCGTTACCAGCCAGACTCACTGAATTGGCTTGACCACCAATCACATCGATCAAATTTCCCGCTCCCGTGCTGATTAACGTGCTCCCAAGTGAATTAGATAACACATCGACATTGTTATCTCCTCGATTCTCGATCGTCTCGTCCGTCTTTGATGATTTCATCAAGAACCCCTCCCTGTCCGTAACGATTAGCTTCCTTCTGCTTCGCGTAATTGAGTCCATATCACTCCCTTAAAAGATCACAAATCACAACACTTGAGGAACAATCAGGCACGCATCTCAAAACGCCTACCAGCTAAATCGGACTCCGTCAGGCGCATGAACGCGGGTAAAAGAGAGATCGCCGAGATCGCGACGATAAAACCGTTCAGTTTCATCTTGCGCCCGGGCAATCCAGATTGGCCGATCATCGCCCGAGCCAGCATCGATTACAGATGGCAGCGCTCCATAAGCCGCCGCCAGTCCGATGATTGCGGCAAACTTGATGGCCCGCTAGAACGCATGATCTCCTATCTCACTCCGATCAAGGGCGCCGGCTGCCGCCAGCAGCTTCAAGCGGTCCGCCTCCCATTCGGCAACGCCGCGAACTCGCTCTAGCTGCGCGTCCGCAAGTGCCGACTGCACCGACAGCAACTCAAGGATGTCGGCAGCGCCCTTATCGTAGCGCCGCTGCGAAGACGCAACCGCAGAACGGGCCGCTCGAAGCAGCTCTTCCGCGGCTTGCAATTTTCCTGCCACGGCGACGGCCTCCGCATGAGCCTTAATCACGTCCGTTAAAACTTGCTGATCCGTATCATGGAGTTGGGACTCGCTCTGTTCGGCCTGCGCTTGCGCTCTTCTCACCTTGTATGTGCTTGAGAACCCATCAAAGAGCGGAATCGTCACAATGATACCCACGGTTGTTGTGTTGCTGCGATTCGCCTGCAGCCCTTGGTAGCCGTTCTGATAAAAGTTGCCCACGAGGTCGATAGTCGGTAGGCCTTCGGACCGTGCGACCTTCACCTTCGCTTGTGCAGCTTTCCACTGCTCGCGGGCCGCGATAATCGCTGGATGCCGCGTGGCAGTTTCCTCGAGCCAGTAATTCAGGTCTTCCACAACATGCGATGTCCCGGCGTTTTCCAATCCTGCGAGCCTTAGTTCGGTTGAAGGAGCTATCCCGAGAAAATAGAGCAAAGCTCCACTCGATGCGCGATCGGCCGCGGTAGCTTGCTGTTGGGCGAGTTCGGCCTTGTCAAGGGCCGTGGCGGCTTGCAAGCTATCGCTTTGCGCAGCCACGCCCATCCGCTGGCGGCGTTCAGTGGCCTCATAGGTTTGTTGAGCCGTCGCGGTAGATTCGGCGCGCGCCACTAGCGTCGCCCGAGCCGTCTGTGCATCGAAGTAAGCCTCCACAATGTTCGACATCACCTTTTGAATCGTCGCGTCGTGGTTAGCCAAAGCGGCCTGCAATGAACGGTTTTCAGCTTCACCGCTCGCAGCGCGCGCGCCGAAGTCGAACAATCGCCAACTTACGCCCGCACTCAGGGTATGCCCATTTTCGGTTGAGTTAGAAGTAGGCAAGTCAGGGTACTGTGTCCGGGTACGTAGCGGCGATACAGCTGCCGACAGCGTTGGAAGATAGGACGCGCGTGCTTCGCCGACCGCCGCGGCTTGCGCTTTGATTGCAGCAAACGAAGCGCCGATCTGTGGGTTGTTGCATAAACCGATGTCCACCGCGCCGGCCAACGTCAGTGGCTGTGCGAGATCGATGGCGGTGGGACATGTAACCGCCGGCGTTTCGCTTTGTAAAACGGTACCATAATTGAGCAGAGGCGGCCGGGTCAACAGCGGGTCTTCCAGAAGGTCCGGTACGCCGGAGCTATGGGCGCGTGCGCCGACGAATAAGCCAAGCAGAATCACTATTCCCCTGAGCCGACTGCTCGCTCTCTTATCGCTCATGCAAACTCTCCCTGGATTCCTGAATAAGCGGTGACAACACGTATTCAATGACTCGTCGCGTTCCGGTCTTGATTTCGACATTTACGCCCATACCAGGCGTCAGGGCAACGGATCGGCCATCAATTTCCATCGTCGATCGATCCAGCGTCACCTTCACGGAATAAATCAGTCCGCGCTTCTCATCCTTGATAGCGTCGTGCGAAACATGGGTCACACGCGCAGGAACAGTGCCGTATTTTATGTATTCGAAGGCATCGATCTTGACAACCGCGCTTTGTCCCTCCCTGACGAAACCTACATCCTTATTTTCAATAAAGGCTTCGACCTCTACCTTACTCTTGGTGGGAACTATCTTCATCAAGGGCTGAGCCGCCTGGACCACTCCTCCGACATTATGTACCGCCAGTTGCTGCACAGTACCGTCCACAGGCGCAACCAGTTTGAGGAGGTCGCCGTGCGCTTCGGCGCGTGCAGCATCCTGCGTAGCATCATTGAGCACCCGCTCCGCGTCGTCCAGCGCATCAAGCACCGTCTTGCGTGTTTCCGCAATCAAAACCGCTCGCTGGTTTCGCGCGTCAATAAGTTGAGCTTGGAGGTCGATACGCTCCTGCTCCTTCTTGAGATACGCATCGCGTGACACGTCGTTTTCTTTCGACAACTGCGCGTAGTCCCGCTCGCGCTCTAGTGCCAACGGAAGCGCCGCTTCAGCCTGGCTGATCTCTCCCTCCAGTCGACGCCGCTTGGCGACATAGTAATGCCACTGCCCTTGCAAGTTCTGTTCAGTTTCAAGCCAGCGCTCACGCGGAACGCCCGAATTCGGCGCCAGAACAGGCGCCCGATCGCTGTCAATCGCCGCGATCAAAGCGCGTGCACCGGCAGCTTGCGATGCTGCTATCGCGGCATCGCCGCAGGCCTTTTCTCGGTCGCTGTCCACAGTGCGCGAATCGAGTCCAACGAGGATGTCGCCAGCGTGAACCGTCTGACCTTCCGTGACGTGCAATGCTCGTACGCGAGCGACCTCAACTGACGCAATAGTCTTGCTGTATCCTGATGGAATCACCTTGCCGACGGCATTCACAGCGATGTCGACATGCCCCAGAATTGACCACATGATTGCGACTACAATCAACAAAATTAAGACCTTCGCTACCCAGCGACCCGCCGGCGAGACCGGTTTTTCCTGCAACGATAGAGCTGCAGGCAGAAACTCCGCCTCATCGGAGTTCAGGTTACGTGGTGTAAGTGCACGTCTCTCCCGCCACGCATACGCGAAATGATCCCGGTACCTGCGCCACAGTTCACCCCATGCCTGCCGTTGGTGACGCAGATTCACGCCATGCCCCCCTGCTGCAAGCTGTACAAGTGAGCATATATTCCCTGCGGGATCTTGAGGAGCTCTTCGTGACTGCCGACTTCCGCGATCTGGCCGCGCTCCATTGCCACGATGCGATTGGCCCCACGCACGGCTGATAGTCGGTGCGCGATGATCAGCACAGTGCGCCCACGGCAGATGCTTCGCATGTTGTTGTGAATGATCTTCTCCGATTCATAGTCCAATGCGCTCGTGGCCTCGTCAAAAATCAGGATTCGCGGATTGGGAAGGAGCGCACGGGCAATCGCAACGCGTTGCCGCTGCCCGCCCGACAGACCGGTGCCGTGCTCGCCTACGATCGTGTCGTATCCTTCTGGCAACTGGCAAATAAACTCATGCGCACCGGAAAGGCTAGCCGCTGCGATGATCGCATCCAGAGAGGCGTTCGGTATCGACAACGCGATGTTGTCTCGTATCGATCGATTGAATAACGTGTTTTCTTGCAGTACCACTCCGATTTGCTGGCGCAATGAAGCTGTTTCGATCGTAGCAATATCGTGACCGTCAATTAGTACACGCCCGCTTTCCGGGATGTAGAGCCTTTGTGCCAGCTTCGTAAGCGTGCTTTTTCCCGAACCCGAACGCCCAACAATTCCGATCACCTCGCCCGGCCTAATGGACAACGAAACTCCGCGAATGACTTCGGGTGCATCGGGCCGATAACGGAACACAACACGGTCGAATTCCACTGCACCGGCCAGCTTCGGCAAGCGCGACTTGCGACCGACGACCTCCGTCCGAGCGTTGAGGATATCGCCTAATCGTCCCATCGAGACGCCTACCTGTTGAAAGTCATTCCATAGTTGCGCCAGACGCAAAATTGGGTTGGAGACCTGCCCTGCCAGCATATTGAAAGCAACCAATTCACCTACTGTCATCTTTTGGTCTATCACGAGCTTCGCGCCCCACCACATGGTGGCTACATTGACTAGCTTACTTATCAGTGTGACCCCGCCATTGGCAACAGCCGCGACGTTATTGACAGACAGCCCTGCGGCTACATAGGCAGCGAGCTGTTTGTCCCACTTCTGAGTCCAGCGGGGTTCGACGGCCATCGCCTTGACGGTATCAATCCCACTGATCGTCTCAACCAGAAACGATTGATTTTCGGCGCTGCGATTGAACTTGGCATCAAGTCGTTTGCGAATGATAGGCGTGCAAACCATTGATATCACTACGTAGAGCGGAATCGAGGCAATCACAATTAACGTTAGCGCTCCGCTGTAAACCAGCATTACAGCAAGGAACACGATCGAAAACATAAGATCCAGCACTAATGTCATGGCGTTGCCAGTCAAAAAACTGCGGATGTTTTCCAACTCCCGTACGCGCGCCACTGAATCGCCCACCCTGCGAAAATGAAAATACGTTAGTGGTAAGCCTAATAGGTGGCGAAATAGCCGAGCTCCGAGTTCAACATCGATCTTGCTGCTGGTATGAGCAAATACCCAGTTGCGAATTCCAGTCAACGTCACTTCAAAAGAGATCGCAGAAATGAGCCCAATCGCAATGACATTCAACGTCTGCATCGCATGATTGACAAGAACCTTATCCATTACGGCTTGAAAGAACATCGGCGTAACAAGGCCTATGATTTGCAATACTAAGGATATCAATAAAACTTCGCTCAGCAGGCTCCGATACTTTACGATCGCAGGAATGAACCACGTGAAGTCGAACTTGGCCAGGTTTCCAGTGAAACTAGCTTTGCTCGTGCAAAGAATTAGCTTCCCGGACCATAACCCGATGAATTCATCCAATGACAGGAGAACTGGTGCACTACCCGGCCGTTGCATCACCATTCGCGGCTCGGCGCCACCGGTATCGTATTTGCCAGCGATGAAATACTGCCCGTCGTTGTCGATACCGATGGCTGGCAACGGAGCGCGATTAATTCGATCCACGGACTGATGCACCAGCTTTGCAGTCATGCCGATTTCCTTGGCTGCCAACAGCAGCAACTGGTTGCCAAAGACATTGTTCCCAAATTGGTGGCGCAGCTGAGATTCATTAACCGGAAGGCCATGCAACATCGCCATCATGATCAGGCAAGAAAGCCCAGAATCGTGGCCGGACGGCACGGCGTGCAAAGAAGCGTCTAATTTTGTCATCTTGTAATGTCAGTAGACATTCGGCATGGTGGCGTTGACACTTTTGAACACTCCCCTATTGCATTGCCGCAATCCTTGCCGTTGTCGTGGTTTGCGTGCCAGTGTTGGCCGCATTCATCGTGTGAGTACGCAGTCCCTGAGCTTCCCTCGAAATTTCGCCTTCCAGCAGGTCGTGTGTAAACTCGACCCGAAGGAAGGAAAGAATCGATGTTCAAAATACCGAAGCAGGCATACACCGCGGAGTTCAGGGCGCTCGCGGTGCAGCGAGTGAAAGACGGGCAAAGCGCGCGGGTCGTCGCTCGAAAGCTGGGGATTTCACACCAGTCATTGCGCAACTGGGTCAAGGCCGATGAGGCAGGCACGCTCAACGGCCCGGGGACAAAGGTTGTCACGCCGGAGCAGATGGAACGTGAAATCGCAAAAAAAGCGGCGGCGTCCTTCGCGAAGGACCTCCTGTGAAGTACGCCTGGATTGATTCGCATCGCCGTCACTATCCGCTGTCGGCGCTGTGCGGGGTCCTGTCGGTCAGCCTGAATGGCTATCGGGCGTGGAAGCGCGGCGGCACGCCCGGGCGCAAGCGCCTCACGGATGCACAGTTGCTCGCCCTGATCCGGTCTATCCATGCCGAGGTCAAAGGCGCCTATGGCTCCCCGCGGATGACCGAGGACGATGTCCGTGATCTCGCCGTCGGCCAGTTCGAGCAATGGCACCGCGTTGCGCGCCATCAGTTGCGGGCCGGTCAGAAAGGCCTTCATGTGGGTGTGTCGACCCAGTCGGTCGTCGCATGCCCCGCAGCGGCGGCGAACACGAAAGGTACCGCGCACGCAAGGCGGCGGGGCGACGGAAGGGGAAGGGCAAACCGGTAGTTCCTTCATCGGGAAGGCAATCGTCGCGAGAAGAGTAAGCGCATCGGCACGAGTTGGGTCGGCGGCGAAAATTGCACGGCACATTGACTTCGCCTGTGCTGACTTACCTTGCGCGCATAGCGCACCCGTGTATCTGAGCGTTAGTTTGGGATCGATGCAGGCGGTATCCGCCGAATTCTCGTAGTTATTGGTTATGGACATATGCTCTAAACGGTTTATTTTTGCGATCCGCCCGCGAAGATGCTTCTTCCAGCGAAGGCGAACCCCAGCAGTCGTTGCGCCATCCCGACTCCGTATCGATCGGTTATCGCCAACGGCACGGTTCCGAAGATAAGCGCCGGGCTCGGTCGGATCAACGGAAACGTTGATGAAATATCGTCAATCGTCCTGTAAGCGCGAGATGGCCGGCAATCGCGTGGCCGTTCCAAAGGCAGTTGAAAAAGGAGCATTCCAGTACCTGCTGCGCAACGGCTTTGTCCCGATGGGTACAAGTTCCCGTGCTATGGACGCGACTATGCATTTTTGACGCAAATCGGTTTGCCGAAGGCGTTCCACCGGCTCAGCAGGTTGGCGATGATTACGCCTTCACCTTCCTGCGACGCAAGCTCCTGCGTCAGCAGGCCCTCGCCGATGCAGCGCTTGATGCGCGAGATCTGTGCCTCGACCAGCGAGCTCACACCGTAGCCGTATTTCTTGTGAAATGCATAGATGCCTTTGTCCTCGATGTATCTGACGATCTGGTCATGCCGGCGGGTTCGCTCCTCGCCGTGTACGACAGCGTGAGCTGGCGGTGGGATGACGGGCGTCACGCCCGCGCCTGAAAGCGCTTCGGTACGCTCGATGCTGTTGTAGTACGCGCCATCGGCAATCACCCGATCCATCGGCACATCAGCGGGCAGCACGGCGTCCATTCCTTCGCTATCCGATACTTCTGTAGTGGTGATGCGGATCGCGTGTACGTTCATGTCAGCGTCAAACTCCCGCACAGCAATTCTATTCGCTGGCTGGATAAGGAATCCATACCATATCGGATTTGGCCGACCTCTCGCTCTTACTGCGACAGAACCACGGAAGCGGGGCAAAGGCGCGACGCAGCCTGCACACTGACCTGAGCAGCACGACTGGACGCCGCGGGGCCCAGGCCGGTTGGACGCTTGTCGATGTGAAGCCTTTCAGCTCGTCGAAACGCCGAGGATCGGGTTCACCTCGCAAGGTGGTCGACCAGATAAGGGCTTCGGCGCAGGTTGGCCGAGCAGAAAATGCGGAACTCGACGGGCCCGGGAGGCGCGGGCCCGTCCACCACGCCGCACGCATTGAGCGCATGCTGCAATGCTGAGATCACCTGCCCGTCAGGGTCCTGGTCGATGGCGATATCCATCGTGCCTTGCTCGATGTATTGCCTGTGGCGGTCGAGCATTTCATGGCCGACCCACACCATCTTGCCCGCCGCGCCCACCCTGCGCAACGCCGCTTCGATCCCTTCCGATCCGTATCCGCTGTTGTAGATGCCGACCACGTTGCTGCGCTTGAGTGCGTTCAGTACGGCACGATGGCAACGGTCTGGGTCATCCAGCGTTTCCATCTCTTCGTGTTCGCAGACGAGGTGCGGAAACGACTCGACCAGCGTCGCGCGGCATCCGCTGATCCGGTCGACGTGCGCGCGGTAGTCCTTGCGCGAGCAAAGCAGCAGCACGCGACCGGGCTGCGTCGCGAGCCGTCCTACGAAATACCCAGCCGTGCGGCCTGCGCTTGCATTGTCGATACCGGCGTAATGCAAACGGCCGATGTCGGCGATATCGGTCACCATCGTGACCGCGGGGACGCCCTGGGCGATCACTGCGCGCAGCGCATCGCGCACCGCGGGTGTGTCGTGCGTTGTGACGATCAGCCCGGCACGCTTGTGACCCGGTCGAAGGATCGCATGCGTGATGACTTCGTCGTCGGCCTCCGGAACGATTTGCCGATGCAGGACGATTCTTCGATCGAGCATTTGCATCGACCGTTGCAGCGCGAGATTAATCCGCTGAAAGAGGGGCGTGTCGTTGCGCGGGATCAGCACGTCGATATGCAGGAGTCCGTGCCTTGGATTGGGCAGCACGCGAGGCACGCCGAGTTCGCGTGCGGCCGCCACAACGCGTGCCTGCATCGCGGCGGACACGCTGCCCCGTTCGTTCAGCACGCGGTCCACCGTTGCGGGGCTCACGCCAGCGGCTTCGGCGATTTCGAGGAAGCGGGGCGCGCGCTTGCGGCGTGGTGAGGTTGGGTTTTGCATGACCCTGTATCCATGTTTTGCGAGTTAAGGCAATGCTGATCAAGCCGCGTAAACACGACTGATTGCGATCAAGGCATGTGTAATCTTTCGAGATCGCGAATAACAGCCGTAAAAGCGGGGCATTGCAGCTCACGTTATGCCCCTTGAGGGGCTGCGCACGGGCTTTTCGCCCGCTTTCGGCCCTTTACGGGCGTACCTGTGCCGTCGAACGACCTCGCCACATGTAGAGATTGGCCAGCGCGAGCGCGACGAAGGCGCGATTGGCGTTCTTCGCCAGGCCGCGGTAGCGAACCTTCGTGAAGCCCCACGGCCGCTTCACGACCGCGAACACGTGCTCGACCCGGGCACGGATCTTCGACTTGTTGCGGTTCTTGCGCCGCGCCACTTCGTCGACGATGTCCTTGCGACGCGTGCGCTTGTTGGTGAAGTCGCGTGCCTTCGGAGCCTTGCTGTGAATCAGTGCTTTCTGGCTCGTGTACGCGCTGTCACCGTACACGCGTTGCTCCTCACCGTGCAGCAACTGTGGCAGTGGGTGTTTGTCGTGCACGTTCGCGGCCGTCACGACCGCGCTATGAGCCAGCCCACTCTGACTGTCCACACCGATGTGCAACTTCATGCCGAAATACCATTGCTGGCCCTTTCGCGTCTGATGCATTTCGGGGTCACGCGCCTTCTCCTTGTTCTTCGTCGACGAGGGTGCACCGATCAGTGTCGCGTCGACGATCGTGCCGCTCTTGAGCTTCGCTCCGCGCTCCTGCAACACCAGGCCTACCTCGGCGAAGATTCGCTCTCCCAGCTTGTGCTCTTCCAGCAGGTGCCGGAATTTGAGCAAGGTGGTGGCGTCCGGCACCGTTTCGCTGCCCAGGTCAATGCCCACAAAACGGCGCATGCTGAGGCTGTCGTACAGCGCCTCTTCGCACGCAAGGTCGGCAAGGTTGAACCAGTGCTGCACAAAGTGAATCCGCAACATGCGCTCCAGCGCAATCGGCGGGCGACCATTGCCGCGTTTCGGATAAAACGGCTCCACCACTGCGCACAGTTGCGCCCACGGCACGATCGTGTTCATCTCGTCGAGAAACGCTTCGCGTCGCGTAGGTTTGCGCTGCGCCCCGAATCCTGCGCATTGATCGACAGCCATCGCCAGTGTCAGTTGCTTCATTACGTTTTTACTTTCGCCATTGCACGTCCACGCTATAACGCATGAAAGTCGTGAACGGTGGACTTGATCAGCATTGCCTTAACTCAGTGAGGTAAGCCACCGGCTCTGCCGGTGGACTCACCAAGGTTTGAGGAGCGGCCGACAAGGCTGCCGATT
>NZ_JAGIPX010000128.1 GCF_017814945.1 Paraburkholderia sp. LEh10
GCGCGTAAAGTGTTCGCTTCGCCGGGCTGACGCCCGCACTTGACCCGCCAACCACCCACTCGGGATTCGAAAGAAGCGGTATTCAATAGGGGCGTCACCTCTGGCGCATCCATGACGGCATATCCCGTGAACGCGGACGGTTCAAATGGGACAACCATCGTTATCCAACTGCAAAAGGAATGGAGAAAATGAAAAAGATCGCCACGATTTTTTTCGTAGGCATCGTCATGATGTCGGGCTGCTCGAAGAAACCGGACGGTTCCGAGTTTGTCGGGACATGGTACGACCCGGACAAAGGTGAAAAAATCCAGATCACGCAAAACGGCGCCAGCTTCCTGATGCGGGAGCTGGCTAGCGACAAGAATCCGAAGCCATCCAATGCCACGTTGCCAGCCGTGTATCAGGACGGCCTGCTGAAAATCATGGTCGGCGGCCGTTCGGTGGCAATTACCCATGTACAAGCCGACGACACGGTCGTATTGCCACTGATGAACGGGCAAGGCTCTGAAACGCTGGGCCGGGCGAAAGAATGAGAATCCCGGTATTTACAGCATGATTGATCGCGGGAGTGAGTACGGTGGCCGTAGCAGTGCATCGGGGAACTACCCGAACTCCCACGGGATTGGCAGCTCGATCTCGACGAGCACGGAACAGGTGGCACAGGCCCATCCGTACGCCAACCAACAGGCGCCCGGCGCATCCACTGCGACGGTTGCGGGCGCAGTGTTCAATTGCGGCGCGACGGTCAGAGCATTGTTGAAACCACGAGCTTACGCAAACCGCCTGAAAACGGATATCCGGAGTTGGAAGCACAATCAGATTCTCATCTTTTATACGGGAGTCGGCCAACAAGACCGGACAAGTTCGCGAAGTGCAGAAGAAAGGAAGGTTTATTGGTCAGAGGCCGTCGCTGAAACCCAAAGATGTTTAGGCAATCCGGATCTACCTTCTGAACGCTCATGCCATCCGTGATCTCGCGATGTTCAACCTCGCAATCGGCCACAAACGACGTGGATGTAATCCTATCAGTTTGCACGTTCGCAAAGTTACCCGCGGCAACCAGGTTTTGCCGCAGGCGCTGATTGTTCAGCGAAAGACGCGTCGACCGGTACGGGTTGAGTTGACCGAGCCGAGTCGGTCGGCCTGAAGACCAACGCCCGTCGTCTGTCGTACATTGCCAGGAACATGGGTTGCGAAGGCCGAATTTGCGCGAGCTCCACGGGCTTCGACCTTTGGTCGCCAATAATAAATTCGAGAAGTTGTCCGTAGTCAGGGTGTCATTCGAGGAGGAAATAGTCTTCTCTACGGAGACTCACCCTCCGCCGCTCGACTCGTCTCCCAGCTGCTCGGGCACCCCCGAGTGTCGATCACCAATGCCTACTGCGGGAGTGCGGTCAACCTCGCGAAAGTTTATACGGTTCGTGCGATCGCTGGGATGGATCAGCTGCAGCCGTACATCGAGGCAATGAACGACGCGCTTCGGCGACGTGAATTCGTTAGCTTGTACCTGATTGGAACGCGTGCGATGGGCCAACGGCGTCTGCAAGCTGAAAAAGTTCCCTACGAATTCGTGACGTTCGGAGAGAATGGGCAGTCAGCCCACGGATTACGTGCCGAGCTCGGGACTCTTCTCAAAGCCGCAGTCTGCGTGCGAATCATGGCCGAGACATCGCTCGAGACAAGCGCAAACTCTTTGTGCATCATGCTTCCACCGGTCGATGACGAAGCGAATGCTCCCTGTCCGGATGTCTCGTGAACATCATCTGAGTCGCCGACGAGCGACATACAGAGCATGTCAGCCCACACGTCTCCGCAAGCCCGATCCATTTACCACATGCCTCCGGTATCCAGCCACCACCGTTGCATCTGCAATATTTCGCGGGGGCTAGAAATGCGAAATCGAATAGAGATACTGAACTCAGTCGAAAAATTGACCAGGAGAAACGATGATCCGACTGACTCAAGTATCGTTAGTTGCCGCGGCGTTCCTGACTGCATGCGGTGGTGGGAGCGGTGGCGCTGCGGATGGCGACGACAGTCACGCCACCGGTGGTTCCTGTAACCCGGGCACGACTGTCGTGCAGCCGGTTCCGATTAACCCGTACACCGGTGAAACTGCCCCGGGGTCGACAACTACAACAGTCACAGGTGACGTATTCAATAGCGGCGCCACCACCAATGCGTCCGTGACAGCGTACCTCGTGAACGCAGACGGTTCAAACGGAGCGGCCATCGGCACGGCTACGACAGACCGGGATGGCACGTTCATCATGACGCTGAGTCAAGCCCCGTTTGCGACTGCGAACTATGTCCGATTCATCGCGACAGGAGGCACATATACGTCGACCGCCGACCACACGAGCCAAACGAATGGTGCATTGGAACTTGTGACGCCCTATATCACGACTGCATTCAATCATTTCGTCATGACGCCGTTGACGAACGTTGCGTCGCAACGGATGCGCCAGGTCGCATCGGTCGGTGGCGCACTGGCGAAGGGATATACAGCGGGCGCGAGCATGGTGCTATCGTTGATCGGATTTTCCGATCCGATTTTGCCGAACAACAAGGTGAGCGGCGGCGTCGACTATCTAGGTCTTTTGCCGGGGTCACCAGACGATACATTGAACGCGTACGCAGACGCCCTCAATGCCATCGAGGCATACGGCGTCGAGTACGATCTACCGTCGACAATATCCGTCCAGTTACTGACGCAGAGTCAGTTAACCGGCACGGCTTCCGCGACCCTGCCCGGCGGCACACCAATCAACATTGGCCAATGGCAGGGTGAGATATTCGACTCGTCCGCTCCATATACCCTTCCGATGCTGGAATCGACAGGCGCTCCGCCACCGTATGCAGAAATGCACCAGTTCATGATGTGGGAATACGCGTACGTCGCTTGCCTCAGTCTGGATAGCACAGCGCACTATGCACGGTTCCCGCTTCAACAAGGCAGCCCCGACATGTTTGCCGATGGTGCTTGCTCGACGTACCAGAGCTACGTGAGCAAAATTGGCGCAAAGGTTTTGACGAACAACCGTAGCGCACGGCTCGTTCACTCGGTGGGGTATGTACCGCAGATCGTGCCGGTCGTCGGCGCGGGCACTTGAGAAGTGTTCCAACGCCCGCACGATCGAATCGATTTGTAGAAAATGCGATGCGCCGGATGCTAGCGCATCGCCCATCATCCTGCACGCGGTTGCAGGACGAATTAAAACAGACTCCGACGGGACTATACGATCTTAAGCGGCACGAAAAGGCATCAGGACAAGATACTGCAGAGTCGAGATATGGCGCGCTTTGTCTGTTACGACCTCTTTCGTCTGGCGTTGTCAACCTGGCCAGTGCGGCGCGGTAAAATGAGGCGGTGAAGAAGACGAAGTCGGTTTATCACGGCCACCACCGCTTCCCTTCGGTCGTAATCAGTTTCGCAGTTTGCTGTTACTGATATGACCTTGCGTGTCAATTGTGACGGTGGATCACACTTCTGATATCCGCGGGGTTCTGGTACACAACCGGTTAAGAGATGTCCTATTGGTACGACACTTTATCGAGCGGACAGGACGGCATCCCATGCGGCGGGCGCATCGGCACCCTTGAGGTTGAGCTTCGAGAGATCGAACTGACCCTTGCGAATGCGATGCGCCAACTCGATGCCTGAAATCGTGATCGCGGCGCTCCCGAGCCGTTTGAAGCTGCGCATCACGTTCGTTCTGGATTTGATGTGGCGATGGTCCTGTTCGCAGGTTGTTCAGATACTTCGAGGACCGGACCTTCGCGTCTTCAGGCAGCAGACCATCGGCCTTCACCTCGCGCACCGCGCGGTGCGAGGCAGCATAGCCATCGAGCGCGTTGGTCTCCGACGACTGGCCCTGATCCCGGATGGCCTTGCCGGAAAAGGCTTTGGCCGCGACCACATCGCGCTTTGTCCTGAGCGTGAAGTTCACCGTCTAGCCAGCTCGATCCACCGCCTGGTACAGGTAGACACACCTGCCACGAATTTTCAGGTCAGTCTCGTCGACACGCCACGAGCGACCCGCAGGTGTAGCAAAGCGGTTCCAGCGTTTGGCGAACCCGGGCGTATAACGCCTCACGCAGCGCAGGCTCGTCGTATTGAAGCAGCGACAAACCCCATTCGGCTATCATCTCGACGACATCGCTAAGTGCGTATTTCGGATGAACGTGACCGGCCGTTTCGGGATCGTGACCGGCGATTTCGGCAACGTGACCGATCATTTCGGGAGCGTGACCGAGCGGACCAGACGGCAGGATTGGCGTTGCGCATGACATCAACCACGCGGGCTATGCTCGCCGGCTTTGGCCGGAGAGAGCATGCCCGCGCACCGGATGAACATGCGCATGATCAAGGACGTTTTACGACTTAAATTCGACGGCGGTTTCTCGCACGATCGGATCGCCGCATCGCTGGGTATTTCCAAGGGCGTGGTCACGAAGTACGTCGGACTGGCTGGCGCCGCCGGGCTGGACTGGGCGAGTACCTGTGACATGGACGAAGGCGAACTCGAGCGGCGGCTTCTCGGCAAGCCCACTGGGCCAGCAGCCTACGCCCAGCCCGACTACGGGCGTATCCATCAGGAATTGCGCCGCAAGGGCGTGACGCTGACGTTGCTGTGGGAGGAGTACCAGGCCGAGTTTGCGGACCGGCAGACCTACCGCTACACGCAGTTCTGCGAGCATTACAAGGCATTCACGAAACGCCTGAAGCGCTCGATGCGCGTCACGCTGTTTTGCGACACTTGGAGCGTCTCGGAAACGAAGTTGACGCGAATAGCGAACTTCTCGGACTTGCAGAGTTGGTAGCGCAGTGTGAAGAACAGAGCGTTCCAGCCCCCGCCATCGACTGCTAACGAAAGGGCTGGAAACAGAGGGGCACTTCGGTAAATTGACTCCTGTGATACCAACAGGGAGAAAGCCATGAGCGTTACCGACCAATACGTGTACGAATATGCGCAACTCGATCGCCGGAGCGTTGCCGCGCAATTGCGCGGCAACGCTCCGGCGATCGAGTTGCGCATATTCGTACACGTATTGGTCGGTAACGCTCATGGCTTTCTCCCTGTTGGTATCACAGGAGTCAATTTACCGAAGTGCCCCTCTGTTTCCAGCCCTTTCGTTAGCAGTCGATGGCGGGGGCTGGAACGCTCTGTTCTTCACACTGCGCTACCAACTCTGCAAGTCCGAGAAGTTCGCTATTCGCGTCAACTTCGTTTCCGAGACGCTCCAAGTGTCGCAAAACAGCGTGACGCGCATCGAGCGCTTCAGGCGTTTCGTGAATGCCTTGTAATGCTCGCAGAACTGCGTGTAGCGGTAGGTCTGCCGGTCCGCAAACTCGGCCTGGTACTCCTCCCACAGCAACGTCAGCGTCACGCCCTTGCGGCGCAATTCCTGATGGATACGCCCGTAGTCGGGCTGGGCGTAGGCTGCTGGCCCAGTGGGCTTGCCGAGAAGCCGCCGCTCGAGTTCGCCTTCGTCCATGTCACAGGTACTCGCCCAGTCCAGCCCGGCGGCGCCAGCCAGTCCGACGTACTTCGTGACCACGCCCTTGGAAATACCCAGCGATGCGGCGATCCGATCGTGCGAGAAACCGCCGTCGAATTTAAGTCGTAAAACGTCCTTGATCATGCGCATGTTCATCCGGTGCGCGGGCATGCTCTCTCCGGCCAAAGCCGGCGAGCATAGCCCGCGTGGTTGATGTCATGCGCAACGCCAATCCTGCCGTCTGGTCCGCTCGGTCACGCTCCCGAAATGATCGGTCACGTTGCCGAAATCGCCGGTCACGATCCCGAAACGGCCGGTCACGTTCATCCGAAATACGCACTTAGCGATGTCGTCGAGATGATAGCCGAATGGGGTTTGTCGCTGCTTCAATACGACGAGCCTGCGCTGCGTGAGGCGTTATACGCCCGGGTTCGCCAAACGCTGGAACCGCTTTGCTACACCTGCGGGTCGCTCGTGGCGTGTCGACGAGACTGACCTGAAAATTCGTGGCAGGTGTGTCTACCTGTACCAGGCGGTGGATCGAGCTGGCTAGACGGTGAACTTCACGCTCAGGACAAAGCGCGATGTGGTCGCGGCCAAAGCCTTTTCCGGCAAGGCCATCCGGGATCAGGGCCAGTCGTCGGAGACCAACGCGCTCGATGGCTATGCTGCCTCGCACCGCGCGGTGCGCGAGGTGAAGGCCGATGGTCTGCTGCCTGAAGACGCGAAGGTCCGGTCCTCGAAGTATCTGAACAACCTGCGAACAGGACCATCGCCACATCAAATCCAGAACGAACGTGATGCGCAGCTTCAAACGGCTCGGGAGCGCCGCGATCACGATTTCAGGCATCGAGTTGGCGCATCGCATTCGCAAGGGTCAGTTCGATCTCTCGAAGCTCAACCTCAAGGGTGCCGATGCGCCCGCCGCATGGGATGCCGTCCTGTCCGCTCGATAAAGTGTCGTACCAATAGGACATCTCTTAACCGGTTGTGTACCAGAACCCCGCGGATATCAGAAGTGTGATCCACCGTCACAATTGACACGCAAGGTCATATCAGTAACAGCAAACTGCGAAACTGATTACGACCGAAGGGAAGCGGTGGTGGCCGTGATAAACCGACTTCGTCTTCTTCACCGCCTCATTTTACCGCGCCGCACTGGCCAGGTTGACAACGCCAGACGAAAGAGGTCGTAACAGACAAAGCGCGCCATATCTCGACTCTGCAGTATCTTGTCCTGATGCCTTTTCGTGCCGCTTAAGATCGTATAGTCCCGTCGGAGTCTGTTTTAATTCGTCCTGCAACCGCGTGCAGGATGATGGGCGATGCGCTAGCATCCGGCGCATCGCATTTTCTACAAATCGATTCGATCGTGCGGGCGTTGGAACACTTCTCAAGTGCCCGCGCCGACGACCGGCACGATCTGCGGTACATACCCCACCGAGTGAACGAGCCGTGCGCTACGGTTGTTCGTCAAAACCTTTGCGCCAATTTTGCTCACGTAGCTCTGGTACGTCGAGCAAGCACCATCGGCAAACATGTCGGGGCTGCCTTGTTGAAGCGGGAACCGTGCATAGTGCGCTGTGCTATCCAGACTGAGGCAAGCGACGTACGCGTATTCCCACATCATGAACTGGTGCATTTCTGCATACGGTGGCGGAGCGCCTGTCGATTCCAGCATCGGAAGGGTATATGGAGCGGACGAGTCGAATATCTCACCCTGCCATTGGCCAATGTTGATTGGTGTGCCGCCGGGCAGGGTCGCGGAAGCCGTGCCGGTTAACTGACTCTGCGTCAGTAACTGGACGGATATTGTCGACGGTAGATCGTACTCGACGCCGTATGCCTCGATGGCATTGAGGGCGTCTGCGTACGCGTTCAATGTATCGTCTGGTGACCCCGGCAAAAGACCTAGATAGTCGACGCCGCCGCTCACCTTGTTGTTCGGCAAAATCGGATCGGAAAATCCGATCAACGATAGCACCATGCTCGCGCCCGCTGTATATCCCTTCGCCAGTGCGCCACCGACCGATGCGACCTGGCGCATCCGTTGCGACGCAACGTTCGTCAACGGCGTCATGACGAAATGATTGAATGCAGTCGTGATATAGGGCGTCACAAGTTCCAATGCACCATTCGTTTGGCTCGTGTGGTCGGCGGTCGACGTATATGTGCCTCCTGTCGCGATGAATCGGACATAGTTCGCAGTCGCAAACGGGGCTTGACTCAGCGTCATGATGAACGTGCCATCCCGGTCTGTCGTAGCCGTGCCGATGGCCGCTCCGTTTGAACCGTCTGCGTTCACGAGGTACGCTGTCACGGACGCATTGGTGGTGGCGCCGCTATTGAATACGTCACCTGTGACTGTTGTAGTTGTCGACCCCGGGGCAGTTTCACCGGTGTACGGGTTAATCGGAACCGGCTGCACGACAGTCGTGCCCGGGTTACAGGAACCACCGGTGGCGTGACTGTCGTCGCCATCCGCAGCGCCACCGCTCCCACCACCGCATGCAGTCAGGAACGCCGCGGCAACTAACGATACTTGAGTCAGTCGGATCATCGTTTCTCCTGGTCAATTTTTCGACTGAGTTCAGTATCTCTATTCGATTTCGCATTTCTAGCCCCCGCGAAATATTGCAGATGCAACGGTGGTGGCTGGATACCGGAGGCATGTGGTAAATGGATCGGGCTTGCGGAGACGTGTGGGCTGACATGCTCTGTATGTCGCTCGTCGGCGACTCAGATGATGTTCACGAGACATCCGGACAGGGAGCATTCGCTTCGTCATCGACCGGTGGAAGCATGATGCACAAAGAGTTTGCGCTTGTCTCGAGCGATGTCTCGGCCATGATTCGCACGCAGACTGCGGCTTTGAGAAGAGTCCCGAGCTCGGCACGTAATCCGTGGGCTGACTGCCCATTCTCTCCGAACGTCACGAATTCGTAGGGAACTTTTTCAGCTTGCAGACGCCGTTGGCCCATCGCACGCGTTCCAATCAGGTACAAGCTAACGAATTCACGTCGCCGAAGCGCGTCGTTCATTGCCTCGATGTACGGCTGCAGCTGATCCATCCCAGCGATCGCACGAACCGTATAAACTTTCGCGAGGTTGACCGCACTCCCGCAGTAGGCATTGGTGATCGACACTCGGGGGTGCCCGAGCAGCTGGGAGACGAGTCGAGCGGCGGAGGGTGAGTCTCCGTAGAGAAGACTATTTCCTCCTCGAATGACACCCTGACTACGGACAACTTCTCGAATTTATTATTGGCGACCAAAGGTCGAAGCCCGTGGAGCTCGCGCAAATTCGGCCTTCGCAACCCATGTTCCTGGCAATGTACGACAGACGACGGGCGTTGGTCTTCAGGCCGACCGACTCGGCTCGGTCAACTCAACCCGTACCGGTCGACGCGTCTTTCGCTGAACAATCAGCGCCTGCGGCAAAACCTGGTTGCCGCGGGTAACTTTGCGAACGTGCAAACTGATAGGATTACATCCACGTCGTTTGTGGCCGATTGCGAGGTTGAACATCGCGAGATCACGGATGGCATGAGCGTTCAGAAGGTAGATCCGGATTGCCTAAACATCTTTGGGTTTCAGCGACGGCCTCTGACCAATAAACCTTCCTTTCTTCTGCACTTCGCGAACTTGTCCGGTCTTGTTGGCCGACTCCCGTATAAAAGATGAGAATCTGATTGTGCTTCCAACTCCGGATATCCGTTTTCAGGCGGTTTGCGTAAGCTCGTGGTTTCAACAATGCTCTGACCGTCGCGCCGCAATTGAACACTGCGCCCGCAACCGTCGCAGTGGATGCGCCGGGCGCCTGTTGGTTGGCGTACGGATGGGCCTGTGCCACCTGTTCCGTGCTCGTCGAGATCGAGCTGCCAATCCCGTGGGAGTTCGGGTAGTTCCCCGATGCACTGCTACGGCCACCGTACTCACTCCCGCGATCAATCATGCTGTAAATACCGGGATTCTCATTCTTTCGCCCGGCCCAGCGTTTCAGAGCCTTGCCCGTTCATCAGTGGCAATACGACCGTGTCGTCGGCTTGTACATGGGTAATTGCCACCGAACGGCCGCCGACCATGATTTTCAGCAGGCCGTCCTGATACACGGCTGGCAACGTGGCATTGGATGGCTTCGGATTCTTGTCGCTAGCCAGCTCCCGCATCAGGAAGCTGGCGCCGTTTTGCGTGATCTGGATTTTTTCACCTTTGTCCGGGTCGTACCATGTCCCGACAAACTCGGAACCGTCCGGTTTCTTCGAGCAGCCCGACATCATGACGATGCCTACGAAAAAAATCGTGGCGATCTTTTTCATTTTCTCCATTCCTTTTGCAGTTGGATAACGATGGTTGTCCCATTTGAACCGTCCGCGTTCACGGGATATGCCGTCATGGATGCGCCAGAGGTGACGCCCCTATTGAATACCGCTTCTTTCGAATCCCGAGTGGGTGGTTGGCGGGTCAAGTGCGGGCGTCAGCCCGGCGAAGCGAACACTTTACGCGC
>NZ_JAGIPX010000129.1 GCF_017814945.1 Paraburkholderia sp. LEh10
AGCGGCTTTCTTTGCCTACTTTCTTTGCCGCGGCAAAGAAAGTAGGTGCCGCCCCGCACAGGGGCAACGCCTGCGCCACGAGGCGCATCGCGGATGCCCGCGCAAAGGCAAAACAAACCGCAATCGCGGATGCCCGCGAAAGCGGCACAACACACCGCAATCGCGGATGCCCGCGCAAAGGGCAAAACAAACCGCAATCGCGGATGCCAGCGATAGTGGCAAAACAAACCGCAATCGCGGATGCCAGCGACAGCGGCAAGACAAAACCGCATCGCGAAAAGAGCAAAAAACCACTTAGCGTCGCAGACGAAAAAAAACCTCAAAGCTTCTGCGCCATAGCAAGCACAAAAATCCGCGCCCACTGCCGCGCTTCGCGCTCCGACTTCACCGGCAAGCGCCACTCGGGATGCACGCTATCCTTCACATCGAGCTTCACCTGCCACCGCTCGCCATCACGCATCGCCTGTGCATCGCGCAGATCCGCGAAGATATACGAACCGCGCTCGCCCGCAACCTGCACATCACACAAACGCTTGCCCGCCGCGAGCCGAACGCCGCCCCACTCGCCTTTGAGTTCGTGCGTCCAGTCGCCGTCGCGGATATTCGCCGACACTTCCTTATGACGTCGCCACCACCACGCAAGCGCCGCCAGCAACAACGCCGCCACGAGCACCGCGACGCCCACGGCCACGCCGAACCCGAAGCGCGCCGATAACGCGTGAAACGCCTGCACGGCGCCGTAAATCAATGCGATCAGGACGAGCAGTCCAACGACTATCGGCATGGCGAAAAGTCCCGTCGAAGTGCAAGAACATCATCCGGGCGCACCCGATTACGCGGTGCTAAAGCGTGCAAAACAACATCGGCGTTCCGTTATGCACCGCGCCGCGCGAATCAAAACGCAGCGGACCACGGCAAACCGCGCACGACACGCCGTCAAGGCTGCTTGTGCGTCGCGGCCCACTCCTTGAGCGCCTGCATCGTGTTCGCGACATGCTTGTCCGGCGACAGGCTCGTATATTCGTAGATGACCTTGCCGTCAGGCGCGATCACATACGACACGCGGTTTGCCATCGATGCGTGCATCGGCAAACCCGCATCGTATGCGTTGATGACCTTTGACTCGGGATCGGCGGCGACGGGGAACTTGCTGCGGCATTCGCTCACGGAGAACTTCGTCAGCGTGTCGATGTTGTCGTGCGAAACGCCGATGACGGTCGCGCCGTACTTCTTGTATTCATCGACGGCCTCGGCGAACTCATGCGCCTCGATCGTGCAGCCCGTCGTGAAGGCGGCGGGATAGAAGTACAGCACGACGGGCCCTTTCTTCAGCGCGTCGGATAGCGCATACGTATAGGTCTTGCCACCCAGCGACGCCTGCGTCGTGAAGTCGGGCGCGCTATCGCCCGGCTTGAGCGTGGCGGACGCCGTCAGCGAATGCAGTGACAGGCTCGCGCACAGCGCAGCCGCGAGCGCGAACAGCACAATCTTTTGCTTCATGTCGAGTCCTCGAATCGTGAACGCGCGATACCGTCGCGACGCCGCGCCCTCGCGAAGTTCCCAAAGAGGACGAAGCCGCCGCAACCATCAGTCATTCGCGATATTGGACCACGTTTGGCGATTGCGCGTTTGCGTGCGGCACAACGACGGCCGCACGCGTTTTTCAGTCCGCTCGCGATCGATGGCCGCACTGACCGCGCATGCGGCACACACGCAATGCGAGCCTCACTCAGCAAGATGCGCGCCGAACCAGGCGGCCGCCGACAGGTTCAACTCGGCAAGCACGACGGGCGTCAGCGCCGCGAATTCTTCGAGCGATTGCGCGCTCGCGATCGCGGCTGCGTCATGCGCCGCGCCCGCCGCTTCCGCGATGCTCAACAGCGCGCCCATCGGCCCTGAACGTTCGACGATCGCATCGCGAATCAGCGGCGACAGGTCCAAAGGATCGAGGGTTGCATCCGGCGTCGAATCCACCAGCACATGCACCAGAGAAAACACGCCCGTGAGGAAAGCGGCGTCGGCGAATGCTTCGTCATTCGGGCGAATCCAGCGCGCGGCCAGTTCCATGAAGCGCGCGCGCGTGCCCGCCAGTTGCACGAGGGGATCGGAGCGCCACGGCAGATCGCCGCCGCCCGCGTACAACAGCAGTTGCGCCCAGCGCGCGATCTGCCGAGTGCCCGTCGCGATGATCGCCTCACGCAGCGACGCGATATTGCGCCCCAGGCCGAACGCACTCGAATTGACGAGCCGCAGCAGTTGCATCACGACATTCGGATTACGCTTCAATTCGGCTTCGAGTTCGACGATGCCCGCGTCGCGCGCGAGCAGCGCGAGCAGCCGCAACAGCGACGTGCGCGACGAGCGCGTGCGGCGCGTCGACAGCACCTGCGGGCGCGCGAAGAAATAGCCTTGAAACAGGTCGAAGCCCAGCTCGCGGGCAAGCGCGAAATCTTCGCGCGTCTCGACCTTCTCGGCGATCAGCGTCTTGCCGTGCCCGCGCAGCGCCTGCGTGAGACGGGCAAGCTGCGCGCGGTCCGTCTGCAGAAAGTCGATCTTGACGATGTCCGCATGCGGCAACGCGGCGAGCAGGTTCGGCGACAGCTCGCACACGTCGTCGAGCGCGACGCGAAAGCCCGCGCGCCGCAGATCGTCGATGCGCGCGATGAGCCGCGCGTCGAACATCACCGTTTCGAGGATTTCGAGCACGAAGCGCCCGGGCTCCATCAGATGCACGATATCGTCGAACAGCAGGTCACGGCCGATGTTGACATAGCCGCGATGCGTGCCGAGCACGGACGGCACGCCGATGCCGCCGATCGTGCGCACGACCACCTGCGCAGTGGCCTGCGCGTCGTCGGCGACTTGCGCGTAGTTGTGCGCGCCGCCACGAAACAGCAGCTCGTACGCATGCACCGCGCCATCGCGGTCGAGTATCGGTTGACGCCCGATATAGACGAACTGCGCCGATGCGATCGCCTCGACCTCGTCGCCCGTTTGCGCAAACGTTTGGGGATGGCCGGCTTCGTCGTTGTCTTGGAACGGATCAGGCATTTTTAACGGCTGCGTGGATTCGAAAAACGGCTTGCATGCTCTCGCATCATGCTCATAAGGCCAATTAACGGTGCGCGATCGCCGCCACTTTAGCGGAAATCCATCGGCATATGCATCGCATGCGAATGGGTTACCGCACGTTATGGCGCTTTTTACGGGCAAACGCTAAAGATTCCGTTGCCAGCGTCGTTATCCCGTTCTGATGGACGGCCTCGTGCCTGCCCCGACCGTGGCGGGCTCGCGGGCATCGCGCGGCTGTCCAGCCTCACGACGAACCGGGTAGTCAGCGACAGACATGGAAGCGACCAGGATCACCACAGCCCGCCGTGGCTTGCTGCGCACGGCGATCGAGCGATTTCGCGCGGTCCGTCAGCCCGCGCGCAAGGCCACTGCACAGGGCCTGCCGCATGCGCTCGAACAGGCCGCGGGCGCCGTCGACTTCCTCGCGCAGGTGGCGCGCAACCTCACCTTCCTGTACGTGTCGGAGGCGAGCCTGCGCTTCATCGGCTACCACCGCGAATATCTGCAGACCGTCACGCTGCACGAGCTCGTCGCGCCCGACGACGTGCCGCGCCTCGATGCCGCGCTGCGCCGCGCCGAGGAAAGCGGCAACGTCGAAAAGGTCACGCTCGATCTGATCAAGTCGCTGACCTACCCCGTGCCCGTCGAGCTGCGCATCGTGCGCAACTGCCACGACGGCATCGAAGGCTATGCGATCGCGGGCTTCGACGTATCGAGCTGGCGCGCGACGGAAGCAAGCCTCAAGCACCAGCTGCATCACGATCATCTGACGGGCCTCGCGAACGTGCCCGCCCTCGTCGACGAAATGCGCCACGCGCAGCACAAGGCGGACGCGACGGGCAAGTCGGCGGCCCTGCTGCTGCTCGACCTCGACGACTATCAGCGCGTGAACCGCGCGCTCGGCTACGACGCCGGCGACGAGATGCTGCGCGACACCGCGCGCCGCCTCGCCAACATGGTGACGCAAGGCGAAGTGATCGCGCGCATCTCCAGCGACGAATTCGCGATCCTGCTGCCACCCGTGCACGCGCGCGCGGACACGGCCATTGCCGCGGAAGCCCTCGCGCGCCGCCTGTTGACGGCGATCCAGCAGCCGTACGCGTTCAACCGGCAGCCCGTGCATCTGTCGGCGAGCGTCGGCATCGCGCTCTATCCGGACACGCAGCACAAGGCCGACGCCCCCGACACCGCGCCGCGCGACAGCCAGTTGCTGCGCTGGGCCGACCATGCGCTGTTGCGCGCCAAGGCAGCGGGCGGCAACACGCTCGCGTTCTACGTGCCTGATGACAGCCCCGCCGACGCCGAGCGCCTGAAGCTCGAATCGGACCTTTACGACGGCGTGCGCAACGGCGAGTTCTCGCTGCACTTCCAGCCGATCACGAGCAGCCACACGCATGGCGTGGTCGGTGTCGAAGCGCTGATCCGCTGGCAGCATCCGCTGCATGGGCTCGTGCCGCCTTCGATGTTCATTCCGCTTGCCGAGTCCGTCGGTCTCATCAACTACCTGGGCAACTGGGTGCTGAAGGCCGCGTGCATGCAGCTGATCCGCTGGGACGCGCAAGGCATCCGTCTGCAATACGTCGCCGTCAACGTGTCGCCGCAGCAGTTCCGCGACCCGCGCTTCAAGGAGAGCGTGCGCGAAGCGATCGCGCTGACGGGCATCGATCCGCACCGGCTCGTGTTCGAGATCACGGAGAGCCTGCTGATGCACGATCCTCAGCACGCGACCGCGTTGCTCGAAGAACTTACGGGCCTCGGCATCCGCTTCGCCGTCGACGACTTCGGCACGGGCTATTCGAGCCTTGCGTATCTGCAACGCTTTCCGCTCGCGAAGCTGAAAATCGACCGGAGCTTCGTCGAGAATCTGCTAACCTCGCGCAACGATCAGGCGATCGTCAGCGCTGTCGTGGGACTTGCGCAGACACTCGATCTCGAACTCGTCGCCGAAGGCGTCGAGACGGAAGAACAGCGCGAGCTGCTGACCGAAATGGGCTGCGACCACATTCAGGGCTGGCTCGTCTGCAAGGCACTGCCGTCGGAAGAACTCGCACAGCGCTTCGAATCGCGCGCGCTTCACATCCATGGTGAAGCGTGATCGGGCTCGTGCGTGTTGATGCCGTATGCCGGCAACGTCGCGGCGTGCCTCTAACTGGAACTTGTATGGCTTTTGCGGGACTCTCATGCTAAAAGCTGCGCTGCTTGACCGGCTCTGGGCCCGCATGAACGAGCGCGGCGATTTTCCGATGCTGCAGCAGTCGCTTCGCTCGACAATGGCCGCGATGAATAACGACGACCTCGATTTCAGCGCGCTCGTGCAAATCGTGCTCTCCGACTTTGCGTTGACGCAGAAGGTGCTGCGTCTCGCCAATTCGGCGATGTACATGGCGTTCGGCGGCAACATCACGACCGTCTCGCGCGCGCTGATGGTGCTCGGCATGGACGCCGTCGGGCATCTCGTCGTCGGCCTGAAGATCGTCGATCACTTTCATCACAGCGTTCCGCGCCGCATCGATGCGAAGCTCGAACTCAACCGCACGATGCTTTCGGGCTGCGTCGCGCGCAAGCTCACGGAGCGCGGCGATCTGCGCCAGGGCGAGGAAGCCGTCGTCTGCACGCTGATGCGCCAGATCGGCAAGCTGCTCGTCGTGTTCTATCTCGACGCGGAGTGGGATCAGATTCGCCGCCAGGTCGATACGGGCATGGGCGAGAACGAAGCGTGCGAAACCGTGCTCGGCGTGACGTTCCAGGAGATCGGCCTCGAAGCGGCGACGCGCTGGCGTCTGCCCGAGATGATCCGCGTCGGCATGACCGGGTTCGACCCGCTGCAGGACGACGAACCGCGCCAGGTGCAATGGCTGCGCGCGCTCACGAACTATTCGACGGAAGTCGCGAACGTTCTGACTCAGCCGAATCTACCCGAATCGCAGCGCGACGTGCGCATTGCGGAGCTTGCGCAGCGCTATAGCCGCACGCTCAATACCGATCCCGACGTGCTCGTCGAAATGAGCCTGACGCTCGCGGAAGAAGAAGCGCGCGACGGCCTGATGCGCGAGATCTACGAACTGCGCGCGAATGCGGACGCGATCGCACGCGAGTCGCTCGATCCCGAGTCGTGCATCCGCGCAGGTGTCAACGAGTTGCAGGCGTTGCCCAGCGACAGCGGACTCGCGCCCGCTCTCGCGTTGGCATCGGAAACAGTGCTGGCTGGCCTGCAGTTCGAGCGCACCGTCGTGTTCGTGCGACTCGCGAGCGGGATATTCCGGGCGACGATGAGCTTCGGCACCGCGATCGAAACAGCGCTGGCCAAGCTCAGCTTTGCGACCGCGTTCGAACCCGACGTATTCCATCTCGCGATTGCGAACTCGGTTGGCATCTTCATCGAGAACGCGCGCGATCCGAAAATGCACGCGCGCTTGCCGGACTGGTATCGCCGCGCGTTCAGCGGTGTGCATGCGTTCGTGCTGCTGCCGGTGGTGATGGAAAATAAATCGACGGTCGCGCTGGTCTACGGCGACTGGGCGAATCACGATGTACCGCGCCGCATTTCGCAGCGGGAAATGGCCGCGCTCAACGAGCTCACGCGCGAGTTGGGACGGTTCTTCGCGCACGCGCCCGTGAGTGAAGTCGAGATGCTTTGATGGTTGCGCTTTGATGGTTGCGCTTTGATGGTTGCGCTTTGATGTCTGCGCTTTAGTTCACTCGGCGAAGTGCCGGTGACGGCAAGCATCGGCTGCCCCCGGCATGCGCGGTCTCGTACTTCGAGCCGCGCATCCGTTCGTATCAATCCTGAATCCGCTCCAGTCCCGCCGCTTCGGCGCTGCGATCGGCGATGCCCGCCCACGCGGCCGCGACGAGACCCATCTGCGCGATGTCGCGCACCTGCAGACCTTCGAGCTTCGCACACGCGCTTTCGATGTCGTCCCATGCGCCGCGCTCCAACGCTTCGATCGACGTCAGCAGCGTGCCAAGCACGCCTTCGCGCTGGAGAATCGCATCGCGGATCGGGCGGGACAACGCGAGCACATTCAGCGTGTGTTCGAGCGAGCCGCCGAACACCGCGTCGACGAACGAGAACACGCCCGTGAGGAATGCCGCGTCGGTTTCGTCACGGCCCGCTTCGGGCAGACGCTCGACGGCGAGTTCCATGAAGCGCGCGCGCGTCGCGGCGAGTTGAAGCAGCGGGTCGTCTTCGAGTGCGACCTTGCGGCCGTCCGCGTACAACAGCAATTGCGTCCAGCGCGCGATGCGGTTCGTGCCCGTCGCGTTGATCGCCTCGCGCAGCGTCGTGACCTTGCGCCCCATCGCGAGACCGCTGGAATTGGCGAGACGCATCAGGTGCATGACGAGCACGGGGTTCAGCTTCAGTTCTGCTTCGAGTTGCGCGACGGTCGGCTCGCCGCCCAACAGTTGCAGCAGATTCAGCAGCGCGTGACGCGGCGCGCTCACCTTGCGCGCGGCCGCCTCTTGCGGATGCGCGAAGTAGTAGCCCTGAAAGCGGTCGAAGCCGAGGTTGAACGCCTGTTCGAACGTGGCCTGCGACTCGACGCCCAGCGCAATCAGCAGCTTGCCTGCCGATTTCAGCACGCTCGCGAACTTCGCCAGCATCGATTGCGGGACGCGGTTGATGTCGATCTTCACCGCGTCCGCATACGGCAGCAGGCGTGCGAACTTCTCGTCGGCTTGCGCGACATTGTCAAGCACGAAGCGATAACGGCGGCCATGCAGTTCGACGATGCGCGCGATCAGCGCGTCGTCGGCTTCGATGTCGGGCGGCAGCCCGAACATGAAGCGCTCGGCGGGAATATGGCGGATCGCGTCGTCGAACAGCAATTCGCGCGTGACCTGCAGATAGCCTGGATGGTTTGCGAGCGCCGCGCGGACGTCGTGATGCAAAACGGCGCGGACGATGGCTTCCGTCGCACTGGGCTGCCGGTTCGAAGGCGTTGCGCGATCCAATGTGCCGGCGGAGCCTTCGGCGTGCGCGTCCGCGGTATCCGCGCCATCGGGCCGCCAGACCTTGAGTTCGAAGGCGCACAACATGTTGTCGCGATTCAGGATCGGCTGACGGGCAAATGAAACGTTTGCGCTCGCGTCCTGAGTAATGCCGGGAGCGCCTTCTGCCTGGCGTTCGTCAGCGACTGCGGTGGTGGTCATTCCGGTCCCCTGTCGACCCGGGATGGCACTCAACGTGCCTGGGTCTGGTCGTGCTCTCGTCTTGTTGAGTGTCGTTCTGGCGGCTTTGATCGACGCGCCCGCACTGCGCGCGACGCGTCGGGCCGTCTTTCCCGCCCGCCGATTTTAGCGCAGGCAGAAATGCACAGGGGCAAAACGAAGCGAAAAAAGGCTGGAAAACAAGGGGAAAACGAAACCGGCCGCACGAAGCGGCCGGCCAGGCTTCGGCATCCGATGCGTCGATCGATGCCGGATGACACGCGTATTACTTGAGCACGACCTTGACGTCGAAATACTTTGCGGCGAGGCGGTCGATCGTGCCGTCGGCCTTCAGTTCCTTCAGCGCCTGGTTGACGGCATCCTTGAGCGCGGCGTCGCCCTTGCGAAGGCCGAAGCCGACGCCCGAGCCGAGCAGCTTTTCATCGGAGACGGACGGGCCGGCGAATTCGAAGCCCGCGCCTTGCGGCTTCTTGAGGAAGCCCTTCGAGGCCGCTTCCGCGTCCTGGAACGATGCATCGAGACGCCCCGCGACGAGATCCGCGTAGACCTGGTCTTGCGTCTGGTACGCAATCACGTCGACACCGGCGGGCGCCCACTTCGCCTTTGCGTAGGTTTCCTGGATCGTGCCTTGCAGCACGCCGACGTGCTTGCCTTTGAGCGATGCGGCCGTCGGCTGCAGCCCGCTGCCCTTCTTCGCGATCATCTGATTGGGGATCACGTAGATGGGATCGGTGAAGTCGATGACGGCGCGGCGCTGGTCGGTGATCGACATATCCGAGTTGATCGCGTTGAACTTGCGGGCCTGGAGCGCGGGAATGAGGCCATCGAACGAGTTCTCGACCCACACGCATCGGGTCTTGAGCCTGGCGCAGACGGCGTTGCCGATGTCGATATCGAAGCCTTGCAGGTCGCCAGCGGGCGACTTCGATTCGAACGGCGCGTACGACGCCTCGACACCGAAACGGATTTCCTTGATCTCGGCGGCCGTTGCGTTTGCTGTCACCAGGGCGCTTGCCAGTGCGGTAAGCGCGGCTATTTTTTGCCAACTTGTTTTCATTGATGCTTTTCCTCCAGAAGTACTTGTGCGGGCGCCGCGAAGCGCGGCATTTTACAGGGGTGTGCGCTTTTGCCCTGCGGGGCAGATGTCATGCGGTTTGTTTTTGATTTGCCTTTGCGTGGGCATCCTTAGCGATCGTGGTGTGTTTTGCCTTTGCGCTGGCATCCGCGATTGCGGTTTGTTTTGCCGCTGTCGCTGGCATCCGCGATGCGCCTCGCGGCGCAGGCGTTGCCCCTGTGCG
>NZ_JAGIPX010000012.1:0-159649 GCF_017814945.1 Paraburkholderia sp. LEh10
GCTGCCGACCGTGACCGTCAGGCCGCTCGTCCCGAGGCCCGTGCGCCTCTCCTGGTAGCTGCCGGACGACTGCATGGTGTCCTGTGACGTGGTGATGTTCACGTCATGCGCAGCACTGAGCCCGACATCGTTCGTGCCAACGATGGTGCTGCCCGCGACGTTGATATCCCTGCCGCTCGCGATCTGCACGGCGTCGGCGGACACCATGCTGCCCTGCGAAAGCGTCGTCGTGGTGTCACGCGCACTCTGCACTTCTTTTCCGCTTACGACATTGCTGTGGCTGTGCTGCTCCTGTCCATTCTCGACATGCGTTCCCGTCGCCGCGCCGATGTTGACGTTCCCCGCGGCCGCCAGCGTTGCCGTTCCCTTGTCGAGACTGATCGCGCTGCCGGTGACGTTAATATCCTTGCCGGATGCCACGGTCAGGGAATTGCCCGCATTGAGCGTCGTTGCCGTGAGCGTATCGTCGGACCTGTGCAGCGACTCCGAGTAGCTGCCGTGGTGATCGCTGCCCGAACTGTTGCTGTCGAGTGTCGAGGTCGCTTTGGCCGCCTGCAGCGTCACATTGCCCTTCGCCGCGACCGTGCCGCCACCGCCGAGATTGATATTCGCGCCCGTCGCCGTCAGGTCGCCGCCGACACCGATCTGCGATACGCCCCCGACGTTCACGGTACTGCCGGTCGTCTGGTTGAAGTTCGTATTCGACACACCGTTCGCGCGCTCGACGACCTTGTGCTCGCCCGTCTGCACCGGGCCGAGGGCGTAGTTACCACCCACGGCCACACCAAGGTTGCCGCCCACGTTCAGGTTGCCCGCATTCTGCTCGAAGTTGCCTCCCGTCACGATGGCTGCGTTACCCGCCACGTTCAGGTTTGCAATCGGCCCGAGCGTGGTCGTAGTGCGCGTCGCGCCCGTCGCGCTGACCTGGCCGACGGTCTTCACCGCCGTATTCAGAATCAGGTCGCCGCCTGCGTTCAGCGCGAGGCTGCCCGCGTTCACGGTCGCGGAGGTCAGGTCGGCGTTGCCCTTCGTCGTCAGCGACATCAGGCCGCCGCTTTGCAGCGTGCCGAATGCGTTGTTGATCTGGTTGGCCTGGATCGACAGCGTATTGCCTGCCTGCACCGTGCCGCTGTTGGTGAAGGTCTGTGCGTTCTTCAGGTCGATGTCGGTCGCCGCGATCAGTGGCCCGTTCATGTTCTGCTGGCTGGCCTTCGCGAGATAGACGACGGGCACGAGCACGGACTGACCGTCAACCACTTCGGTCTGCATGATGATCACGTTGCTGGTGAGCGCTGCGACCTGCTCAGGCGACAGGCTGATGCCGAGCGGCAGGTTCAGCGACTGCGCGAGCGAAGCGCCTGCTTCGAGCATCGACTGGTACATCGACTGGATATCGGTGTACGGGCCGAGTACCGCCTTGCCGGTGAGCGACGTCACCTGGTTGCGAACAAGCTGCTGCTCGTAGAAGCCGTCGCCGAGGCGCTTTTCCGTCGTCTGTGGATTCAGGCCAAGCTGTTGCAGGTAGTAGTCGCTCGAAATGAACGTCTTCTGGTTCGTGAAGGCTGGATTCGTTTCGATCAGCCAGGTGGCACCGGGCGCGGTTGCGGGACTGAACAGTCCGCCCTGGGGGACCGTCAGGTTTTGCAGGACGTTCTGCGCCGTCGCTCTCGCGATGGCCGGATCAATCACGCCCAAGCCCCCGCTGACGGAAGCCGCGCCGGACTTCGTGCCGCCCACGCTGCCACTGATCCCGCCGATATTCACCCCTGACAGCGCCTGGCCGGGCGCAAGACCGAGCGACGGGATACCCGCGTTGCCGGCCGTGTTGTCGATGCTGATGCCCGAGCCCGACAGCGTGCCGCCCGCGGCGAAGCTCGATTCGTAGGCTGGCAGCGCGTAATAGCGGATGTCGGCGGGCGCCGCCTGCGTGTAGCCGCCAGGCCGGGAACCGACAAACGGGGCGTCGCCGAACGGCAGCGTCCAGTCCGCAATGCTGCCGTCATAGTTGCGGTAGTGGTAATACCCCGAGTACGTGATCTGCACCTGGGGCGCGCTCTGGCCTCGCCAACTGTTCTGGTCGAGCGAGACGGGCGCGGCGATGTTGCCCGCGGCCGCCACCGCGCTCCAGTAGTTCTGGAATACGCCGACCGCCGACGCGTCCAGGTTGCCGCCCGCCATGATCTGCGCCTGCGGGCTGAGGCCGGCGATCAGGTTCGCCACCGCCGCGCCGGTGTAGGTCGTGTACTGGTAACCGCTGTTCCACTGTCCGCCGTGCGGCGGATCGGTCGGCATGCCGCCGATGACGCTGACATCGCCCCTGATCCAGCCGACAAAAGGATGATTGGCGGTACAGGCAGCCATGTCCGTCGAGGTACAGCCCGACAGACTGATGCCAAGACTGTCGATCAGCGCCGGGTCGACGGGCTGATTGAGGCCGGTCGTGGTCATCGTCGTGCGGGTGTTCGAGACCTGACCGGCGTGGAGTTCCATGTCGCCCGCCGACTCAATCAGACCCGACTGGTTGCGGATCAGGTTTGCGTTCGTGTAACTGCCGTCCGCATTCTTGCCGCGCGCCAGTACGACCTTGCCGAGACCGTAGATGGCAGTGGTCGCCTGCGTGTCGGTCGTCGTCGTGTCGTCCCGGTTCTCGATGTCCTGTGCAAGCAGTTCGAGCGTGCCGTTGCTGTCTGTCGCGCCAATCAGCGCGGTCGGCCCAACATTGGTGATCGTGCTGTTCGCGTTGAGTGACACGCTGCCGCCGACCATCGCACCCGTGTTCTCCAGCGTGTTCGAGTGCGTGGTGAGCATGCCGCCCGCCATCATCACGCCGCGGTTGGCGATATCGCTCGCGTTGATGCCGAGGTTGTTCGCGGCTTCCAGCGTCGCGCCGTTGCTGAATGTACCTGGCAGGGTAAAGGTCAGGTCATGGCCCGCGACGAACTGCAGATCGGGCGTAGGCGCGAAATCGCCCTGAACGCTGACCGCGACATCATTGGCCGCGCTGTATGCGCCGCCGCCCGTGAGCGCAGCCGCATCGACGGACAGGTTATGCGTCGCGCCGATCCGCCCGTCGGTATTCGTGATGGCGCCCGTCGTCGCGATCGCGACATCGCCATTCGAACCGGACAGGCTGCCGATCTGGCCGTTGCTGTTGTCGACGGTATCCGCCTGTACCGTCACGTTCGCGCCGCTGAGCTGACCGTTCTGCGTATTCACGAGCGACGACATATCGACGGACACGTTGCCGTTACCCGTCATGACGCCGCCCGTGTTCACGATCTGGCTGCCGCCGTAGATTGTCGTGTTGCCCGTGCCGAGGTTGCCCATCAGGCCGTTCGTATTATCGACAGACGCGGCCTGAATCGCGAGCGTGCTGGCGTCGCCCGCCGCACCCGTGCCGGACTGAATCTGTCCGTTCCTGTTCGTCAGCGTGCCGCCGCTCGCAAGCGCAAGCGACATGAGCGAGCGAACGGCTCCCTGCGTGTTGTCGACGTCGCCCGCGATGCTCGCCGTGATATTGCCCTGCGCGGCGAGCACGCCGTTCGCATTGTTCAAGCTGCCGGCCTGCGCGACGAGCTGCCCCGCCGTGATGACCTGACCGCCCGCGTTTGAAAAAGCGCCCGCGCCCGGTGCGATGGTCAGCGTGCCCGTACCGGCGTGGAGAATCTTGCCGTCGTCATTGTCGAGCGCACCCGGCGCGAGTGTGAAGTCCGTGCCGTTGGTTTGCAGCGTGCCGCCCGCCGAATTATCGAACGTGCCGCCGACGTTGAAGCCCATCGGCGACAGGCCGTATTGCGTAATCGTGCCGCCGTGGTTCAGCAGGTTCGTCGCGTTCAGGGCAAGCTGGTTCGCCTCGATGTCGCCGCCGCTGTTGTCGAGCGTGCTGCCTGTCGACACCGCAAGGTTCGGCGCAACAATCGAACCGCCGCTATTCGACAGCGATCCCGTTTGGACCGTCGCGTTCGTGCCTGCACCAATCTCGCCGCCGTTGTTGTTTAGCGTGCTGCTGGCAACGCTCAGGTCCGTATTCGAAAGCAGCTTGCCGTTTGCGTTGTCCAGCGCGCCGCCGACCGTCGCCGCGAGACCGTTCCGGCCGATGATCGAACCCGATGCGTTATTGAGCGTTCCACTCTGGATCGCGGCCTGTCCGTTGCTGACAATGCTGCCGCCGACGTTGGACACGGCACCCGTGCCGTTACCCTCGTTGATCGTCAGCTTGCCCTTGCCGGCGTGCGTAATCGTGCCGCCGTCGTTGTCGAGCGTGGCCGGTGCAAGTGCCAGGTCCGTGCTGTTGGTTTGCAACGTGCCGCCAGCCGAGTTGTCGAGCGTCCCCGTTACGTCCAGCGTCATTGCGCCGGTTCCCGTCTGCGTCATGGTGCCGGCGTGATTGACGAGATTCGTCGCGTGCAGCGTGAACTGGTTGGCGCTGGCCGTGCCGCCGCTGTTGTCGAACGTCGCTGCCGAGAGCGCGAACACGCCCGCCGCGCCCAACTGGCCTGCGTTCGTCAGCGTCGAGCCCGTCGAAAGCGTCATGTTCGCGTTGGTCGCGAACGTGCCGCTGTTGAACAGGGTCTGCGCGGCGCTGGCAATCAGGCTCTGGACGGCCGTGATGGAACCCGCGTTCGCGATCTGTGCGGCATGCAGGGTGAGGTTGCCGTTGCCCCCGATGCTGCCGCCCGCACCGTTGGTGAGCTGGCCGGTCGTCGACATGGTCACGCTGTCCGCGCCGAGCGATGCAATATGACCGCCCGTGTTGTCGAGCGAGCCGGACGCAACCGAAAGCGCGCCGTTCGCCTGCATCGTGCCGTTCTGGTTGTTCACGGCACCCGTGACGTTTTGGGTGAGCGCGCCCTCCGAAACCATCTGGCCGCCGCGGTTCGAGAGGGCGCCCGCCGTGATGGTCTGCGCGCCGCCCGAGGACATCGCGCCGTTGTCGTTGGTGAGCGTGCCGCTTGCGCGCGCGTCGAGCGTGCCGCCCGCCGTGGTTGTCGCGCCCGACAGATTGAGATCGCCGCCGTTCGCCGCGAGCGCGATAGCGCCGTTTGCTGACGTGATGCTGCCGGTGAGATTGACCGCTGCACCGCTGAGGGTCGCGTTGCTGCCCGCCACATTGCGGCCGGTCGCGGTGACCGCGCCGGATGCGTTCACGCTCAGGCCGCCGGACTGCGCCAGTGAGCCGTCGCCGTTCACGCCTGACGCGAGCGTGCCCGTGGAATTCACCGTGCCTGCGCTGACTGCCGTGTTCTGCTGCGCGGCAACCATGCCGCTGTTCGTGAGCGCGCCGGCCGTGCTCAGCCTGACGTTCTGCTGCGCGTAGGTCGTGCCGCTGTTATCGATGCCGTCTCGCGCGCTCGCCGTGATATTGCCGCTTGAGTTCGTCTGTCCGGCGAGCGTCAGCTTGCCCTGCGTGCTCAGAACCATGTCGCCCGCCTGGGCTGCCAGCACGCCTTTGGTCGATACCCCGACGCCGCTCTCCGTGCCAACCAGGAAGATGCGGTTTGCGTACATGCCGCCAAGATTGCTCACGTCGATGGAGACGCCGGGAGCGGGGCCATCGCCCGAAATGGGCGTGGCGTTGAGCGAGTCGTAGTCGACATTGTTCGCGCCCGTCACGACGTTGAGGTTCTTCGCGTAGATCGCAGCATTCGCCTGCACGGCTCTGGCCAGCAGATCAACCTGATCGACGTTCGACGCATTCAGCCCTGCGCCCTCAACCGTGATGGTCCCGCCCGGAATGTTGAAACCCGCCAGCGAGCCGTCTGCCCGGTAGTTCGGCGTGCCTGTGGCGAGCGTCGCGCGCGGCGTATTGATGAAGCCTGCGCCGTTCACGTACAGCCCGTTCGGATTCGCGATCACCACCTGCGCGCCCTGGCCCGCTACCTCGACATAGCCGCGCAACTGCGACGGCGAGGGGCTGTTGACCTGGTTGACGATCACGCGCGCGGCATCGTTCGGCCCGAAGTTCGGATTGCCGTTGATATAACCCGCGAGCTGCGTATTGACGATGGTCGGCGAGTTGTTGAGGATCGCGCCGTTCTTCTGGACATCGAACTGGTTGTAGGTGTTCACCGACACCCCAGCGCCCGCCGACGGTTTGTTGATGTTGACCTGCGGGATGCCATTCTGCGTGGTGTCGATGCCCGGTGCATGCGCGCCGCCCGGAACGATCTGTGCCAACGCCACGAATGGCGTAATTGCCAGCAGCACGGCGGGCGCGAGTCGGCGCAACGACAGGTGAATGATCTGCGCTCCCGATGGACGGCCCGATGCGCATGTTTCACCCGCCTTTCCCGCTGCCGTGGCGGTTTCCTCGACGGCAACCAGCATCTCTCTTGACCGGCTGAACACAAGCCGGAACTTATTCTTGTTCATTACTTAGCTTTACCAAGTATCAAAGGTTGGTAAGCCTAAACGAACGACATTCACAGTTCCATTGAAATTGTCAATGCATATGCAAACGCAACAGGGGGAGAGGAATAGGAAGTTTCTGATTGAAGTGGGCGAAAAAAAGCCCGCGGTAGCGGGCGATCAAAAAAGCTGTTGCCGTTTTGGTCGTTGGAAGAGCCAAACCTCATTACGCCGCTGAGGCAGGTGCGCGAAAAGCGAGTTCAGTATGGATGGCGCGTAGTCCGATGCGCTGTGAGAACGATTCCTGAATCGCTACTCCCGCCGCTTGACCTGGAGCATCGTGAATGTTTGGCCCAGACCAGTGTGATGCACGGCAAACCAAAGACTCAGGTCGTAGTGGCGCAACGGTTGGCGACTTGTCACCGTCGCAATCGCGCGCAGGCATGCGCGACGTTCGCTTCGCTGTCGTCGGCTGTCAGCAATGCCTCGCCCGGCTCAGGTCGCGCAACCTACCAGGCAGCGACCCCGACACAAGGTCGCGGGCAAATGAGGCATCATGTCGGCCAGCTCGACATCCGCGGGTGTGATGGTCACGGCGTGCAACGCTCGGCCCTCTGTTGCAGTTGCATGAATCACGACCTGCTGGTGTCGAATACTGGGGTAGCCAGTTCGGTTTTTGTCGCAAGCGCAAAACCAAACCTTAAGGATTCTTCACCTCTTCATCCTGCTCACGAAAAACCTTATCCGCAAGATGAAACGCCGAATTCGCCGCCGGCACGCCGCAGTAAATTGCCGTCTGTAGCAACACTTCCTTCACCTGATCTCGCGTCACGCCATTATTGCGCGCCGCGCGCAAATGCAACGCCAGTTCCTCGCTGCGGTTCAGCGCGACCATCATCGCGATCGTCAGCAGGCTGCGCGTATGGCGCGGCAACCCGTCGCGCGTCCAGATCTCGCCCCACGCGTAGCGTGTAATGAAGTTCTGGAACTCTTCCGTCACGTCCGTGCGGTTCGCCAGCGACCGGTCGACGTGCGCATCGCCCAGCACCGCGCGGCGCACGCCCATGCCTGCTTCGTAGCGTTGTTCGTCGTTCATCGCTGCCCCTTCAGGAAGTCGAGCACGGTCTTCGTGAACGTGTCCGCGACTTCGATGTTCGAAATGTGCGACGCGTTCAGTTCGACGTAGCGCGCGCCAGGAATCGCAGCGGCCAGCTCGCGCCCCTGCGCGGGCGTCGCGGCCAGGTCGTGCGTGCCGGAAATCACCAGCGCGGGCGCCTTGATGCCGGGCGCTTCAGGACGCAGGTCGGTGGCGTCGATGGCCTCGCAGTTCAACGCGTAGCCTTCCTTGTCCGTATGCACGAACACGTCGCGGATGAAGCTGAAAACGAGCGGCTCGCGGGCGATGAACTCAGCCGTGAACCAGCGCGGCAGCACGGCTTCCGACAACGCGAGCATTCCTTCGCCGCGGGCGCGTGCCGCGCGCGGCACCCACACTTCCGGCGAGCCGATACGCGCGGCCGTATTGCTCAACACGACGCGATCGATGCGGTCCGCGTGACGCGCCGCGAGTCCGATACCCGTCAGCCCGCCCATCGAAATGCCGCAGAAATTCGCTCGCGAAATCTTCAATGTGTCGAGCAGGCCGATGACATCGCCCGTCAGTTGCTCGATCGCGAACGGTCCCTTCGGCGCTTCCGAGTGGCCGTGGCCGCGCGTGTCGTAGCGCAGCACGCGGAAGTGCTTCGCGAATTCGGCGACTTGCGGCGTCCACATCGACAGGTCGGTGCCAAGCGAGTTGGACAGCACGAGCCACGGCGCGCTGCCGTGACGGTCGCCGTCGATCCGGTAATGAAGCTCGATGCCATTGACTGCGGCGTAAGGCATTCCTCTACTCCTGATGTTGTGTCACGCGTTCCTGCGCGCGGTATGAAGAGCCAGCACGGCGTCCACGAAAGCGTGCGCGCTGCCGACGTAATTGGCCGGATCGAGCAGGCGTTTGAGCTGCTCGACGGGCAGATGCTGGGTGACGGACGCATCGGCGGCCAGCACGTCGTAGAGCGTCTTGCCGCTCTTGACGGCCTCTTTCGATGCATGCTCGACGAGATGATGTGCATCCAGCCGGCCGATCTTGTCGCCGAGCGCAAGCATCACCGCTTCGCCGAGGATCAGGCCGTGCGTCACGTTCAGATTCGCGGCGAGACGCCCGACGTTCACTTCGAGGCCCTTCGCGATCTGCTCGATATTCGCGAGCGCGCCGCCCGCGAGGCGCGCGAGATCGGGCAGCGCGTCCCATTCGGCCTGCCAGCCGCCGAGCGCGCGCTCATGTTCCTGCACCATCCCCGCAAACACCGTCGCCACCAGCCCGGGCGCGCGCGTCGCCGCCGTCAGCACGGCCGCGCAGCCGACCGGGTTGCGCTTGTGCGGCATCGTCGACGAACCGCCTTTACCCGCCGCCACCGGCTCGCCGAGTTCGCCGAGTTCCGTTTGCATCTGTAGCGAGATGTCGCGCGCAATCTTGCCGAGCGTGCCGATCAGCATGGCGAAGAACGACGCCGCTTCGGCGATCCGGTCACGCTGCGTATGCCACGGCACGGCGGGCAATTGCAGATGCAGTTCGTCCGCCAACGACGCGGCGACGACGGTGCCCCTGTCACGCAAGCTCGCGAGCGTGCCCGCCGCGCCGCCGAATTGCAGCACCAGCACACGCTCGCGCAGCCTGTCGAGCCGCTCGCGATGACGCAGCAGCGCATCCAGCCATTGCGCGAACTTCAGGCCAAGCGTGATGGGCAGCGCCTGCTGCAGCCACGTGCGGCCGATCATCGGCGTCTCGCGATGCTGCTTTGCCAGCGCGGCGACCGTGTCGCTCGTGGACGACAGCGCGCCGTCGAGCAGATCGAACGTATCGCGCAGTTGCAGCACGGTCGCCGTATCGATGATGTCCTGGCTCGTCGCGCCCCAATGGACGAACTTCGACGCCTCGGCGTCGGCGTCCTTGACGCGCGCCGTCAGTTGCTTGACGAGGGGAATCGCGAGATTGCCGCCGAGCGCGGCGTCGCGTGCGAGGCCGTCGGCGTCGAGACGCTCGGCGCGGCAGGTCGCTTCGATCGCGGCGACGGCCGCTTGCGGAATCACGCCATGCGCCGCCGATGCTCGCGCCAGCGCCGCTTCGACATCGAGCATCCGCTGCAGCGTCGCGCGCGGCGACCAGATGTCATTCATCGGCTCCGTACCGCAGATGAGGCCTGTCAAACGGGCGCTGGCTTCTAGCATGTCGTGCTCGGTGCTCTGGGATGATTCGCGCGCGCAAACGCGCCGGATCTTCGTAAAAGGCGCGGGGCATTCGGCTTCATTGTCGCCTAACGCCGCGCCGGGGTCACGCGCGGCTTCACGCACGTCTGCCATGCATGAAGCCGGTTGTGCCGGATCGTGCCGGCCGTGTGCGCGTCAGGCCGCGCGAGCCTGCTGCGTGCCGTCGATCAGCGCGATGCCCGTCAGCTTCTCCAGCTCGGCGAAGTCGATATCCGAGAAGATCTCGCGCACGACGAGCCCGTCATTCGTCACGTCGATCATCGCGAGGTCCGTATAGATGCGGTCGACGCAGCCGACGCCCGTCACGGGATACGAGCACTCGGCGACGATCTTGCTTTCGCCCTGCTTGGTCAGGTGCTCCATCATCACGAAGACCTGCTTCGCGCCGATGGCGAGATCCATCGCGCCGCCGACAGCGGGAATCGCGTCGGGCGCGCCCGTGTGCCAGTTCGCAAGGTCGCCCTTCGCCGACACCTGAAACGCGCCGAGCACGCAGTAGTCGAGATGGCCGCCGCGCATCATCGCGAACGAATCCGAGTGATGGAAGAACGCGCCGCCCGTCAGCAGCGTCACGTGCTGCTTGCCGGCGTTGATCAGTTCGTCGTCTTCCTCGCCTTTCGCGGGCGCGGGGCCCATGCCCAGCAGGCCGTTTTCGCTGTGCAGGAAGATTTCCTTGTTCGCGTCGAGGTGGTTCGCCACCAGCGTCGGCACGCCGATGCCGAGGTTCACATAAGCGCCTTCAGGAATGTCCTGTGCGACGCGCTTCGCCATTTCATCGCGGGTCAGTCGTTTCATCTCAGGTTTCCTTCAGGCGGCTTGTTCAGGGCGCTGCGCGTCATGCGCGGCTTGCGGCACTTCGACGATGCGCTGCACGAAAATGCCCGGCGTGACGATCACTTCGGGGTCGAGCGCGCCGAGCGGCACCACTTCCGACACCTGCACGATCGCCGTCTTCGCCGCGCTCGCCATGATCGGGCCGAAGTTGCGCGCGGTCTTGCGATACACGAGGTTGCCCCAGCGGTCGCCCTTATATGCCTTGATCAGCGCGAAGTCCGCGTGCAGCGGCGCTTCCAGCACATAATGCTTGCCGTCGATCACGCGCGTTTCCTTGCCTTCGGCGAGCTTGGTGCCGTAGCCCGTCGGCGTGAAGAAGCCGCCGATGCCCGCGCCCGCCGCGCGGATGCGCTCGGCCAGATTGCCCTGCGGCACGAGTTCCAGTTCGATTTCACCCGCGCGATAGAGCGCGTCGAACACGTATGAATCCGTCTGACGCGGGAACGAGCAGATGATCTTGCGCACACGCTTCGCCTTGAGCAGCGCCGCGAGGCCGGTGTCGCCGTTGCCGGCGTTGTTGTTGACGATCGTGAGCTCTTTCGCGCCTTGCTCGATGAGCGCGTCGATCAGTTCGGAAGGCATCCCGGCCGTGCCGAAGCCGCCGATCATGACGGTCGCGCCGTCTTGCACGTCGGCGACTGCCGACTGTGACTCGAAAATCTTGTTGATCATGTCGAATTTCCTCTGGAACGCGTGGTTCCGCGCCGCACGGCCCGCCGAACAAACGACGGAATGCACGCCGGACGGTCTCCACGTCCGCTTTCGCCTTGCCTGGTCCCGCTGACGGCATGCAGACCTGCTGCAGGCCGCATGAGTTTGGCTCGCCTCCCACTCTGCGTCGGCACATCACAAAGTTCTATATGCGAACACAGTTTCGTTTAGCGAACGTACCGGAGAATTATGGTTTGCGGCGGCATCGCTTGTCAAGGCAACTGTTTCGTGGTTTGCCCTACGGCCATGGTTTGCCCTTGCGGCTCTACGCGGCGCCGGCGTCCCGGGCGGTCCCGGCACCGCCCGGCGCTTCACGCGCGCGCGGGCTCAGTCCCTGAACGGCAGCCCCACGTAATTCTCCGCCAGCATCCGTGAGGCCGCATTGGAACTCGCGACGTACCGGAGCTCGGACATCTTCAGGCGATTGACGAACGGCGTGTCGTCGAACGACGGATGCAGCATGTTCGTCATGAAGTACGAAAAATGCTCGGCGCGCCAAACCCGTTCCAGACAGGTCGACGAATACGCGTCGAGCAGATCGTCGCGGCCATCGTGATAGTGCGCGGCCAACGCCCTTGACAGCACGCGCACGTCGGCGACGGCCAGGTTCATCCCTTTCGCGCCCGTCGGCGGGACGATGTGCGCGGCGTCGCCGGCGAGAAAGAGCCGGCCGTGCTGCATCGGCTCACACACGAAGCTGCGCATCGGCGTCACGCCTTTTTGCGTGATCTCGCCGACAGCGGGCAGCCAGCCGTCATCGCTCTCGAAGCGCGCGTGCAGTTCGGCCCAGATGCGCTCGTCGGGCCATTGCGCGAGGTCTTCGTCGGGACGGCATTGCAGATACAGACGCGTCACTTCGGGCGAACGCATGCTGAACAGCGCAAAGCCGCGCTCGGAATGCGCGTACACGAGCTCGTCGCAGGTCGGCGCGGCGTTGGCAAGAATGCCGAGCCATGCGTACGGATAAACGCGCTCGAAGGCTTGCAGCGCGTGCTCGGGGATCGACCCGCGCGAGATGCCGTGAAAGCCGTCGCAGCCGGCGACGTAGTCACAGTCGATGCGCTCCTGCGCGCCATTGTGTGTGAAGCGGACCCACGGCTTATCCGTCGTCAGATCGTGCAGCGAGACATCGGCGACGTCGAAGTACAAAGGCTGACCGTGTTCGACTGCCGCGTCGATCATGTCGCACACCACTTCATGCTGGCCATAGACGGTGATCGCGCGACCCTCGGTCAGCGCCGTCAGATCGATGCGATGCCGCTTGCGCCCGAACAGCAGTTCGATGCCGTGATGCACAAGCCCTTCGCGCTGCATCCGCGTGCCGAGCCCGGCGGCGTTGAGCGTATCGACGGTGCCCTGCTCCAGCACGCCCGCACGAATCCGATGCTCGCAGTACTCGCGCGAACGGCTTTCGAGCACCACCGACCCGACGCCCGCCAGCCGCAACAGATGCGATAGCAGCAAACCGGCGGGGCCAGCGCCGACAATGGCCACCTGAGTGCGCATCGTACGTCTCCTAGGTTGTTATTCGACTATTCAAACGATTGTGTGCGCTTTCCCCACTATGCAACAGCGCAATTTTTAGGATAGGTTGTATACGCTTAATCGATACCGCGCGGCGTCCGTCACGTCCACGCGCCCAGGCATGGCCGAACTCGATCTCAACCTGATTCCCTACCTCGTCGCGCTGGAGGACATGCGCAACGTGAGTCGCGCCGCCGAACGTCTCGGCGTGAGCCAGCCGCGCGTGAGCACCGCGCTCGGGCGGCTGCGCGAGTACTTCAACGATCCGCTTTTCGTGCGCACGTCGCGCGGCATGGAGCCGACGCCGCGCGCCCTCGCGCTGATTCCCGCCGCACGCGAGGCGCTCGCGCGCATCGAGAAAGGCATGCTCGACTCGCAGGACTTCGATCCCGCGACATCGACGCATACCTTTTCGCTCGCGCTCTCCGATGTCGGCGAAATCGTGTTCTTGCCGCGTCTGTTGCAACTGTTCGCCGAGCGCGCGCCACATGCGAACCTGCGCTCGGTGTCGCTGCCTCCTGCGCATGTCGAACGCGGACTGGAATCGGGCGACATCGATCTTGCCGTCGGCTACTTCCCCGATCTGTCCGGCAACAACTTCTTTCAGCAGCGCCTCTTCACGCACCGCTTCATCTGCCTCATGCGCAGCGATCATCCCCTCGCGGGCGCGCCGCTCACGCTCGAACAGTTCATTAGCCTCGGACACGCCGTCGTGCGCGCCGAAGGGCGCAGCCAGGAAGTGCTCGAACAGTATCTGGAGAAAAAGCGTATCCGCCGACGCGCCGTGCTGGAGACGCCGCACTTCATGAGCCTGCCGTTCATCCTCGCGCGCACCGATCTGATCGCGACGGTACCGCACGCGATCGGCTTCGCGTACGTGTCGGAACATGCGTCGATCACGCTCGTCGAACCGCCGTTGCCGCTGCCGCGCTTCGACTTGCGCCAGCACTGGCACCGCAAGTTCCATAACGATCCGCGCGCGGGCTGGCTGCGCGGCGTCGTCGCCGAACTGTTCAATGACGCGAAGGACGAGTGGCCGAAGTAGCGTTTGCATCACGCCCGGCGCGCATATCCATATCGGACGTGGGGTTGGGAAACATGGAACAATGCCGCAACGCGCGAGCGTTTTACTGCAACTGGAGCGAAGGATGACTACGAACACAACAAATCCCAGCGACGCGCCCGGCCGCCCGTCCCGAGAGGACGCCGAAGAAGCCGTGCGCGTGCTGCTGCGCTGGGCCGGCGACGACCCACGGCGCGAAGGGCTGATCGACACGCCAGCGCGCGTCGTGCGAGCGTATGAAGAATTTTTCGTGGGCTACACGGTCGACCCGCGCGACATTCTCGTGCGCACGTTCTCCGAAGTGGACGGCTACGACGAAATGATCGTGCTGAAGGACATCCGCTTCGAAAGCTATTGCGAGCATCATATGGTGCCTATCATCGGGCGCGCGCATGTCGCGTATCTGCCCGAGCATCGCGTCGTGGGTATTTCGAAGCTCGCGCGGCTCGTCGACGCGTTTGCCAAGCGTCTGCAGATTCAGGAGAAGATGACCGTGCAGATCGCCGATACGCTCAACGAAGTATTGCAGCCGAAGGGGGTCGGCGTGATTCTTGAGGCGTCGCACCAGTGCATGTCGACGCGCGGTGTGCATAAGGCCGGGGTGGAGATGGTCACGTCGCGGATGCTGGGTACGTTTCGTACTGATCCGTCGACGCGACGGGAGTTTCTGTCGATTGTGAATAGTCCCACTTCGGTCAGTGTGGCCAATACCTAGGCCTTTCCCGCGACGCTTTGGGTGGTTCGCCTTTTTTCTTCTCTGCATCCGCGTTGCGCCTGTGCGGCGCGGGCGTTGCCCTTATGCAGGGCAGGCAAAAGAAAACCGCTCACACCGCCAGTTGCTCGTTATTGCCCACGGGCTCTCAGCGGCCCCGTCCTTCATACGGAAGCGTGCTTCTCACGATAGTTGCCAACGCGCGGGACTCAATGCCTGACCCGTTTCACGCGTCTCCATGTCGCGCACGCGTCGGCGTGCGGCTGTCGTCGTTGCGGTTGCGCTCACCCTCGCGGACCTTGCCCTGCGAGACGCTGCTGCCAGGCGGCACGCTATGCGTGAGCCATACGTTGCCGCCAATCACCGAGCCTCGGCCGATCGTCACGCGCCCTAGAATCGTCGCGCCCGCGTAGATCACAACGTCGTCTTCGACGATCGGGTGGCGCGCATTGCCCTTTACGAGCGTTCCGTCGTCGTCTGCGGCGAAGCTCTTTGCGCCGAGCGTGACGGCCTGGTAGACGCGCACCCGCTCGCCGATGATCGCCGTCTCGCCGATCACGACGCCCGTGCCGTGGTCGATGAAGAAGCTCGGACCGATTTGAGCACCGGGGTGAATGTCGATGCCCGTCGCTGAATGCGCGATCTCGTTGATGAAACGCGCGAGCAGCGGCACACCGAGCCGATGCAGCGCATGCGCGAGCCGGTGATGGGTCATCGCCCATACGCCCGGATAGCAGAGCAGAATCTCCGTGATGTGCTGCGCGGCGGGGTCGCCCGCATACGCGGCCTGGATGTCGCTGACCAGCATCGCGCGGATGCCCGGCAACTGCTTGCCGAACTCGCGCGCGACGTCGAACGCGCGCGCGCTCAAATCGGCGTCCGAAGTCTGCGCGTGTTCCGGCAGAAAGCGCAGCGCACGGCGAATCTGCTCGGCGAGCACGCGCAATGTGCTTTCGAGCGTATGGCCGACGTAATAGTCGACGCTTTCATCGGTCAAATCGGGCGCGCCGTAGTGCGTCGGAAAAAGCGCGGCGCGCAGGCCCGCAACGATGTCGATGACAGCATCGCGCGAAGGCAGTTCGCGAATACCGCGCGGATGGCGCGTGCGATGCAGTTCTTCACGCGACGCGCGTAGTTCGGCGACGATCTGCTCGAGGCCCCAGTTGTTGGACGAAACGTTTGACATGGCGAGGACGGCTGGCGCGGTCGGGGCGCGTTAAAGTGAATTGTCCCCAGAGATTACCGCGTTTCGCGATGCGCCGTGCAGCGCCTGTTCACGATGCGCGTGGATGCGGCACGCCGTGCCGTACTATCCACGGCATGCGCGCTGGCGAGTGAGACGGGCGCGTCAGACGGTCATACTGCTTGCATCGATCCAGCGTACGGCCCAGTCGCGAGCGTGCGCGATAGCAGCTGCTTCGTCAGTGAAGCGGAGATCGGTGGGGAAGAAGCGGTTGGCGACCAGTTCGCCATCGCTGGAGCGCGATACAACCACATACGGTTGCCAGGTACCATCGCTAGCGCGCGCCGGAGCGCAGTTCAGCAAATAGCCACGATGTGTGAATGCAGCGTCAACGTGCATGAGTGACCCGTCCCTGACTGCCTCATAGATGGTCCTTTTTTTTTGGCTCTTTTCGCGAGTGCCGTGCCGCTCGATACAGTGTTCGGCCTCTGCCGCTGTCGCGCTCCCGTCAGCGCGTTGCTGCACTCGCACCAGAATCATACTCTGTAGGAAATGAGCGTCTACGAAAAAAATTCATAAAAATTTGCCGTATGCGGGAAGCGCCGTCGCGCGTGGATCGCCAGGTGATCGGGCGCTCACGCGGAACGACTTTTGCTCCTATCCTATGGTTTATAGGAACGTGACAAGGAGGACGCCAAATGAGCCTCAACACTCGCAAAATACCTGCAACGCAGTCTGGATCGGGCGCCGCGCGCAGCGCCGAGATGCACAACGACCGCACGCACGACAGCACCGTGGATACCGACAGCAAGAACCATGAAGCCGCGCGCATTGCGGGCCAGGCGCCGATCGGCCCCGATGAGATCACGACGAGCAACGCATCGCTCGTCAACAGCGTGCCCGACAATCCCTATGCGGAGCTCGCGGGATTCGACAGCCGCGTTGGCGGAAACCATCTGCTGCTTGCGCTGGAGCCGGGCTATCGCGTGATCGACAAGGGCATGACGGTGCCGGAGCCCGTCGAGCGCTTCGACGACCGCTTCCACGAACCGCGTACGCACGCGGGGGATCATACGCGCGGGCGCATGCACTTCGCGCTCAATCATCAACGGCCGATGCGTATCATCGAACTCGAACGTGTGAAGTGAGCGGCCTGTCATGTGACGCGTCATCCGGCGGCGCGTCACGTTGCAGGGTTGGGGGGCACACGGCGCTCGCGGTATCAGGCGCCGTGGCGCCTCGCGTGCGTGTGCATTTCACGTTCGATGCCCGCGATTCGAAACTCCCGGTTTGATGACTTCATCGCAGGCGGACCTTTTTCCAGCTTGAAACGGCCCGCACAATCGCCGCATCTTTCCATTCAAGGAGCAGCAGATGAGCAGAATCGTCGTGATCGGCGCAACGGGCACGCTCGGCCAGGCTGTCGCCGCCGAATTGAAGGCACGTCATGAAGTGATCGAGGTCGGTGCGACGCGCGCCGCACATCGCGTCGACAGCACGGACCCGGCGAGCATCGAGCGGCTGTTTCAGGAAATCGGCAAGGTCGATGGCGTCGTGACGGCCACGGGCAAGGTCCATTTCGGACCGCTGCCTGAAATGACGATCGAGCAGTTCTGGGTCGGTCTGCGCGACAAGCTGATGGGGCAGATCAACGTCGTGCTCACCGCGCAGAAGTACGTGAACGACGGCGGCTCGTTCACACTGACGAGCGGCATTCTCGCCGACGAGCCGATCAGCCAGGGCGTCAGCGCGACGACCGTGAACCTCGCGCTCGAAGGCTTCGTCCGCGGCGCGGCGATCGAACTGCCGCGCGGCATCCGCATCAATCTCGTGAGTCCGACTGTGCTGACGGAATCGATGGAAAGCTACGCGCCGTTCTTCCGCGGCTTCGAACCCGTCGATGCGAAGAAGGCTGCGCAGGCTTATTTGCGTAGCGTCGAAGGCGCGCAAACCGGGCGGGTTTATCGCGTCGGCTATTAGAAGACCGCGTTGGGTTTATCGACTGGCGAGCGCGCATCCTGTGCGCTCGCCGCGCAACGGCACACTGGCGCTCAGTGAATCTCCGGCTCGCCCGCCTCGGCGCTCGCGCCGCCGCGTTGCAGGAAATCGAAGTCGCAGCCCTTGTCGGCCTGCAGCACATGCACCTGATGCATCGCGCCGTAGCCGCGTGAAAAGCGCGGCGCGGGCGCGACCCATTCGGCCTTGCGCCGCGCAAGCTCTTCATCCGATACCAGCACGTTGAGCTTCCTCTGCGGCACGTCGAGCTCGATCATGTCGCCGTCGCGCACCAGCGCAAACGGCCCGCCGATGAACGATTCCGGCGCGACGTGCAGCACGCACGCGCCGTAGCTCGTGCCGCTCATGCGCGCATCGGAGATGCGCAGCATGTCGCGCACGCCCTTTTGCAGCAGCTTCTTCGGAATCGGCAGCTGGCCCCACTCGGGCATGCCCGGCGCGCCCACGGGCCCCGCGTGCTGCAGCACGATCACGCAGGTCTCGTCGATGTCGAGCGCGTCGTCGTCGATGCGCGCGGCCATGTCGTTGTAGTCGCTGAACACCACCGCGCGGCCCGTGTGCACGAGCAGATGCGGTTCCGCCGCGCCCGGCTTGATCACCGCGCCATCGGGCGCGATGTTGCCGCGCAGGACGGCGAGGCCGTTGTCCGGCATCAGCGGATTGCCGCGGCGGCGGATCACGTCGTCGTTGAAGATCTGCGCGCCTTCGAGGTTTTCGCCGAGCGTCCGGCCGTTCACCGTCAACTGCGAACGGTCGATCAGGTCGCCCAGTTCCACGAGCATCGCCTGCAGGCCGCCCGCGTAGTAGAAGTCTTCCATCAGGTACGCGCCCGTCGGCCGGATGTTCGCGAGCACCGGCGTGTGGCGCGAGAGGCTGTCGTAGCGGTCGAGCGTCAGCTCGATGCCCGCGCGGCGCGCGAGCGCGATCATGTGCACGATCGCGTTCGTCGAACCCGACAGCGCGAGACACGTGGTCACCGCATTGTCGATCGACCTGTCGGTGAGGATGTCCGAGGGCTTCAGATCTTCCCACACCATCTCGACGATGCGCATCCCCGTTTTCGCCGACATCTGCGCGTGACGCGAGTCCGGCGCGGGAATCGATGCGAAGCCCGGCAGCGTGAAGCCGAGTGCTTCGGCGGCGCTCGTCATCGTCGAGGCCGTGCCCATCGTCATGCAATGCCCCGGCGAACGCGCGATGCCGCCCTCGACGCCGTGCCAGTCCTCTTCCGTGATCTTGCCCGCGCGCAGGTCGGCCCAGTACTTCCAGGTGTCGGAGCCCGAGCCGAGCGTCGCGCCGTTCCAGTTGCCGCGCAGCATCGGACCGGCGGGCAGGAAGATCGCCGGCAGGTCCATGCTGATCGCGCCCATCAGCAGCGCGGGCGTGGTCTTGTCGCAGCCGCCCATCAGCACGACGCCATCGGCGGGATACGAGCGCAGCGTCTCTTCCGCTTCCATCGCGAGGAAGTTGCGGTAGAGCATCGTCGTCGGCTTCTGGAACGGCTCCGACAGCGTCTGCACGGGCAGCTCAATGGGAAAGCCGCCCGCCTGCCAGATGCCGCGCTTGACCTCTTCCACACGCTGTTTGAAGTGCGTGTGGCACGGGTTCATTTCGCTCCACGTGTTAAGGATCGCGATCACCGGCTTGCCCGCGTATTCCTCGCGGCTGTAGCCCATTTGCGCCGTGCGCGAGCGATGCCCGAACGAGCGCAGATCGTTCACGCCGTACCAGCGGTGGCTGCGTAGTTCTTCAGGGGTCTTGCGTTTTTTCGTCGACTGGTTTGACACGACGCGCTCCTATCGGCGCTGCTCCTTCACGCGCGACACGATCTGCGTCGGGCTCACGAACTGCAGCGCAATCAATACCCAGATGAGCGTGATCGCCATATAGATCATCGCCATTGCGTCGATCGATTGCGGCGCGCGCACGCCCGTTGAAAATACAGCGTAGTACAACGCGACGACGAGCGTTTGCGTCGCAGGCCCCGCCGTGAAGAACGTCAGTTCGAACATGCCGATCGTGCGGACCAGCACGAGCAGACCGGCGGCGAGCATGCCCGGCACCAGCAGCGGCAGCAGCACGGAACGGAAATAGCGAAACGTGTTTGCGCCGAAGATGCGCGCCGCCGATTCCAGATTCGGATCGATCTGCTCGATGAAGGGCGTCATCACGAGAATGACGAACGGCAGCGCGGGCACGAGGTTCGCGAGTATCACGCCGGAAAGCGTCCCCGCGAGCCCGATCTTGTACATCACGGTCGCCATCGGAATGCCGTAGGTGACGGGCGGCACCATCAACGGCAACAGGAACACGAGCATTGCGAAACGCTTGCCGCGAAACTGCACGCGCGCAAGCGCGTATGCGGCAGGCACGCCGAGCAGAATGGACAGCAACACGACCGCGCCGACCACTTCGACCGTCACCCACAACACAGCGGCCAACTGAAAATCGCTCCACGCCTGCGCATACCAGTGCAGCGTGAAACCCTGCGGCAGCAGCGTACCGAACCAGCGCGTCGCAATCGAGTTGACTGCGACCGTTGCGATCAGCAACACGATGTTCAGCAGGAAGAAAATCATTGCGCCCCAGACGAGCGCCCTGTACACGCGGTCGCGCAGACTGACATGCGGTTTCATCGCTTTCACCGTTTGCCCGTGCGGCGCAGCAGGCCACGGATGCGCGACGTGATGATCGGTTGCCATCAGCCCTTACCTCCCGTCGCCGGTCCACTGTAGAAGAAGCGGCGCGCGCCGAGCATCGCGGCGACGATCACCAGCTGCACGAATCCCATCACGATCGCAATCGCCGAAGCCAGCGAGTAATCGTAGTTCTCGAATGCGGCCTCGGCTGCGGCAATCGACATCACGCGAGTCGGGCCCGCCGGCGCGCCGAGCAGCACAGCCGATGGAAACACCGAAAACGCCTGCACGAACGACAGACACGCGGCCATCGTCAGCCCTGGCACCAGCAGCGGCAAATAGATCTGACGGAACTGCTGCCACGGGTTTGCGCCGAGCGTCGCGGCGGCGCTCGCGAGCGTCGGATCGATGCCCGTCACGTACGAGAGCGTGAGCAGGAACGCAAACGGAAAGCCCGACACGACGAGCGAGATCAGCACGCCCCAGAAGTTGTGCGTGAGGCGCACTTCGTCGGTATAGAGATGCAGGCCTTGCAGCGCTTGCGGAAACCAGCCGTTCGGGCCGAAATACGTCAGCATGCCGTCGGCGATCAGCACCGTGCCGAGCGTGACGGGAATCACGAGCAGCGTCGTCACGAACTTCTGATACGGCGATGGACGGCGCAGCGCGAACGCGACGGGCACCGACACGCCGACGTTGATCAAAGTAGCGGGCACGGCAAGCTTCAGCGTGACGAGGATGGTCGGCCACATCGACGTGTCGCTGAAGAACTTCGCGTAGTTCGCCCACATGCCGCCGCCTTCCATCGGTGTGAAGGACAGCGCGAGCCCGTAGATGAACGGATAGACGAACAGCGCGACGATGAACAGCAACGCGGGCGAGACGAGCCACGCCTTGCCGTCGCGCGGCGCGGTGGCCGCTGCGGGCGTTAGCGTGCTCATGCGGGCTCCCCGTCGTACACCAGCGTGCGCGACGGCGGCACACGCAACGTGACGCGCTCGCCCTCGGCGAATTCGCCCGCGACGCGTGCCCACAATTCGCCGAATGCGCTCGTCACGCGAATCAGCGAATCGCGGCCGCCGTATTCGACGGCCGTCACCTGCGCATCGAACGCGTTCTCCGCGCCCGGCGCGGCGCGCTCCATGTCTTCCGGACGCAGCGCGACGGACACGCGCTTGCTGTTGAAGCCGTCCATTGCCATGCCGATGAGCCGCACGCCATTCGACTCGACGGCGACGCCTTCGCCCTGCGTGCCCTCGAGCGTGAACGGCAGTACGTTGCGATAGCCCATGAAGCGCGCGACATGCAGATTCTTCGGCCGGCCGTAGACTTCCTTCGGCGTCGCGACCTGCTGCACGACGCCCTCTTTCATCACGACGATGCGATCGGCCATCGACAGCGCTTCGTCCTGATCGTGCGTCACGTAGATCGTCGCGCGATCGAGCTGCGTGTGGATACGGCGAATTTCCGCGCGCATTTCGATGCGCAGCTTCGTGTCGAGATTCGACAGCGGCTCGTCCATCAGAATGAGCGGCGGCTCGATCACGATTGCGCGCGCAATCGCGACGCGCTGCTGTTGTCCACCTGACAACTGGCCCGGCAGCTTCTTTTCATGGCCGACCAGTTGCACCAGTTGCAACGCCTCTCGTGCGCGCTTCACCGTTTCAGCCTTCGCGACGCCGCGCATCTTCAGGCCGAAGCCGACGTTGTCGAGCACCGACATATGCGGAAACAGCGCGTAGTTCTGGAACACCATGCCGAAGCCACGCTTTTCGGGCGGCAGCACATCGATACGTTTGTCGTCGAGCCAGATGCCGCCCCCCGACAGCGGCTGCAAGCCCGCAATGCAGTTGAGCGCCGTCGACTTGCCGCAGCCCGACGGCCCCAGCAATGCGATGAACTCGCCGCGGCGGATATTCAGATCGAGTCCTTGCAACGCCGCCACCGATTGGCCTTCGGCATTGACGAAACTGCGGCTGACCGATTCGAGGCGCAACTGCTCAAATTGATGCTTCATGGTCGCTTCCTACGCTGTTGCATGGCTGCGCCGCCGTGCGGCCTGCCGCCACAATCGCCGATGCGCGCCGTGCGTGACAGGCACCATAGCGCGGCACCGGCTGTTCCGCTTTACGCGGTGACGGGTGCGTTGATATTTATTTGGTCTTTTGCGCGCCCACTTCGCGGTCCCACTTCTGGAACGCGGCCACCATCGCGGCGGCGTTCAGCGGCTGCACATGCGGACGGTCGGCCAACAGCTTCGCGTATTCCGGACGACCGAACTTCTTCAGCACTTCCTGGCTGTGCTCCGGTGCCTGTGCTTCCGTCACGCCCTTGATGGCCGGGCCTGGGTAGAAGTAGCCGTCGTCATAGGTCAGCGCCTGCTGCGCCGGCTCCAGCATGAAGTTCATCAACTTGTAGAGCACGTCGAGCTTTTCCTTCGGCACGCCTTTCGGGATCACCATGAAGTGCGCGTCGTTGACCCATGTCATGTTGTCGAACGCCTGCACCTTGAACTCGGCCGGCACGATGCCGAGCGCACGCGGGTTGATGTCCCAGCCCGTCACCGTGACGGTCATGTCACGCGTGCCTTCGCCCAGCTCCTTCATCACCGCCGACGTGCCGCCCGGATAGTAAGGAATGCAGTCGTTCAGCTGCTTGAGGAACGCCCAGGTCTTGTCCCAGCCGTTGACAGGGTCTTTCGGATCTTTATCGCCGAGCACATACGGCAGCCCCATCAGGAACGTGCGGCCCGGACCCGAGTTGGCGGGGCGCGCGTAGATCAGCTTGTTCGGATGCGCCTTGCACCACTGCAGCAGTTGATCGGGCGTCTTCGGCGGATCGCTGACCTTGGCCGGGTTGAATTCGATCAGCGGGCCAGCCGGCATATACGCGACTTCGAGTCCGAAGCCTTGCGCGAGGTCCTGCATCTTGCGCGGACCAGGCGCGTATTTGTCGAGCACGCCGGAGAACACTACGTTGTTGTCCGGCAGCAGCTTGGCCCACAGGTTCTGCTCGATACCGGCGGCGAGCGCGTCGGTGCCCGTCAGCACGAGGTCGATATCCGAACGGCCGGCCGCCTGCATCGCCTTGATCTTGCCGGGCAACTGCGGCGCGGGGGCGTTCGTGTACGTGATGTTGGAAACGAGATTCGGGTACTTGGCCTTGAAGGCCTCAAAGCCCTTTTGAGTCAGTTGAAGGTCGCCCGCGACGTCGACGATATTGAGCGTGACGGGATCGGCTGCTCGCGCCGTCTGCGTGAAACCTGCGACCGCGGCACCGACGGCCACGCACAATGCCGCCACATTCACTGACAACTTGCCAGAAAAAGCCATTTCGTCTCCTCGCCTCTTGGTATGGAGCGTCTGCCGATGGGGTGCGGCGCCGACGCGTGTGTTACGGGCTGCTAGTCAATGAAACATAACGAACGCGCGGTGATGATGTCAAGCAAATTCTCGCCCGGCCAGCGTATTCCGCGGCGCCCCTCCAGATTCTTCAAATCCTTTGATGGTAAGGGTTCCAGCTGATTTCACCGACTCGGCCATTCGGCCTAGGGAGAACACCGACACGAGACTTGTTAGGCAACTTTGAACAATCGCCGCGTGTCCGTTGGGCTGATCACCCGCCGCGCACACCCTGCGTGTTCACGTACAGCGAATACAGACCGTGGCTCGCAGCCATGAACAGCCGGTTGCGATGCCTGCCGCCGAAGCACACGTTCGCGCAACGCTCCGGCAGCGCGATATGCCCGAGCGCTTCTCCGCGCGGCGAGAACACGCGCACGCCGTCGAGTTCGTCGGTGCCCATGCCCCAGCCGCACCACAGGTTGCCGTGGATATCGACGCGAAAGCCGTCCGGCGTGCCTTGTTGGGCGTCGATCAGCACCCGGTTGTTCGCGAGCGCGCGCCCTTCGTCGACGACATCGAATGCGCGGATCGTGCGCGGCGTCGACCGCGATTCGACGACATACAGCACGGATTCATCCGGCGAGAAAGCGAGTCCGTTCGGCCCGCTCACCTCGTCGCAGACCATCGTCACTTCGCCCGTCCGACCATCGACGCGATACACGTTTTGCGGCAGCTCCGGCTCCTGCTTTTCGCCTTCGTAGAAACTGTCGATGCCGAATGACGGATCGGTGAACCAGATCGAGCCGTCCGATTTCACGACCACGTCGTTCGGCGAATTGAAGCGCTTGCCCTCGTAGCGGTCGGCGATCACGGTGATCGACCCGTCGTACTCGGTGCGCGTGACGCGCCGTGTCAGATGCTCGCAGGTGACGAGCCGCCCTTCACGGTCGCGCGTATTGCCGTTCGCATTGTTCGACGGCCGGCGAAACGGCGTGACGGCGCCCGTTTCCTCGTCCCAGCGCAGGATACGGTTGTTCGGGATGTCGCTCCACAGCAGATAACGGCCGTCGCCGAACCAGACGGGCCCCTCGGACCAGCGCGCGCCCTGATAAAGGCATTCGACAGAAGCCGTGCCGAGGCGCAATGCGTCGAAGCGGGGATCGAAACTGCGGATGGAAGGATCGGGATAGCGTCGTTGGTTCGGATTGCCGAATTCGATCATGGCGCGCTCCGGGCGAGCGCGGAACGTCGAGCGTATCGACGCCCCGCGCGTTGCCGTTCTGGTTCGTTATTGTGATGTGCGTATGAAGCGAGGCCGCTCTTACGCCTGCGTAGGCTTGCCGTCGCGCAGACGCCAGAGTTTCAGCGGATTGTCGTCGCGCAGCGATTTCGGCAGCAGTTCAGCGGGCAGGTCCTGATAGCAGACGGGACGCAGAAAGCGCTCGATGGCCGTCGCGCCGACCGACGTGGCGCGCGGATCGGACGTCGCCGGGAACGGCCCGCCGTGCACCATTGCATACGACACCTCGACGCCAGTCGGAAAGCCGTTCGCCAGGATACGGCCGGCCTTGCGTTCGAGCGTCGGCAACAGGCGTTGTGCGATGACGTGGTCTTCGGGTTCGATTTGCAGCGTGGCCGTCAATTGGCCTTCGAGGTATTCGGCGACCTTCACCATCTCGTCGATGTCGGCGCACGTCACGATCAGCGACGTCGGCCCGAAGATTTCGTCTTCCAGTTCGGCGGAAGCGAGAAACTGCATCGCCGAAGTCTGAAACAGCGCAGGCAGCGCGGCGCACGTCGCATCCGACGACGTGCCGCGCGCAATGCTCTGCACGCCGCGCTGTTCAGTGCGATGCGCGACACCATCCTGATACGCGTTCGCGATGCCCGGCGTGAGCATGGTCTGCGCGCTCTTTTGCGCGAGCGCCTTCGCCGCGGCGTCGATGAAAATCTGCTTGTGCGGACCTTCGAGGATCAGCACGAGGCCGGGGTTCGTGCAGAACTGGCCGACGCCGAGCGTCACGGATTCGACGAAGCCCGTCGCGATCTGCTCCACGCGCTTCGCCAGCGCGCCGGGCAGCACGAAGAGCGGGTTGACGCTGCTCATCTCGGCGAACACAGGGATCGGCTCGCGGCGCTTCTGCGCGAGATTGACGAGCGCAAGGCCGCCCGCGCGCGAACCCGTGAAGCCAACCGACTTGATGGCCGGATGCTGGACGAGCGCCTCGCCGATTTCGTTGCCCGCGCCGATCACGAGCGAAAACACGCCTTCGTGCAGACCGCAATCGGCGACGGCTTTCTGAATCGCGCGACCGACCAGTTCGGACGTGCCAAGATGCGCCGCGTGTGCTTTCACAACAACTGGGCAACCAGCTGCGAGCGCAGACGCCGTATCACCGCCCGCCACAGAGAAAGCGAGCGGAAAGTTGCTCGCTCCGAACACGCCGACGGGACCGACGGGAATCTTGTGCATGCGCAAGTCGGGACGCGGCAGCGGCTTTCGATCCGGCAGCGCGGAGTCGAGCGTCGCGGAAAGCCAGCGGCCTTCGCGCACCAGCGAAGCAAACAGCTTGAGCTGCCCGACCGTGCGCGCGCGCTCGCCTTCGAGCCGCGCCTTCGGCAGCGCCGATTCGGCCTGTGCGCGCTCGATCAGCGTGTCGCCGAGGCCGAGGATGTTCTCGGCAATCGTTTCCAGAAAATGCGCGCGAATTTCGAGCGACGTTTGACGGTAGGCATCGAACGCAAGCGCGGCCAGCGCGCACGCGCGGTCCACTTCGATCGTGCCTCCCGCGCCGAACTCGGGTTCGATCTCCATGTTTCGCGCCGGGTCGAACGCGCGCAAGGTACCTTTGGTACCGCGCACCTCCGATCCGCCGATCAGCATGTCTCCGGTAATCTGCATGTCCAGCTCCTGTCAAAGGCCACGCGACACGACCTCATGTCGCAGCGCGCGGCCTGGAATCCCAATAACGGGTGTGCGACGTCAAGAATGCGCGGACGATTCCGCGAGATGGCGCTCGAAATCGAGCAAGGCCAGCGTCGCAGCTTCGATCTTCGCATGACGTGCGAGCGGCGTCGAACTCAACAGCGGCAAAATCGGCCCCATGCCAGCGAGCTTCGATAGCGTCACTGCGTCGTGCAGCACGCGGATCAGCGAATTGTCGTCGCGCGGGGTTTCGAGCGGCGTGAATGCGTCGTATAGCCTCCGCGTTTGCCACTCGTGTTCCGCTGTTTTGCCGCTTTGCGCCTTCGCCACGCGCGGCAAGGCCATTACCGCGCGCGGCGCGATGCAGCCCGAACCCGTCGTCCACGCGGCCAGACCGAATTGCCGCACGTGCACGAGCGCCGGACGCTCGCCCATTCCTCAAATCGCCTTCGCCGGAGCCACGCTTTGCAGCAGCCGGTGAAGACGGTCGTCGCGTGAAGGATCGTCGCGCGCGATTGCATACTTAGTAGCAACCAGCGTGCCGCGATCGACGAGACGCGCGAGCGTATCGACGGTTTGTCTTGCCGCCATAAAGCAGCGTGCGAACCCGCCCGCCGCGATACGACCGCAGCTTCCGGTTTTCGGCTGGACCGAGCGCCAGATCGGGGCGGCGCGCAAGCGGCGGCACCGCCATCACGCTAACCGAAAACTCGCTTTCGAACGGCAAGGACACATCACGCGCCAGGTTAGCATGGCTTGCAATGTTGTCAAACAACCATAGCCGCAGCGCGGCCCGCATATACGTTGCATGAAAACGATTTTCCTCATACAAATGAAGGCTTCGGAAGGTTTAATGCAGAAATGTCTTTTAAAAAGCTGGTATGACAACGCCTGGAAAATCGAACAGATTTGAATCAAATTTTTGTAATCTCTTCCGATTTGTTAGATTCGATCGCACTAAATACCGAGTCAAAAATGAGCGAGCGCATTTCAAAATAGCGTCGTTAATCGAATGGCCGCATGCCAAGTCGGGAGCGGACTTCCGCAATTCGATGCACAATTGGACGGCCTGTATTTAATGGGGCGGTTCCGCGCGATGCTGGATTTTCGAACCAAAAATGAAACGGATGAAAATTCACTATCGCCATTTCGCATTAGTCGGCTAATAATGGTGATAAATTAATGCGTAACAAGATGATGATGAGTATGCGCAGCATCGGCATGGCCATAGCCCGCTCCGCTGCGAACCTCGAGAGATAGCACCTTGCCGCAACATTTCATTGAACAGATGTCGCCGTTGCTGGAAGCGGAGAACGACGTCACGTGGTTCCGCGAAGTCGCCCGCCTGGCTGACGGCTGGGGCTTTGACCGCGTGCTGGTCGGCATTCTCCCGCGGCCGGGCATCCGGCTGGAGGACGCGTTCATCCGCAGCACGTACTCACCGACGTGGCGGCAGTTCTACAACGCCCAAGGGTTCGCGCACATCGATCCGACTGTCACGCATTGCATGACGAAGTCGTCACCGCTGATCTGGTCGCCGGATCTCTTCTCGACCAATCCGCAGCAAACCATGTATGAGGAAGCCCGCGCGCATGGCTTGCGCGCGGGCGTGAGCCTGCCCATTCACGGGCCGAGGCAGGAAGCAGGCCTGATCTGCTTCGTCAACGACCGCAATCCGAGCGACGATTTCTGGCGTCATCTCGATGTCGTGTTGCCCAATCTGGTGCTGTTGCGCGACCTCGTCATCGACACGAGCCAGCCCCATCTGAATGCTCACACGCAGGCGCTTGTCCCGAAGCTCACGCCGCGGGAACAGGAATGTCTGAAATGGACCGCCCGGGGTAAGTCCACGTGGGAAATCTCGCACATTCTTAATTGCTCGGAAGCAGTGGTGAACTTCCACCTTAAGAACATTCGCACGAAATTCGGCGTGAACTCACGGCGCGCGGCGGCCGTGATAGCAACGCAACTCGGTCTTATTGATCCAGGTTGATCAGCTCACGCGCTTCCGGATTGTGGAGCACCTTTTCCGCTCTGCCGAGGTCGCCGTCCGTGACGGTCTTCGTGAAATAAAGGCCCAGCAGGATGGAGACGGGTGCCGGAATCTCCGCGCCCGACTCGAAGCGGCTGCCACGCGACTGGGTCACGCCGAAACGCGCCCAGAACTGACGCTGGCTTTCTTTCCTTTTCTTGCGGTACGCAATGATCATCACCCGGTCCACGCCGGACGAAGCGTCAGGATTAAGGCCGTGCACGGTCGGTTGAACGTTTGCGTGAACACCCGATTGCCAATGATTGTGAAGTTCCATGATGTTTTCCTGGTGATTGGCTTGCCCTCGTCTCAATTTTGTAATCATCAGACGCGATCGGCACCTATCCAGGTGAGTAGGTGTTTTTTTTATCCGAAATGCATACGTTTCCCTGCGTACCGCGACCACGTAAGGAGCACACCATGCATACGGCAATTCGTATCGGCACTCGTCAAGAATTCGATAACGACCACATCAACGAAATGTACCGGCTGCGCGCCCGCGTCTTTCGGGACCGGATGGGATGGGACATTCCGACCATCGCGGGCATGGAAATCGACGGCTACGACGCGCTCAGCCCGTACTACATGCTGATTCAGGACGGCGACCGGCACGTGCGCGGCTGTTGGCGGCTGATGCCGACAGAAGGGCCCAACATGCTGAAAGATACGTTCCCGCAGCTGCTCGACGGTCACGACGCACCAGTCGGGCGGCATATATGGGAATTGAGCCGCTTTGCCATCGAAACGGACGGCGAGCAAACGTTTGGCTTTGCAGAACTGACGATGCACGCGATCCACGAACTGGTGACTTTCGCTGACCGGATGGGGATCACCTGCTACGTGACCGTCACGACGACGGCGATCGAGCGGCTGCTGCGGCGGGCGGGCATCGAGACCACGCGGCTCGGGCCGCCCGTGAAGATCGGCGTCGAACGGACGATCGCGCTCGACATCTCCGTCGACGCGATTCGCGCGGCTGTCTGCAAGCCGATGCCCGTTGCGGCCTGACGGTCCGACGGCCGTCGGCGCGTTCATGCTGGCGTAATGGCGGCAACGGGTCAGGCGCGAAGCCGAGGGGCGCGGTACGCCTCGCGCGTCGTCCCGGCGTCTGACCGCTCGCCGCTGCCAGGACCCGGCGAGGCCGGATCGAGCCGGCGCGCTTAGCCGCGCCGGAAGGTGATGTGCGCGATCCGGCGTACGAGGAACGCGGCCGTTAGCGCGGCGCAGCCCGTCAGCACGACGCCGATGTGTATCGACTGCATCAGCACGTGACGCGCGGCGTCCAGCAATGCGGGGCCTTCGAGCCCCGCCCGTTTCAGCTCGATCAGCAGCGAGTCGCGCAGGTTCTCGTCGACGAGAATGCGCGGATCGGCAAGCTTCGGTCGCCATAGGGACGCGACGGGCTCGCCGAGCACGCGCAGCGAGTCCTCGACGCCTGACGTGTAGCGCCGGTTCACGACTGTCGCGACGATGCTGGTGCCGAGCATGCCGCCCACCATCCGGGTCGATTGCAGGAGCGCCGTCGTGATGCCAAGGCGATCGCGCCCGGCAATCTCCTGGCCGAACACGTTCAGGTTGTTGAGAATGAAGCCGAGGCCAATCCCGACAGCGGCCATCGACAGCTCCAGATACAGATGCGGCGTCGCGGGTGTCGCGAGCGCGATGCCGACCGACGCGGCCACGAGCAGGCTGAAGCCGATCGACAGGATCGCCGTCGGCCGCGACATGTGAATCACGATGCGCGTGTTGATCAGGCTGCCGATCGCGATGCAGGCAGCGATCGGCGTCGCGAGCAGACCAGCCTGTTGCGGCGACAGCCCGAACCCGCCTTGCAGCAGCAGCGGCGCGAAAAAGATCAGCGAGAACATCACGAAGCCCGACAGCACCGACAGCGTGAACAGCGTCACGAGTTGCGGATCCTTGAACAGATCGAGCGGCACGATGGGATGCGTCGCGCGCCGCTCACACATGAGCAGTGCTGCCGCGCCCATGGCCACCAGCGCGGCGAGCAACAGGTTGCCCGTGGTCAGGCCGTCTTTCGGCACGGCTTCGATGACGGTCTGAAAGCCGCCCAGCACCAGCGCGACGAGCGCGGCGCCCGCCCAGTCGATGCGCACGTCGCCCGCGCGCTCGCGCCGGTAGTACGGCAAGTGAGCCCAGATGAAATACAGCGCGAGTGCGCCAACGGGCAGATTGACCAGAAAGGTCGAGCGCCAGCCGAAATGCTGGCTGAGCCAGCCGCCAAGCGACGGTCCCGCAGCCGTACCGATCCCATAAGCGGCTGCCAGCACCACCTGCCAGCGCACACGGGTGCGCGGGTCGGGAAAGAGATCGGGAATCGACGCGAACGCGGTGCCGACCATCATCCCGCCGCCCACGCCCTGCAGGCCGCGCGCGAAAACCAGAAACGGCATGCTGGCAGCGAGGCCGCATAGAACGGAAGCGCCCGTAAAGACGATCACGGCCGCGATCACGAAACGCTTGCGGCCGAAGTAGTCGCCAAGGCGTCCGAACACGGGCACGGTGACGACGGACGCGAGCAGATAGGCGCTCGCGATCCACGCGTAGTACTCGAAACCGTGCAGTTCGACGACGATCGACGGCAATGCCGTGCTGACCACCGTCTGATCGAGCGCGACCAGCATGTTGACGAGACCAATGCCGAGCATGGCCAGCAGCGCGTCGCGAAAAGGCAGAGGACGGGAAGGATTCAATTCTTTGCGATGCGGCGCCTGGGGACTCCTTTCGCGCCACATTTCCTGGATCGGGGAGGTCAACGGAAAAAGCGGGCCGCGTTTGAAGCGGCCCAGTGAAGCGGAGGAAAACGTCAGGAACCGAACATCCGGTCGCGCGCGTGCTCGAGATGCAGGCGCATTGCCTGGCCGGCGGCGGCAGCGTCCTTGCGGCGGATCGCTTCGAGCACGGCCAGATGCTCGGCCTGCACGAGCCGCTGGCGCTCCAGCGTCTTCACCAACGACAGGTTGCGCGACAGGTTCATGCTGAACACGATCTGCTCTTCGATGAACGACATCATCGTGATGAAGAACTGGTTCTTCGACGCGCGCGCGACGGCGAGGTGAAACGCGAAGTCGTCCTTTGCGCCGATGCCCTGTGTCTCGATGATGCGTTCCAGTTCGTCCCACGCGTGCTGGATCGCGGCGATGTCGTCGGCCTCGGCCATCTGCGCGGCGAGTTCGGCTGCGCCCGACTCCGTCACGATGCGAAATTCATAGCAGCGCCGGATATCGGACAGCGTCTCGAGCGGCGCGAAGCGGCGCACGTCGGGGTCGGGCCGGCGCGCGACCGTCGTGCCCGAACCATGCCGCGTCACGATGATGCCGTCGGCGCGAAGCCTTGCCAGCGCTTCGCGAACCGTGGGCCGCGAGGTCTCGAAGCGCTCCGCGAGCGCGTGCTCGGTCGGCAGACGCTCGCCTTCCTTGTACTCGCCTTCGAGAATGCGGTTGAGAATGTCGCCGTAGATCTTGTCCGGCAGACCTGTCGATTTGCGCTCGTTCATCATCGAGGTAGCGGCTTGTCAGAGTAGATTTAAATTGTAAGGCAAATAGCGCGCGCCGCTTGACGAAAATCAAGGCGCTTTCAGGCTCGAAAGCACGTTTTTGCGAGTACGCCGCCAGTATGAACGACCGCGTGCCCGTCAGCAAAATTTGACAAATCTTTGATTGACATCTGCCCGCCGGCGAACGAAAACGCGGATTTTTCGACGATCATTTAAGCTGCAAGCGCAATCCGACGGATTTTCGCTGGCGGCGGGCGAAATAGGGCGGCGCGCCGCTCACACACGGCACGGAGGCTTTATGTACACACGCATACTCGTTGCAGTCGACGGCAGCCACACATCGCGCCGCGCTTTCGAAGGCGCGCTGAACCTGGCGAGCAAACTGGGCGCGACGCTGCGCGCGTTCTACGCGGTTGAAAATACGCCGATGTATTTCGACGCGCCCGGCTACGATCCGTCTGTTTTACGCAACCAGCTCGTCGAGCAAGGCAACGAACTGACGGCGGAGTTGTCGGCGGCGATGCGCGAACGCGGTGTCAGCGGCGACTTCGCGGTCGGCGAGGCGTCATCGCTCGATGACGTGCCGACGCTCGTGCTGCGCGCCGCCGCCGATTTCAACGCCGATCTGATCGTGATGGGCACGCACGGGCGACGCGGCATGCAGCGGTTGATACTCGGCAGCGTGGCCGAGCGCTGCGTGCGCCAGTCGACGCTCCCCGTGCTGCTGATTCCATCCGCAGCGGGCGGCGAGACTGCGCCGGAACCGGAAGCCTGAGCGGCAGAATCCTGCTGCGCCTCCGCGTGACTTCGCTCAATGGCGAAGTCCGCCGTGACGCGTCATTTTGCCGCGAAGTTGCGCGCGCATCGAGTGGGACAATCGGTTGTCACCCTCTTTTCGCCGGTTGGTCCCATGCTCACTCCTACCGCAATTCCCACAGCCCCCGCCCGTCGCGTGCGGGTCACTTCCACAGCCCGTGCCGCGCGCAGCACCGCGCGCTGTTCATCGTGCGCGATGCGTCACCTGTGCATGCCGCAAGGCGTCGCCGCCAATGAACTGCCGCAGCTCGAAGCGCTGATCTGTTCGGCGCGCTCGGTGCGTCGCGGCGAGGCGCTCTACCGCGCAGGCGATTCCTTCGACAATCTGTACGCGGTGCGCTCCGGTTCGCTGAAAACGGTGATGGCGCATCGCGACGGCCGCGAGCAGGTGACGGGCTTGCGGCTCGCAGGCGAAGCGCTGGGACTCGACGGCATCAGCAGCGACACGCACGCGTGCAGCGCGGTCGCGCTCGAAGACAGCTCCGTGTGCATCATCCCTTACGCCGCGCTCAAACATTTGTGCCGCGAGATCGGCTCGATGCAGGAGCGTCTGCACAAGCTGATGGGCGAGCAGATCGTCCGCGAAGCCGCGCAGATGATGGTGCTCGGCTCACTAAGCGCCGACGAGCGAGTTGCGGCATTCCTGCTCGACATCTCCGAACGCAATGCGCAACGCGGCTACTCATCGGCCGAATTCAATCTGCGGATGACGCGCGAAGACATGGGCAGCTATCTCGGCATGACGCTCGAAACCGTGAGCCGCACTCTGTCAAGATTTCAAAAGCGCGGACTGATCGACGCGCAAGGCCGGTTCATTCATATCGTCGATCCGGAAGGCCTGCGCCTGGTCGGCGCTCCGACTCCCTGATCCGGCAAGGCGCAGGCACGCGGCGGCGCATCGGCGGCGCTCGCGGGCATGCGCCTGGCATGTCTCCTGCGGCTGCGGTACAGTTTACGACTGTCCCTAGAGGAGACCCGGCGAAATGAATCGCGACCCTGCTCCGCAACAACCGCTGGTCCAACGTCTCATCGACGCGCGCCGCGTCACGGACGCCCTGTTCGCGGTCGTCAAACCCGAATACCTCTATGAACGTCCGATCCGCGAACGTCACCGGATCGTGTTCTACATCGGTCATCTCGAAGCCTTCGACCGCAATCTCTTCGACGAGCGCCTCTGCCCGTTGCCCGCGTTCGCGCCGGAGCTCGACACGCTGTTCGCGTTCGGCATCGACCCCGTCGATGGCGGCTTCCCCACCGATCAACCTTCCGACTGGCCGTCGATCGATGTCGTGCGCAACTATGCGAAGCAGGCGCGCGAGCAGATCGACAGCAGCCTTCGCGCATTCGAGTTCGTCAGTGGCGGGATGGCGACGGGCTCGCCTGAACAACTGCTGCATGTCGCGATCGAGCATCGGTTGATGCACGCGGAGACGCTCGCGTACATGCTGCATCAGTTGCCGCTCGAGATGAAAGCGGCGCCGGCGGGAACGCGCTCGAATGCGCAATCGGCGCGCAATGTCGAATCGGCGCCGATGGTGCCCGTGTCCGCAGGCGAAGCCGTACTCGGCATGAAGAAAGAGGACGGCCGGTTTGGCTGGGACAACGAGTTCGGCGAGTTGCGCGTCCATGTCGATGCATTCGAGATCGACCGCTACATGGTTACGAACGCGCAGTATCGCGAGTTCATCGACGAGGGCGGCTATCTCGATCGCGCGTATTGGAACGACAAGGACTGGGACTGGAAGGAAGCCGAGGGCATTACGCACCCTGTCGCGTGGTCGAAGGATGCGCACGGCGACTGGATCTTGCGCACGATGTTCGACTCCATCCCGCTGCCGGCTGATTGGCCCGTTTACGTGAGTCATGCCGAAGCGAGCGCGTATGCGCGCTGGGCAGGCAAGGCGCTGCCGACGGAAGCGCAATGGCAGCGCGCCGCGCAAGGCGCGCCGCACGCGGCGACGGGAAATTTCGATTTTCGTAGCTGGGACCCGCAGGCGGTCGATGCGTCATCGGAAAACGTCAGCGCGTTCGGCGTCGAAGGTCAATATGGCAATGGCTGGGAATGGACGTCATCGCTTTTTGAACCGCTGCCGGGGTTTGATCCGTTTCCGTTCTATCTCGGCTATTCAGCCAATTTCTTCGACGGACAACATTACGTGCTGAAAGGCGGATCGGCACGGACTGCGCAATGCATGCTGCGGCCGACTTTCCGCAACTGGTTTCAGCCGAGGTATCAGCATGTGTATGCGGGGTTTCGGTGTGTGAGAGCCTGACCCAAGCATTGACGCGAACGACTCGGGTCGGGCTGCCGTTCGACCAGGCCGAGTCGCAACGCAACGTGAGGCTCGATCGCGCCGCAAAGACGTGCACCGTCGAAGTGACGACCGACATCGCGTCGGTCCAGGCAAATAGCACGAAGCCCAACAGCGATGCTCACCCGCACAGCCGACAGCAATTTTCACCCGCTAGCCATGCGCCTTCCCGGCGCGCCGCTTGATCTCCCCTCGCGTCTGCGCACGCGCAGCATCCGTCTTGACCTGTGCTTCGTTGGCAAGCAGTGACGCCGAGAAAAAGCTGCCCATAACCGCCGAAAGAATAATGAAGATCGACGCTGCATCAGCAAGCAAGCCGAAATACCTGAACAGCACGAAGCAGATCGAAAACAGCAGCACATTCAGCGTCACGCCGACGAACGCATAGGCCTTCGGCACGACTTTCACGAACGCCGCAAAGCGCGAATTCGTGCGCGGCACATACCAGATAAGCAGCAGTCCGAAGCCCACGATAAAGCCGATTTCGGCCCACTTCAGCCAGAGTGGCCGTCGCAGGAACCGGCCTTCGAAAATCGTCTCGATCGCCTGCGCCTGGATTTCGATGCCGGGCACCAGTTCGCCGAGCGCAGTCGTGCGCATGTCGGTAAGACCCGTGCCCGTCAGCCCGACCAACACCAGCTTGTTGCGAAAGCGGTCCGCGTCGGCTTTGCCGCGCAGCACATCGAGTGCCGACACGTAACGATGCTGCGTCGCCTGAATGGACGCGAAATGCAACCAGACGTCGCCGTCGGGCTGCGTAGGCACCCGCACATCCGCGACGCCCAACGCCTGCACGCCCGTGTTGTCCGCGAACACCTCGACGGCGGGCGAACCCGTGGCGACACGCAGCATTTCGATCGGCAGGCCCGGCACCATCTTGTCGCCGAGCCCCATGATGAGCGGAATGCGCCGCACCGTGCCTTGTTCCTGTGCGACATTCAGCATCGCCTGGCCGTGCGACGCGCCCTGCAATTCCGGCAGGCTCGCCAGCACGTATTTGAACCGATGCACCTTATCCAACGGGTCGGCGCCATGCACGAGGATCGGCGAGCTCAGCAGATCGGTGCTGGTCGTGGAGGTCGCGTGATCGAACGCGACCGCGCCCAGCACGGACGGCGACGCGCGCAGCGACGTGGCGAGAATGCGTTCGTGGCTCGGCAGCGCGCGCAGTTGCGTGGCGATGTCGTCCGCTGTCGACGGCAGATTGTCGGCCACGCGGGCGGGCGAAGTCTGATCGGGCTCCGGCATGTAAATGTCGAGCCCGATAGCCAACGGTTTTTTCGCAGCGATCGCGTCGACCAGGTTCGCCAGCCGGTTGCGCGGCCACGGCCATTGACCGATGGCTTCCAGCGTCTTGTCGTCGATCTCGACGATGGTCACCGGCTGCGAGGTCGGAATGCGTGGCGAACGACGCTGAAAATGATCGAACAGAAGCTGCCGCGCGGAGCCGAAGGTATCGGGCATCACTGCGTCGAGCCTGTCGAGGAACGCAGGACGCGGCAGGTTGCCGGGCCATTCGCTGAGCAGGTTGAACAGGATCAGCGCGAACAGCACAGTGAGCGCCCAAGGTCGTCCCTGGTACGCCTTCACCATGGTTCTGACAAAGTTGAACGAACAGGCGCAGTAACGTTTCATGTCAGCGCGCTCAATGAGTGAAGATGACACGCGCCCGCCCGAATCACTGGATCGTGATGACCACCCGCCGGTTCATCTGATTGGGCACGCCATCCGCCGTGTGGACGACGGGCTCACGCTTGCCCCGTGCTGCCGTCTCGATCTGCCGCTGCGCAATGCCCGACTTGATCAGGAACGACGCGACACTTTGCGCCCTGCGCATCGAAAGCCGGTCGTTGAACTCGTCCGAGCCGGCCAGGTCGGTGTGCCCCACGACCGTCAGGTGAGGCGCCGGCCAGGTCGCCAGCACGGCTTTCAACTTTTCGACGGTGGCCGCCGAACCGGGCGCCAGTTCAGTGGCGGAGTCGAACACGAAGTTGATCGTGAACGTCATGGGGCGCGGAGGCCGCGCCGCAAACAGATCGCCGTAGCGGGCCTGCACGTTGGCCTGGTTGTCCGTCGTGACTTCGATGGCGCCGCTTTCGGCAACATCAGCATGAGCATACGCCTTGTCCATCACTTGTGTCTTATTAGCGCTGCGGACGACGACCGTTCCGACGCTGCCGTCCGGATTGGGCAGCAAGGTGATTTTGTCGGGGGCCGAGCTGCACGCGGTCAGAAAACCCGACATCGCGAACGCCACGGCCGCTATCAACCGATGTCGTCCCGTCACCGCGTTCAAGGTTGGCTCTCCCCTTTGCCGCCGACTTCGATGATGAATTCGGTGCCGCGCACGCCGAGCGTGGTGGTCGGTGTGCTGTAGTGCACGGCATCGGGATTGGCCTTGCCGAGCTTGCCGTCCACCACGGCAAGCGAACCGCGCTTGATCGATGCATCGAGCGCGCCTTCATACGTCGTCGTATTGAAGGCGAACCGGTTGAGCTCGAGCGTCGAATTGGCGCCTTCGGAAAGCAGCGTGTTGTCGCGCAACGTAATGCCGACAGAAGACGCAGGGCCCGTCACGATGCGGTCGTTGCTGAAAATCTCGCTGCCGACGGCCACGTCCACCGTTCGCCCCGCCCGTTCGATGTGCGCCGTCCCCTTGACGGTCTTCACGACGCCGATTGAATCGTCGGCCAGCGCATTGACGGCTGGCGTGCATCCGAACGCAACAATCAACGCATACTTGATGGCTTCGCTACGCATGGGCGGCCCCGAAAAACGACGCGATGCTTCCGTGATCGCAGCGAGCATAGCGTTGTCTGCTGAATCGCTCCGTTCGCTATCGCACAAACGAAGAGGCCGTCGGGCGCGTTCTTTGCATTGGACGCGGGTCGCCTTTGCGGGCTACGCAGCACGCGCCCCGATTGATGAATTGCGCGCAACACGGTGCGCCCGTAGCGGGTCTTCTGACGGGCGTGCTGCTTCCCGACGTGACGGGGACGCTGCTGAGCCACATCCGCGATTTACGATGGCAAGCGTCGATATCGGCGTTGCGCCCGCGCTGACGCTTTTATATCAATGGATCGCTCGTCGATTGCGCATGCGTGCGCATCAGCCGCAAGCGATTGGCGTTGGCCACGCGTCGACTCATCTGATTTCGACGCGAGTTTCGATTGATGCCGCAAGGGCAACACCGTGAGCACGGCTGCGTCACTACCGCAACACGCAGCGCCCGCCTACGATGATGACATGCGGCGCATCGCCGTTCACGACATCCGCGAAGCGCCGGTGTTCGCTCATCCTCGCCAGGAGATTTCAATGACGCAGCGTATCAACTACATTCAACAATCGCCGGAGTTGTTCAAGAAGTTTCTTGAGTTCAGCAACCTGCTGAACGAATGTGCGCTCGAAGAAACGACCCGCCACCTCGTTTCGATCCGCGCATCGCAGATCAACGGCTGTGGCTTCTGCGTCGACATGCATGTGAAGGAAGCGCGCATTCACGGTGAGCGCGAGCTGCGCCTCCATCACGTTGCGATATGGCGCGACTCGACGCTCTTCTCAGCGCGCGAACGTGCTGCGCTCGAATGGACGGAAGCGCTGACGAAGCTGTCCCATCATGGCGTGTCCGACGCGATCTATGACCTCGTGCGCGCCGAATTCTCCGAGAAGGAACTCTCGGACCTGACGTTCGACGTGGTGAAGATCAACGGCTGGAACCGCGCGAACGTCGCGTTCAGAACCGTGCCGGGTTCGGCCGACAAGGCATTCGGCCTGGAAAAGGCGAACCTCGCCTGAGCGATCGGGCTCGTTCGCCTCCATCTTGGGCCCGCGCGCGGGCCATGTCATTTGGGATGCACATCATGTTCCGCTTGAAAAACATCGCAATCGCAATGCTCGTCGCCGCGGGCGCATTGATCGGCGACGCACAGGCCGCGGCGCCCGAGGCCATCGTCACACCGCTGATGACAAAGCCGCTCGACGACTATCCAGGCAAGGAAAGCCTGATGATCATGGTCGAGTATCCGCCCGGCGCGGTCGATCCCGTGCACCGGCATCATGCGCATGCGTTCGTCTATGTGCTGGAAGGAACGATCGTGATGCAGGTCAAGGGCGGCAACGAAGTGACGCTGAAGCCGGGACAAACCTTCTATGAAGGCCCGAACGACGTGCACACGGTCGGACGCAACGCAAGCCAGACCCAGCCCGCGAAGTTCATTGTGCTGCTGCTGAAGGACAAGGGCGCGCCTGTGCTCGTGCCGGAGAAATAGGCGGGGCAACGCGTGCGCCGCAAGCAGACGGATCGAACGCACAAGCGCAACCTGGCGCTCGCGACGGGAGCGGACACAGGCTCCCGTCGAGTCGAACGCAAACCGCGCTACGCGATCTTCCCGCCCATTTCGTCGTCGATATAGGCGCGCACGATATCGTTGAACGACGCATCGCCTTGCAGGCCGAGCCGCGCCGCGCGCGAGATATCCCAACGCGCCGGCCAGCTGCCGACGATCTTCTCGACGCGCTCATCCGCCTGCCATTCGATGCGCGCGGCAACGGCGTCGCCCGCCACTTCGCGCAGCGCCGCGATCATTTCGTCGACCGTGACGGACACGCCCGGCAGATTCACCGTGCGCCGGTTGCCGAGCGCGGCTGCGTCGATCTCGCAGCCCGCCACGAGGCATTCGACTGCCTTGCGCGGCGACAGCAGCCACAGACGCGTCGCGCCGCTCACGGGGCACACCGCCTTCTCGCCATTCAGCGGCTCGCGAATGATGCCGCTTGCAAACGACGACGCGGCCGCATTCGGCTTGCCGGGCCGCACGCTGATGGTCGGCAGGCGCAGCACGCGGCCATCGACGAAACCGCGCCGCGCATAGTCGTTGAGCAGCAGCTCGGCCATCGCCTTTTGCGCGCCATACGACGACTGCGGATTCAGTGCCGTCTCGTCGAGCACGACAGCAGGCAGGTCGCCGCCATACACCGCGACGGAACTCGTGAACACGACGCGCGGCCGGTGCCCGCGCATCCGGCATACGTCGAGCAGCAGCCGCGACGCGTCGAGATTGATGCGCATGCCCAGATCGAAGTCGGCCTCCGCCTGGCCGCTGACGATGGCGGCGAGGTGGAAGATCGCGTCCGTCTTATCGTCGATCATGCGTTCGAGCACACTGCGCTCGGCAATATCACCGACTTCGACGCGCACGCGCCTGTCGTCGGGACCGGGCGCTGCCACGACATCAAGCAACACCAGTTCGGTGATCGGCTGACGTTGCCCGTCAGCGCCCGTCAGTTCGCCGCGCGCGAGCAGCGCGCGCGCCAGCCGCTGGCCAAGAAATCCCGCGCCGCCTGTGATCAGTACTTTCATGTTCCCGTTGTCCCTCTGTGTGTCCGTCTGTCGAATGCGCGTGCACGCCGTTCACGAATGCGCTCAGCCGCGCGGCTTCACGTACGGCCTGATCCAGCCGAGCCCCGCCGACGTGCCCGCGCGCGGCCGGTATTCGCAGCCGATCCAGCCTTCGTAGCCGAGTTCGTCGATCAGCGCGAACAGATACGGATAATTCACTTCGCCGAGATCCGGCTCGTGCCGCTCGGGCACGCCCGCAATCTGTATATGGCCGATGCGCGGCATGTCGCGCTTGAGCTTCATCGCGAGATCGCCTTCGACGATCTGACAGTGATAGCAATCGAACTGCACCTGCAGGTTCGCCGCGCCGACTTCCGCGCAGATGGCCTGCGCGTCGTCCTGCCGGTTCAGAAAGAAGCCGGGAATATCGCGCGTGTTGATCGGCTCGATCACCACGGTGATGCCGTCCGCCTGCGCGGTCTTCGCGGCATACGCGAGATTCTGCAGATACACGTCGCGATGCGCGGCGCGCGACTCGTCCTGTCTGATCAGCCCCGCCATCACGTGCAGCTTCTTGTTGCCGAGCACGCGCGCGTATTCGAGGCCGGTATCGACACTGCGGCGAAACTCGTCTTCGCGGCCCGGCAACGACGCGATGCCGCGCTCGCCTGCCGCCCAGTCGCCCGGCGGCGCATTGAAGAGCGCCTGCGTGAGCCCGTGCTCGTCGAGACGCGCCTTCAGGTCGGCGGCAGGGAATTCATAAGGGAACAGAAACTCCACGGCCTCGAAGCCGTCGCGCGCCGCAGCGCCGAAACGGTCGAGGAACGCGTGTTCGTTGTACATCATCGTCAGATTGGCGGCGAAGCGAGGCATCGAAGCAACTCCTTATCTATCTATCGGACGAAGGCCGCATGCGCAGTGCGACCGGCCTTCGTGCAAATGGGCGTTTAGCGGTTCACGAGACGCGCGGGCGTCAGCCACACGGCGAGCGCGCCGATCACCAGCATCGCGGCCAGCACGTACATGCCGGACTGCGTGCTATGCGTCACGTCTTTAAGATAGCCGATCATGTACGGGCTCGCGAAACCCGCGAGATTGCCGATCGAATTGATGATCGCAATGCCCGCCGCCGCCGTCGCGCCCGACATGAACGCCGTCGGCAGCGACCAGAAGAGGGGAGCGCAGGTCAGCACGCCCGCCGCCGCAACCGACAGGAACGCGATCGACACAGCTGTGTTGTTCACGAACGAAGCCGCAACCGTGAAGCCGACTGCGCCCGCAAGCGCCGGGCCGATCAGATGCCAGCGCCGTTCGCGATACTTGTCCGCGCTGCGGCCCATCACGTTCATCACGACGATCGCGACGAGAAACGGAATTGCGCTCAGCAGGCCGATTTCGAATGCGCCCGTCACGCCCGTCGACTTGACGAGCGTCGGCATCCAGAACGTCAGCCCGTATTGGCCCGTGACGAACGCAAAGTAGATCAGCGACATCCACCACGTACGCGGATCGCGAAACACCGCGCCGACCGAATGGGTCTTTGCTTTTTCGTGCGGCTGCGCGGCGATTTCATCGGCGAGCAGCTTTTTCTCGCGCGGCGTGAGCCATTTCGCACCCGCAATGCCGTTGTCGAGATAAAGAATCGTCGCGATGCCGACTGCGATCGCGGGCAACGCTTCGATCAGGAACATCCATTGCCAGCCGGCGAAGCCATGATGCGAATCGAACGTCTGCATGATCCAGCCCGACAGCGGATTGCCGAAGATGCCCGACACGGGAATCGCCGACATGAACACCGCGATGATCTTCGCGCGCCGATGAGACGGATACCAGTAAGTCAGATACAGAATCACGCCCGGATAGAAGCCCGCTTCGGCGAGACCAAGCAGAAAGCGCAACGCATAGAACTGCGTCGGCGTCTTCACGAACACGAAGAGCGCGGAAATCAGGCCCCACGTGATCATGATCCGCGCAATCCAGATGCGCGCGCCGAGCTTGTGCATCAGGATATTGCTCGGCAGCTCGAACAGGAAGTAGCCGATGAAGAAAACGCCCGCGCCGAGCCCGAACACGGTCTCGCTGAAGGCGAGGTCCTGCGCCATCTGCAGTTTCGCAAAGCCCACGTTGACGCGGTCCAGATACGCGACCACGTAGCACAGCATCAGAAACGGCACGATGCGCCAGAACACCTTGCGATAGGTGCGGTCGAGTTCCGCCGCGCCGGGTTGCCCGGCCGCGTCGGCGGTTGCAGCAGGGCGTACGGATGCTGCCTGATAGCTTGTCATGCACTGTCTCCTTCGGATGGCGCCGGTTGCGGGCCGCCCGCTTCGCATTGAGCGGCCCTCCAGCTTTTTTGCCTGGTTAAGTGATACGAAATCAGTGGAAAGAAATCCGCGACCCTGGCGGACCTGTTGAATCCCGATAGCCTCGTGCGCCCGATTACCAGCGCGCGCCGAACACCGCGCGCAACTCCTCGAGCGCGGCCTCGTCGAGAGGCGCCGGGCGTGGATTCGTCATCAGCCACAAGCGCGCCGTCTCTTCCAGTTCTTCGAGCGCATACGAAGCCTGCGACACCGAGCGCTCCCAGACGACGGGCCCGAGCCTTTCGAGCAGCACGCCGCGCACGCTGTCCGCGAGTTCCGCGATGCGCTGCGCGACCTGCGGATCGCCGGGACGTTGATAGCGAATCAGCGGAATATGGCCGACCTTCATCACGTAGTAAGGCGTGATGGGCGGCAGCACGTCCGCTTCACTCCATACGCCGGCGAGCGTCAGCGCGACGAGATGCGTCGAATGCGTGTGCACGATGCCGCGCGCGTCGCGATTGCGCTCGTAGACGCCGCGATGCAACGCGAGCGTCTTCGACGGCTTGCCGCCCGATACGGCATTGCCCGCCAGATCGACCTTCGCGATCTGCGAAGGGTCGAGGCGGCCGAGACACGCGTCCGTCGGCGTGATCAGCCAGCCGTCGTCGAGGCGCGCGCTGATGTTGCCCGCGCTGCCGACGGTATAGCCGCGCGCGTACAGGCTCGCGCCCGTCACGCAGATTTCCTCGCGGATTTTCGCTTCGCCGCTGCTATGGATGGCAGGTGACGCGCCAGCGTTCATTGCGCTTCTCCTTCCAGATGACGAAGCGCCTTGGCGAAGAAATCGACAGCACCGAAGTTGCCCGACTTGAGCGCGAGCGCAAGCGGCGCAGCGCCGATCGTCGCGGTGGCGGGCACGCCCGGATCGATCTGCTTGCCGATGCGCAGCATCTGCACGCCAAGCGCCTGCACCACTGCGCCCGATGTCTCGCCGCCCGCGACGACGAACTTGCGCACGCCGAGATCGTGCAGACCGCGCGCAATCGACGCGAGCGTGCGCTCGACCAGTTCCCCCGCCTGAGCCACGCCGAGTTCGCGTTGCGTCGCCTTCACTTCATCCGGTGAAGCCGTCGCGTAGATCAGCACGGGCTGCGGCTGGGCCGCGTTCATGTGCTCGCGCGCGAACGCCAGCGCCTGTTCGACGACAGGTTCGCCGCGCGCCGCAGCGAGCGGATCGATGCGAAACGCGGGCCGCGTGTCGCGCCATGCGGCGACCTGCGCATTCGTCGCTTTCGATGCGCTGCCCGCCAGCACCGCTGACGCGCCTTCGACGCGCGGCAGTTCGCCCGCATTCGCCGCATCGGCGAGCAGGCCCGCGCGGCGGAAGTTCGCCGGCAAGCCGAGCGCGACGCCCGAGCCGCCCGTGATCAGCGGTAGATCCGCGCACGCTTCGCCGAGCGTGTAGAGATCGTGGTCCGAAACGGCGTCGGCGATGGCCATGCGCACGCCGTCGCGCTTCAATGCATCGACGGATGCGCGCACCGCGCCCGCGCCTTGCGCAAGCGCGTCGTAACGCACGAGGCCGACTTTCGATTGCGTCTGCCGTTGCAGCACGCGCACGAGATTCGCGTCCTTCATCGGCGTCAACGGATGATGCTCCATGCCCGATTCGTTCAGCAGCACGTCGCCGACGAACAGATGCCCGCGGTAGATTGTGCGGCCGTTCTCCGGAAATGCCGGGCATGCGATGGTGAACGGCGCATCGCCCGCCGGGGACAGCGCATCGAGCAACGCATCGGCGACGGGGCCGATGTTGCCCGCATCGGTCGAATCGAACGTCGAGCAGTATTTGAAGAAGAACTGGCGGCAGCCCTGTGCGCGCAGCCATTCGAGCGCGGCGAGCGATTGCGCGACGGCATCGGCGGCGTCGATGGTGCGCGACTTCAGCGCGACGACCAGCGCATCGGCTTCGATGCGCGTGCCGGCAGCGGGGACGCCGATCGTCTGGACGGTGCGCATGCCGCCGCGCACCAGCATGTTCGCGAGATCGGTCGCGCCCGTGAAGTCGTCGGCGATGCAGCCGAGCAAGGGCTTCCTTGCAGCGTTCGTCATGTCATCGCTCCTCTCGCTCAGCGCTTCGCGGGCACATCGATGCCCGGGAAAATCTTGATGACGGCGCTATCGTCTTCGCCGCCGTGCCCCGCCGTCGACGCCATCATGAACATCTGATGCGCCGCCGCCGACAACGGCAGCGGAAACTTCGAACGGCGCGCGGTATCGAGCACGAGACCGAGATCCTTGACGAAGATATCGACGGCCGACAGCGGCGTGTAGTCGCCGTTGAGAATGTGCGGCACGCGGTTCTCGAACATCCACGAGTTGCCCGCGCTGTGCGTGATCACGTCGTAGAGCGCATCGGGGTCCACGCCTTCGCGCAAGCCGAGCGCCATCGCCTCGGCGGCGGCGGCAATGTGCACGCCCGCCAGCAGCTGGTTGATGATCTTCACCTTCGAGCCCGCGCCATGCTGGCCGCCCAGCCGATACACCTTGCCCGCCATCGCGGCGAGTACGTCTTCGCACGCGGCATAGGCAGAGTCGGGGCCGGACGTCATCATCGTCATTTCACCGGACGCCGCGCGCGCCGCCCCGCCCGACACGGGCGCATCGAGCATCTGAAGTCCGGCGGCTTCGACGCGGCGGCCCAGCTCGATGGCGAAATCGGGCGCCACGGTTGCGCATGCGATCACGACGCCGCCCGGCTTCATCGCGCCGAGCGCGCCGTTTTCGCCGAACAGCACGGCTTCCGTTTGCGCCGCATTGACGACGAGCGTAACGACGACATCGCACTGCGCGCCGAGTTCGGCGGGGTTCGCACACGCCTTGCCGCCCGCGGCGACGAACTGGTCGAGCACATCGCGGCGAACGTCGCATGCACGGACGTCGAAGCCGCCGCGCAGCAGCGACCGCGCGACGCCCATTCCCATTGCGCCGAGACCAATCACACCGACATTTCTGGACATACTTTCCTCTACGAGAAGGCTTCGGACGACGGCTCGCGCCTGTCGTCCGCAAGCGCGTGATGGGTTCAGCGGATACCGGCTTCGGCGAGCCGGCGTGCCGCGTTGTACATGTGCGTCTGCGCTGCGTTGCGCGCCGCCATCGGATCGCCCGCGCGGATCGCGGCGACGATCGCCGCGTGCTCGTCGCGCACCTGGCGGGAAAAGTCTTCGCGCAGCGCCTCGTTGCGGCGCGTGACCACCGTGCCCGCTTCGAGGTACTGGTTGAGGAACGTGAGCGTCTTCAGGAAATACGGATTGCCCGTCACGGCAGCGATCGCGCGATGAAACGCGACGTCTTCAGCGACACCGTCGCGGCCTTCGGCAACCGCTTCGTCGATCTTTCTGAGCGCGGCGTCGATGGCCACCATATCGGCGTCGGTGCGGCGCATTGCGGCCTCTGCCGCGACTTCGGCTTCGATCGCGCGGCGCAGCGCGAGTATCTGCAGCACCGAGCCGCCTTCCATCGCCTCCGCGTAGTCGATCCGCAGCGGACGGATCGCGCCGTGCACGGACACGTACACGCCGCTGCCCTGGCGCGGCTCGACCACGCCTTCGTTCTTCAGCCGCGAGATCGCCTCGCGGATCACCGTGCGGCTCACGCCGAACTCCTGCGCGAGCACGGCTTCTGTCGGCAGCTTGCCGCCGCGCGCGAACGCGCCCTTGTCGATCTGCGCGAGCAGTTGCTGGGCGACCGTCTCGCTGAGCGCCTTGTTGGGTATCTTCTCGAACATATCAGCAAATTTGCCATGTCATAGGGTCATCATACAAATTTGCGAAAGCGAATGGGCAGTGGGGCAAACCCTAAAAACGTCGATGAAGCGGAGCTACCCCCAAATAAAAAAACGCCGCGAAGCGTGCCCGCTTCGCGGCGTCCTGCATTGAATGACTTGTCGAATCAGACTGCCTTCATCTGCTCGCGCGCCCACACCACGGCCGCGCGCGCCGGCGCGATGCCCGTCGCCTTCACGCGCTCCGCGAGTTCGAACACGCGCGGGCCGATCTGCGCAACTTCGTCGAGCACCGTCTGCTTGTCCGCCGATCCCAGGTACTCGCGCACGCAGCTGATGATGCCGCCCGCGTTCACGAGGAAATCCGGCGCATAGAAGATGCCGCGCTTGTGCAGCGTGTCGCCCTCGGCGAGCGACATCAGCTGGTTGTTCGCCCCGCCCGCGATCACCTTGAACTGGCAATCCGCCGCGACCGTCTCCGTGATCGAGCCGCCGAGCGCGCAAGGCGCGAACACGTCCGCATTGACGCCGGAGATGCGCGCCGTATCGGCGACTTGCGCGCCGAACATCTGCTTCGCGCGCTCGGTCTTGTGCGCATCGATGTCCGACACGATCAGGGCCGCGCCCGCGCGGTGCAGCCGCTCGCACAGATCCCAGCCGACCGAGCCCAGGCCCTGCACCGCGACGGAAATGCCGTCGAGCGTGTCGCGGCCGAGCGCGACCTGCACGGCTGCCTTCAGGCCGACGAACACGCCGTACGCGGTGCGCGGCGACGGGTTGCCGCCATACACGTCGTTGTCGCGCGGAATGCCGCTCACGTACGGCGTCTCGCTCTGCACGGCGCGCATGTCATCGGCTGTCGTGCCGACGTCCTCGGCCGTCAGATAGACGCCGCCGAGCGATTGCACGAGGCGGCCAAACGCCTTGAACAGCGCGGCGCGGTCCATCTGCTCCGGGCGCTTGAGGATCACCGCCTTGCCGCCGCCGAACGGCAGTCCGGCGAGCGCGTTCTTGAATGCCATTCCTTGCGACAGACGCAGCGCATCGTGATACGCCTCATAGTCCGATGCGTACTGCCAGTAACGGCAGCCGCCGAAGGCAGGGCCGCGCGCCGTGCTGTAGACGGCGATCACGGCTTGCAGGCCGGATTCGGCGTCGTTGGCCACGACAATGCGTTCGTGAGCGGGTTCGCCGTGAAGCCCGAAAAGCGTTCCAGCGAAGTTCGTCGTCAGTCGGTCCATCAGTGTTCCTTCCTTGTGGGCAGGCGGTTGGGTCCGCGAAGCGATGGGCTTCGCGCCGGCGGGCCGCAAGTCGTCCGGGTCGCGGACACCTGCGGCTAAGCTCGCGAGGCCAGCGCAGTCGCTGGCGGCTCGATCGCAAAAGTGTATGCGGCCAAATTCGGAGATTTGTTCTGTTTATCTGGAATTCGGCGGCTCGTGGCAGAATAATCACCCAATAAAATTCAGGCCTGAAGACGATTCGTCTTCCCTTTCGTCGGACAGGCCCGTGCCGGAGGCAGCATGAAACTGGACAGCACCGATCAGCGGATCTTGCGCGAGCTGCGCAACGACGGACGTATCTCGAATGCGAAGCTCGCCGAGCGCGTCGGCCTGTCGGCGACGCCGTGCTGGAACCGTGTGCGCGCGCTCGAAGAAGCGGGCGTGATCGAGGGCTATGCCGCGTTGCTCAATCAGAAGGCGCTCGGCCTGCCGGATACCGTCATCATCGAGGTCAAGCTCGCGAAGCACGACGAGCGCACGCTCGAGCGCTTCGGCGAAGCACTCGCCGATTTGCCGGAAGTCGTCGAAGCGTTTCTCGTGTCGGGCGAATACGACTACCTGATCAAGGTCGCGGTGGCGGGCACGGAAGGATACGAGTCGTTTCTGCGGCGCAAGCTATACCGGCTGCCTGGCTTTCAGGACAGCCGCTCGATCTTCGCGCTGCGCTGCCTGAAACGCTCGGTGTCGGTCGAGCCGTGACGCAAGCGGCGCGGCTGCGGGGCACGGCGAGCGAAGTCAGGCCACGTAGCGCGTCGCGAACGATTGTGCGGCGAACGGCACCGGCTTGCCGAAATGAAACCCTTGCATCACCGTGCAGCCCAGCCCGAGCAGCACGTTCGCCTGCGACGCCGTTTGCACGCCTTCGACCACGCATGTCAGCTTCAGCGACCGGCACAGGTCGACGATGCTGCGCACGATGTCCCGCGCGGCCGCATCGGTATCGATGCGCTCCAGAAAGCCGCGATCGATCTTCACCTTGTCGAGCGGCAGCCGGTGAATGCACGTGAGGCTCGAATAGCCGGTGCCGAAATCGTCGAGCGAGATATTCACGCCGAGCCGCTTGAACGCGTCGAGCGACGCGGACGCCTGCTCGAAATCCTGAATGACGGCCGTCTCCGTCACTTCGAACGTCAGGCGGCCGGGGGCAATGCCGCTCTCGCGAACAAGGCCGGCGATATGCTCGACTGCCTCCGCCGAGCCGATATCGCGCGCCGACAGATTGAACGCGACGGGCACGGCGGGATCGCACGCGCGCATCGCCGCGAGCACCTTGCGAAACAGCGCCGCCGACACCGTATGAATCAGGTCGCTGCGCTCCGCAACCTTGATGAACAGCGACGGCGGCACGTCGCCCAGCGTCGGACTGCTCCAGCGCGCGAGCGCCTCATATGACACGACGCGCTGGCAGGTCACATCGACGATCGGCTGGAAATGCAGCGTCATCTCGCGCTCCAGGTCCGCGTGCCGCAGCGCCTGCTCGACCTGTCCGAGTTCGCGAATCTGCTTCTCGTGCTCGGCGGAAAAAATCGTCGTGCCGCCGCGCCGATGCTCCTTGGCGAAATACAGCGCATAGTCCGCGCGCTCGAACAGTTGCGCGGGCGTGACGCCAGCATCCGGGTAAATCGCAAAGCCGAGCGACCCCGACAGCCGCGCCGTGGCGCCAGGCCATGCATACGGCGCACGCAGCGCTTCGCAGATCGATGCGCCGATATCGCGCAGATCCTGCGGCTCGCGCACATCCGTCACGAGCAGCCCGAATTCGTCGCCGCCGAGACGCGCGAACGCGATGCGTGGACCCGCCACGTTGCGAAGACGCCGGCCGACTTCTTCGAGCACGCGGTCGCCCGCGCCGTGGCCGTATAGATCGTTGATCTGCTTAAAGCCGTCCAGATCGATCACGCCGACGGCGAAGCGCGCGTGCCCCGGCTTCGCGGTTGCGAACAGCGCTTCGAGATCGGCGAGGAAACGGCGGCGATTCGGCAGTCCCGTCAGGATGTCGAGATTGGCAAGACGCGAGTTCTCGTCGCTCAACCACTGAAGCTCGGCCTGCTTCGCCCGCAGCGCATGCTGCGATCCGACGAGGTTCGCAAAGTCGCGGTAGTAGGTGAGCAGGATCACGATCATCGCGATCGATACGAGCAGCACGTTGATCGCAATCGCGACGAGCACCGCGTTGTCCATCAGCAAAAAGTACAGCGTGAACGGCACGATGACGATTGTCGTCAGCAGCAGCGCGGCCGTGCGCATGTGCATCAGGCAGAAGATGCAGCCGATCACCGTGATCGACATATAGAACGCGACGTGCGCGCGCGCGTACGGATCGCCGTACGGAAAGAGCAGCAGTCCCCAGCCGGTGAAGATCACGCCCAGTAGCGCGATGAGCCATACCGTCGTCTTCAGACGCGCAGCGACTTCTTCGTCCGTCAACGACGCGAGATGCTTTCTGCGCCTGACCCATACCACGAGCCGGATCGCGCAGGCCGAGCACATCGCGATGGGCAGGTAAATCGCGAGCCACGCCGGCGCGACGTCAACATGCGTGAAGGCCACGGCAAGACTGTTGACGACGAGGATCAGATACAGCAGCGGCAGTTGCCGGGAAAAAGCGTCGAACTGCGAGCGTGATAGCGCGGCCGTCGCGGCCGGAATGGTACGAAGCGATGCAAAGTCCTGCGGGCGAATCATGGCTCGGCAGCGAGAGTGGGTCGGCAAGTCCGGACACATCGCCTGATGTAGCCCGTGCGGGCTGTGAAAGGCGGTGTCGTCATTCACATTACTGCTTTACTTACGGCAGTTTCGTGACGAACTTGATGATACGAGACGCGCCGTCCCGTCAGTAAACAACGGGAACAGAAGAATCGCGCTGTCTCGGCGGCGCCACACGCGCTTGCGCGACATATCGGCGTAATGCAGCCCTCGTGCGCGGCTGCATTCGTCAGATCATTGGTGCTTCATCTGCGCGGCATTGCTTTGATGCCCGCTATCCTCCCACCACGACTGCGGCGATCTCGACGAACAGGATCTTCACGATCGTCATCGACGGGAAGATCATCGCGTAGCCGATATCGGGACGATCGGTCGGCGCGACGCGATTGGCGAACGCGAGAATCGCCGGATTACCCGTTGCGCCGCTGATCACGCCGACGGTCGCATCGAACGGCAAGCGGAAAATCCACAGGCAGCACGCGGCCGTGATGCATACGAGCGCGATCAGAATGACCGCGCCGTACAGCAAAAACGAAATGCCCGTCACGCCGATCGTCGCAAAGAACTTCGGCCCCGACGACAAGCCGACCTGCGCGAGAAACACAGTCAGGCCGAAGTTGCGCAACACCAGGTTCGCGGAGAGCGGCATCGTCCAGACGAGACCGCCCGTGCGGCGCATCTTGCCGAGCCCGAGCGCGACGAGCAGCAGCGCGGCGAGACCGAGCGACAGCTTGCCGACGCCCGGAATCGGCAGAGGAATCAGTCCCACCAGAAGTCCCAGCGTCGCGCCGACGCCGATCGAAATGTAGCTGAGCTCCGCCGTTCCCTTGATCGAATCGCCGAACAGCTTGCGCACGGCCTCTCGCTGACCGGGCCCGATCAACAGGCCGACGCGGTCGCCGGATTCGAGTATCAGGTCCGGACTCGGCTGCATGTCGGCATCGCCGCGCCGCACCTGCGCAATCGAACACACCATGCCCTCCGGAAAGCGGATGTCGCGCAGCGGGTGCCCGACCACGACGCGGCTCGACGCGAACACGCGCAGATAGTCGAGGTCTTCGCGAAAGCGCGTGATGCGTCCGGGCTGCAATTCGCCGAGCAACTCGGTGGCCTTGCGCAATTCGTTGCGATCCATCGACGTGGCGAGCAGCACGTCGTCCGTTTGCATGACGAGATCGTCTGCGGGCAGCTGGTTGTGATGCGCGCGGCGCACGGCCGCGATGCCGAGGCCCACGGGCAGACGCGCCTTCAGTTCGGGAAACGTAAGGCCGACGAACGCCTGGTTTCTCAGCGCGATCTCAGCCGTCTCCAGCGTGTTCGCGGGCGGCGCTTCGATCTTGCGCGCCAGCGCGACGTTCAGCAGATACAGAAACAGGATCGGTCCCGCGACGCCGAACGGATAGGCCACGCTATAGCCGACTGCCGCGCCGTCGCCTTTCAACACGGCGAGCACCGCCTGCAAGCTCGCCGTACTCGTGCCCGCGCCGGCATACAACCCGAGCGCCTGATCGAGCCTGACGCCGAAGAGCGGCCCCAGCGCGAGCGACACGAATCCCGCGCCTATCACGCCCACGACGGCGGCCGCGTTCGCCTTGAGTCCATCCGCGCTCGACAGTCCCGCGAAGAACTGCGCGCCGTACTGCACGCCGATTCCGTAGAGAAACAGCAGCAGGCCCAACGTGCCGAGCACGGGAGGCGGCGCGGACTTCGGCGCGAAGCCGCCGATCGCGAGCCCGACGAACAGCACCGCGCCCGAGCCGAGCGCCACGCCTTTGATGCTGCATTCGCCGATCACATAGCCCAGCGCGACGGTGAGGAACAACGTAAGCAACGGCTGCGATTCAAGCAACGCACGGACTGCATCCATATCCGCTCCTGTCAGGTAACGAGAGAGCAAAGTGTCGATGCAAAATGAAACGGGCTGCTATGCGCGATGTCGTCTTGCGCGATTGCCCAAGGTTTGCCAGATCAATCATAGACGCTGGCGCGCGTCATGCTGCATCCGTCGATGCCGCCGCAAACGTGACCTTCACGGTCAGCCCGCGCCGATCGCCCTCGCCCGCCGCCAGCGTGATCTCGCCGCGATGTGCCTGCACGATCTCACGCACGATCGCGAGCCCGAGGCCCGTGCCTTCCGTGTCGGCGGACGCACGATAGAACGGCTCGAACACGCGGCTGCGCGCTTCCGCCGGAATACCCGGGCCGTCGTCGGTGACGGTGAGCGCGATACGCGCCGCGTCGCCGCGCACCGCCATCGTCACATGGCCATGCCGCTGCGTATAGCGGATCGCATTCTCGACGAGGTTCGACACCAGCGCCGCCAGCAGCCCCTCGTGTCCGATCATCCACGCCGGCCGGTCGAGCTCCGCGCCGAGATCGATGTCGCGTTTCTGCGCGAACAGCGCGAGATCTTCGATCACGTCTTTTGCAATCGCGGCGAGATCGGCGGGCTGGTTCGCGAGCTGCGTATAGTCGGCGGCTTCCGCTTGCGCGAGCAACAGCAGCTTGTTCGTGAGGCCGACCATCGAGCGGTTGCTGCGCTGCATCGCCGCGAGCGCTTCGCCAAGCGACGGCTCCAGTTCGCGATGCAGCCGCGCGTATTGCAATTGCGTGTCGAGCAGCGTGAGCGGCGTGCGCAACTGATGCGCGGCATCCGCGATGAAGCGCCGCTGCGCGGCCACCTGCAAGCCGAGCCGCGCAATGCACTGGTTGATCGCATCCACGATCGGCCGCAACTCCGTATGCAGGCGATCGACGCGCAACGGCTCCAGCTGCATCGGATCGCGATCGATCACTTCGTCCTTCACTTTCAGCAGCGGACGCAGCTCGAACGTCAGGCCGATGCAGGCCAGCGCGACCGCGAGCAGCATCATTTCGATCTGACGCACCAGTTGCGGACGCCATAGCTCGCGCGCCATGGCTTCGCGTGACGCCTGCGTCTTGCCGACCGACACCAGCACGCGCCGCGTCGCGCCGTTGTCGTACATGCGCCGCACGTAGCCGATCGCGCGTATCGATGCGCCGTGCAGGTCGGCGTCGTAGTACGAGGGCGTATCGTGCGTGGCGGCCGCCGATGCCGGCGCGCCCAGCGGAAAATCGGGCACGCCCGCGAGCAGCCGGTCATCGTCGACGTTCACGTTGTAGTAGACCTGATCGCCATACGGCGAAGCGAAAATCTCCAGCGCGGCAGGCGGAATGTCGACGCGCAGCGTGCCGTCCGCCCATTCGACCTCGCCCGCGATCATCCGCGCCGAAGAAAGCAGCGTGTTGTCCTGCACGAGATCGGCGGTGCGGCGTGCGTTGTCGTATTCGGCCTTGCCCGTCACGAACACGTAGATCGCGAGCGGCACGAGCAGCCACCACAGCAGACGGATGCGCAGGCTGCCGGTCATGCCGCGCTGCCCTTCGATGTGAGCGTCGGAGCGGGCGGCAGCGTCATTCGACGTCGTCCTTCTTGCGCAGCAGATAGCCGAGCCCGCGCAGCGTGACGATCGCCGCCGAGCTGCCGTCGAGCTTCTTGCGAAGCCGCGACACGTAAATTTCGAGCGCGTCTTCGCTGGGCTGGTCGTCGTGTGTGACGACCGAGTCCATCAGCGCGGCCTTCGACACCGTCTTGCCCATGCGCAGGATCAGCGTTTCGAGCACGCTGCGCTCGCGCGGCGTGACGTTCAGCGGCGCACCCTTCAGCGTGAACTGGCGCGTGTCGATGTCGAACACGAGATCGCCGCACGACACCTCGTTCGCCGTCGCGGCCGTCTGACGGCGAATCATCACCTTCACGCGCGCGATCAGCTCGCGCACCTCGAATGGCTTCACCAGATAGTCGTCGGCGCCCGCGCCCAGCAACTCGACCTTCTCGTCGATCGAACCGCTTGCAGTGAGGATCATCACGGGCGTCGCATCGCCGCGCTGCCGCAGACGCCGCAGCACGTTCTTGCCCGACAGCCTCGGCAGGTTGAGGTCGAGCAGCACGACGTCGTAGCGGTTCATGCGCAGCAGCCGATCGGCGGCTTCGCCGTCCTGCACCGCGTCGAGCGCGAACGAATCCTGCTCCAGCATGCGCGCGAGCCAGTGGGACAGCGTCGGATTATCTTCGATCAACAGCAGCTTCATCGGTTGGCGGAATGCATGAAAACGGCGGCGCGAAGCTCCCCGTGACGTTTGGACGACATTGCCGCGCGATTGTATGTCGAGGCCATGCCGGCTCCTGCATCGGGTTAACACTCATATGTTCGCGTGAACGCCGAAAGCTGACAGAAGGTTTGAGCTTTCTATAATCGCCGCACTCATTTCAAAGAAAGGCGCTGCGTCAACGGGGTGGCGCCTCATCAAAGGAGACTGTTGATGCGTACCATCCGCCAGATCGCCGCCGTGTCCGGACTCGCCTTCGCGCTCGCCGCGGCTTGCACGACCGCTCACGCAGAAAAAATCTCGATAATGGTGGGCGGCGCCGCCAAGATCATCTATCTCCCCGCCAAGCTGACGGAACAGCTTGGCTACTTCAAGGACGAAGGGCTCGATGTCGAGGTCCTTTCGCAACCGGCCGGCGTCGATGCCGAAAACGAACTGCTCGCGGGTGCGGTGCAAGGCGTGGTCGGTTTCTACGACCACACGATCGACCTGCAGAGCAAGGGCAAGGAAGTGCAGGCGCTGGTGATCTTCGGCCAGGTGCCGGGCGAAGTCGAAATGGTATCGACGAAGGCTTCCGCCACGCTCAAGAGCATGGCCGACGTGAAGGGCAAGACGCTCGGCGTGACGGGCCTCGGCTCGTCGACGAGCTTTCTCACGCAATATCTGGCGCAGCGCGCCGGCGTGCCGTCGACGCAATACACGCTGCTGCCCGTCGGCGCCGACAACAGCTTCATTGCCGCGATCAAGCAGGAGCGCATCGACGCGGGCATGACGACCGAGCCGACCGTCTCGCAGCTGCTGAAGACGGGCGACGCGAAGGTGCTGGTCGACATGCGCACGATCGAAGGCACGCGCGCGGCATTGGGCGGCACGTATCCGGCGTCGAGCTTCTATGTGCAGCGCGCGTGGGCCGAATCGCACAAGGCGGAAGCGACGAAGCTCTCGCATGCATTCGCGAAGACGCTGAACTTCATCGCGACGCATAGCGCCGAAGAGATCGCCGCCAAGATGCCGAAGGACTACTACGCCAGCAACAAGGACCTGTACGTCGCCGCTCTGAAGGCTTCGCTGCCGATGTTCACGAAGGACGGCAAGATGCCCGCCGATGGTCCCGAGACCGTGTTGAAGGTGCTGTCGTCGTTCAATCCTTCCGTGAAGGGCAAACACATCGATCTCGCGAAGACCTACTCGAACGAGTATGTCTCGGCCGTCGCGACGGCTTCGAAGTAAGCCGGACCCAGGGCCGTTATCCATCATTCGCAACGAAAGAGGCAGCACGCGATGAATCAATCCAGGCCGCACGGCGCACCCGCTATCGAGTTGCGCAACGTCTCGTGCCGGTTCATTTCTCCGGACGGCAAGGCGACGATTGCGTTGCGCGACTTCAGCATGTCGGTGGCGAAGGGCGAATTCGTCGCCGTCGTCGGCCCGACGGGCTGCGGCAAGTCCACGACGCTCAGCATGATTACGGGCCTGCTCAAGCCGACGACGGGCGAAGTGCGCGTGATGGGCGCGCCCGTCGACGGCATCGACCCGCGCATCGGCTTCGTGTTTCAGGCCGATGCCGTGTTCCCGTGGCGCCCGGTGCTCGACAACGTGGCGGCCGGGCCGCTCTATCGCGGCCGCTCGAAATCGGCCGCTTATGACGAGGCGAACGAATGGCTGCGCCGCGTCGGGCTCGACAAGTTCGGCAAGCACTATCCGCATCAACTGTCGGGCGGCATGAGAAAGCGCGTCGCGCTCGCGCAGACCTTCATCAACAAGCCGGAAATCCTGCTGATGGACGAGCCGTTCTCCGCGCTCGACATGCAGACGCGCACGCTGATGCAGGACGAACTGCTGCAACTGTGGTCGGCGAATGCGGGCTCGGTTGTGTTCGTCACGCACGATCTCGAAGAAGCGATCGCGCTTGCGGACCGCGTGTTCGTGCTGACGGCGCGGCCCGCGACGCTGAAAAAGGTCTACGAGATCGATCTGCCGCGACCTCGCGTCACGTCGGAAATCCGCTATGACCCGCGCTTTATCGAAATCTCGCGCGACATCTGGCACGACCTGCGCGAAGAAGTGCAGATCGGCTAATCCAATCACGCTGGAGTTTTCGTTCAATGTCTACTACGCCTCAACAGATGATGCCTGCGGGCCTCGACGCCGGCTCGCTCGCGCAGGTCGAGCGCATCGCGCAAAAGCGCATCCGTCAACGCAATGCGCTCGTGATCGGGCTGCGTATCGCCGTGCTCGTCGTCGTGCTGGGCGGCTGGGAAGTGTCGGCCCGCATGAAGTGGATCGATCCGTTCTTCTTTTCGATGCCGACGCTGATCTTCGAGCAGATCGTCGACTGGTTCGTGAACGGCACGTCGCAAGGGCCGCTTCTGACGCAAGTGTGGGTCACGCTTGAAGAGACGGGGCTTGGGTTCATCATCGGCTCGGTGGCGGGCGTGTTCTGCGGCATCGTGCTGGGACGCAACAAGCTGCTCTCCGATGTGTTCAGCCTCTACATCAAGATCGCCAACTCGATTCCGCGCGTGGTGCTCGGCTCCGTGTTCGTGATCGCGCTGGGTCTGGGCATGGCGTCGAAAGTGGCGCTCGCCGTCGTGATGGTGTTCTTCGTCGTGTTCGCGAACGCGTTTCAGGGCGTGCGTGAAGCGGACCGCTACATGATCGCGAATGCGCAGATTCTGGGTGCGTCGCGGCGTCAGGTGACGACTTCCGTCGTGATTCCGTCCGCGCTCAGCTGGATTCTCGCGAGTCTGCACGTGAGCTTCGGCTTCGCGCTCGTGGGCGCGGTGGTCGGCGAGTTTCTCGGCTCGAAGCAGGGCATCGGCCTGCTGATCTCGACGGCACAAGGCGCGTTCAATGCAAGCGGCGTGTTTGCCGCGATGATCGTGCTGGCTGTCGTCGCGCTCGCGGCGGATTATCTGCTGACGGCCGTCGAGCAGCGATTGCTCAAGTGGCGGCCGAATATCAACTGATTCGATTTCTCGCAGTGGTTGTGTTTGAAGCAGTTGAGCGCCTCCTTCGAGGCGCTTTTTTTTTGCCCATCACGCCCCGCGGCAACATTACCGAAATGTAATCGGACTGCGCACACGTGCCGGTATCATTGAAAAGTCAATGCACAGCAAGCATAGCGGAGCAGAACGATGCGCATCCTGGTCATCGAAGACGAGCCTAAAACGGCCGCTTATCTGAAGAAAGGACTGGAAGAGTCCGGCTATTCCGTCGAAGTGGCGAACGATGGTTCGCACGGCTTGATCCTCGCGCAGGAGGAAGACTACGACGTCATCATTCTCGACGTGATGTTGCCGTGGATGGACGGCTGGACTGTCGTGAAGACGCTGCGCGCCACACGCACCACGCCTGTGCTTTTTCTCACTGCACGCGACGACGTGAATGACCGCGTGCGCGGCCTCGAACTCGGCGCCGACGATTATCTCGTCAAGCCCTTTGCGTTCGTCGAACTGCTTGCACGCGTGCGCACGCTCGCGCGCCGCGGCCCGCCGCGCGAAAGCGAGCTGATCCGGATCGGCGACCTGGAAATGGATATCAGCCGGCGCCGCGTGAAGCGCGGCACCACCCGCATCGATCTCACGCCGCGCGAATTCTCCCTGTTGCAACTGCTCGCGCGCCGCCACGGCGAAGTGTTGAGCCGCACGCAAATCGCGTCGTACGTGTGGGACATGAATTTCGACAGCGATACCAACGTGGTCGAAGTCGCGATTCGCCGGCTGCGCAGCAAGATCGACGACAACTTCCCCGTCAAACTGATTCACACGGTACGCGGCGTCGGCTATGTGCTCGAAATCAAGGAAACGGCCTGATGCGCGGCCGCTCGATCACCACCACGCTAGCGCTCGCGTTCGGCGCGACGACGCTGGCCGTCTTCGTGCTGGTCGGCAACTTTCTCTATCGCGCGCTCGAACAGCAGGTCAGCGCTCAAGACGACCTGAGCATCGTGCTCTCCGCGCGGCACGCGCGACGCCTTGCGCAAGAGATCGACACGTCGGGCGGCATTCGCGAGCATGGCGACCGCATCACCAGCATCGTGCTGGGCAATCCGGGGCTGTCGATGGAGGTGTTCGACCCGAGCGGGCAATTGACGATCGAGCACAATCTGGAGAGCACGCTCGGCATGCGCGTGCCCGTCGGCGACAACTCGATTCTCGCGGCTGGCCGCTCGATTCCGCGCGTGCCGGCGGACACGCGCATCACGCAGGCCGACATCGTGGGCTGGAAGAACAGCGCGGGCACGCCGATTCGCGGCGTCGCAACAGATGTCAAACTGCTCGACGGAGAAGTCGTAAGCGTTCTGATCGCGCGCAATATGAGCGACCGCTACGAACTGCTCGACCACTATCGCGACACGCTGAAGGTCTACGGCATCGCGGGCGTGTTGCTCACGACGGTCCTGAGCTATCTGCTGATTCGCGCCGCGATGCGGCCCGTGCGCGATATCGCGGCGAGCGCGAGCGAAGTCACCGTCAATCGCCTGAATACGCGCATCGCCGTCGCGAGCGTGCCGCGCGAACTCGAAGCGCTGGTGACGACGCTCAACGCGATGCTCGAACGCATGGATCACGGCTTCAAGCAGATGTCGCGCTTTACCGCCGATCTCGCGCACGACATGCGCACGCCGCTCAGCAACATGCGCGGCGCGACTGAGGTCGCGCTGGCGCGTCCGCGCTCCGCTGACGAATACGAAGCGCTGCTCGCGTCGAACCTCGAAGAATGCGAACGGCTGTCGCGCATGATCGAGAACGTGCTGTTCCTCGCGCGCGCCGAGCATCCGCAATTCGTCAAGCACATGCGCGTGTTCGATGCCGTGCAGGAACTGACGCGCATCGGCGAGTACTTCGAAGGCGTCGCGGAAGATGCCGACGTGCGCATGCGCGTGACAGGCTCCGCCATGCTCACGGCCGACCTCGAACTCTTTCGCCGCGCGGTCAGCAACCTGCTCGCGAACGCGCTGCGCTACACGCCGCGCGGCAAGGAGATCGTGCTCGATGCGCACGAAACCGGCAACGGTGTGCGCATCACGGTATCGAATGAAGGCGAGCCGATCGCGCCGGAGCATCTCGAACGGATCTTCGACCGCTTCTATCGCGTCGATCCTTCACGCAGCTCGCTGCCCTCGTCCGGTTCGTCGCACGGATCGCCGGGCTCGACGGGGCTGGGGCTCGCCATCGTGCGCACGATCATGGAGCTGCACGGCGGCACCGTTCACGCGGAAAGCGACGCGCGCAGCACGCGCTTCGTGCTCACGTTTCGTTGAGGCGCCAGGCTTCTTCGCGACTCATTGCGCGCTGCCGGCGGCATTCACGGGCGCCTGCATCGCCATGCGCGTGACGTCGCCGCCGCCATGCTCGATTGCATAGATTTCCGCGTTGCGCTGGATTTCTTCCGCATTCGGCGGATAGTCGTGCTTCGGCGCGGGCACGAGGCCTTCCCGTTGCGCCTGCACGAGCTCGGCGCGCACTTCCGCCCGCGTCTTGCCCGTCGATACCGTTTGAGCCGAAGCGCTCATTGCGATAGAGCAGGCCAATGCACCCATCAACAGATAAATCGAATTCTTCACGGTGTACTCCTGTGTCGAGACATTGATCGATCGGCGGCTGGCATGCTGCAAGGACCAGAGCCGATGAAGTCATTCTCTGCGTCCAACGGTGACCTCACACTGACCGTGCGATTACGGTTTCGATATCTGCCGGGCGAGGAAAAATTTCATCGAAGGTGTTGAGCATCTGCTCATTCGCCGTCGGCGATCATGATGAACGATGCGCGGATCCTGCCCGCGAACGCGGCGTATGGTGGTCGAGCGAAGCGAAAGCAAGCGCGCCCGTTATTCCGCGCGCAATCCGGCCAATGTGACGCGAAGGCCTGGGCGGTCGCCGTTGTTCTCGATGCCGAGCACTGCCTGATGACGTTCGGCGATTTTCAGCGCAATCGCGAGGCCGAGACCACTGCCGTGTTCCTTGTTGCCGCCGATCCGATAGAAGCGGTCGAATACGCGTTCGCGCTCCGCCTGTGGGATACCCGGTCCGCTGTCCGACACGCTGACGCTGATCTCGTCGCCGCTGCGCTTCAGGATCACGTCAATCTTGCCGCCCTGCGGCGTATAGCGAATCGCGTTGTCGATCAGATTGTTCAACAGCACTTCGATGCCATGAGATTCAGCCCGGACCTTGTATGCGTCATCCTTGTCGGGCGCGTGATTGCACACGAGGCCGAGATCGATCTGCTTCGTCTCGGCGAGCATCGAAAAGTCTCCGACCGCGCGCTCGCACAGTCTGCGCAGGCTCACCGGCTCGAGTCGCGCGCTGCGCTGCGCGTCTTCGCGCGCGAGCGTGAGCAACTGATGCACGAGATGTATCAGCCGGTTCAGGCGTCCTTCGATGCGCTCGAACGTCTGCTCGCTGCCGACCAGCGAGCCGTCGCGCTCCGCCGCCTGCAACTGCAGCTTCAGGGCGGCAAGCGGCGAGCGCAGTTCGTGGGCTGCATCGGCGACGAAGGTGCGTTGCGATTGCGACGCGCTATTCAGACGATCGAGCAGGTCGTTGAGCGCATCGACGAGCGGCTTCATTTCGACGGGCATGCGCCCTTCTGGACGCAATGGCTCGAGCGAGTCGAACGAGCGGGTGGCCAGCGCGCGCGAGATGCTGCCAAGCGGCGCAAGGCCACGGCCCACGACCAAAAGCACGATCAAGATAATTGCGGGAAAGAACAGCCCCAAAGGCCATAGCGTGCGCAACGCGAGACGCAATGCCAGTTCTTCGCGAACGGACACCGGCTGTGCGGCCTGCACGAAACGGTCGCCTTCCTGCACGCCGAACACGCGCCAGTGATATTCGTCGTGTTCGATCGTGCGCAGGCCCGCAGGAAAACGCGGAAGGTCGATGCCGCCCAGAGACTTGTAAATGCTTTGGCCCGTCTGGTCCCACACTTCGACGAACAGACGATCGTCGGTCAGTCCTTCGAACTCGGGCGTGAGCCGCGTGCGCGCATCGCCCCGTGTGATGTCAACGGGCACGGACAGCGCCACCGTGCGCAATTCGTAGTCGAACAGCTCGCTCGCTTCGGTGCGAGCCGTATGAAAGATGCCATAACCCGCGATCAACGCCGCGACCGCGAGACTGGCGATCAGCCAGCCGAGCAGCCAGCGCCGTATCGACGTCATTCGCACCTCTTCAGCCGGTAGCCGACGCCGCGCACCGTCACGATCTGCTCCGCGCCGATCTTGCGCCGCAAGCTATGCACATGCACTTCGATCGTGTTGCTGCCCACTTCCTCGCCCCAGCCGTACAGCTTGTCTTCGAGCTCCGAGCGCGTGAAGACGCGCATCGGCTCTTCGATCAACGCCTGCAACAGGCTGAACTCGCGCGGCACGAGCGATAGCGTCTCGCCTTTGAGCGTGGCTTCGTGCGTGGCGGGATTCAAGGTCAAATCGCCGTGCGCATAGACGGGATGCGTGTGTCCCATGCGGCGTCGAAGCAATGCGCGCACGCGCGCGGCGAGTTCGTCGAGATCGAAAGGCTTGACGAGATAATCGTCCGCACCCGCATCGAGTCCGCCGATGCGGCTTTCGACAGCGTCGCGCGCCGTCAGGATCAGCACGGGCACGCCGCCGCCGCGCCGCCGGTAGCGGCTGAGCACATCGATGCCATCGACCTTCGGCAGTCCGAGATCGAGCAGAACCAGATCGTAGACGTCGTGGTCCAGCGACAGCTCGGCTTCCCGTCCGTCATGCGCCCAATCGATCGCGTAGCCCGCGCGCCGCATCATATCCACGACGGGCTCGCCGATCATTTCGTCATCTTCAACCAGCAACAAACGCATCGCGCCATGTCTCCCTCAATAGCCGCCATTGTCGGGACTCATAGCTTAGCGCGCCCTTAACGGTTTTTCTTGCGCGTCAATCCGCGTCTGCCGCGCGCACCGTTGCAGGCGTTGCCGCCGGCTAGCCCTCGCAGGCGGCGCAACGGCCGAAGATCACCAGGTTGGAACTGACGTAATGGAACCGATGATCGGCAGCGATCTTCTCCTGTTGCTGTTCGAGGCCCGGATCGTATGCGTCCTCGATGCGGCCGCAGCGGTTGCAGAAGAGATGGTAGTGGCGCTGCCCGCGATTGAGTTCGTAGACGATGCGCGCGTCGCCCAACGTCGCGTTCGTGATGAGGTCGACTTCATGGAGCTGGGCCAGCGCGCGATACACGCTCGCGAGGCTGCAAGGCTCCGTTTCGCGCGACAGCTTGCGATACACCTGATCGGCGGTGAAGTGCTCGTTCGGAAACTCGTGAAAGAGCTTCAACACCGCGGCGCGACTGGAGGTCGGGCGCAACCCGGCCGTTTTCAGCTCCGAATAGATCGCAATCATCGTGAGGCCCCGTCATGTGTGCAAAGCCTCGTGACGGGCTCCGCGACCGGTCATTCTGATGGCGCGAACCTTAAGAATCGCTTATCGGAGTTGTCATCGACGCGTGTCAGATTAGCGCCAGCGTCCTGTCGTCCGGCTCGCCGCCGAAATACTTCGCCAGCGCATCGGTGAACACCGCTTCGTTCGGCGCAGCCTTCGAGAACAAGGTCATCGACGAACGGAACTTCATGTAGTCCGGGTAGCCGAAGATCGTCTCGATGGACCGTCCTTCGACGTCGTTCACTGCGCGCGTCGCCTCTCTTAAACGGGGACCGAGCACCGGATGTTGCAAATATGCGACAGCTTCGGCCAGTGAACCGATGGCAAATTTTTGGGCCATCGGGCTCTCTCCGAGCCCCTGAAATTGCGGAAACACGTACCACATCCAGTGGCTGCGCTTGCGTCCGTCGCGCAATTCGGCTAGCGCCTGCGCGTAAATCGGGGCCTGAGCGTCGACGAAGCGCCGAAGGTCGTACTGATCGTCCATCGCGTCCTCCGCTATGTCTTGCATGCGTCGGCGAACGCATCCGGCATGCCCGCCAAAATCCATACGAACGGCTTTCAAATCGGCGAATTCGACTGCCGCAGGCCGCCCGGCATCTCACAAATGCCCCAATGCGACGTTATGTCTCAGCCCTGAATCACGCAAAAGTTCGTTCGCGTCAAAGTGCTGTACTGCAACACGCGTTCTTCGTATTATGCGAGCGCTTATAAAAGGAGCAAGGAAATGCGTTCGTTCGTTCGTTTGTTTATGTAGAGGGCCGCGATGACGAAAAAAATCGCGGGCCGGCTACCCGGTCTACTTTCAATTGCCCCAGCGTTCCTGCTATCGGGGTGCAACAACCTTGATCTGCTCGCGCCGAAAGGCCCCATCGGTGCCGCCGAGAAGTCGCTGATCGCGACCTCGACGTGGGCGATGCTGATCGTCGTGATTCCCGTGATCTTTCTGACGCTGCTGTTCGCATGGCGCTACCGCGCATCGAACAAGGCGGCCGAATACCGTCCGAACTGGGCGCATTCGACCGCGATCGAAGTAGCCGTCTGGACGATTCCCGCGCTGATCATTCTGTTCCTCGCGGTGCTGACATGGAAGAGCACACATGAGCTCGACCCGTACAAGCCGCTCGAATCGGATGTGAAGCCGATCAACGTCGAAGTCGTCGCGCTCGACTGGAAGTGGCTGTTCATTTATCCGGATCTGGGCATCGCGTCCATGAACCAGCTGGCGATTCCCGTCGGCACGCCGGTGAATTTCCGCATCACGTCCGACACGGTGATGAACTCGTTCTTCATCCCGCAACTGGGCGGCCAGATCTACGCGATGGCAGGCATGCAGACGCGTCTGCATCTGCTCGCGCAGGAAGCCGGCGACTACGCGGGCACATCGGCCAATTTCAGCGGCAAGGGCTTCTCGGACATGAACTTCCGCACGCTCGCGGAATCGCCCGAAGACTTCAACGCATGGGTCGCGAAGGTTCGCGCATCGACGGATCACCTCGACATGGATCGCTACTACGCAGTGGCGAAGCCGGAAGAAAAGGCACCTGTGTCTTACTTCTCGTCGGTCGATTCCAAGCTCTTCAACAACATTGTCGCCCGCTACAACAACGGTCACGTCATCGACAACATGAAGGACGTGAACTGTGCGCCTAACGGGACCAAGGGGTAAGCATGTTCGGTAAATTAACCCTAGCGGACATTCCGTATCACGAGCCGATCATCATGGTCGCAGGCGCCGGAATGATTCTCGGCGCGCTGGCCGTGCTCGGCGCGATCACGTATTTCGGCAAGTGGCGTTATCTGTGGACCGAGTGGCTCACGTCGGTCGACCACAAGCGTCTTGGCGTGATGTATATCGTCGTGGCCATGATCATGCTGCTGCGCGGTTTCGCCGACGCAATCATGATGCGCACGCAGCTCGCGCTCGCGTATCACGCGCCCGGCTATCTGCCGCCGCATCACTACGACCAGATCTTCACCGCGCACGGCGTCATCATGATCTTCTTCATGGCGATGGCGTTCATGGTCGGCCTGATGAACCTGGTCGTGCCGCTGCAGATCGGCGCACGCGACGTCGCGTTCCCGTTCCTGAACTCGCTGTCGTTCTGGATGACGGCGATCAGCGCGATCCTCATCAACATCTCGCTCTTGATCGGCGAGTTCGCGCAAACGGGCTGGCTCGCGTATCCGCCGCTGTCGGAGCTGCAGTTCAGTCCGGGCGTCGGCGTCGACTACTACCTGTGGAGCTTGCAGCTCTCGGGTATCGGTACATTGCTGACAGGCGTGAACTTCTTCGTGACCATCATCAAGATGCGCGCGCCGGGCATGACGCTGATGAAGATGCCCGTGTTCACGTGGACGGCTCTGTGCACGAACGTGCTGATCATGGCGGCGTTCCCGATCCTGACCGTCACGCTCGCGCTGCTCGGCCTCGACCGTTACCTGGGCATGCACTTCTTCACGAACGAAGCCGGCGGCAACGCAATGCTGTACCTGAACCTGATCTGGGCATGGGGCCATCCTGAGGTCTACATCCTGATCCTGCCTGCGTTCGGCATCTTCTCGGAAGTCATCTCCACGTTCGCGCGCAAGCCGCTGTTCGGCTACAAGACGATGGTCTATGCGACGTGCGCGATCATGGTGCTGTCGTTCCTCGTGTGGCTGCACCACTTCTTCACAATGGGCTCGGGCGCGGACGTGAACGCGTTCTTCGGCATCGCGACGATGATCATCGCGGTCCCGACGGGCGTGAAGGTGTTCAACTGGCTGTTCACGATGTACAAGGGCCGCATCGAGTTCACGACGCCTGTGCTGTGGACGATCGGCTTCATGGTCACGTTCACGATCGGCGGCATGACGGGCGTGATGATGGCGATTCCGGGCGCGGACTTCGTGCTGCACAACTCGCTGTTCCTGATCGCTCACTTCCATAACGTGATCATCGGCGGCGTGCTGTTCGGCTACCTCGCCGGCATGAACTACTGGTTCCCGAAGGCGTTCGGCTTCAAGCTGAACGAGAAGCTCGGCAAGGCTGCGTTCTGGTTCTGGCAGATCGGCTTCTGGGTCGCGTTCACGCCGCTCTACGTGCTCGGCTTCATGGGCATGACGCGCCGTCTGAACCACTACGACAACCCGGCATGGCATCCGTGGCTGCTCGTCGCCGAAGTGGGCGCGGTGCTCGTCGCAATCGGTATCGCATGCCAACTGCTGCAGCTCGTCGTGTCGATCAAGGACCGCAACAAGCCGGAAAACCGCGACCTGACGGGCGATCCGTGGAACGGCCGCACGCTCGAATGGGCGACGACCTCGCCGCCGCAGATCTACAACTTCGCGACGGTGCCCGTCGTGCGCGAACTCGACGCATTCCACGAGATCAAGGCACGCCGCAAGGTGGAGCGCAGCGAGCCCGTGTACCGCGACATCCACATGCCGTCGAACACGGCTACGGGTCTCGTGATCGGTCTGTTCAGTCTGGCACTCGGCTTCGCGCTGACGTGGCACATCTGGTGGCTCGCGATTGCCAGCTTGATCGGCGCGATCGGCACCGTGATCTACCGTGCGTTCGATACGGACACCGACTACTACATCCCGGCCGATACGGTTCAACTGATCGAAGAGCGCCACGGCGCTGGTTCGGGCGCGGCTATCGCCAAGCACCTGCCCGAAGCTGAGGAGATTGCCTGATGCTACAAAAAGCTATTCTTGCGGAGCCGCATCACGACGCGGAACACGCTCCGTCGAACTCCGTGTTCGGCTTCTGGTTGTACCTGATGACCGACTGCGTGCTGTTCGCGGCGCTGTTCGCGACGTTTGCAGTGATGAGCCATCAGTTCGCCGGCGGCCCGAGCGGCAAGGATCTGTTCGAGATCCAGGGCGTCGCGATCGAAACGGCAATCCTGCTGTTCTCGAGCATCACGTATGGTTTCGCGATGCTCGGCGCGCACAAGAACAACAAGAGCAGCACGCTCTTGTGGCTCGCAGTGACGTTCGTGTTAGGCGCGGCGTTCGTCGTGCTCGAAGTGCGCGAGTTCTCGCATCTGATCGCCGATGGCGCTGGCCCGGACCGCAGCGCGTTCCTGTCGGCGTTCTTCACGCTGGTCGGCACGCACGGTCTGCACGTCACGTCGGGTCTGCTGTGGATGATCGTGATGATGGTCCAGGTAGCTCGCGCTCACGATATCGGCGAGCGTGAACTCCGCCGTCTGACGTGCCTGAGCCTCTTCTGGCACTTCCTGGACATCGTGTGGATCGGTGTCTTTTCGTTTGTCTATCTTGCGAGCGTGATCTAAATGAGCAGCCATTCTCACTCGTCGCATTCGGCTCATTCGGACGAAAGCCACGGCAGCTTCGGCAGCTACACGATCGGGTTCGTGCTGTCCGTCATCCTGACGGCAGCCGCATTCGGCGTGGTGCTGGCGGGCTGGCTCACGGGCGCGCAGGCGCTTTACGCGATCGCGGGCCTCGGCCTCGTGCAGATCATCGTGCACCTGGTTTTCTTCCTGCACATGAACACGTCGTCGGGTCAGCGCTGGAACGTGACCGCATTTGCGTTCACCGGGTTGACGGCTGTGATCGTGATCGGCGGTACGCTGTGGGTCATGCATAACGTCAGCATGAACATGATGTCGCGCTAAGCGTCAGGCGCGGACATCGCTCGTGCCGGTTGCACATGCCGTATCGTGCAGCCGGCACGCTCCCCTGCCCTTGCGTGTTTTCCTCACCGCGCATCAGTTGCGCGCCAGCATCTCCGTCGGACGGCCACGGCCCGTCACCAGACATCCCGACCTGAACGCTTCGCCCTGACTGCTCGCAGCAGCGTCGCCAAAGCCTCGGCCTAGCGCGTCCAGCTTCACCTGCTCGGCGCCCTGCGCACACGCAAACGTGCTGGCTTCGCGAGCCTGCGCGTGCAACAGCGCGCGATCGGCAACCAGATAGGCCAAAACGGCGATAACGGCGATGTGGAAAACTTTTCTCATGGGGTTTGTCTCCTCGCGACTTAAGCGTATCGCGAAGAACTGTCGCGCAAATCCAGGGCAACCCCGGTAGGCAAATCGTCGCGCCTACACGGTGGAAGCGCTTCCAGTGCTGGATTTTTGTGCAGCGCAAATGGCCTGCACAGCCCAGCACATCAATGTCAATAGCGATTTTTGCAAAAAATAAAAATCGCCATTGTGGCAGCGCAACATTATTATTTTGAGTTATGCTCGTTAACCCTGACCGTCTCATGCGTTTTGGTTACGCGCGTGCGCAAGTCTGCGCATCGTCCCGCTCCGTTCTGGGGCCGGCCGTCGAAATGTCCATGTAAGGTTTTTTGATCCTTCGCCTCAGAGGGGCGAGGGCCTGCTATTCGCGTCCTGGCGTTTCATCGAAAGAGCACATGCACCTCCCATCAGTTCTCGACCTTCTGATCTGGGTCCCCATTCTTGCCGGCGTCGTCGTGCTGCTCGCCGGCTCCGAGCACGCTGCGAGCCGCACGCGCTGGCTCGCGCTCATCGGCGCCGCCGTGAGCATCCTGCCCGTCATTCCGCTCGTGTCGGGCTTCAATTCGTCGGTGTCGGCGATGCAGTTCGAACAGCAACTCGCGTGGCTGCCCGAGTTCGGCATCTCGTACCATCTGGGCGTCGACGGCATCTCACTGTGGTTCACGGTGCTGACTTCCGTGACGACGCTGATCATCGTGATCGCGTCGTGGGAATCCATCACGAAGCGCGTCGCGCAGTACTACGGCGCGTTCCTGCTACTGTCGGGCTGCATGCAGGGCGTGTTCACGTCGCTCGACGGCATGCTGTTCTTCGTGTTCTTCGAGGCGTCGCTGATTCCGCTGTACCTGCTGATCGGCACGTGGGGCGAAAAGCGCCGCGTGTATGCGGCCGTGCGTTTCTTCTTCTTTTCGCTGGTCGGCTCGCTCGCGATGCTGGCCGCGCTGATCTACCTGTGGGCGCAGTCGCACACCTTCGACATCGCCGCCTGGCGCACGCTGAAGCTCGATTTCACGCCGCAGCTGCTGGTATTCATCGGCTTGCTCGCCGCGTTCTCCGTCAAGGTGCCGATGTGGCCCGTGCACACGTGGCTGCCCGACGTCCACTCGGACGGCCCGACGGGCGCCGCCGTGCTGCTCGGCATGCTGAAGATGGGCGGCTATGGCCTCCTGCGTTTCGCGCTGCCCATCGTCCCCGACGCGTGCCACTTCTTCGCGCCGGCGATGATCGCGCTGTCGCTCGTCGCGGTGATCTACGGCAGCCTGCTCGCGCTCGCGCAAACCGACATGCGCAAGCTGCTCGCCTACTCCGCCGTCGCGCACATGGGCCTTGTCACGCTGGGCCTCTTCACGTTCGACCGTATGGGCACGGAAGGCGCCGTCGTGCAGATGCTGTCGTATGGCATCGTGTCGGGCGCGATGCTGCTGTGCACGGGCATGCTGTTCGACCGCACGAAGAACGGTTCGATCGATGCGTACGGCGGCGTCGCCAACTCGATGCCGAAGCTCGCGACGTTCGCGATGCTGTTCTCGATGGCGAATGTCGGCTTGCCTGGTACGTCCGGTTTCGTCGGCGAGTTTCTCGTGCTGATGGGCGCGATCCGCTTCAACTTCTGGGTCGGCGCGACGGCTGCCCTCGCGCTGATCCTGAGCGCCGCGTACACGCTCTGGATGTACAAGCGCGTGATGTTCGGCGCGATCAGGAACACGCGCGTCGCGAACCTCCGCGATCTGGGCAAGCGCGAGTTCGTGCTGCTCGGCGCGATGGCCGTGCTGGTGCTCGCAATCGGCGTGCGTCCGAAGACCTTCACCGACGCAATCGGCCCTTCCGCCGAAAATCTGGTTGCGCAGGCCCAAGGCTCCGCGCTGCCGACGGATACGGGCGTCGCGTCCAACAACCGCGCGACGGCCGCTTCGAGCCGCCTGCCGGGTTAATCGCCTTTCGGCGGGCGTCTCTTTCCGGGCGCCCGCTCCCGTCTTCTGCCGCCCATCCGTTCGCGATGGGCGGGCGCCGCGCCAGAGCCGCATCGGGTGGCCCGCGCCCCGCTTGCCCTTCCCTCGCTTCCCGCCGACTCTTTGGCAGACGTCCGCACAGCAGCGCCGCGCGTAATTATCGCGGCATCCGCGTGCCGATGCGGATTCGAACCCGCGTACAACGGCGCGCGCTTGCCGGTGGCCGCGCGTCCCCAGATGTGATCGTCGGTCAAAGCGGTCTCGATCAGCTCGATGGGCATCCCGCCATCGACGATCACGGCAATCCGAAATCCGTCGATGGGCTCATAAGGGCCGAGGATGACCTCTTTCCCGTCGATGGCCTTCGCCAGATTGTCGACCTTGAACGCCGGATGCGGCACCGTGCGCATCAGTACGTGCAGCGGGCTGTCCGCATCGAAGCGGTGGTACTGGATGTGCACGAGCTCGCAAGCGGTGTCGCTCGTATACATGCCGTACATCGGGCTATAGCGTTCGCCCTCGCGCACCTCGCGCGTCGGAATGCCGAGGTGATGGAACTGGTACGTCACGTCGTTGCGCATGAACACGATCGTCTCCTCGCGTTGCGCGATGTTCACGCGGTCACGCGCGTTACGCCGCCCGTCGACAACATCCGCACGCGTTCGCCGGGATAGAAGGCCGCGCCTTCGGCCCTTTGCGTAACGGCGCGCAGCGACCCGTCGTCGAGCCGCACGGTGATTTCGACGCCATGCTTCTGCTCGAAATGGTTCTGCACCTCGTTGCCCGCGACGGCGCCCGCGAGGCCGCCGATGATGCCCGTCAGCAGCGAACCACGCCCGCCGCCGATCGCGCTGCCCGCGACGCCGCCAAGCAGCCCGCCGCCGATCGCGCCGAGCACGCCGGGCTGACCGTTGCTCGCGTCGATGGTGACGGCGCGCACGCTCTCGACGGTGCCGAAGCGCACGGTCGACTCGCGCTGCGCCTGCGACGCGCTATAGACGTTGGCGGACCCGTCGAAGGTCGCGCAGGCGCTCAACGAGAGCGAGACGACAAGTGCCGATGCACATGCTGTAACGAATGACCTGTTCATGATGTTCCCCTCTATTGGGCGGCGCGTCGCATGATGCTGCGGGCTGCGTGTTTCGATGAACGCATCGTAGGCTTGCAGAATGAGCGAAGAATGAGGGGCTGTTTTTCCGCTTTCGTGCGTGTCATTTCGTCTTTGCCTGAAACGTCGGCGCAGCGAACGGCGCTACGATGGCCTCGACATCATGCAAAGGGAGCGCCGCAATGAAACGCGAGATTCATCCGGGTCGAACCGCTGTCGAGCTGGCTCGAACGATGGAAGGCGCCGACGTCCGTCGTCACTCGGCATGGCGGCACGATCTATGTGTCGGGCCTGCCGCCGTTCGACCCCGCGACGGGCGAAGTCGCCGATGCGCCGCTCGAACGGCAGACTGAGTTGGTGCTCGAGCAACTGAAGCTTTGCGTCGAAACGGCCGGATCGTCGCTCGATAATGTGTTGAAGTGCAATGTCTATTGCACGTCGGTCGAGCAGTTCGCAGCCGTCAACGCCGTTTACGCGCGCTATTTTCAGAACCATCCGCCAGCACGTATCTTCGTCTGCGTGCCCGCGTGGCCGGGCCGCTTCGATATCGAAATCGACTGCATCGCGGCCGTGTGAGCGCAACGGAACGCGACAGACCGCAACCGGGACAAACAGGAGAAGACGATGTTTTCAGTGCTGTTCGAAGTGCAGCCGCGCGCCGACAGTTGGGACGCATATCTCGGCTACGCGAAGATGCTGAAGCCAGAGCTGGAGCAGATCGACGGCTTCGTCGACAACGTCCGCTATCGCAGCCTCACGCGCGACGGATGGCTGCTGTCGCTTTCTGGCTGGCAGGACGAAAAGGCGCTGGTGCGCTGGCGCACGCATGCGCTGCATCATGGCGTGCAGGAAAAGGGCCGCTCGCAAACGTTTCGTGACTACCGCCTGCGCGTCGGCCAGGTGACGCGCGATACGCGTCTGCCTGACGGTTGCGCGTTGAAGGAGCAGCGGCTCGACGAAACGGAAACGGGCGACGCGACCACTATCGTCCTGATCGACATGCGACGCGACGCCGAATGGGTGAAGACGGCGAGCGCGCGCGATGTCGCGGGCGCGCTGGGCTTGCGCGAGAACGCCGCGGGTCTCGCTTCGTGGGATGTGTTCGACGCCGTGCTGACGCCAGGCGACATCGTTCTGCTCAGCGCATGGCGCGACGTGCAGTGCGCCGATGCGTTCGCGGACACGCTCGCGCTGCCCGACGGCGCGCGCCTGCGCAGCGTGCGCGTCGTGCGCGATTACGGCATGTATGACCGGCGCGAAGCGCCGCAATACTATCCCGACGCGCCGCGCCCCGCGTAAATCGCGCGTTACTTTTCGTCGTCCGGGAAGTCCGCACCGATGCTCGTCTCGCGCCACGCTTCGAGATCGGCGAGGGTCGCATGCAGGCGTTTCGATACCGCATCGACGCCGAACGCGCCCGGCGCCAGATGGCGCGGCGGCCGCTCCGTTTCGAGCCATAGCCCGCATTGTTCACGAGCACATCGATCGCGCCGAACCTCTGATGCGCGGCTTCGACGGCGGCCGCGATCTGCGCGGCGTCGGTCACATCGAGCTTCATATCTCGTCGGGCGCAAGTGAAGCCGGCGATCTCGTGCAGTGCGCCTGCAGGGCGGGCGGCGAGCCACTAATGCGCGACGAGCGGGGTAAACTCGATAACAGGCGTTTCCTTATCACGGCACAACGGAGAACCTTCATGCGCCAGGCCATTCGCCATCTGAAAGTGCGGGCGCGTGCTCGCGGACTATTCGATTTCACAGCGGACGTCGCAGCGTTCGTGCGCGACGAGTCGATCGACACGGGCATCCTGACCGTTTTTTGCCGGCACACGTCGGCGTCGCTGTTGATTCAGGAGAACGCGGACCCTTCCGTGCAGCGCGATCTCGAACGGCACTTCGCGATGCTCGCGCCCGAAGATCCCGAACGCTACGAGCACGATACGGAAGGCCCCGACGACATGCCCGCGCATCTGCGCACCGCTTTGACGCAGGTGCAGTTATCGATCCCCGTCGAACACGGCCGCATGACGCTCGGCACATGGCAGGGCATCTATCTGTTCGAGCATCGCGCGCGGCCGCAGGAGCGCGAGATCGTGCTGCATCTGATCGGCGAATGAATGCGCCGGAGACAGATAGTCGCAATTGCAACCATCCACAACCATCCGCGACCATCCATCAATGGATGCACCCTTATCGAGGAAGCAGACCATGACCTTGCGTGCGCATATGCTTTTTGTGGCTACGTCGCTTGCCGTAGTAGTGGGAGCGGGCTGCACCCACACGGGCCCCGTCGAATTTTCGGCGACGGGCGCGGACGCACCGACGCTTAACCGGGCAAGCGACATGGACTTCGGCCCGATGGACCGTTCCATCGCGCAATGCAAGACGGTCGCGATGAACTCGGGCCCGGGGCAGTGCACGAAGGTCCGCGCGTATGAGTCGTGTATGAAGAGCAAAGGCTACATCACCGTGCTCGGCCCTGAGAACCCGAAAGGTTGCGGCGACCCCGAATGGGAAAAGGACGTGCGCAAATGGCTCCAATGACGGCGGCATGTTATCCACAGTTTCTGTTGAAAGACCTGTGGAAAAGTTTGGGGCATGCACGCTATCTGTCTGATGAATCAGGCCTTCCTGATGCGCACATCGCAATGGCACGGACCCGCGTGTCCGCCGATTGCAAACTTCTATTGGCGCACTCGCATCGCGTGTCCTTCAATTCAGGGTTCCGACTACTGACTGAACCAACGGAGACTTGCATGAAGACGGCCGACTCGGAAAGGATCGTGCACGAAATCGCAGCGTCCACGGACAGCCCGGAAGAAGTCGTATCGCAGATGTACACCGATGCCGTCGAAGACTATCAGCGCGAAGCGCGCATCCTCGACTACGTTCCGCTCTTCGCGGCCAAACGCGTGCGCGAAACGCTGCGCTCGCGAAGCCGGCGCCAGGAAGCGTAATTCACCTGCGTCACAAAAGTTTCGCGGCAGCACGCATGCGGCGCTTGCGTTCTTTTGCTAGCGCGTCGAGCGCGCGCCCGGCCGATGCCTCGTCGGAAAACACATCTGGGTGCTCGCGCAGCAACTGCTCGCTCGCGACCACGTCGTTCAATTCGCCAAAGCGCTTCTGGAGCTTCTTGAGGCCCTTGGTCGCCTTTAGCTGCTTCTTCGGCAGCACCGGCTCGAAGAACTCGATCAGATAGCGCAGCTTCTTCCCCGCCTTGCGTACGTCGTGATACGACGCGTAGTCCGAGCGCGGAGCGTGCGCCGCGCGTCTCATGCGCTTTTTCATCGACTTCTGCGCCGATCCCAGACGCTTGCGCGCGAACCTGGGCAACGACGTGCGATCGTGCGCGGTATTCAGCCTCTGGTTCGCCTCCTTGAGCGCATCGCGCAACGCGGCTTTCACGTTCGCCTGCTCCAAGGTTTCACGGCTGGTCTCGAAGGCCTGTTCGCGCGATGCCTGCAAGGCTTCGTGCGGTTGTGCGCGTGCGTCGCCCGTTTCATCGAGCAGCGCGATCAGGATGTCCCAATCGCGCGTCTTGCCGGCCGCGCCCGCAAAGTACTTGAAGAGCGCGCGCTGCTGTTCGTCGAAGCGCTCGTCAAGTAGCGGACGGTACGCCCAAAGCAACGAACGCAGCCGCCGCAGCGACACGCGCAGCTTGTGCAGCACTTCCGCATCCGGATCGGCGCGCAAGGCGGCCGCGCAATGCAGCGCGTTGTCGATCAGCGGCGTGGCGTACTGCGAGAAATGGGCTTCGGCGGTATCGTCGCGTCGAAGCGCATCATGGTCTTCCGATTTCATTGCGGTCCCTGGATCGTTTCCCTACCCGATGTCGTAATGATCGAGTAAGCAAATCAGGTTCCCGCTGCCGCAGCGCCCGTGCTGCGCATGGGGCCGGCACTGCGATGCGGCTTACTGGCCGCTCAGCAGAAGATCGCAGGTGTCGGATGTGCAACTGGCCACCGTCGGCAACTTCAGCGGCGGCCAGGGGCGGCGCTCCGCCGCGATGAAGTCTTCGACGCGTTTCAGGATCTGCCAGAACGCGTTTCCAACCGTGTTCGCGTCGACGCGCGCGGACGGCGTGAGCGCCCAGTGGCGCAGCTCCGGGTTGCCGTGAAAAGCGCGCATATCGACGCGCGCCGACTCGTCGCACAGCGTAATCACGAAGTCCATCTGCGGGGCCCACTCGCTCGTGAATTCGAGCCAGCTTTTGGGATTCAGCAGTTCGAGACTGGAGAAACCATGACGCAACTCTCCCATTGCCGCCGCATGCACCTTGTCGGCGGGCTCGAGACCTGCGCTAAAAGCGTCGAAATGCAAACCGTCCAGCTCGCGCAGCAAGGCTTCCGCCAATATGCTAAGCGCCGCGTTGTCCCTGCAAAGGAACAGCACTCTTTGTTTTCTGGTCACCCTACACCCCGTCATGCAGATTTTATTTTTTGCGGGATTCTGAGCGCTCAGTCTTTCATATTGGTGACAGAGTCCCCGATCGATTAACTGATTCGCCGCAAGAACGTTTAGGTACCACGCCAATTTGCACTCGGCCAGCCAGCGTTAACGATAATTCGGGGGCGGATTGCCAGGTCGGCGTACGGCGCAGTCCGCTCGCGCCATGTGCGGCGCGGTGCGGCAGCAGGCGCGGCACCGCGCTGGGCGGTCCGCGCCTGAAACCCGGCAGCTGGCGTGTTGCCAGCTTGCTGCTGTTACTTGACGATCGCGAGCAATTCGACTTCGAACGTCAGATCGCTGTTCGGCGGGATCACGCCGACGCCGTGCGAACCGTATGCAGTTGCAGCCGGACAGGTCAGGCGGGCCTTTTCGCCCACTTTCATCGTGGCGACGCCTTGCGTCCAGCACGGGATCACGCGGCCGAGCGGGAACTCTGCGGGGCCGCCGTGCTTGGCCGAGCTGTCGAACTCGGTGCCGTTCGCGAGCGTGCCGCGGTAGTTGACGCGCACGACGTCAGCGGCCGTGGGCTGCGGGCCGTTTCCCTGCGTCAGGTGTTCGACGACGACGCCGGAAGGCAGTTTTTCCGTCGATGCAGCGTTGGCGGTGAATGCCATCGATGCGAGCGCGGCTGCGGCGAGCAGGGCAACAACTGATTTCACGCGTATCTCCTTGTTTGAAAAGCGAGCCCCATTCTAGCGGAACGCCCCTTCGCACGAGGAGACCTGAATCAATTCGCTACAAATGAAAGGCCCGCGGCTCGCGCTCGCGAGCCGCGGGCTAAAGCCGCCATCCGATGCGGCCTCACGTCGCTCCCGTCAGATCTTCGGGAAATCGACGACCGTGTCGTTCACGCGGTTGAACAGGTTCGTGAACGTGATATCGGCGATCGCGAGCAGCGTCTCGACGATCTGTTGATCGCTGTAACCCGCCTCCTTCACGGCATCGACCACTTCGGCGGGCACCGTGCCGCGCGACGTGAAGACCGTGCGCGCAAACGTCGCGATCGCGTTCAGATGCGCGTCGCCCGAATCGCGTCCTTCGCGCAGCGCGACGACGTCGTCGGCCGCGATGCCCACCTTCTTGCCCGTGAGCGAGTGTGCCGCGAGACAGTAATCACAATCCGCGACGCCGCTGATCGCGAGCTTGATCGCTTCGACTTGCTGGCGCGACAGCGCGCCCTTGCCCAGCGCGTCGCCCGTCGCCAGCACGAGCTGCAATGCGGCCGGGCTGTTCGTGCCAATGCCGGCATACGCGTTGGGCACCATGCCGACCGCGCGCTTGATGCCCGCGAAGAGGTCGGCTGCCTGACCGGTTGCTTCATTGATGGGTTGGCGATTCAGACGTTCCATGATGTTCTCCGTTAGGTGATTGCTTGCGTGACTGTGTCAACGCATGGAGGCCATTCTAGGAACGCGCGTTGCCGCGGTGAATGCTGGTTCAAATCACGTTTATGCTCGAACGGCTCACCTCAGGCTCACCTCATATTGCGCAAGGTCTCTGCTATATTCGTGCGGAATCCGCCAATAACCGGGTTGTCAGCGGGAGCGCCTGCGATGAGCACTCTGGGGATCATGCGTATATTGAAACGACTTGCGCTGGTTGCGCTCGCGCTTCTGGGTTTATCGCTGGGCGCGCTGACATGGGCAGACGACAACGCGACGGCCCTCAAGGAAAAGTACGACGCCCTCGCGCCGCAGCTTCAGTCGAACGTCTTTCATCGCCCGATCCATCTGGACTCTGAAGAGACGCAGAACACGTTGAAGGGCGATATCTACGCGGTGGTCGACTATCCGTTCGCGACCGTCAACAACGCGCTCAACGACCCGCAGCAAGGCCCGGCGAACTGGTGCGAGGTACTGATCCTGCATCTGAACACGAAGTACTGCCATGCGTCCGTCAGCGGCAACGGCGCGACGATCAGCATGAACGTGGGCAAAAAGACGGAGCAGGAACTCGGCGACACGTATCGCGTGCAGTTCAACTACCGTTCGGTGGCAACGAGCGCCAATTACTTCCAGGTCGATCTGGGCGCGGCGACGGGGCCGCTCAGCACGAAGGACTATCGCATCGTGCTCGAAGCCGTCGATATCGGCAAAGGACGCACGTTCCTGCATCTCACCTATTCGTATGGGTTCGGCACGGCGGGACGCCTTGCGATGAAAGCGTATCTCGCGACGATCGGCAGCGAGAAAGTAGGCTTCACGAAGAACACGTCGGGTGACTATATCGGCGGTGTGCGCGGGCTCGTCGAACGCAACACGATGCGCTATTACCTCGCGATCGACGCGTATCTGGGCTCGCTATCCGCGCCCGCCGACAAACGCGTCGATCAGCGTTTCGCGACGTGGTTCGATGCGACTGAGCAATATCGGCGTCAGTTGCACGAACTCGACCGCCAGGAGTACCTGGAGATGAAGAAGAACGAGTATCAGCGCCAGCAGACAGCGCAATAGCGATGTTCACGTCGCGCGTTCGTGTCAGGCAGTCGCGAGCTTGAACGCGGCCTCGGTGTCGTCGAGTTCCTGGCCCTGGTGCCGCAGCGATTGCGACGCTGCCGAAGCCTGCTCGACGAGCGCCGCGTTTTGCTGCGTCACCGTGTCCATCTGCGAGATTGCCTGATTGACCTGTTCGATGCCGCGGCCCTGCTCTGCCGAAGCCGCTGCGATCTCTTCGACGATCTCTGACACGCGCGCGACGGCCCGCGTCACGTCCGCCATCGTGCGGCCGGCATCGTCGGCGAGCGGCGAGCCGTTCTGGATCTCCTGCACGGAACGCGCAATCAGCTCCTTGATTTCCTTCGCCGCTTGCGCCGAGCGCTGTGCGAGACTGCGCACCTCGCCCGCGACGACGGCGAAGCGGCGCCCCGCTTCGCCCGCACGCGCCGCCTCGACGGCCGCGTTCAACGCGAGAATGTTGGTCTGGAACGAGATGCCTTCGATAATGCCCGTGATCTCGGCGATCTTGCCCGAGCTCGCGCTGATCGCTTCCATCGTCGTCACCACGCGCTCGACCGTGTTGCTGCCACGCTGCGATATCGCCGATGCATTCGACGCGAGCGACTTTGCATGCTGCGCGCTCTCGGCGTTCTGCCTGACCGTCGACGTGAGCTGCTCCATGCTCGCGGCCGTTTCCTGCAGCGAAGCCGCCTGCTCTTCCGTGCGACGGCTCGCATCGCTATTGCCCGTCGCGATTTCGTTCGTCGCCAGCGAGACGCTCGCGCTGGTCGAACGCACCCGACCCACCGTTTCCGTGAGCCGGTTGTTCATCTCGTGCAACGCCTTCAACAGCTCGCCCGCTTCGTCGTTGCGATCCACGACGATGCGGCTCGTCAGATCGCCCGTCGCGACGGTGCGCGCGACTTCGACGGCACGCGTGATGGGACTCGTGATCGAGCGCACCATGCGCATGCTCAGCATGAGCGACGCGAGAATCGCGAATGCACTCACGCCGAGAATGATGTTGCGTTGCATGACGTAGCGTTCCTCGAAACCTTGCACGATCGCGCCCTGGCGGCTCCTCGTGAAGCTCGCGTATGCGTCGGTGGCTTTGACGAGCGCGGCCAGCAGGGGACGGCATTCGTCATCCATCTTCTTGATGGCTTCGTCGCGGTGATTGTCAAGCGCGAGTCTCACGATGTCGAGTGCAACGGGGCCATACAACGCTTCGACGCGGTTCATTTCGGCGACCAGCGAGCGCGCGGTTTCGCTCGTATCGGTCGCCGTGTTGATCATGTCGTTGAGCTGCTTGAGCCTGATGCCGACGTCTTCATGCGCGCGTTTGACAGCGGCCGTCTCAAGGTCGAGATCCGCCTGGGACGTGACGAGCACGAGATTGCGCGCGGCGATCGCGCGGCGATCCACGGCCGCGCGCACTTCGGCGGCCACCTGCGCGCGCGCATCGATGCCATGCACGTAACGGATGAATGCCTCAGTCGTGCTGCCAAGGCTGTAAAGGGAAACGACGGAAATAACGAGCGCGATGGCCGCCATCGACAGAAAGCCAATGAACAGCCTCGCCCTGATGGTCAAGGTCTTCTTCACTGCTAGCCCCCGGGTGCGTGTGATGAAATCTGTTCTGGATATGCATGTTTTTTATCGAACGCGTGCTCTCAGGTGCATTCGCGCGTTCGTCGATGCGCATGCGCAATGCTGCATCGATTCAGCATTTAAAGATTCGTTGAGAGCCTATGCGGTGCAACCTTTGCCGGCAACGTGGGGAATTCCCGGTCTTAAGTTTTCAATTGACGTGACCCCGCCACGAGGCCGCTAGTGGCGCAGCCTGAAGCAAACACCAAGGCTAGCGCTCTACGCGCGTGGGGCAAAAAGAAGCCAAGCCTAATCCCAGTTCTCATCGATCCATTCGATGGCCCACGTGCGTGCGCATGCCATTGCATCGGATTCGTCGACGAACGAATCGATATCTCCCGATTGGTGAACTTCGGCGGGCGCGCTCGTTGTCGCGGCCCGTGTGAGCTTCGCCTGGGCGACGTAGTGGCCGTCTTCGTCGTGCCTCGCCCGGCAGTCGATGTGAAATCCCTTGTAGTCGAAATGCATGGCAAGCCTCCTGCAGCGAAGAAAGTGCGATGCAATCCGGGCCTGGGCTTCTCCCGGCGGATGTTCGAATCCTAGCATGGTCGAAGGCCCGCATGTCCGTTGCGTTTGCGCCGCCCGCGCGTGCCGCCGCAGTCTGCACGACGCGACGAAAATCCGCGTCGCTGCATGCAAAACCTTCAACGTGTCGGGTGGAATTGCAGACGGGAAAGGGCCGTTCGCGCCGCATCGATGTGACGTCGGCGCGGCGGCCGCTCGCGCGAGAGTCCGCGCGAGAGCCCGCGCGCCAAGACCGCGCGCCAAGACCGCGCGCCTCACCGCCATGGCATTGCGCTATGCAGCATATGTGCGCACGTGCGCCGGACCCAAGGTTGGAATGCGTGTTGCTGCAAAGCTGACAAGCCAGCGGAAAACAGCGCCAGAAGATCAGAGGGCATCAACATGCGTCATGCAATCTATTCGCCGGCACGAAGCCAGATATGGACGGCAGCGCGGTTCGTCGCGCAGTCGTGCCCGCCGCGCGTGCTCGTCGTGGATGACTATATGGATTCCGCCGACGCGCTTGCCGCATTTCTCGACAACGTAGGCTTCGACACTCGCGTCGCCTACAACGGCTGCGACGCGCTGAAGATCGCCAACGAGTGGCGTCCCGACAGCGTCGTGCTCGATATCGCGATGCCGGGCGTGTCCGGCCTCGCCGTCGCGCGGACGCTGCGCGAATCGCCAGCGACAGCATCCGTGCCGCTGCTCGCCTACACGGCTTGTGATGCGGACGACAACTACGAAGAACTGCGCGCCAGCGGCTTCGATGCGGTCTGCTCGAAGCCGGTCGATCCCGTGATGGTCGTGAGGATCCTGACTTTGCTGTTGGGCTCGGTTGCGATCAACCGCGCCCATACGTTGCCGTCGTGAGCGTTGCCGTCATGAGCGTTGCCGTCATGAGCGTTGCCGTCATGAGCGTTCCGTCGTGAGCGTTGCCGTCGCGAGCCTGAGCGTGCGCCTGTTCGGCGCATGGCGCCGCCTGCAACGAAAAGCACCCGGCGCCTGCATGGCCCCGCTTGTAACAGGCGGGCGCTCCCGTTAATCTGACGCGCATCGCCCTTGCGGAGCGCGCACATGATCACACTACGAAGTCTCCTCGCGGCCTTCACCGTCGCCCTGCTGACTTCGTGTGCGAGCTTGCCGCCGCAGGCAGACCGAGTAGCGACGCACGCGCTCACCGACACGCAGAACACGCGCCTCGGCGTCGTTTTCACGCCGCCTGAACAGCGGCATCCCGACGAAAGCGCGTTCCATCTGCTGCCCGATGCCGTCGATGCGCTCGTTGCGCGCGTCGTGCTCGCGGAGAGCGCAGACCGCACGCTCGATCTCCAGTACTACATCTGGCATGACGACCTGACGGGGCGCGGGCTCGCCGCCGCCGTGCTGCGCGCCGCCGATCGCGGCGTGCGCGTGCGGATACTGCTCGACGATCTCGGCACCAATGCGGACGACAAGATGCTGCTCGCAATCGACTCGCATCCGAATGTCGAAATCCGCCTTTTCAATCCCGTCGCGAACCGTACGTTCAAGAAACTGGGCATGGCCACCGAGTTCTTTCGTGTGAACCGGCGCATGCACAACAAGTCGATGATCGCGGACAACGAAGGGGCGATACTCGGCGGACGCAATATCGGCGACGAGTACTTCGGCGCTTCATCCGATGTCGCCTTCGGTGATCTGGACGTGCTCGTGCATGGTCCCGTGGTGCGAGAGGTGTCGACGGCATTCGATCTGTTCTGGAATTCCGAAGCGTCATATCCGATCGACCGTCTGATGGGACGTGAAGCGGACCCCACGGCGCTCGCCGATGTCCGCGCAAAGCTCGACGCGTATCTTGCCTCTGAGGAGAAGAACCCCTACGTCGTGAATGCGCGAGCGCGGCTCACGAACGTGCTCCATTCGCACGAAACCACGTTTTCGTGGGGTAAAGGCACCGTGCTTTACGACGACCCCGCGAAAATCACGCGCTCGCCCGGTGACGTGCAAGGCCAGCTGATGACGCAGCTCAAGGCGCTCGAACTGCAGCCCAAGCAGCAGATGCTCGTCGTTTCACCTTATTTCGTGCCCGGAAAAGAAGGGGTCGCGTGGTTTTCCGGCCTGACGCAAAAGAACGTGCGCGTCACCGTGCTGACGAATTCGCTCGCCGCCACCGACGTCGCAGCCGTGCATGCGGGCTATCAGCGCTACCGCAAAGCGCTGCTGGAAGCGGGCGTGCGGCTTTACGAGCTCAAGCCCGCAGCAAGCGAAAAGAACGACGACGACAAGAAGAAGCACGTGTTCGGTTCGTCGAAGGCATCGTTGCACGCGAAGACGTATGTATTCGATCGCCAGAGCATCTTTATCGGCTCGATGAATCTCGATCCGCGTTCCGTCGAACTCAATACGGAAATCGGCGTGTATTGCGAAAGCGCGCCCCCGGCGGCACAGGTTGTCGATACTCTCGCGCCGAGTCTGGACCGCATCGCATGGCGGCTCGAACTGCGGCCCAATGCGAACGGCACCAGCCGCATCGTCTGGATCGATACGGAGCCCGACGGCACCGTGAAGGAACTCGACAGCGAGCCTGACGTATCGGCCGTGCGCAAGGCCGGCATCTGGCTCCTCGGCATTTTGCCGATCGAGTCGCAGCTCTGACCCAGCCCTTGCGACAACACTGCGTTTACTGAGCCTTTACGCGCAGCCCGCATTTCTTTTGAAAATCCAGACGTCGCCGCCGATAGAGTGCTTGCATCCGGGCTCGTATCAGAGGTTATGCAACAGCCAAATGCACGACATGTCCCAGGCAAAGCACGGTGGAAGTACACGCTCGTCAAGCTCGCATTGATGGCGGCGAGCCTCGCGCTTTGCAGCGCGCTGCCGTTCGCGCATGCGCAAGCGGAACCCGCGCCGGCCACCGCCGACGCACCCTTTCTTCCTTCACCCGCCGACATCGTTGGAACGTTGCGCGCGCAATTTCGCGTCTCCGCCGCTGACGCGTTGAAGATCGCGCAAGCCGTACTCATGGAAGCGAACCGTTATTCGATGCCGCCCGTGCTGTTGTTATCGGTGATGGCCGTCGAATCGGGCTTCGATTCGCGCGCCGTGAGCTCGCTCGGCGCACGCGGGCTGATGCAGGTTCTGCCGGCCGCGCATCCGCGCGCCTTCTCAGACGTGAAGGAACTCGACGATCCCGCGACCAACGTGCGTATCGGTTCGTCGATATTGCGCGGCTACCTCGACGCATCGGGCGGCGATATCGACGCCGCGCTATGGCGTTATAGCGGCGGCGGCAAAGGCTACGCGCGCCGCGTCGCGCTCCATATGAAGCGCTTCGATGCCGTGCTGCGCGCGAATGCGCAGCCTGTCAAAAAAGTGTCGTCCGGCATCATCCGCTGAGGTCATCCGTTGAGGTCATCCCTTTGACGTCATTGCGCCAGCGTCATGTCGTTGGCGTCATCAATTGCTGCGCGAGCGCATGCGCGTGCGGCGTGAGCGCGGAAAAGTCCCGCGCGCACAGATGCAGACGCCGCGAGGTCCATGCTTCCGACAACGGCAGGATGACGAGGCCCGCTTCACGCAACGGCTGAGTGCAGGCGGCGGGCAGAATCGCGATGCCGACGCCCGCCGAGATCAGCCGGCCCAGATCGGCGACATTGCGCAGGCGCACACGGTATTGCATCCGCCGTCCGAGCCGCGACGCGCGGTCTGTCAGATGGTGCTCCAGCGCCGCATCGGAAAGGCCCACAAACGCCTCGTCGACGATATCCGCGAACGCGACGCGCGCTTCATTCGCCACGCGATGCGCGCGGCTCGCGGCCACCACCAGTTGATCGTCCGCGATCATATGCGTCTGCAGCGCCGCGAGGTCGGCGATGTCCGCGACGATGCCCAGATCGGCGCGCCCTTCGGCGACGGCGCGCACGATATCGGCGCTCGGGCGCTCGTCGATATCGACGCAGAGATCGGGATGCGCCGTGAGAAAGCGGCAAATCTGCTCGGGCAGAAACGACGCGAGCGCAGCCGTATTCGACATCAGATGCACGCGGCCTTTGAGGCCCTTCGCGTAGCTGCGCAGTTCGCCGCGCATCTGCTCGATCTGCCCGACGATCAACCGCGCGTGACGCACGAGCGCGTCGCCTGCGGGCGTCGCGCGCACGCCGCGCCGCGTGCGCTCCAGCAACGGCGTGCCCAGCGCGGACTCCATGCCGGAGATGCGCTCGCTGGCCGACGCGAGCGCGAGATGCATCGCTTGCGCGCCGCGCGTCAGGCTGCCGTGCTCGACGACCATCAGGAACAGCCGCAGGTCGGTGAGGTCAAAACGCGACGTCGTCATCTTCGGTCAGGGCGAACGCTGGCATCGGGGAATCCAGATTGTATCCGCGACGCCGCCGCCGCTATGATGCGTCGCATGAACGATCTATTCCTCGTGGCGGGCGCCGGGCTGCTCGCAGGCGGCATGAATGCACTGGCGGGCGGCGGCTCGTTCGTCACGCTGCCCGCGCTGATCGCAGCGGGCGTGCCTTCCGTTCAGGCCAATGCTTCGAGCACCGTCGCGCTGTATCCGGGCGGACTCGCGAGCGCGTGGACGTATCGCGAAGGCCTCGGGCCGATCGGTTCCGTGTCGTTGCACGCGCTGCTATTCACGACGCTTGTCGGCGGCATAGGCGGCGCATTGCTGTTGCTGCTCACGCCGGCGACCACGTTCGATTTCGTCGTGCCGTGGCTGCTGCTGGTCGCAACCGTCGCGCTCGCGTTCGGCGGGCGCCTGGGCGAATGGATGCGCGAGCGCTGGCATATCGGGCAAGCGGCCCTGCTCGTCATCCAGTTTGGGCTCGGCGTGTATGGCGGGTATTTCGGCGGCGCGGTCGGCATCATGATGATGGCCGTGTGGGGCCTGCTCGACAGCCGCGAACTGAAGCTGCTGAATGCGCCGCGCACGCTGCTCGTGAGCGCCGCCAACACGATGGCCGTCGTCATGTTCATCGCGGCGCATGCGGTGCATTGGCCCGAGACCATCGCGATGCTGATCGGCGCGACGCTTGGCGGATATGGCGGCGCGCAGGTGGGACGGCGCGCGCCCGCACGCGTCATCCGCTACGGCACGCTCACGCTGACGTCATGCATCACGGTCGCGTTTTTCGTGCGCGCGTACGGATTGGCGAAATGACGGCGCGGCGCGCGCGAGAATAAAGAGCGGGCATGTCGCGCGATAGATGCCCGCCCTATCCGGGCGCTCATGCGCCCGCGTGCCCCTGACGATGCGGTTGCTGTTGCGCCTCGTCGACGCGCGGAGTCTGCCGGTGATCGCGCGGCCCCTGCTCGTGTGTGCGATGCTCGGCCACGCGCGCCGGCCCTTGCGGCGGACGATGCTCCACTGACGCATGCCTGACGGGCGGCCCTTCGCGGCGGTCCGCGCGATGCGGCAGCTGATGCGCGTACGCGGGCTGACCGGCATGCGGATGCGGCCGGTGCTCGTCGCGGTGCGGCGCCATCGCATGAACGGGGGCATGGCCGCCGTGACGAGCCATCTCGACGCGCAACTGCTCGCGCCGGCGAAACACTTCGGCGCGCCGGTCGCCGCGCGCGTAGAAATGGCGATGACGCCGGCCGTCCGGCCCGACGACCCACAAATACGTGCTGCCGCCGACGAACACCACATCGCGATCCACGACGCCCGCGATATAGACATCGCTGGGCGCGGACACATACACGGGCTGCGGCGCAGGCGCAGGCGCAGGCGCAGGCGCGGGGGCGGGCGCGCGCACGACGACGCCAGGCTGCGGGGCCTGCACCGCGACGACTACGGGACGCGGCGGCCTTGAAGGCGCGGCGGCGATCTGCCGCTCGCTGGTGACGCAACCGGCCAGCGCGGCCAATGCGGCAATCGCCGCGAGATGTGCTGCCAGCTTCATTGAGTTCAAATGCGGCTCCCCGTTTATATGTGGTCGTTCTCTATGTCGTCGTTCTGATTCGCCCGCATTAACGGCAAGTCCCGCAGAAGCTTTAGCGCGACAGGCCAATGGCCGCCGCCTGTATCATCGACGGTCGTGATCGCGTGTCGTGTCGAGGAGAGGAGCTTGAACGTCAGTGATGCAGTGAACACCCGCAAGTCGGTGCGCCAGTTTCTGCCCTAACCCGTCGCGCCGGACGTGATACGCCGCGTGCTCGCCACCGCCGGGCGCGCGCCGTCGGGCGGCAATCTGCAGCCCTGGCATGTCCATGTGGTCGGCGGCGAAGGGCTTGCACGGCTCAAGCACATCATGCGCGAGCGCATCGCGGATGCGCCGGGCGGCGAGGACATCGAATACAACATCTATCCGCCGAGCCTGCATTCGCCGTATCGCGAGCGGCGTTTCCAGGTCGGCGAGGATCTCTATCGCAGCATCGGCATTGCACGCGAGGACAGGCCTGGAAGGCTCGCGCAATTCGCGCGCAATTTCACGTTCTTCGATGCGCCGCTCGCGCTCTTTTGCACCGTCGACCGTCACATGGGTCCGCCGCAATGGTCCGATCTCGGCATGTTCCTGCAGACGGTCATGCTGCTGTTGCGCGAGGAAGGGCTGCATAGCTGCGCGCAGGAGTGCTGCGCGCAGTATCCGAAGACGATCGGCGCGTTTCTCGATCTGCCCGACGAGCGCATGCTGTTCAGCGGCATGGCGATCGGCTACGAGGACACGGGCGCTGCGATCAACCAGTGGCGTGCGCAGCGCACGCCACTGGACGAGTTTGCGCAGTTCATCGGCATCTCATCGTCGAGCGCGGCGCGTTCAGGCCGCTTTGGCCGGCATGAACGTGAACGTAGCGTGCGTTGTACGAGGAAAGCGCAGGTTTCAAAAACGCGCTTTGCACGCTGCCGACACGCGATGCGCGTTGATGCGAAAATCACAGTTCCATTGAAGCAAATGTGAGTGCATCCGATGTTCGAAGCCACCATCAATACCGCGCTGCCCAAAGCCGCGTTCTATCAGGAACTCGCCGCACAAGCCCGCTCGCTCGTCGAGGGCGAGACGAATCAGATCGCCAATGCAGCCAATCTGTCGGCGCTGATTTTTCACAGCCTGCCGCAGCTGAACTGGGCGGGTTTCTATTTCGCGCTCGACGGCGAACTCGTTGTCGGTCCCTTCCAGGGCAAGCCCGCCTGCGTGCGCATTCCGATTGGCCGCGGCGTCTGCGGCCGCTCCGCCGAAACGCGCGAGACACAGGTTGTGCCGGATGTCGATGCGTTCCCCGGCCATATCGCGTGCGATTCCGCATCGCGCTCGGAGATCGTGATCCCGCTGCAAAGGGCGAATGGCGAACTGGTCGGCGTGCTCGATCTCGACAGCCCCGTGCTCGCGCGCTTCGACGACGATGACCGGCGCGGACTCGAAGAAGTCGCGAGGATATTCGTCGCGACGCTGAAGTAAGCAAAACGCGGCGTCGAATGCATGACGGACGGCAACGAGCGGCCCGTCATGTCCGCCGACGCCGCGCTGTTGCGAGCGTAGCGTCACAGCGCGCGATTGGGCGTCGCGCTCTCCTTCTTCACCGACTCCAGCGCCGCCGCGACGCCTTGCCCATATGCGGGGTCGGCCTTCGTGCAGTGATCGATGTGCAGCTTCTGGATCGGCTCCGACACACCGGCGAGCGAACGCGCCGTGTTGTCGAACAGCGCCTGCTTCTGCTGCGGCGTCATCAGGCGGAACAGCGCGCCGGGCTGCGAGAAGTAGTCGTCATCGACGCGATGGTTCCAGTGGTCGGCCGTGCCTTCCACCGAAAGCGGCGGCTCGCTGAAGTCCGGCTGATCGAGCCATTCACCGCGCGTATTCGGGTTGTACGACGTTGCTCCGCCCATGTTGCCGTCGACGCGCATGAAGCCGTCGCGATGATAGCTGTGCACCGGGCACCTCGGCGCATTGACGGGAATCAGGCTGTGATTGACGCCGAGGCGATAGCGCTGCGCGTCGCCATATGAGAAGAGGCGGCCTTGCAGCATCTTGTCGGGCGAAAAGCTGATCCCCGGCACGACGTTAGCCGGATTGAACGCCGACTGCTCGACATCGGCGAAATGATTTTCCGGGTTGCGGTTCAGTTCCATCACGCCGACTTCGATCAGCGGATAGTCTTTCTTCGGCCATATCTTGGTCAAATCGAACGGGTTGTATGCGCACTTCGATGCGTCCTGCTCCGGCATGATCTGCACGTACATCGTCCACTTCGGGAATTCCTTGCGCTCGATCGCTTCGTACAGGTCGCGATGCGAGCTTTCGCGATCGACGCCGACGAGCGCGGCCGCCTGCGCATCCGTCAGATTCTCGATGCCCTGCTGCGTATGCAGATGGAACTTCACCCAATAGCGCTCCTTGTCCGCGCTGATGAAGCTGAACGTGTGGCTGCCGAAACCATGCATGTGCCGGAACGATTTCGGAATGCCGCGATCGCTCATCACGATGGTTACCTGATGCAGTGCTTCAGGCAGTTGCGTCCAGAAGTCCCAGTTGCTTTCCGCGCTGCGCAGCCCTGTGCGCGGGTCGCGTTTGACAGCGTGATTCAGGTCGGGAAACTTCAATGGATCGCGCAAGAAGAACACAGGCGTGTTGTTGCCGACGAGGTCCCAGTTGCCTTCGTCCGTATAGAACTTGACGGCGAAGCCGCGGATGTCGCGCTCGGCGTCGGCGGCGCCGCGTTCGCCCGCGACCGTCGAGAAGCGCGCGAACAGTTCCGTCTTCTTGCCGACTGCGGAGAAGATCTTTGCGCGCGTGTACTTCGTGATGTCGTGCGTGACCGTGAACGTGCCGAATGCGCCCGAGCCTTTTGCATGCATGCGGCGCTCGGGAATCACCTCGCGGTCGAAGTGCGCGAGCTTCTCGAGGAACCACACGTCCTGCAACAACGCCGGACCGCGCGGCCCGGCTGTCTGAATGTTCTGATTATCTACGACAGGTGCGCCAAAAGCAGTGGTCAGCTTGTTCACGTTCAGCCCTCCAGCCTTGTATGAAGTCTGGCGGACGCTCCGCCAGACGCATTGTGGGTTCTCCAGCGAGCACGGCCGCAGCGCCTGTGCGGCAACGGTTGCTTCTGGAGGCGGAATCAGGACGGCATGCCGGCGCATTACCGTCTGCGATACATCGGGATGAAGATTCGCGCGGCGCTCGACGCGCGCGAACCGATTGCTGCGTCAATGATCTTAGCGGCATTCGGATGGGCCGGCAGCAAAGGGGCAGAGAAGAGTTGCAAAGGGGGGTTGCAAAGGGGGCCGGCCTACCCGCTATGAATTTCCGCAAACCGATTAAAAAATTAAGTTAGCGCTGGCTTTATTGTCCTTGTCATATACATACCAGACTGCCGGCCAATGACAGATAACTAACGATCATCGTTGATGTCCACCGCGTTCGCCCACACCGTCGAAGCGAGTTTCGCGACGCTTACGCCCACGGCCAAGCGTATCGCCAGCTATATGCTGGCGAACCTCGAGCGCCTCGGCCTGGAAACCGCGGATCAGATTGCGCAGCAGACGGGCACGAGCGGCATTTCGGTCGGGCGCTTTCTGCGCAGCGTCGGCTATCGCAATCTCGACGACCTGAAGCGCGAATTGCGCGGCGCGCAATCGCGCCCGTGGTTCATCACCGACCGGCTCGACGCCTACCGCAGCGAGCGCCGCGACAGCGATGCGCACCGCGCGGCCACGCACGGCACAGCCCTCGCCCATTCGCTCGATCTCGAAGTCGATGCGATCCGTTTCGTCTATCAGCTTGCGCAAGGCGAATCGTTCGCGCGCGTTGCGCAGCGCATCGCCGATGCGGACGCCGTGTTCATCGTCGGCATTCAATCGACGCGCGGCATCGCCAACGCGTTCCATAGCTACCTCGAATATCTGCGGCCGCGCGTGTTCTATTCCGACGGCATGTCAGGATCGTATGTCGATTCGCTCAACCCGGAATTCGGATCGCCTTACCTGATCGTCACGGATACGCGCGCCTATTCGCGCATCGCGCGCCGCTATTGCGAAGCGGCGGCGCGGCGCGCATTGCCGTTCGGGCTCGTCACCGATCTCTATTGCCCGTGGGCGCGCGAGTTTTCATGCGACCTCCTGCAAGTAAAGACGGATGTCGGGCAGTTCTGGGACTCGCTTGCGCCGCTGACATGCCTGTTCAACCTGTTGATCACGTCGATCGTCGAAAGGCTCGGCCCCGCCATTGACGAACGCGTCGCGCGCAATCGCGAGTTGCAGCGCGAACTCGATCAATTCGACCTTTGATGCTCATGACCGGTAAACCCCAACTGATTCATATCACGCCCGAAACGCATCGCGTCGATCTCGATCTCGTCTATGCAACGGAGCGCAACCTCACCGGCAAGCCGATCTATCGAGAAGCACATTGCCTGCTGCTCGCGCCCGCCGAAGCGGGATTGCGCAAAGCCGTCGAACTCGCCGCAAGCATCGGCATGACGCTGCGCATTTTCGATGCGTACCGTCCGCCGCAAGCGCAGCAGGTCTTGTGGGACTTCCTGCCCGATCCGCGCTATATCGCCGAGCTGGGACGCGGCTCCAACCACAGCCGCGGCACTGCGCTCGATCTGACCTTGATCGACGGCAACGGCGAGGCGCTCGACATGGGCACGGCATTCGACGCGATGATCGAGGAGTCCGAGCACTTTCACCAGGGGCTGCCGCCGCATGTGCAGCGCAACCGCCTGCTGCTGCTCGGCATCATGCACGCCGCGGGCTTCACGCACATTCCGAGCGAGTGGTGGCACTACGAATTGCCGGGCTCGCGCGCGCTGCCTGTCATCGATAACAGCGAAAGCGGCCCGTTGAAATTGATGTAGTCGCGTTGGTTCTTTGCTGTCCGTTTTCAGGTCTTTTCCTTTACATACGGAGCGAGTATGAATCTGGCTTTGCGCAATGCGCTAGCGGCAGTGGCCGTCGTATCGGCACTGACGCTTACGATGACGACAACAGGCACGGCATTCGCGGCGACCCCGAAAGACATGCTGGTGATCGCCACCACGCTCGACGAATTCTCGACCCTCGACCCAGGCGAAGTGTACGAACTGGTGCCCGAGGAATACGTGGCGAACACCTATGACCGCCTCGTGCGCGTCGATTTGAAAGACCCGTCGAAATTCAACGGTGACGTTGCGCAATCGTGGACGGTCAGCCCCGACGGACTCACGTTCACATTCAAGATCCGCCCCGGCCTGAAGTTCCACTCGGGCAATCCGCTCACGGCCGACGATGTCGCATGGTCGATCCAGCGCTGCGTGCTGCTCGACAAGGGCGCGGCTGCCGTGCTGCAAGGCATCGGCCTCACCAAAGACAACGCGCTGCAAAACATCAAGAAAATCGACGATTCCACCGTGAGCATCACGACCGACCAGAAGTACGCACCAACCTTCGTGCTGAACGTGCTGGGAGCATGGCCGGCTTCTGTCGTGGATAAGAAGCTCCTGATGTCGCACCAGAAGGGCAACGATTTCGGCAACGAATGGCTGCGCACCAACGAGGCGGGCTCCGGTGCGTACAAGCTCGTCAAATGGACGGCCAACGACAGCATCATCCTGCAGAAGTACGACGGCTATCGCGTGCCGCTTGCGATGAAACGCATCGTGATGCGCCATGTGCCCGAAGCGGCGGGCCAGCGCCTGCTGCTCGAAAACGGCGACGCGGATGTCGCGCGCAATCTGAGCCCCGATGACCTCGCCGCGCTCACCAAGGCCAACAAGGCAAGCGTGATGTCCGTGCCGCAGGCGACGCTGCTCTATCTCGGCCTCAATGTGAAGAACCCGAATCTCGCGAAGCCGGAAGTGCAGGAAGCGATGAAGTGGCTGATCGACTATGACGGCATTCAAACGAACGTGACGAAGAGCACGTTCAAGGTTCATCAAACGTTCCTGCCCGAGGGCTTTCTCGGCGCGCTGAATACCAATCCGTATCACCAGGACGTGGCAAAAGCAAAGGCGCTGCTTGCCAAGGCCGGCTTGCCGAACGGCTTTAGCGTGACAATGGATGTGCGCAGCGCCTATCCGTATAACGAAATCGCGCAGGCCGTGCAGGCCAATCTCGCGCAAGGCGGCATCAAGGTCGAGATCATTCCCGGCGACAACAAGCAGACGCTGGCAAAGTACCGCGCGCGCCAGCACGACATCTATATCGGCGAATGGTCGGCGGACTACATCGACCCGCACAGCAATGCGCAAGGCTATGCGTGGAACCCCGACAACTCCGACAAGTCTTCGTACAAGATGCTTGCGTGGCGCAACTCGTGGGATATTCCGGATCTGACGAAAGAGACCAATGCGGCGCTGGCGGAATCGTCGACGGCGAAGCGCGCACAGCTCTATCAGACGATGCAGAAGGAAATGCTCGCGAAGTCGCCGTTCGTCATCACGTTCCAGCAGGTGTCGCAGGTGGCGATGCGCCCGGGCGTGTCGGGTCTCGAAGTCGGCCCGATCAACGATCTCGTGTCGTATCTGCACGTGAAGAAGCAGTAAGCACGCCGCGACGCTGCAGAACATGTCGACGACGCTCACTCCTATCGACCGCATTCGCGCCGCGTCCGCGCGCAGCGCGAGTGTGCGCTGGACGTTGCGCGTGCTGCGGTGGGCGCTCACGCTCGCCGTCACGTTCACGGGTTTGCTGGCCGTGACCTTCGTGATCGGCCGCAAGGTGCCGATCGATCCCGTGCTCGCAATACTCGGCGATCGCGCATCGGCGAGCGCGTATGCGGCCGCGCGCATCCAGCTCGGTCTCGACAAGCCGCTCGCCGAGCAGTTCTTCATCTACGTGCGCGCGGTGCTGCACGGCGATCTGGGCGTGTCGCTGCTGACGGCCAACCCGGTGCTCGACGACATCAAACGCGTGTTCCCTGCCACGCTCGAACTCGCGACGCTGTCGACGATCATCGGCGTATTGATCGGCGTGCCGCTCGGCGTCATCGCGGCGACGCGTCACAACCGCTGGATCGATCACGTCGCGCGCTTCATCGGGCTGATCGGCAGTTCCGTTCCCGTGTTCTGGCTCGGTCTGATGGGATTGTTGCTGTTCTACGCGAAGCTGCATTGGGTGTCGGGACCAGGCCGGCTCGACCCTGTGTACGACGGCATGGTCGACACGCAGACGGGCAGCCTGCTGATCGACTCGCTGATCGCGGGCGAATGGGAGGTGTTTTTAAACGCGTTTTCGCACATCGCGCTGCCCGCCGCGATACTCGGCTATTACTCGGTTGCGTATCTGAGCCGGATGACGCGCTCGTTCATGCTCGACCAATTGAACCAGGAGTACATCACGACGGCACGCGCGAAAGGCCTCTCCGAGCGGCGCGTGGTGTGGGTGCATGCTTTCGGCAATATCGCCGTACCGCTGCTGACGGTGATCGCGCTTTCGTACAGCTTCCTGCTGGAAGGTTCGGTGCTGACGGAAATCGTGTTCGCATGGCCCGGCATCGGCTCGTATCTGACGGGCGCCTTGCTCAACGCCGACATGAATGCCGTGCTCGGCAGCACGCTCGTGATCGGCATCACCTTTATCGCATTGAACCTGCTGACGGACGCGCTGTATCGCGTGTTCGATCCGCGCGCCCGCTGATGCATCGCAAACCATGAATACACCGCGCCCGACATGGCAAGCATGGCTGCTGACCGACACGCCCGCTTCGCGGCGGCAAGCGGCGCTCGGTCTCGCGTACCGGCGCTGGCGGCGTTTCGCGGGCAATCCGTTGTCGACGTTCGGCTTGTTGATCCTCCTGCTGCTTGTGATCGTCGCGATCATCGGGCCGTGGATTGCGCCGCACGATCCCCTCAGGCAAGTGCTGTCCGACCGTCTGCTGCCGCCCGGCTCGGCTTCCCACTGGCTCGGCACCGATCAGCTCGGCCGCGACATTCTCTCGCGCATCATCTACGGTTCGCGGCTGACGCTGTCGATCGCGATACTCGTCGTTGTGGTCGTCGTGCCGATCGGTTTGATGATCGGAACGACAGCGGGCTTTTTCGGCGGCTGGGTCGACAACGTGCTGATGCGCATCACCGATATCGCGCTCGCGTTTCCGAAGATCGTGCTCGCGCTTGCATTCGCTGCCGCGTTGGGTCCAGGTGTCATCAATGCTGTCATCGCCATTTCGATTACGGCATGGCCTGCGTATGCACGCCTTGCGCGAGCCGAAACGTTGAGGCTCGTGCAAGCCGACTTCATTCACGTCGCAAGGCTGCAAGGCGCGTCGAATCTGCGCATTCTGCTGCGCTATATCGTGCCGCTCTGCTCGTCGTCGGTGATCGTGCGCGCGACGCTCGACATGGCGGGCATCATTCTCACGGTCGCGGGCCTCGGCTTTCTGGGCCTCGGCGCGCAGCCGCCCAGCCCCGAATGGGGCTTCATGGTCGCATCGGGCCGCAACGTGTTGCTCGATTCCTGGTGGGTCGCCACGATACCGGGTTTCGCGATCCTGCTCGTGAGCCTCGCGTTCAATCTGCTCGGCGACGGACTGCGCGATGTGTTCGACCCGCGCCACGGAGACTGACATGCGCACCGGTCACACGACTCAAGCGTTGTGCGAAATCGACGATCTGCGCATTGCGTTCCGCAGCCACGACGGCACGATGAGCGAAGCCGTGCGCGGCCTTTCGCTGACGTTGAACAAGGGCGAGCGGCTCGGCATCGTCGGCGAATCGGGTTCGGGCAAATCGCTGACGGGCCGCGCGCTCCTCGGCCTGTTGCCGGCCGCCGCGCACTGCACCGCGAAAGCATTGCGCTTCGACGGGCACGATCTCTTGAATATGCCCGCAGGCCAGCGCCGCCGTCTGTGCGGCCAGCAGATGGGCATGATCCTGCAGGACCCCAAGTACTCGCTGAACCCGGTGATGACGGTGGCGCAGCAGATGCGCGAGGCGTTCGCGCTGCACGAGCCAAAGCTGAGCCGTCGCGCAATGCACGACAAGATCGTCGCCGCGCTCGAAGCCGTGCATATCCGCAACCCGCAGCGCGTCGCGGATTCATACCCGCATGAGCTTTCGGGCGGGATGGGGCAGCGCGTGATGATCGCGATGATGGTCTCGACGGGACCGCGCCTGTTGATCGCCGACGAACCGACTAGCGCGCTCGATGTGCTCGTCTCGATGCAAGTGCTCGCGGTGCTCGACGAGATGATCGCAAAACATGACACTGGCCTCATCTTCATCAGCCACGATCTTCCGCTCGTGATGTCGTTCTGCGACCGCGTCGTGGTGATGTACGCGGGGCGCGTGGTCGAGACCTGCGCGGCGCGCGATCTCGTGCATGCGCGACACGCGTATACGCGCGGCCTGATTGCGGCAAATCCGCCGCTCGCCGATCCGCCCGACGAGCTGCCCGTGCTGTCGCGCGACCCCGCGTGGCTCGACGATGCGCAAGGAGGGTCCGCATGATCGACGTCGATGCATTGACCGTTCGCTTCAAGACCGCGGCGGGGGCTGTCGATGCCGTACGCAATGTGACCTTCCGTGTCGCGCGCGGCGAAGTGTTCGGGCTGGTCGGCGAATCGGGCTCCGGCAAGTCGACGATCCTGCGAGCGTTGAGCGGACTCACGCCCATTACGCAGGGCGCGATGCGCATCGCGCAGCACGACGAGCGTGCGCGCAAGCGTGATGTGCAAATGGTGTTTCAAGACCCGTACGGGTCGCTTCATCCGCGCTTCACGGTCGATCAGACCTTACGCGAGCCGTTGCGTATCAACGGCATCGGCCAGCATGAAACGCGCATCGTCGATGCGCTGCGCGAGGTGGGCCTGAACACATCGTTCCGGTTTCGCTATCCGCATCAACTGTCGGGGGGACAGCGGCAGCGCGTGGCGATTGCGCGCGCGCTCATCGTCGAGCCGCGCGTGCTGTTGCTCGATGAGCCGACGTCGGCGCTCGACGTCTCCGTGCAAGCTGAAATACTGAACCTGTTGAAGCGTCTGCATCGTGAGCGCAATCTGACGATGATTCTCGTCAGCCACAATCTCGCCGTGGTCGGCTTTTTGTGTTCACGTGTCGCGATCATGCGCAACGGCGAGATCGTCGAAGAACGCGATATCGAGCGGATTCGCGCGCAGCAGGTCGATAACGACTATTCGCGCAGCCTGCTGCTCGCAACGGGGGGTTATCAGCGCAAGGCAGTCGAGGCGATCGGCGTCGACGCTTCGCTGTGAGCGCGGACACGCGGCCCGATCGGGCCGCTGTCGCCGCGATTGTCATTCGACTGCGGGCGTCAGTTCTGCTTCTTCGATGCTCGCCACGCGCGCACGTCTTGCCGTTGCATAGACGCCGAACGCGGAGATCATCGCAGGCACGGCGAGCAGGCTGAACACCGAACCGAACTGCCAGCCCAGCCCCATCAGCGCGGCGCCGACCAGCGCGCCCGCCACGCCGCCGATGCGTCCTACGCCCAGCATCCACGCGACGCCCGTTGCGCGCCCTTGCGTCGGATAGAAGCTGGCGGCGAGTGCGGACATCGACGTGACAGCAGAGGTGACGACGGTGCCTGTCAGGAAGATCAGCGTGCCGAGCCACACCTGATGCCCGACGCCGTGCCCGACGAGCATGACCAGCACGGCAGATACGACATACGTGCAGGCGATCACGCGATTGGCCTTGAAGCGATCCATCAGCCAGCCGACACTGAGATTGCCGAGCACGCCGCCGAGCGGAAACAGCGAGGTCATCAACGCGGCGTTCTGGCCTGAAAAGCCTGTGTCCTTGAAGAGCGTGGGCAGCCAGTTGGTCAGCAGGTAGTAGATCAACAAACCCATGAAATACGCGAGCCACAGCATCAGCGTGCCGAAGCGATAGCGCGGCGACAGCACCACGCGCAACGCGGAACCCCGGCCTTCCGTTGCCGCGTCAGCCGTGACAAAACGGCATTCGTCGAGACGCGCATGTGCGGCGATACGCGAGAGCACCCGCGCGATGCGTGCGTCGCCGCGCTTTCTCGTCACCATGAACTGCGCGGATTCGGGCAGCAGCGCGACGAGCATGACGGTCAACGCGATCGGTCCAACGCCGCCTGCCACGAGCACGCTTTGCCAGCCGAAATGCGGTATCAGCCATGCGGACGCCACGCCGCCTATCGCAAGCCCGCACGAAAAGCCGCAGAACATCGCATTGACGGCAACGGCGCGAATGCGCGCGGGCGCGTATTCGGACATCAACGTGACCGCATTGGGCATCGCCGCGCCGAGACCCAGCCCTGTCATGAAGCGCAGAAAGGTGAGCGATTCGATCGAAGCCGCGTGCGCAGCGGCGAAACTCCACAGCCCGAAGAAGAACACCGACAAGACCAGCACCGTCTTGCGTCCCACGCGATCGGCAAGCGGTCCGGCCGCCAATGCGCCGATGCCGAGCCCGACGAGCGCGGCGCTCATCACGGGCCCCAGCGCCGCGCGCGCGATGCCCCATTCCTGCACCAGCGAAGGCGCGATGAAACCGACTGCGGCCGTATCGAAGCCATCGGCGGCCACGACCAGAAAGCACAGCACGAGAATGGTCCATTGAAAAGGCGAAAAACGTTGGCTGTCGATGAAATGCTGTACATCGACGGTGCGTTTGTGCTGGTTCATCGTGCGTCTCCTTGAATGCGGTTGAACGACCGCTTCACGCTGAAGGACTGCATGCTGTGTCTCCGTGTCTGTATGGTGTTTGCTGCCGTTTGTTGTGTTCTAGCGCAGCAAGGTAAGGCTTCTGAATTCGACACGCCGGATGATCCTGCTTTCCTGCGCGACGATCAGATGCGCGGATGCCTGCAAATACTCGGGCCATTCCGGGTCCGCGTCGCGCGCGGTGCGGCGCTGATCGTAATCGGCAATGCTGTCGTAGCCCCACAGATGCACGACCTGGTTCAGCGCGCCGATATCGCTCATATAGAAGCCGACGGGCGGCCCGAGATACTTCAACTGGATGGGCATCGCAAGACGATCGAATACCTCGATGAATTCGGCCATGCCGCGCGGCCGGATCGTGTAGATGCGATGATCGACAAAAGGCTTGATGCTGCTCATGCGTGTGTCCTCTTATACGGTTTCGGATTGCGCCGTCTTTTGCGCTCCGCGCGCGTGGCCGGCTGCGTCGATGACGCCCGCGAGACGGCGGCCCGTGATATAGCCGAAGGTCATGATCGGGCCGAGTGTGATGCCCGCGCCCGGATAGTTGCCGCCCATCACGCTCGCGCGGTCGTTGCCGACGGCATAAAGTCCATCGATCACAGTGCCGCGCACATCCAGCACTTCTCCCGTGACGGCTGTGCTGATGCCGTCGAAAGTGCCGAGATCGCCCATGACGACCTTGAGCGCGTAATAGGGACCGTCGCCGATCGGTGCGACGCATGGGTTGGGCCGATGTTCGGGATCGGCGAGATAGCGGTTGAATGACGTCGATCCGCGGCAGAACTCAGGGTCTTCGCCGCGTATCGCGCTTGCGTCGTAGCGGCGCACGGTCGCTTCGAGCGCCGCCGCGTCGATGCCCGCGTTGCGCGCCAGTTCGGCCAGCGTGCGTCCTTTGACGAGGTAGCCGTTGCGCAGCAGCGGCCCGAGCGGCACAGGTGCGGGCTTTGCGTATCCGAGCCCGTATTTGCGTATCGTCGCGTGACCGCAGATCAGCCACATCGCTGTTTCCCGCTCGTTGCTGCATGCTTCGATCATCGCCGCGCCTACGTCGTGATACGAGTTCGATTCGTTCGTAAAGCGCCGGCCTTTGCGCGTCACGCCGATGATGCCCGGCTTATATCGATCGACCAGATGCGGAAACACGCCGAACGTGCCGTCGCGCATCGGCACACGCGACACGGGCATCCACGCGGCGGGTTGCGGGTAGCGTATCGACAGTTGCGCGCCGAGGCTTTCGGCCATGCGTGCGCCGTCGCCCGTGTTGCCTTCCGGCACGGGCGAACAATGCTCGCCGCCGCGCCTCACATGCGGATAGGCCTTCGCGATACGCGCGATGTCGTGCGAGAAGCCGCCGCATGCGAGCACGACGCCGCGGCGCGCGGTAATGCGCATCTCGCCGTGGGGCTGTTCAACGATCGCACCCGTCACGCGCTGGTTCGACACCGTAAGTTCGCGCGCAGCCGTGTTCGTGTGGATTGGAATGCCCAGCGATAGCGCCGATTTCGCGAGCCGCGCGGCCAGTGCATTGCCGCTTGTGATCTGCACGCCGCGTCTGTAGAGCGCGAGATCTTTCAGATGACTCGCGAGGCGCTTCGCGACATAGGCGGCAGATTTAAACGAGCGCGTCGCGTTGAAGAAATGCTTGAGGTCGGCATTCGACGAATTGAACATCATGCCGATGAACGTGATCGTCTTGAGGGGTGGACGCAAGCGCGCGATGTCGCCGCCGAGATCGCGCGCGTCGTACGGCGCGGCAACGACCGAGCGCCCGATGTCGACGCCGCCAGCCACATTCGGGTGATAGTCGGGATATAGCGTCGGGACGAATTTCACTTGCGTTTCGCGCTCGAAGAAATCGAGCATCTGCGGGCCCGTATCGAGAAACGCATCGACGGCCGCTTCATCGAAGAATGCGCCCGTTTCGTTACGCATATACGTTTTCGCCGCTTCGCGCGTATCGCTCACACCATTCGCGCGCGCGTGCCGGTTGCCGGGAATCCATAGCACGCCGCCAGAAAACGCCGTCGTGCCGCCGAAATACGCTTCCTTTTCGATCACGACGACGTCGAGGCCATGTTTGCGCGCGGTGATGGCCGTCGATAATCCGCCTGCGCCCGAACCGATCACCAGTACATCGCACGTCAATGTCGCGGGCGTATTGGGGTTTGCTTTCATGCTGTGTCTCCTGCCTTCCTCTGATCCCATCCGGGATGCCTGCTTGCGCACCGCGCTGTGTCCGCTGTGTCCGCTGTGCCTCTAAACCTGCTTCTTTAACCTGCCGCGCCGGCTTTCGCGTCGTATCCGGGGCGCGGCACGAGATCCATCAACATGCATTCCAAGCCGCCGTCGACGACCACCTCCGTTCCGTTCACATAGCCTGCGCGCGGGCTTGCAAGAAACGCGACGACGTCCGCGATATCGACGGGCTCGCCGATGCGGCGGCTCGCCGTCATTGCGCTGCGCCGCTGTTCGATATCGCCGTGCGCGTAGAACGACGCGGACAGCGGCGTGCGGATCATGCCCGGACAGACGGCATTGCTGCGCACGCCGCGCGGGCCCCACTCGGCTGCGATCTGCTTCGACAGCATCGCGACAGCGGCTTTGCCCGGACTGTACGCGCCGCTCCACGTTTGCGGATGATGCGCAGCCACCGACGCCACATGCACGAGGCTGCCCGCGCCTTTGCTCAGCATTGCACGGCCGAACGCCTGCGAGCACAGCATGTAACCGGTGAGATTGACCTGAAGCATCGCGTTCCATGCGTCGAGCGCAATGTCTTCAATGCCGCCCGGCCGCAAAAGACCTGCGTTGTTGACGAGCACGTCCGCTGCGCCGAGCGTTTCTTCAACGCGCGCCGCCGTCGCTTCGACGCTTGTTGCATCGCCGATATCGCAGGCGAATGCATGGGCTTCGATTCCGTTTGCGCTCAGGGTCCGCGCGAGGTCTTCGCACTTCGCCGCCTCGCGATCCAGCAGCGCAAGACGCGCGCCGCTTTCACCGAGTACTTTTGCAATCGCACTGCCGATACCGCCTGCCGCGCCCGTCACGACGCAAACCCTTCCTTCAATGCCGAGCCAATTGCCGCTGATTTGATTAGTCATCCGAATCTCCATGTGGTTTCTTCTATCGACGCGCCTCACATCAGGCCGACCGATTCATGGAGAAAAGTATAGTGACGCGCTCGTTGCGCGCATTGGACAAACGGCGCGCATCGCAGGACAATTCGTACACGGCAATCATCTTGCGCGGGACGACAGCAACGCATGAGGAAAATCCCTAACTACGATTTGTACGGCGAATCCGCCCGCCCGCCGTGGTTCGACGCATTCAATTTCGAGTGGATTCCCGAGCGCAGCCGGCCGAACGACTGGCAAATCGCCGCGCACCGGCACGATGCGTTATTGCAGGTGCTATACATTCGCAGCGGGAGCGGGCATGTCGTGATCGAGAGCGAAAAGCACACGTTTTCGCCGCCTTGCATTGTCGTGTTGCCTGCGCAAACGGTGCATGGTTTCGTCTTCTCGCCTGAGATCGACGGGCTGGTGATTACGGCTGCGCAGCGCGCGCTGGAGTCGCTTTCGAAAGCGATAGCGCCGGGACTGCTGCCCGTGCTTCAGCGCGCCGCAGTGATTCCCGTGAAGCCCTCAGCGGGCGACGACACGCTAATGCCGCTCTTTACGCTGCTCGAACAGGAATTCCGTGGCAACGCACGCGGCCATATCGCGGCGGGCATGTCGTTGATGATTGCACTTTTCGTGCAAGTGGCGAGGTTGGGCGACGCCGCGGCGATGCCCGCGACGAGTGCCGTCGCCGATCGCCGCAGCGGGCAGATCAGGCGCTTTCGCGAACTGGTCGCCGCGCATTTCCGCGAGCATCGGCCCGTCGAGTTCTACGCGGAGAAGCTGGGCATTACGACTGCGCAATTAAGCCGCATCTGTCGTGACGAACTCGGTCATTCGCCGATGTCACTCGTCAATGAGCATCTGATACGCGAGGCGCAACGCGATCTGGTCTATTCAGGTCTGACGATCAAGCAGATCGCCCATGCGCTCGGCTTCGAGGACGCGGCCTATTTCAGCCGCTATTTCCGCAAGCAGACGGGCGCGACGCCCAAGGCATTCCAAGCCGCCGCGCACACCGATTTGTCTTTGAACTAAAGGCTTGCCGCTTTAAACGGGCACCGCGCCGACATAGTTTTCGGCCATTGAAATCGCCGCGCTGCGCGAAGTCGTCACGTGCTCCAGTTCCGCGACTTGCAACTGCTGCTCGAATGGCGAAGCGTCGTCGAGGCGGTGCATCATGCGCGTCATCCAATACGAGAAATGCTCGGCACGCCAGATGCGCTTGAGCGCCGTTTCGCTATAGCTGTCGAGCAGGTCGTTGCGGTCTTCCTTGTAGAACGCGTGCAGTGCTTCCGAAAGGATGCGCACGTCCGACACAGCCAGGTTCAGGCCCTTCGCGCCCGTCGGCGGCACGATATGGGCGGCGTCGCCGGCCAGGAACAGGCGGCCGTGCTGCATCGTCGTCGATACGAAGCTGCGCATGCCGACAATGTTCTTCTGGAAGATCTTGCCTTCCACAACCTTGTGGCCTTCGTCCGAATCGACGCGCGCATGCATTTCCGCCCAGATCCTGTCGTCGGACCAGTTGTCGACGTTGTCTTTAGGGTCGCATTGGAAGTACATGCGCTGCACGTTGGGCGAACGGGTGCTGACCAGCGCGAAGCCGCGCTCGTGACGCGCATAGATCAATTCATCGGACGACGGCGGCGCTTCGACCAGAATGCCGAACCAGCCGAACGGATAGACGCGTTGATAATCGCGGCGCCGTGCTTCGGGAATCGCGTTGCGCGAAATGCCCTGAGAGCCGTCGCATCCGATGATGAAATCGCATTGCAGTTCGTGCGCTTCGCCTTGATGACGATAGCGAATAGTCGGCGTCGCGCCTTCGATGCCGTGCAGCGATACGTCCGACACCTCGAAATGCAGCGCAGCTTGCGCGGCCACGCGTGCGGCGACCAGATCCTTGATGACTTCGTGCTGAGCGTAGACGGTGATCGCTTTGCCCGTGAGATCAGTCAGATCGATACGGCGGCGCTTACCCTCGAATGCGAGTTCGAAGCCATGATGCAGCGCGCCTTCGGCCTTCATGCGCTCGCCTACGCCTGTTTCCGTCAGCAGGTCCATCGTGCCCTGCTCGAGCACGCCAGCGCGTATCGTCGATTCGATCTGCTCGCGGCTGCGCGATTCGAGCACGACGGAGTCGATGCCCTGCAAATGGAGAAGATGGGAAAGAAGCAGTCCAGCAGGACCAGCGCCGATGATGCCGACTTGGGTACGCATATGTGTGTCTCCTGAAATGCGTGACGTCTTTGATGTGGGTCAAAGTGTGCCGGCCCCGCTCTTATCGAGCAACGTAATAGCGTGAATAAGCGTTATCTCCATTCGCGATAGTAGTGAACCACGGGTTTTCCCTCATTACGGCTTTGAGCTTAATGGAAGCGTAATGTCGGCTGTCTTTGACAGACGAACTCACAAATCGAACAACAGAGGTCATCATGAAAGCACGCAATGCCCTGAAGCTGATCGTCGTCGCGGGATGCATCGCACTAGCGTCGAATGTTTATGCGCAGGCCAGCGACTCCATGTCGATGGCGTCGACTCCGGCTGCAAGCACATGGAAGGGGAAAGCCACGCCAGCGGACAAGAAGCTGGCCCGCGATGTCCGCAAGGCATTGTCCAAGGCGCCCAATTTCAATGTGTCGAACGTGTTCGTGCGCGCGCGTAACGGCGCCGTGACCTTGTCAGGTTCCGTCGTGGACGGCTCGCAGATCGCGCAGGCTACGGAAGTGACGAAAGGCGTGGACGGCGTCACGTCGGTGAGCAACAAGCTGACGCTCTATTCGCGCGGGAATCAGTAAGCCGTTGAGCACGCGTGACGGGGATAGGTCACGTTCGTTTGACTTGCCCCGTCGCTTCGAGGATCGCCTGCCTGATGCGCGGATACGTTCCGCAGCGGCAAATGATGCCGCGCAGCGCGCAGTCGATATCTTTTGAACTCGGGTTCGGATTGCGCTGTATCAGCGCGCTCGCCGCCATCAGTTGCGCACTCTGGCAATAGCCGCATTGCACGACATCGATCCGCGCCCACGCCTCTTTCAGCGCGCGCACGTGCGGCCCTTGCAGTCCTTCAATGGTCGTGATGCTCTGTGCGCCGATAGCCGAAAGCTTTTCTTGGCACGAGCGCTTCGCCTCTTTGCCGACATGCACCGTGCACGCGCCGCATATGCCGACGCCGCAGCCGAACTTCGTCCCCGTCATTTTCAGTTCACAGCGCAAGACCCAGAGCAGCGGCGTCGCGGGATCGGAGTGCACCTCGACCGTCTTGCCATTGATATTCAGCCTGCGCATGTCGCGTCCTCCGAATACAGCCTGACTTTCAGCGGCAATGTGCGGTGGCGGATACCCGTCAGTGCGAACAGGGCATTCGCGACGGCGGGCGCGACGGGCGGCACGGCGGACTCGCCAACGCCTTGCGGATGGCTGGTGGACGGCATGATCTCGACTGAAATGTCGGGGCATTCATCCATCCGCACCACGTCGAATTCGCTATACAGGCTCTGCACGACGGCACCGTCGTCGATCGTGATCTCTTCCTTCAGCGCAGCGGAGAGACCGAAGACGATCGCCCCTTCCACCTGCTGCCTGATGAGATTCGGGTTCACCGGCAAGCCGCAGTCGATCGCGCAATACACGTGATCGACCTTCACTGCATTGCCCGCTTCCATCGACACATCCGCGACCTGTGCGACCACACTGCCGAATGCTTCGTGCAACGCGACGCCGCGTGCGTGGCTCACGCCCTTGTCCGTCCACACTGCGGGCGCACGCCAGCGCGACATGCTCGCCACGCGCTGCAAAACCGCGAGATGCCGCGGATGCTGCGCGAGCAGGCTCGCGCGAAACGCGACGGGATCTTTGCCCGCCGCCGCAGCGAGTTCGTCGATAAAGCTCTCGATGAAAAACGCCTGATGCGAATGGCCAACCGAGCGCCAGAAGCCGACGGGCATGGGGAGATCGACGGTGCGTTGCCCAATCCACACGTTCGGCATTTCATAAGGCTGATCGAATGCGCCCTCGGAAACGGTCTTGTCGAAATTGATGCCGGGATCAGGAACGCGGTAGTTGCGCGCGAGCCAGCTTGCGACGATCGACTGGCTCACCGACGCGTTGTGCCATGCAGTCAGTTGTCCCTGCGCATCGAGTCCCGCCTTGAAACGCGACAGGCACGCAGGACGATAGAAGTCGTGGCGCATGTCTTGCGCGCGCGTCCAGAGTGTTTGCACAGGACGTCCGTCGGCTTCGCGTGCAATCGCAACCGCCTGCGCGATGAAGTCGACTTCGAGCCTGCGCCCGAATGCGCCGCCGATCAATTGCTGTTGCAGATCGACCTGGTCCGTATCGATGCCGAGCAGATGCGCGACGTGCATGCGCGCGACAGCGGGCACCTGTGTCGCTGTCCATACTGTCGCCTTGCCGTCCTTGACCTGCGCGGTGCAATTGACGGGCTCCAGCGCGGCGTGCGCGAGATACGGCGCGTGATATTCGGCCGTAAGCGTTTGCGCGGCGCGGCGCAGTGCGCCATCGACGTCGCCATGCGAATACCATGCGTGGCCTTCGCTGTCGTCGAGCGCCTGCGAGAGACGCTTTTCGACCTCGAGGTTGGTCAGGCCTTTGGCCGGCCCATCGTTCCATTCGATATTGAGCACGTCTAGCGCGTTCATCGCGATGAACATGTTCTCGGCGATCACGGCAACGCCTCCCGTGCCGCCGTTGTACGCATCGACAGCGAGGACCTTGTGCACGCCGGGCGTCGCCTGCGCTTTCGAGCCGTCGAAACGGCGCACGCTGCCGCCCAGCGTCGGGCACATCGAGATGCTCGCGTAAAGCAGTCCCTCTGGGACGACATCGATGCCGAAGCGCGCGCTGCCATTCATTTTCGCGGCGGCTTCGATACGCGCGAGCGGCTTGCCGATCAGCGTGAACCTGTCCGGCGACTTGAGCACGAGTTTGCGCGGCAATGACTGCCGCGCCGCCGCAGCGGCAAGCTGTCCGAACGATGCGCTGCGCGCCGCGCCGTGCCGCACCATGCCCTTTTCGATGCGGCATTCTGCGGCCTTCACGTTCCAGCGTTCGGCGGCCGCCGCGATCAGCATCGCGCGTGCGCATGCGCCTGCTTCGCGCATGGGTTGCCAGAGGTCATTCATGCTGGATGAACCGCCCGTCATTACCGTGCCGAAGTCGCGCGCGAGCTTGCGCGCAAGCCATACGGCCAGTTCCTTGATGACGCCGTCATTGTCGGAGCGAAACGGCAGATCGCCGACCACGCTTTCGACGTTGTTATAGATGCCGTCGAGCGGTGCATCGGCGACACGGATATCCGCCCAGTTCGCGTCCAGCTCCTCGGCGACCAGCATCGCGAGCCCCGTGTGCACGCCCTGTCCCATCTCCGCGCGGCACATCATCACCGTGACCGTGTCGTCGGCGGCAATCTTCACGTAGCCGTTGAGCACCGCTTCGCCGGCATGCACGGGCATCGTCATCGACGTGACGAGCCGCTGGCGCGGCGGCAGCACGGACCATCCGATAACCAGCGCACCGGCTGCGCCCGCGCCGCCCAGCACGAAGGTTCGACGCTTCATCGCATCTCTCAGAGGAATCCAGCCTGGACACCAGTAAAACGCAGCAATGACGGCGCAAGTGAAAGCCTGCGAATTCAAACGCCCGTCAATGCGCGCCGATCACTCCGGTCAACGTTCATATTAGTGCGCATTGCGGCATTCCGGCGTATTGAATGAACTGCAAATCAAGCCTGAAAAGATTGCGACGATGCGGCAATTCCCGGATTGCCGATGAGTGGAAACGAAGCGCAAAAAGCGGGCACTCACGGGTGCGTTGCAGAAGCGCTCCATCCAAGCCGCATCAAGGCTTTCGCGCAGGCGGACTACGATGTTGCACCGCGATCCGAACGCAGTGGCATATCGCTTGCATTGAAGAGCGACAAGCGCTGTGTCACGACGACCGCTTGGTCTCGGCAGTCGCACAGGAGAAAACAGATGCCTTATCTGATTGGTTGGTTGCTCGGCGTGCCGCTTATCGTCCTTGTGATTCTGTATCTGATTTTCCACTAAGGACACACAGCTATTGCGGTCATTGCGGCCGCACGAAGTCATTTAACAGCAGGCGCGGCGACCATTCTGCACGGTCGCCGCGCCGCTTCAACTTCAGACTTTGCCTGCCTGCTTTTTCAGTGCGCCGAGAATGCGCTTTTCGAGCGCGGCATAGTCATGCCCGAAATGATGATCGCCGGACGTGCGGATCACTTCGATGCCCGTCTTGGTCAGCGCCGGGCAAAGCGTGTCTTGCTCGTGTTCGCCATAGAAGCACTGCACGATCTTCGGCGGCAGGCGCGCGAACTCGGGCTTCACCTGCAAGGCCTTGTCGCTGGCGGGCATGCCGAGCCACCCCGTCACGCGGATCTGGAAGTCCGCGGAGGGCGCGAAGCCGAGCAGCGAAATCAGCGATACCTTCGTGCGCACGGCGTCGGGTAAGCGGTTGTACGCGAACGGCATGACATCGGCGCCGAACGAATAACCGATCAGCGCCACATGATCGGCATGCCAGCGGGTCGTGTAGGTTTGCAGCACGCGCGCGAGATCGTGGCTCGTCTGCTGCGGCGAGCGCTCGGACCAGAAGTAACGCAGACTGTCCCAGCCGATCACGGACACGCCGTCCTTCCGCAGTTCTTCCGCGATGGTCTTGTCGAGGTCGCGCCAGCCGCCGTCACCGGAGATCACGATCGCCATCAAACCCGTCGGATGCGCGGCGGGCAGCTCGATCAAAGGCAGGTCGGAGACATCTTCTTCCTTCATCGCGACGGTACGCAGATGCGGTGTCGTCAGATCGACGATGCGCTGCGTGCCGGCGGAAGCGTTCGCGTCCGTTTCCGCGAAACCGGGCAAACCGGGGCCGTGCGTCACGGTCGGGTCCGGCGGGCACGGGTTGAAGCGCTTGTCGAGATCGCGCTGCGCGGCCACCGTCACCGCGCCCGCCACCGTGTTCTCCGGCGCCTGCTTCAGCACCTGGATCGCGAGCGTCGCGCCCTGGCCCGTGCCCGCGACGATCGGCATGAAATAGCGGTTCGACTGCACCTGCCGTTCGAGCTGATGGCTCACGGCTTCCGCATCGCCCACCAGTTGATGACATGTCTCTTTCTTCGCGGCGAGATTCGCCGCGTACTTCGCCGTATCGACGCCGACCACCATCGCGCCGTTCTTCGCGAGGGCATCGGCGGCCTGCTGGTCGGCCGGATTCCAGCCGGTCTCGCGTGAGAACAGCACGACGAAGCCGCGTACTTCGCCCGCAGGCCTCGTCACCGTAACCTGCCCGTAACGGCCGCCGGACACGGTTTCATAGGCGTGCGCCGTCGGCGCGACGGCCGCGAGCGCGCACAGCGAAACGCTCGCCAGCGCGGCGAGCCGGTAAAACTTTTGCATGGTCATGAACGCCGGCCCCCTGCCAGCAGCGAAAGGTCCGCGAGCGTGAAGAACACGCCGACGGAACCCGATGCAGCGAGATAGCGCGGCTCCCAATGAGGCTGGAATTTGCTCTTGAAAGCGCGCAGTCCGCGGAAGTTATAGAAGCGGCCGCCGAAGCGCCACACGATATTCGCAAGCCGGTGCCAGCGCGACGCGAGCGGAGTCGGCGACATGCCGGAGAACGGCGCGATGCCGAGGCTCAGCGAACGGAAGCCGGCATGCTTGAGATGCAGCGCGAGTTGCGTGAACAGGTACTCCATCGCGTAGGGCGAGGCCTGCGGCACGTGGCGCATCACGCCGACGGTCGCTTCCGTGTTCAGGTCGGTCGTCATGAAGGTGACGAACGCGACGGGCTCGCCGTTCTGACGCACGAGCATCACCGATTGCGCGGCGAGATAGTCATCGGTGAACGCGGCCACCGAGAAGCTCTTTTCCCGCGCGTCGCGGCTGTCGAGCCAGTCGTCGGAAATCGCGCGCAACGTTGCGATCGATTCGGGCACGCGCGCCGGTTCGATCACCTCGATCGCAAAGCCATCGCGTTCGCCGCGCTTGAGCGCGTAGCGCAGATGCGCGCGATGCGAGCCCTTCAGATCGAAGTCGTCGAGCACGACATGCGCCTCCTCGCCGAGCTTCATCAGCGTGAGACCGGCATCGAGATAGAGCGGCAGCGCATTCGCGCGCACCTGATAGAACGCCGCGCGGCCACCGTGCGCATGCGCGAGCGCGACGAACTTGCCGATCAGGTCCGCCCATTCCGCACGCGGCCCGACGGGGTCGTGCAGCGCGGCCCACGTGCGGCCATACTTCGCGTACATCAGGAACGCCTGGCGCGACTCGGAAAACAGGAAGCTCTTGTCGCCCATCAGTGCGAGGCCCGCGTCGCTGCGTTCCTGTGCGCGATAAATGCGCGCGGCGTCTTCGAGATCCTGCTTCGCGGGCTTCACGAAGCGGCCCGCCGGGGGACGCAGCAGCTGCCAGAACGCGAAGGTCGCGGCGAACAGGCTAGCGGCGAGCGTGGCGCGCAGCGCGCGCGGCGCGCGCTCGTCGAATGCGAATTGCCACCACAGATCACGCGTATAAGGCACGTCGCGGAACGCGAACAGCATCACCCACACAGCGAGCATCAGCACCATCGCCACCGAAACCAGCCAGCCCGCCGTAAAGGGCTCGGCAAAGAGCGACGAGCGGCGATTGAAGCGCGCGCGCGTCGAGAGCAGCAGCGCGATCAGCGTCATCAGCACGCCCGCTTCGACGAATGCGAGACCCTTCGCCAGCGACAGCGCGAAACTTAGAACCGTCAGGCCGAGCGTGAGCCACCACGCCGCATCGAGCCGCCGCGACAAACCGCGCGCGACGAACAGCAGCATCACGCCGACTACGCTGCACAGCATCTGCGAGCTTTCGAGCACCCACAGCGGCACGAGGTCGCGCAGGATCGCAATGCGCTGCCAGAACGCGGGCGTCGCGCTCGAAATCACCAGCATGCCGCCGACGACGAACGTCAACAGGCTCAGAAACAGCGGCGCAAGCTGCGACACGGCCGCCGCGTGATGCAGCGGCAGATGCTTCTTCAGCGCGCGCCCTTCGAAACCGGCCAGCAGTCCCGCCGACACGATCAGCGGCAGACCGAAGTAGATCGCGCGATAGGCGAGCAGCGCGGCAACCATGTGATGCGTCTGCACGCTGCCGCCGAGAGCGAACACCATCGCCGCCTCGAACACGCCGACGCCGCCCGGCGTATGGCCGATCATGCCGAGCAGCATCGCGGCTGCGTAAATCGTGATGAACGACACGAAGCTCACGTGCGCATGCGGCAGCAGCGCCCACAGCGCAAGGCCCGCCGCTACGACGTCGAGCACGGCCAGCAGGATCTGCGCGACGAAATCGCGGCGCGCGGGAACGTCCAACGACAGCCAGTTCCAGCGCGTGCGGATCTGGCGCGTGCTGCTGCCGCATGCGAGCGTCAATAGGCCGAGCACGGTCAGGAGCGCCGCGCCGCCCCACGCGAGCGCGCCCGTCGGGCTATGCAGCATCGGCGCGAGCGTCGCCGCGCCGCACAGCATGCCGAGCGCGGTCATCAGAACGAGGGCCAGCGCAAGCGAAACGCTGGTGAAAACCGTCATGCGGCCGATCTGCGCAGGCGTCACGTCGGCGACGGCATAGACGCGCGCGCGCACCGCGCCGCCCGTCAATGCGCCGAAACCGGTTGCGTTGCCGAGCGCCGAGCCGGCCGTCGCGCCGATCCACAGCGCCGCGCGCGGCACCGTCTTGCCGATGTAGCGCAGCCCGACGGCATCGCGCCCCACGAGGGCGATAAAGCTGAGCACGGTCGCGCCGAGCGCCGCCGACCATTCGCCCGCCGTCAGATGACGCAGGTGGCGGATCACCGACCGATAGTCGACCGCCTGCGAAAGATGCTGAAACACGATCAGAAGCAGCACGCAGACGCCCAGCGAAAGCACGGGCGACAGCAGACGGCGGCTCCCGGCGGCGGCGCACGCTCGTCGAAGCACCGCGCCAGCGCGGCTCAAGAAAGAACGGGGAAGGTCAGACATGGATGAACCCGGGTAATGCTTGGATGCGAAAGCAATGGTCTCGTTGCTGCCGCATCGAATGAGGTTGGATTTCGGAGCGCGCCGGACGTTATCGCCGCCCTGACCTCGCCTTTTTCAACTCTTTACAAATGGACAACGGCAAATTGCCCAAAAGGTTGACATCGGGAGCTTCCCGAGGACGATTTTTTACAGTTTTCGCTTAAGAAATCCTGAGGTGCTTCGCGATCGGCCTGAAATGGAGGCGGATTTTCCATGCGGTCAAACAGGAGACGGATTGCGGGTCCCCGACGGACGGCCTTATCGCAACCCGCACGGCTGCTCGCTCTTCAGCCAGCTCGACAAGGACGGTGGTCCGGACGGTACAAATTTCCGACATCGCGCTGATCGCGTTCCGGCCGTTCGACCAGGGACGCACGATACCAGATTCCAACTTACGTTTGCCCTGATCGAATGTTCCGGATGCTTTCAGCGGCGAACGGCACGTGAAAGCAAACTGTCTATCGCGTTTCATATTGGAGCCCGGCCTGGGCCGCTCGCATGTGGTGGATGCGGTCCAACGTTCGTCCGCTCCAGCGTTGCCGCCGTGCCAACACGCTGGCCGCGCCACGCGCGCGCCGCCTTATCCTGCGGTGTCAGACGAATTGGCATGTTCGATGCCTTGTGACAGGTGCGCCAATCGCAGCGCCTCGCAAGGAGACCCCGCATGAAACCCCTCGACAACCCGCTCGCCTCGCTGCTCTGGGCGGTCCGGTTCTTGTGCCGTCACGTGCTGTATCTCGGCATCGTAGTGCCGCTGATCCTCGTTGCCGCGTTCTATCTCGGGCCGCGTATCATCGCGCTGTGCGGCGTGTGGTTCGATCCGTTGACGGTGGTCGACCCGATCCAGGTCTCCGACGAGTTCAACCGCCAGGGCTATACCGATCAGACCTTGCAACACCTGCTCGTCGATACGCTCAGCGATCTGCGCAGCGAAGCGCAAGCCGTCACGCCCGCCAACGACACCGAGCACGTGCTGTCCGAATTCAAGCTGCCCGACATCACGGTGCCGGGCACGGGCCTGTCGATCCGCCCGCTAATCGAGTTCGCGCGCACGCTGCTCAAACGCGATTCGTCCGTGTACGGCACCGTCGTCGGCACGCCGTCTGCGTTCGCCGTGATGCTCACGCTGCGTGACCCGGATGGCCACACCGTCACGCTGGGCAACGACGTTCCGCCCGACATGGGTTCTACGCCCAACGTGTCGAACGAATCGCTGGCGATGCGCCATGCGATGCGCCAGGCCGCGATGCGCATCCTGCAACACCAGAGCCCGCTGCTGTACGCGTCGTACCTGACGCAGATGGAGCAGAAGCGCTGCCTGAAAGGCGAAGCGCCCTGCCAGTTCGACGACGTGCGCGAGCGCTTCGAACAACTCGCGGCTGGCACGGGCCGGGACGCGTCGGGTGCATCGAAAGAGGATGCGGCATGGGCAATGCTCGCGCTCTCGAAGCTCGACACGTATGCGCGCGACTACGAAGGCTCGATCCGTCGCGCGCGCCATATCGTCGAGATGAGCGGCGGATTGCATGTGTGGAAGAAGGTGCGCCCGTGGGCATACTACAACTGGGGCGTCGCGCTCACCGACATGGGCTGCTACGGACAGGCTGCCGAAGTGCTCAAGCGCGCGGTCGATTTGCACAAGGACTACGCGCCTGCCCATAACGCGCTGGCCCGCGCGTGGCTCGGGCTCGCGCAGATGCCGACGCTCGCAGGCGCATCGACGCAGACGCGCGGCGACTATCGCGCGGCGGCTGTCCGCGAACTTCAGATCGCGCTTGCGAAGAGCCCCGGCTATCAGGAAGCGTATGTGAATCTCGGCGATGCGTTGCGACTGCCGTCGATGAAGACGGGCCACATCTCTGCCGCCGCGCTCGACGAGGCACGCGCCGCCTATCGCACGGCCGTTGCGCTGAACATCGACGAAGCGGGGCGCGCATATGAGCGTCTCGAAGCGATGCACGACAGCGCGTTCGTCAAGATCGCGGCGCGCATCACGCGCAGCCGTGCGCAGTGCGGGACGGGGATGGCGCGCTCGCTGCTCGAATCGTGGGGATGCAGCGACGCGCAGATCCAGGCGGGCGCGGGCAAGGACGCATCGCGCATGCAGCCGGTTGCCTTGCAAGGCAACGCGAATGCGCAAGTGTGCAGCAAGCCCGAACTGATGCTGCCGACTCGCGTTCCGGAAAACAACAGCCATACAAGCGGCATCGGCGTCATCGAAGTCGAAAACGGTGATGAAGCCGCCACGCCGCATCACGCGGCACCTGCGCTCGACCCGGCTCGTCAGGCCAATGCGCAGCAGCAGCGCGGATGATCGCGCAACGCACGGCTGGCAAGCCGCGTGACGCGACGAGCGAGGCCCCGTTCATGCATGAACGGGGCCTCGCTGCTTGCGTTCGCCCGCCTCAGTGCGTCTCAGTGCGCGCCCGCCGCCGCGGCGCCGCCGCCGCCCTTGGCTGGCTTCGTCAGCCAGATGAGCGGAATGATGGCGATGAAGATCATCGACGAGAGCCAGAAGATATCGTTGATGCCAAGCACCGTCGCCTGCGCGTTCAGCGAGCGCTCGAAGAAAGCCACCGCCTGATCCGTGCTGCCGCCAAGCGTCGCGTGAATGTTCGTGAGAGCGTTCGCATAGTCGGGGTTGGTCGCGCCCGACTGTTCAGCGAGTTGCGCGTGATGCAGGATGGTCCGGTTGTTCCAGCCCGTCGTGACGAGCGATGTGCCCACGCCGCCCGCGAACACCCGCACGAAGTTCGACAGACCCGCCGCAGCCGGAATCTTGTCGGCGGGCAGGCCCGACAGGATGATTGCCGTCAGCGGCACGAAGAAGAACGCTGTCGGTATGCCTTGCAGCAGCGTCGGCAGGATCAGTGTCCACGCGTCGACGTCCGTCGTGTATTGCGAACGCATGAAGAACACGCCCGCATAGCCGACGAATGCGAGCGTCGCGAGCACGCGTGCGTCGGACTTCGGCACGATCTTCGCCATCACGGGCGCGAGCAGCACGGCGAAGATGCCGAGCGGCGCCGTCACGAGGCCCGCATCCACCGAACGGTAGCCGAGATAGCCCTGAATCCATTGCGGCAGTATCACGAGGTTCGAGAAGAACACCGCGTATGCAACCGAAATCGCGATCGTGCCGCCGCGAAAATTGCGCACCGCAAAGAGGCGGATATCGACAATCGGGTTCTTCTCCGTGAATTCCCATATCAGGAAAAACAGAAAGCTGACTGCGGCGACGACACCAAGCGTGCAGATCACGGGCGAGTTGAACCAGTCGAGATCCTTGCCCTTGTCGAGCATGATCTGCAACGACGCAACCCACACGATCAGCGACATCAGGCCGACCTTGTCGATGGGCAGCTTGCGCGCCGGCGATTCGCGGTCGCGATAGATCATCCACGTCACGCCGGCCGCGAACAGGCCGACGGGAATGTTGATATAGAAGATCCACGACCAGCTGTAGCTGTCGGTGATCCAGCCGCCCAGCGCGGGACCCGCAATCGGCCCGACCGTCGCCGTCATCGCCCACAACGACAAGGCCGTCGAGCTTCTTTCCTTCGGATATGAGCCGAGCAGGATAGACTGCGAAAGCGGAATCAGCGGGCCCGCAACGGCGCCCTGCAACACGCGCGCGGCGAGCAGCACGATCAGGTTCGGCGCGACGCCGCACAGCCAGGACGAGAACACGAACAGCACAATCGCCGCCACGAACAGCTTGATCTGGCCGACTCGCTGCGTGAGCCAGCCCGTCAGCGGAATGGCGACGGCATTGGCCGCCGAAAACAGCGTGATCACCCACGTGCCTTCGTCGACGGATACGCCGAGATTGCCCGAGATGGTCGGAATGGCGACGTTCGCGATGGATGAGTCCAGCACGTTCATGAACGTGGCGAGCGCGACGGCGATGGTCGCGAGGACCAGCTTTCCGCCCGTGAGCGGCGGCGGTGCAAGTTGCGTCGAGGGATTCATGGCGCTCTCTTTATCTGACTTGTCAGGTAATTGAATAAACGAAGACGGATCGGACGACCGCGTCTTGCGGTGCGATTCAGCCCGCGTGTCGTGCCGTGCCGTTCGTCTCGCCCGCGTCGCGCCTGGCGAGCGGCCGCGACGATGCGGCGTTGCCCGCCGACGCCGGATGCAGCGGCACGATGTTCTGCGCGATGATCTTCTCGATCTCGGCATCGGCCTGTGCGCCATATTGCGCAAACACATCGGTGCGATATGACGTCGTCACGGCGGCGCCGAGTTGCGGGCCGGTATCGTCGCGCGTGTCGACATCGACGTCCATCGACAGGCCGACACGCAGCGGATGCGCTTCGAGTTCCTTCTGATCGAGCTGGATGCGCGCTGGCAAACGCTGGACGATCTTGATCCAGTTGCCTGTGGCGTTTTGCGCGGGCAGCGTCGCGAACGCACTGCCCGTGCCCGCTGAGAAACCGATCACGCGGCCGTGATACTTGACCTTGCTGCCGTACACGTCGGCCGTCAGCGTGACGGGCTGACCGAGACGCATGTTGCGCAACTGGATTTCCTTGAAGTTCGCATCGACCCACACGCCGTCGAGCGGCACGATCGCCATCAGCGGCGTGCCCGGCGACACGCGCTGGCCGACCTGCACCGAGCGCTTCGCGACATAGCCGGTGACGGGCGCGGGCAACGTGTTGCGCGCATACGCAAGGTACGCGTCGCGCACCTTCGACGCGGCAGCCTGCACGTTCGGGTGCTGTTCGATCGTCGTGCGGTCGGTCAATGCGCGGTTAGCTTCCGCCTGTTGGCGCGCGGCGTCGAGCGCGGCCTGCGCGGCCGTCGCGGCATCGCGGGCATGCGCGATGTCTTCGGCGGACACGGCGCCCGTGCCGGCGACGGCCTGGCGACGGCGCAGATCGTCCTGCGCGCGAGCGAGATCGGATTGCTTTTGCGCGACGTTCGCGGCGTAGAAATCGTTGTTCACGTACAGGCTGCTCACTTGCCGCACGGTCTGCCCGAGCGTCGCTTCGGCATTGCCGAGCGCGATCCTCGCGTCGGCATTGTCGAGCGTGACGACAGGGTCGCCTTCCTTCACGATCTGCGTGTCGTCGGCGTTCACTGCGACGACGGTGCCTGTCAACTGAGGCGTCAGTTGCACGAGGTTGCCGCTGACATACGCATCGTCGGTGGACTCGTGGTAGCGGGCGTACGTCATGTAGTACGCGCCATACGCGGCCGACGACACCACCACGGCCACGCCGAGCAGTGCAAGCAGCGTCTTGCGCTTGCGTGTGTTCGGTTCGTTCGTGCCGGCAGCCTTCGCAGTCGATTGCGCATCATGCTTCGCGTCCGGCGCGGCGCTCTTTTGCGTCGCTTCGCGCTCCGGGGTATTGATTTCACTCATTTCTGTTCTCCAGGGCAGATTCGTTGAATGGCCGCTCAGCGCGCGGCGACGGAAGCTGTGTTGGGTGCAGCGGAATCCGGGTTCGACGCATCGACGAAGCCGCCGCCAAGCGCGGAAGCCAGCGCAATCTGCTGGTCGCGGCGATCCATGCGCAGATTGGCGACGGCCTGATCGGCGGAAAGCGCGTTGACGTCGGCATTGAGCACCGTCAGCTGATTCGTGAGACCCGCCTTGTACTGCACGAGCGCGAGTTCGTCGGCCTTGCGCGCGGCGTCTTGCGCGGTCTGCGCATCGACGAGTTGCGCATCCGTCGAACGTATGCCGGCCAGTTGCGTCGCGACCTGGCTCAATGCCGTCACGAGCGTCTGGTTATAAGTCGCGACCGCGTAATCGAAGTCGGCATAGCGGCCCTTCAACTGCGCGCGCAACTCGCCCGCGTCGAAGATGGGCAGGTGAATCGCCGGGCCGACGGATGCCGTGCGGCTCGCCGCCGTCAGAAAGCGCCCAAAGCCGAACGCGTCGAGCCCGATTGCGGCGCTCAGATTGATGTCGGGATAGAACTCCGCCTTCGCTTCCTTCACGCCATGTGTCGTCGCATCCACGCGCCAGCGCGCGGCCACGATGTCAGGGCGGCGGCTCACGAGATCGGCAGGCAGGTTGTCCGGCAGGCGCACGTCGTCGCCCGTGCCGAGCGTCGGGCGCGCGATCTGCAGGCCGCGGTCCGGACCGGCGCCGAGCAGCGCGGCGATCTGATAACGTGTCGTGAGAATCTGTCCGTCGAGCGATTTCAGCGCCGCGCGGCTCGTGGCGAGATTCGCCTGCGCGGTCTTGCGCTCGACTTCCGTATCGAGGCCCGTCGCGATGCGGCCTGCCGTGACGCGGTCGATCTGCTCGCGCTGCGTGATCTCCTGTTGCGCGATGTCGCGCAGCACATAGAGCCGCGCAAGCTGGTTGTAGGTACGGGCAATCGACGTCGTGAGCGTCAGCTTGACGACTTCGGCGTCGGCCTGGCTCGCCTGAAGCTGCGAGATCGCTGCCTTCAGCGCTTCACGGTTCTTGCCCCACAGGTCGAGGTCATAGGAGGCGCTCAGCAGGCCTTTGTTCTCCGTCTGCCATGAACCGCCGTACGGAGGCGGCACAAGCGCCGTGCTCGAAAACTGCTGCCGCATCAGCGAATAACTTGCATCGACGCGCGGCATCGTGCCCGCCTTCGCCGTTTCGCTAAACGCCGCCGCAGACGCAACGCGGGCGCGGGCCTGGTCGAGCGTGGGACTGCTCTTCAGCGCTTCGTCGATCAGCGCCTTCAGTTGCGCATCGCCGAACTGGTCAGCCCAGTCGGCAGCCGGCCAATGGCCCTGCTCGGCGGGAATGCTCTGCTGCGTCGCGTACTGCTGCGGCTCGGCCGTCTTCGCGTCGCTATGAATGCCCGCGTAGTTCACGCAAGCCGACAGCACCGACGCGAACATCACCGATACGCACACTTTCAGCACGCGTGACGCATTGCGCCGGGCATATAACTGATTACTCATTTTCTGACCTATCAGATAATTGGATAAAAAAATTCGTTCAGTCGTTTAGAAACTTGCGCAGCAGACGCTGAAGCTCTTCGAATTCGGCCTTGGAGAAATACTGGAGGCGCGTGTTGAGCACATCCGGCGCAATTCCGGCGATACGCAGCGCAACCTCGCGGCCTGCTTCCGTGAGTTCGAGATTCACCATGCGCCGGTCGTCGGTGCTGCGCGAGCGCTTCACCATGCCGAGCGTTTCGAGCTTGTCGAGCGTGCGCGTCATCAGGCCCGTGTCGATGCCCAGATATCGCGACAACGTAGCCGGTGTCGTATCTTTGCCGCGCAGCAGCGACATGAAAATGCCGACATGGTGCGCACGCACATTCAGGTCCTTCAACGCGGCGTCCATCTGCTCCATCACGAGATTGCGCGCCTTGACAATCGCGAACCCCACGTTGTCGGTCAAATTGAAATCGTCCCTGGAATAGTGCGACATGATGTCTGACTCCTCGCTATTTGCAAGAACAATAACTGACCTGTCAGATATGTACAACGACCCCAGCGGGCAACACTTTGTTTCACCGGGGGCGACAGTCTCTCTCTTTTCGTCGAACAATGCGACCGTGCGTGCCGTTCGTGCGCCGCGCGCGTTTCGTTTCAGTCGTTCACGAACTTGCGCAATAACCGGCGCAATTCGTTGAGCTCGGCTTTCGTGAAGTCCTTCAGGCGCGCGTTGAGCACATCAGGCGCGATTTTCGGAATCTGGTCGGCGACGGCGAGGCCGTCTTTAGTCAGCGAAAGGTTGACGACGCGGCGGTCCTGCTCGTCGCGCGAACGCAACAGCAGCCCTTTCGTTTCCAGCTTGTCGAGCATGCGCGTCATCAGCCCCGTGTCGATGCCGAGCATTTTCGACAGTTCGAACGGTGTGGATGCGAGTTTCTGTCGGAGCATCAGCATGATGCCCATCTGCTGGCCGGAGATATCGAGGTCCTTGAGCGCCGCGTCCATCTCCGTCACGATCAGGTTGCGCGCCTTCACGAGCTGGTAACCGACGCTCTCCGTGACCTTGAAATTGTCTTTGGTGTAGTGACGCACGCGAGGCCTCCCGAACCGAAACGCGATCTGACTGACAAATCAGATACTAGCAAATCAGCGTCTGTCGGTCCGTGAAATGCGTTTATTTCAGCCCGAGACGCCTCGCGAGCCGGTTCAGGTTCGCGCGGTCCATGCCGAGCGAGCGCGCGACGGCCGCCCAGTTGTGGTTGTTGCGCTCGAGCGCGTCGGCGACGAGCGTGCGCTCATACGCTGTGACGGCACTGCGGAAATCGGTGGCGCTCGCGTCGCCAGAGGCAGTCGCGGACGACGCGGCGGCCGGCAGCTCGCCGCCGCTGTTGGCCGACATGCCGAGATCGGCCGCCGTCAGCGTGAGGATGCGCGGACGCTCGCGATGCCTCGACAATGCCTTGAACGCGCTGCGCCCGATCATATGCTCCAGCTCGCGGACGTTGCCCGGCCAGTTGTACGAGAGCAAGGCGGTTTGCGCGTCCTGTCCGAGCCGGATGCTGAGCAGCCCGAGCCGCGCGCGATTCTCTTCGAGGAAGAAGCCGGCAAGCAGCAGCACGTCGCGTCCGCGCTCGCGCAGCGGCGGCACGCGCAGCGGATACACGCTCAGCCTGTGATACAGGTCCGCGCGAAAACGCCCGTCGCGCACTTCCTCGACCAGATCGCGGTTCGTAGCGGCGATGAGCCGCACGTCCACCTTATGCTCGCTATCCGAGCCGATGCGCTGCAACTGCCCGTTCTGCAACACACGCAGCAGTTTCGCCTGCACGCCGAGTGGCAATTCGCCGACTTCGTCGAGAAAGAGCGTGCCGCCATCGGCAAGCTCGAACTTGCCGCGCCGATCCGACGATGCGCCCGAGAACGCGCCGCGTACATGCCCGAACAGTTCGCTCTCGACGAGCGTATCCGGCAGCGCCGCGCAGTTCAGGCTGATCATCGGCTTGCTGGCGCGCGGCGAACCGCTATGGATCGCGTTCGCGACGAGTTCCTTGCCGACACCCGTTTCGCCCGTGATGAGCACGGTCAGGTCGCTGTTCGCGACGACGCGGATCTCGTTGATCAGTTGCTGGTGCGCCGCGCTGCTGCCGATCAGTTCGCGGCTGCCCTGTCCGCTTGCCTGTCGATAAGCCTCCGCGCGTTGCCGCTCTTCTTCCGTATTGCGCTCCAGCGTATCGATGCGTTCCGCGACGCTCACCGTCGCCGCCGCGAGGCTCAGAAACGCCTGCAACGTGTTCATGTCGATGCTGTCGAAGCACGCCGGATCGAGCGCATCGAGCGTCAGCAAGCCCCACGGCCTGCCGCCGATCAGCAACGGACAGCCGAGACAATCATGCACTTCAAGATGGCCGCTTACGCCCTGCACCAGACCATCGTAGGGATCGGGCAAGCCGGAATCCGCGGGAAAGCGCGTCGGCTCGCGCCGCGATAGCAACGCTTCGAAACGCGGATGGTCGCCTACGCGAAAGCGCCGGCCGAGCGTGTCGCCGCTCAGGCCATCGATGGCAAGCGGCACGAGCGTGTCGTCGTCGAGACGCAATAGCGCCGCGGCGTCGCCGGGGAAAAGCGTGCGCAGCGTGGTCAGAAGGCGGCGGTACCGCTCGCGCTCGGGCAAGTCGCGCGACAGGTCCTCGACGAGCGGAATCAGCGCGTCGAGCACCTCTGATGCAGTCAATTTGACTTCTGATGGAGTCGTTTTAACGCTCGTCATATTCACATCTGACTTTTATAACCATATGATTTTACGACGTTTTAATGCTGGCCCGATACCTGCATTAGAGACAACCCGAAGCCCGCCGAAATCCGCGGGACACACTCACCCTTAATGCGAGGAATCAACTCATGCTGTCAGCCGAACATCGCGCAATCATCAAGGCAACCGTCCCGCTGCTCGAAAGCGGCGGCGAAGCGCTCACCACGCATTTCTACAAGACGATGCTGGCGGAGTACCCGAGCGTGCGGCCGCTGTTCAACCAGGCGCACCAGCAGTCGGGCGACCAGCCGCGCGCGCTTGCCAACGCGGTGCTGATGTACGCGCGTCATATCGAACAACTCGAACAACTCGGCGGACTGGTTTCGCAAATCGTCAACAAGCACGTCGCGCTGAACATCCTGCCCGAACATTATCCGATCGTCGGCACATGTTTGCTGCGCGCGATCCGCGAAGTGCTCGGAGCGGAAATCGCAACGGATGCCGTGATCGAGGCGTGGGGCGCCGCGTATCAGCAACTGGCCGATCTGCTGATCGGCCTCGAAGAGAAGGTCTACACCGAGAAGGAAACGTCGAAGGGCGGCTGGCGCGGCACGCGCCCGTTCGTGGTCGCGCACAAGGTCAAGGAAAGCGAGGAAATCACGTCGTTCTATCTGCGTCCGGCCGACGGCGGCGACTTGCTCGAATTCACGCCTGGCCAATATATCGGTCTGCGCCTGATTGTCGACGGTGAAGAGATTCGCCGCAACTATTCGCTGTCAGCTGCGGCAAACGGCCGCGAATATCGGATCAGCGTGAAGCGCGAGCCGAATGGCAAGGGCTCGAATTTCCTGCACGATACCGTGAACGAAGGCACGACGCTGGATCTGTTCGCACCGTCGGGCGATTTCACGCTGGAGCACAACGACAAGCCTCTCGTGCTGATCAGCGGCGGTGTCGGCATCACGCCGACGCTCGCGATGCTGCATGCGGCGCTGAAAACGTCGCGCCCGATTCACTTCATCCATGCGGCGCGTCACGGCGGAGTGCACGCGTTCCGCGAGTTCATCGACGATCTCGCGAACCGTCACCCGCAACTCAAGCGCTTTTACGTGTATGAGAAGCCGCGTCAGCAGGATGATGCGCATCACGCGGAAGGCTATATCGATGAAGCGCGATTGAATCAGTGGCTGCCCGCGACGCGTGACGTCGACGTGTATTTCCTCGGACCGAAGCCTTTCATGAAGGCCATCAAGCGTCATCTGAAAGCCATCGGCGTGCCGGAAAAGCAGAGCCGTTTCGAGTTCTTTGGCCCGGCTTCGGCGCTGGACTGATAAGGCGCTTTTCGTTGTAGTGGTTGTTGTCTGTTGAAGGCTACCCTGGCAGTACTTTGGAAGAGGCGAGTTCATGCGTCTCTTCCATTTTTTTGCGCGCCGGCAAAGCACTGCTTTAGCGATCGTCCTCGTGAATCGACGACGGATGGCGGCACATCGCATCCACGGTCACTTCCATATAAGGATAAAGCGGCAATTGCATGAGGATTTCATTCAGCTGCGCGGGACTCTCCACGTCGAACACGCTGTAGTTCGCGTACAGTCCGGCGATACGCCAAAGATGCCGCCAGATGCCTTCCTTCTGCAGCCGCTGGGCCAGAGCCTTTTCGTTGGCCTTCAGTTCATTGGCGCGTTCCACCGGCATGTCGGGCGGCAGCTTAACGACCATCTTTACGTGAAATAGCATTCAGGTACTCCCTTTCGATTTTGTCGCGCGGCTACTTCCGCATGCCGCTCGATCATGCAAACGGCCGCCTGAAATGGCGGCCGTATTCACTCAGCGCATTCACTCAGCGCCCCTTCGTCGCCATGCGAGATCAGGCACGCACGCGCTCCACTTCAGCCGTCGGCACGTCATTGCGCTCCTTGACGAGGCTGAAGTCGAAGTCGATCAATGCGAACTGGCCGTCGATGCCATACGCCTTGCCCGCCGCGCCCTCTTCCTTCTTCAGCGCGGGCACGAGCCCTTCGCGCGTGGCGAACGCGAAGTCGTCCCACAGATACGGATCGCCTTCGATGTTGATCTGCGTCGTCAGCTTCCGATAGCCGGGCGCCGACACGAAGAAGTGAATGTGCGCCGGACGATGGCCGTGACGGCCGAGCAGGTCGAGCAGTTGCTGCGTCTTGCCTCCCGGCGGCACGCTATAGCCGATGGGCACCACGCTGCGGAAGCTGTATACGCCGTTGTCGTCGGTGCGGATCGAGCGGCGCAGGTTGTATTCGGGCTGCGACTTGTCGAAGTGCGAGTAGTTGCCCAGATGATTTGCGTGCCACACTTCGACCAGCGCATTGCGCAACGGCTCACCGTCTTCGCTGATTACGCGGCCGCGCATCACCAGCGTATCGCCCGGCTCGTTGCCATTGTCGAGGCGCGCATGGCCCGTCGATTCCGGCGCACCCGCCACATACAGCGGACCTTCGATCGTACGCGGCGTGCCGCCCTCGATCCCCGCTTTCTTCTCGGCTTCGTCAAGACGGACGTCCAGGAAGTGCTCGAAACCAAGACCCGCTGCCAGCAGGCCGAGTTCGCCGCTTTGGCCCGCTTCGCCGAGATAGTTCAGCGCCGACCAGAATTCGTTCGGCGTCACATCGAGTTCGTCGATCGTGATGAACAGATCGCGAATGATGCGGTTGACCACCTGCTTTGTGCGGGCGTTGCCTTCATGCGTGGCGCTCTCGTTGATCTTGTTCAACAGGGCGTCGATGGTTTTGATGTCCATGGGGATGTCTCCTTTTAGTCCAATCACTGACGACGATGCTCAACGGGCTGCAATGTCAGCACCGTCATAGCTAACCTTTCACTACACTCGCGCCGCGCTTCGAATCGCGGCGCAATCTTTCGATCTTGTCGAGGTCGAGTTGAATGCCGAGGCCGGGGCCGTGCGGCAGTCGCAACGCAAAGTTCTCATAACGCAGCGGCTCGACGAGAACTTCCTCCGTGAGAAGCAACGGTCCGAATAGCTCCGTGCCCCACTTCAATTCGCGGAAAGTACTGAACAGATGCGCGGACGCAATCGTGCCGACCGCTCCTTCGAGCATCGTGCCGCCGTACAGATCGACGCCCGCTGCCAGCGCGATCGCGGCCACGCTCGCCGCACCCGTCAGGCCGCCCGATTGCGCGATCTTCACAGCGAACACATCGGCAGCGTGCGCGCTTGCGATATCGAACGCATCGACGGGACCGTGCAGTGCCTCATCGGCCATGATGGGCACCTTCGACAGATGCGTGAGACGCTTGAGGCCGCGACGGTCGCCGGCGGCAATGGGCTGCTCGATCAGATTGCAGCCTGCATCGGCTAGACGCTCGCTCGCCCAGATCGCTTCCGCCTGGCTCCACGCCTGATTCACATCCACGCGCACTTCAGCTCGCTCGCCGACGGCGGCCTTGATCGCGGCGACGTGCGCGACGTCGGCGGCAGGTGCGCGCGTGCCGATCTTCAGCTTGAATACGCGATGCCGCTTCGCTTCGAGCATTTGATGGGCTTCGTCGATATCCCGGCCCGTATCGCCGCTTGCAAGCGTCCACGCCACTTCGACGGAATCCGTCACGCGGCCGCCGAACAGTTCCGACAGCGGCACGCCGAAGCGCTGCGCCTGCGCGTCGAACAGCGCGGTTTCGATCGCGCACTTCGCAAAGCGGTTGCCCTGAAAGCACTCGCGCAGCTTCGCCATCGCGACGCCCGGACGCGTCGCGTCCATGCCTTTGAGCGTCGGCGCGAAATAGGTGTCGATATTGGTCTTGATGCTCTCGGGGCTTTCTTCGCCGTAAGCGAGGCCGCCGATCGTCGTCGCTTCACCCCAGCCGGTTATACCATCGGCGCATTGAATCCGGACCAGCACCAGGGCTTGGCAATTCATCGTGGCAACGGACAGGCGGTGCGGGCGAATCGTCGGAACGTCGACGAGAATGGTGTCTACGGCTTGTATCTGTATGGGGCTTGGTATCATTACGGCTCTCCTGCTGATGTGCCCATACTAGGGGCGCAGGCGGAATCCGTCCAAGACCGATTGAGTCTATTTCCATACCTTCGGGGCATAGATGGAACTGCGCCAACTTCGCTATTTCGTGGCAGTCGCCGAGGAAAGGAACTTCACGCGGGCCGCCGAACGCCTGAACATGACGCAGCCGCCCCTCTCCCGCCAGATCCAGCAGATCGAGGACAGCGTGGGGCTCGCGCTGTTCGAACGCGGCGCGCGGCCGCTCAAGCTCACGGAAGCGGGCCGTGTTTTCTACGCGCAGGCCAAGCGCCTGATCGAGGAAAGCGACGAGTTGCTGCCGCTCACGCGGCGTCTTGCGCAACTGGCGGAACGTATCGTCATCGGCTTCGTGCCTTCGACACTCTACGGCGCTTTGCCCGATGTGATCCGCGCGTTCAGGGAAACAGCGCCGCTCATCCAGATCTCGCTGATCGAGATGTTCACGATCGAACAGTTGAGCGCGCTCAGGGGCGGGCGAATCGATGTGGGCTTCGGGCGTCTGCGCTTCGACGAATCTCAGCTCGCGCGCGAGGTGCTCGTCGAAGAGCCGTTGATCGCCGCATTGCCTGCCGGCCACGCGCTCGCTGACGTGAGTCCGTTGACACTCGATGCGCTTTCGAAGGAAACCCTCATCATCTATCCGTCCACGCCGCGGCCAAGCTATGCGGACCAGCAGCTTTCCGCGTTCCGCGATCACGCCGTCGAACCAGCCGCCATTCATGAGGTGCGCGAACTGCAAACGGCGCTGGGACTCGTCGCCGCGCAGGTGGGTGTGTGTCTCGTGCCGGAAAGCGTGAGGGGTCTGCGGGCGCGCGGCGTGACCTATCGCTCACTCGAAGAGGCGCAAGTGTCGTCACCGATCATCATGAGCCGCCGTCTGCAGGATCAAAGCGCCACGACCGACCTGTTCTGTGCGATCGCACGCGATCTGTTCAGGCGGCCGCTACCTGCATAGCCGTGCTAAAACGCGTGACGCGCGTCTATGGTTTGCCGATGCCGCTGTCTTCGTCGTTCCACGCGATGGCTTCGATGCCGGCGGGACGCGGCGCGCGCGAAAACACCAACGCGAGCATCGCCGCTGCCTTCAGCGCGCATTCGACAAGCGATTGACAGAAGATCCACGCCGATTCGTTAAATTCGACGGGCAGCGCGGGCACAATTGCAACGAGGCTCAGTCCGCACAGGAACGAAAACAGCCATTGCGCGCGCTTGACGCCGCGAGCGGCGGCCACGCCGATGACGGCCCATGCGAACTTGGCGATGGCAAGGGCCGCGACTCCCGCCTCGCCTGCGGACGGATCGAATTCCGCAGGCGTTTCGATCAGCGACCAGCCGCATACGCCGACAATGAGCAAGCTAGGCGCAAGTGCCCGCCGCGCGATGCCGCGCTGCGGCGCCCCAGCCGTCTGCAGTGCTTGCGCATCGCCGATGGCATTCCGGATTGAATGATCCGCCCCGGCCTTCACGTTCGAACACCTCCCCGTCGATGCCTGCATCAGCACGTCATGCACGATTGGATTGTCAGCCGTCGGCGCCGCAAAGGGTAGTTAATCCTTGTTAGCCGCGGGGCGGTCCATCCATCGACACTAAACGATTCGATCCAGTCGACTTTTCAAGCAAAAGGCGGCGCCATCGAGGAGCCACCCTTTTGCCGAAGTGGGATGTGAACAACTACTACCGATTGTTATGGTTTTCTCCCGCCACGCGCTCCCGACTGATATGCGGCGCTACGTAGTCGACGATCAAGACCCACACCAGCGCCACTGCGCCGATCGCAAACAACAGGCGATGATTGCCGCCGCTTGCGTTGAAGATCGCCGAATACGCGTAACCGGCAATCGCCTGAAACGCGGCGAAGGTCGTCGTCACGCGGCTCCACACCCTATGCTGCTCGGCGTGATCGTGCGGCACGACTTCATGCACGCGGGCAAGCATCATTGGCACGATGCCGGGCGGAAAGCTGCCGACCACGAGCGTGAGCACACCGATCACGATCTGATTGCTCGACATCGCAAACGCCGCGACCACCACGATTTGCAGCAGCGACAGCGTGCGCACCGCGAAGCGGCCGCCGAAGCGGTCCGCGATAAAGCCGTACACAGGTGCCCCGAAAATCGCGCCCGCGCCATACAGAATCCAGTAAGAAGCACCGACGTGCGCGCCTGCGCCGAGCCCGCGCGCGATGAAGTCGACCAAAAAGACCATCGTGGGAACGAGACCGAGCGCCATCAACGCGTACTCGGCGTAAAGCACGCGAACCGTCAGCGCGTCATGCGTGTTCGCGACAGCGGCCGCGTGGGATTGATGCACCTGAGACGCTCGTGCTGACGGCCATCCGCGCCACGTTGCCAACGTCAGCGCCGCAGACAGCACGGCGATGCCGATCCACGTGTTCCGCAAACCGAAGCTGAGCAGCAATGGCACGAGCGTGCCGGATGCCGCGATGCCAACCCCGAGCCCGAGAAAAATCGCGCCGCTTGCAAGCCCCTTACGATCGGCGGGCACGTGCGGCAGAACCGTTGCAGCGACGAGCACCATGATCGTTCCACCCGCTACGCCCGACAGCAGTCTCCAGAAGAAAAACCACGCCACCGATACGGGAAACGCACATGCAAGAAATGCCACCGTGACGAGCACCATCATCGCGCGCAGCGTGAGGGCATTCGTCAAGCGATGCGCGACGGGACGGCCAAGCAGCGCGCCGAGCAGATAGCCGGCGAGATTGGCCGCACCCAGATACACCACGTCCGAAGCGGCGAACCAGTGTGCCTGGATCAGCGGCGGAATGAGCGGCGTATAGGCAAAGCGCGCGAGCCCGATACCGACGAGACTGGCGCTGAAACCCGCGAAGATAGGCCACCAGACGGCGGCGCGTCCGGTGACGGACGTCGATGAGAGAGAAGCATCGAAGGACATGATGAGACGTTCCGCAGAAAGCCGCGCATTGCGCAGCGGTTTGCAAGGAGCGGAACCTACCGCCCCGCTATCTTTGACAGCTATGTCAACGACGACGAATTTTAGACATGAGTGACAAAGATGGCAAGCGGGAAATGCAGGCGGCTGGGTCGAGTCGAGCAGCATCGCGTGTAAAAGCACGTTCGTATGACATTTCGGTCACGTACGCTGCGATTGCTCGCAATCTTTGTCGCCGCCGACAATAATGAAGATGTGGCGCGCGCCAAGAGGTAAAGCCGATACATATTTAAGGCGGCCTGAAGGCTAATTGAATAGCCTAGAGACATTCCGGCATCGTCGTCTGAAGCATGGCTAAATGCCGTTAGGCCATTCGGTTAACAACGCTTAACTTGCCCAATACCCGCCTGAACGTCCAATATAGAGTGACGGCGCGTTGATGGGGAACTCCGATAGCACGTACATGCGCGCCAAGCAGGCAAATCGATGTACCTGCCTTGCGAGCCTCACCGCACAACAACGTTGACGTCAGCAGCAGCACCTCGGCCGCGTCAGAGCGTGCCGGCAGCCAAACTCTGTGACGGAGGTGAATGATGACTCGTCCGGTTGAAGAAGATATTGTTCGCCGTGCATTAGTGGGCGTCTTGATGCCCACGCCCTTGACTCTCGAATCGACGAAGAAAGCACAATACGGTCCAAAGAAGAAATTCCGTATGACCAAGCGGCCGCCGCCCGAAGCACTGGAGCCCGTCGAGGTCGAACCACCGCCCGCGCATATTTCGATTCTCGAACAGCTGTCATCGAAAACGCTTAGCGTGTGCTGGAGCGATCCTCGTTCAGGTCACTACGCAGACCAGGTATGGCGGATTGGACTCGCACGCACCGACTCGTTCTGTGTTCTGACGGGCATGCCGATCAGACGCGGCGACCCTGTGTTCCGTCCGCGCGCTTGCGAAACGTATTTCCCGGCGAATCGCGATCGAATGATTCTTGCTTCCGCTGTGCCCGCTTGACCCTTAAGCGCGGGTAGGGCCAGCAGGTGCTACTCCATTCCCGATGCTGCTCGTGCCGCGGCGGTATTCGTCGCAACCGCAGCATCGGCCTTTTCCATCACACATCGCCATGTGTGATCTTCTCGTGCGCGTATTTTCTATTCAGCCGCAGAATACGAACGCGCATGCGGCGCTAGAGCGGGCGGATACCATCCAGCGGGTACAGTTCAAGCGAGTCGTCGATGGAAAGCTCGCGCGCAAGAAAATCGATTAGCGTGCCGACACGCCGGCTCGGCACGGCGCCCACATAGACGGCGAACAGATCGATGCGTTCGGCGATGAACTGATCGAGTGCCGTCTCCAGACTTCCCGACAGCAGTTCCTGATAGATGTCCCAACGGTTCTTGATGGTCACGCCGTAGCCGTTGACAGCCCATTCGCGCAGCACGCCGCCGTCGCTTGCGACGCGATTGCCGGAGACCTTCACCGCTGTCTGCTTGCCATCGATAATGAACGGCCAGTTCGCTACCAGTCCGTCGGGCCGCGCGAGAATCAGGCAAGTGTGCGATGACAGTTGCGACGGATGCACCGGCTTGCCATGCGTCGCCCAGTAGGATGGCGCGGCGCACACGACGCGCGGCGCCGTCAGCAGCAACCGCGCCTTGAGCCGCGAATCGATCAGTGGCCCGTTGCGCAATCCCAGATCCAGATGCTGATCGACGAGATCGACCACGCCGTCTGTCAACATCAGCGATATCTGCACCTGAGGATGCAGGTTCATGAATTTGTCCAGCAGTGGGACGATGCGTGTGCGGCCGAAGTCGTTGCTGACAGTCAAGCGAATCAGACCATTCAACGGACCGTCGTCGCGCAGGCTCAGAATGGCGTCATCCCAGTCCGCCAACACGCGGCGCGCGTCGTCGAGAAAGCGCTGCCCTTCGTACGTAAAGGCGAGCCGCCGCGTCGTGCGCTCAATCAGGCGCGCGCCCACTTCCTCTTCCAGCTTTTGCAGCGCGAGTGTGACCGTCGATGTCGAAACCGTGCTCTTTCGCGCGGCCGCGGAAAAGCTCCCGGCTTCGGCGATTTCGACGAATAGCCTTAACGCGTCAAGCCGGTCCATCTTCTCGTCCGTTGTGGAGTCGTAGCAGTATGGAGTGTTTCGATTCGACGGCGCTGCCCCTATACGCGTGCGCGTATGGTGATCGTGGCGCGCGATTGCATGCCACGAATCGACTCTTGAGTATCGAATACTTTGACTGGCCAATGACGACAAACTAGCGGTCAAATCGGTCCGCAACGGGTCTGCATTGCACTTATGCCAAAGCGCCGCCAATTCAGGCGAATGCTGCTCAGGTTCTCCGCGCGATCCGCATCATCGCCACATACAGAACTGCGCCCGCTACCGCGCCGATCAGCCAGCCGAAGTTGTTTTCGGGCAGTACGTGGAGCAGTTGCGTGCACAGTTCCCAGCCCACGGAGATGCATCCAGACAGCACGAGCGCCGCGACGCCCACTCTGTTCCAGCCGCCGTCGTAATAGAAGCGGCCGGTGGGCGCCATCGTGTACAACTCGGCCGTTTGCACCTGCTGCTTCTTGATCAGATAGAAGTCGGCCATCATCACACCATAAAGTGGTGCAAGCACTGAGCCGAATACGCTCACGAAGATCGTAATGGCCTTGGGACTGTCGACAAAGATCCACGGACAGACGAGCACAGCCAAAATGGACGCGATCAGTCCGCCGCGCTTGAAGTCGACATGCTTCGGGAACAGGTTCGCCAGATCATAAGCAGGCGAAACAAAATTGGCGACAATATTGATGCCCATTGTCGCCACGATAAACGTGAGACTGCCGATCACCACGGCCACCTTGTTCTGGATGTGCGCGACGATGGCGACGGGGTCCATGATCATCGAGCCGAATACGCTCGCGCTGCCCGACGTGACGATCACGGTGATGATCGCGAAGACGATGAAGTTGACGGGCAGCCCAAGAAAATTGCCGACCTTCATCTGGTGCTCGCTCTTTGCGAAGCGCGAGAAGTCGCCGAAATTGAGCAATAACGCGGCGAAATAACTGACGACGAGGAGCACGGCATTGCCCATGCCCGCGAATTGCTCTGCGCCCGTCAGCGTTTTGCCGCCAAGCGTCAGGCTCAGGCTGCCAAGGCCGGCCTGCGAGAGAATCCACGCCATCAGCACGAACATCACGATGTAGACGGCTGGCCCGCAAAAGTCGATGAACTTGCGGATCGTCTCCATGCCGCGCTGGAAAATAAAGAACTGGAAGATCCACATGAACAGGAAGCTCACCCAGCCCAGACCGTCGAGCTTCATAAAGCTCACGTCGCGCAACGCGGCAGATGCGGGGATGAACAAAATTAGCAGTGTCGCCACGGCTTTGGACGCGAAATAGGTTTGCACGCCGTACCAGACGATGCCGACCACGCCGCGGATCACGGCAGCGAGGTTCGCGCCCATTACCCCCATGCTCACGCGCGCCATGACCGGAAACGGAATGCCGTGCACATAGCTTGGCTTGCCGACCCAGTTCATCAGCATGTAGACGACGAGAATGCCGACCGTCAATGCGATCAGTACCTGCCACCCGGAAATCCCGAGCAGAAACAGACTGGCCGCGAATGTATAGCCGCCGACGCTATGCACGTCGGACATCCACATCGCAAAGATGCTGTAGCCCGTCCATGTGCGCCGGTTGTGCGGAACGGGAGCGAGGTCGCGATTATGCAAGCGCGAGTCGGCCTGCTCGATCAGATCGCTGCCGTCGTGGGGCGCATCGAAAGGCGGCGACGTGGACATGGCATCCCCCTGCTGGTTGACGCATGGCCGTCTGCCGGAGACCGCCATGACTTGACGTGGTTACGTAACGCACAGGTCCAACCATTGCAATGCCCGTTTGAAATCGCGTTGCGCGATGACGGATCTTGTTTCTGCAATATAGATTGTTTTAGTAATAAAAGCGTTTGTCGATGAAATCAAAAATGCGGCGCACGCGCTCACGTGGCATGCGAGGCAGCGTTTCGCGGACGAGGTGGGGAGACGGGCGACGCGCGCAAAAGAACGCGCGGGCTTGAATGCAGGTTTGAATGCTTCCATGACCGATGAACGCGTCGCACGGCGCTGGTTTCGCCGCTGACCGTCCCTGCCGGCGTCATCTTGCGAATGACGTGGCGCCCGTCGGCAGAGGATAGTCCGCCATTCGTTCCGGGCAAGGAAGCATGGAGAAGAATATACCGGCCTGCGCCGTAAACAGGCTTCCTGTTTGCGGCGAGACGGCGGGTGAATGCGGAAGATCGTTCCGGTAGAATGACTTATCCCCGAACAATCTTCCAAATCGTCATCATGCAAGCCCGCAACCGCCCGCTCGACAATCAGGACCGCGCGATCATGCGCGCACTACAGAAAAACGCCCGCCTGTCCAACGCGGAACTGGCCGAGATCGTCGGCATGTCGACGACCGCGTGCTGGAATCGCACGCGTCAACTGGAGGCCGATGGCTATATACGCGGCTACGTTGCGTTGCTGGACCAGCAGAAGCTCGGCTTCGCGGACGTCGTGCTGATCGAGGTCACGCTCGACCGGCACGACGACGACGCCTTGGCCCGCTTCGGCGCCGAACTGGCGACGCTGCCCGAAGTGCTCGAGGCGTATCTCGTGTCGGGCGAGTACGACTATCTGATCAAGGTCGCAGTCGATGGCACGGCGGGCTACGAACGCTTCCTGCGTGAAAAGCTGTACAAGATCTCGGGCATCCGGCACAGCCGTTCGATGTTCGCGCTGCGCTGCATGAAGAGCATCCCGTCCGTGCAGGTCTAGTTGCGCGCGGGAAAGCGCGTTACGCTGCGGCGCGCTGGCCGGGCACGCCGCGCAACAGCGCGATGCCGCTAACGAACAGCAGTGCCGTGAGCAGATAGAGCGCGTTGTCCATGCTGCCCGTTTGCGTCTTGATGAGACCGATCAGCCATGGGCTGACGATGCCGCTCGTAATCCCGATGCTGCTGATCAACGCGATGCCCGCGGCAGCCGCCTTGCCCGACAGATAACCGGACGGCACGGTCCAGAAGATCGGCAGCGCGGCGAAGATCAGCACGGCCGCAATCGACAGAATTCCGAGCATCGCGGCAAAGCTGCCCAAATGCAGCGTCAGCAGCGAGAGCGCCACGCCGCCGCCCATCGTGCACGCCGCGAAATGCTTGCGACGCTCGCCGCGACGATCCGAATGACGCGCGATCAGGATCAACCCGACTGCGCCGATCGCGTTGGGAATCACCGTGTACAGGCTGACCCACAGCACGTCATTCACGCCGAAATCGCGGATCATCAGTGGCATCCAGAAGTTGAGCGTCAGCGATGCGCAGGTCAGCGAGAAGTAGATGAACGCGAACAGATAGACGCGCGGGTTGCGTAACGCTTCGATGAACGCGCGTGACGAATGCGAACTCGCGGGACGATGCTCCGCATCGCGTTGCGCGATCAGATGATCCTTCTCCTGCTGCGTGAGCCACGCGGCGCTCTGCGGCCCATCGACGAGCCAGAAAGCCGCGAGCAGTCCCAGCACGACAGCGGGCGCGCCCTCGATCGCGAACATCCACTGCCAGCCGTACATGCCCATCACGCCCGCCATGTCGCGCATGATCCAGCCGGAGACGAGGCCCCCGAGCACGCCCGCGACGGCGACGCCCGCGAAGAAGATCGACAGGATCACCGCGCGCCGTTGCGCCGGATACCAGTACGTCAGATACAGCACGATGCCTGGAAAGAAGCCCGCTTCGAACACGCCGAGCATGAACCGCAACAGATAGAAATGCGACGGCTGCGACACGAACATCATGCATACGGATGCGGCGCCCCAAAGCAGCATGATGCGCGTGAAAGTACGGCGTGCGCCGAAGCGGGCAAGCAACAGGTTGCTCGGTACTTCGCAGAGCACGTAGCCGATATAGAAGATCGCCGCGCCGAGTCCATACATCGCGTCGCTGAAGCCGAGGTCGTGCTTCATCTGCAATTGCGCGAAGCCGATGTTGATGCGATCGAGAAATGAAATCACGTAGCAGAGAAACAGAAACGGCACGATGCGCACGGTAACCTTGCGATAAAGCGCCGTGTCGTCACCATGCGCGGCGGCCGACCCGCCGGGCTCATAGGCGTGCGAGATTGATTGACTCATCGAGATCTCCAGACAATACGGGTCCTGCGGACCCAGTGGGTCCGGCGTTTGTTGCGCCGTGTTATTGGGAAAAGGCGGCTCGCGTTATCGTTGACGCGCGAGCCGTATCAAGGAATCAGGCAGCGACGCGCGAGGTATCCGCCGCGTTTTGTGCAGCCGGCGCGTGCGGCCGATCGACGCCTTCGCGCGCATATTGAATCGCTTCCATCAGCGTCGCGTAATCGCCGATATGATTCGCGAGCAGCAAAATAAGCTGCGCGTTCGCGGCCTGGCTTTGTGCTTCGTCAAAATCGCGATGCATGTCGATCAGCGCTTCATAGAAGTCGTCGGGCTGCGTCAGATTGAGTTGCGTGATGAGTGCCACTGATGTCTCCTGCTCTTTGTATCGATGCGGTGTCGATGCGGTATCGATGCGCGGCGCCGCGTTCACGCGACGCCCTCGACGCACAACGCCCGCTTGAGCGCCGTTTCGACGCGCGCTGCATCGAGTGATCGCCATCGCGCGCACACGTGCTGGTCCGGGCGAATCAGATAGAACGTGCCCGGCGCCGCGTCGTAACGCGAGCTCGCGAGGCCTTCGCTGTCTTCGAGCACGACCACGTTATCGGCTTGCATCGCTGCAATGCGCGCGCCTTGAGGCGCCACGACGACCAGCTTCAACGGAATTGGCCCACGTTGCAGCAGCCGCAACGTGTTTTGCGTTGCGGCGTCGATATCGTCGTTGCCGCAGAACAGCACGCCCGTGAACGAATCGCCCAATTGCGCGAGCAGCCACGCCGATTCGCCCGCCGACGAAACGGGCGCATCCGCGCACGGCGCGCCCGGCACCATCTTGCCTTCGAAGCTGTCGAGATCGCCCGTGTTGAGCGGGGAGTCACGCAGCACCGCCGGCACCGAAAGACGCCCGCTATTCGCGAGCGAACGCGCAAACGGATGCTTGCGTGCGAGCTTCAATACGGCATCCCGGAACGTGCGGCTCACGGGCGACTTGGGTGTGATGAAATCGGTGGAACGCGTCGAGTTGCGGATGTTCTCGTCGGCGGCGTACTCGCGTTCGCTCGCGTACGTGTCGAGCAGCGCGTCGGACGCGCGGCCGTCGAGCACCATCGCGAGCTTCCACGCGACGTTCTCCGCGTCCTGAAAGCCGCTGTTCGCGCCGCGCGCGCCGAACGGCGAAACCAGATGCGCCGCATCGCCGACGAACAGCACGTTGCCATGCCGGAAGCGTTCCATCCGCAGGCACGAGAACGTGTACACGCTGACCCATTCCAGTTCGAACTTCGCGTCCGGCCCGAGCAGCGCGCGCACGCGCGGCAGCACACGTTCAGGCGTTTTCTCGAGCGCCGGATCGGCGTCCCAGCCGAGCTGGAAGTCGATACGCCACACGTTGTCCGGCTGGCGATGCAGCAGCACCGACTGGTTCGGATGAAAAGGCGGATCGAACCAGAACCAGCGCTCGCTTGGAAACTCCGCTTCCATCTTCACGTCGGCGATCAGGAAACGGTCCTTGAATACGCGGCCTTTGCTGTCGAGGCCCATCATGCTGCGAACGGGGCTGCGCGAGCCGTCGGCGGCCACGACATAGCGGCCGCGCAACGGATACTCGCCTTCGGGCGTCTCGACGCTCAGCGTGACGACGGCATCGGCGGAGCCCGGCTCGCCGTGCTGCTGCAAGCCCACCACCTTGCTCTTCCAGCGGATGTCGATATTCGGCAGCGACTGTGCGCGTTCGAGCAGAAATCCTTCGACGTAGTACTGCTGCAGATTGATGAATGCAGGACGATGGTGCCCCGCCTCCGGCAACAGGTTGAACGTGTACACGAGTTCTTCTTGCAGGAACACCTTGCCGACATTCCAGCTGATGCCCTTTTCGACCATGCGGTCGCCGCAGCCGAGCCGGTCGAAGATATCGAGCGAGCGCTTCGAAAAACAGATTGCGCGCGAACCTGTTGCGAGCGAGCAATCGTCATCGACCAGCACGACGGATACGCCGTGCTGCGCGAGATCGATCGCCGTCGCGAGACCGACGGGGCCCGCGCCGACCACGATCACCGGATGCGGCGCTGCCTGCGACGTTGCGTCCGCTGCCGCGTCCTGCTCCGCGCAGCGCCGGTATTCGAACGACAAGGTCTGGTAGTTGATACTGCTCATTCTGCTGTCTCCATCCGTCTGCTCGTTGCCTTGTCTGTGCCGTCAGGCCTGCAGCGCGTCCCACATGTCCTTGTCGCGCTGCGCGGTCCAGATGCGCGGATGCGTGATGCCGCTTGCTTCGTCATAGGCACGCGACACGTCGAACGGCAGGCAATGCTCGTAGATGAAGACATGGCCGAACTTCGGGTCCATCGCCTTGCGCGCATGCGCCATCGCGGCCTTCAGATCGAGCTTGTCGGCAACGGCTTCGCGGCCGCTTTGCAGCAGCGTCGTGACGAAGTCCTTCGTGTAGTCGAGGCCCTTGTTCACATCCTCGGGCGTCGTCAGCGCGGGGCCGCGGCCCGGCACGAGCTTTTCGGCGTTTAGCGCGCGCAGCGCTTCGAGCGTCGCGGGCCACTGTTCGAGTTGCGCGTCGCCGCAATAGCAGGCCGCTTCGTATTCGACGAGATCGCCCGAGAACAGCACCTTCTGCGAAGGCAGCCACACAACCGTATCGCCCTTCGTGTGACCTGCGCCCAGATGCGCAATGCGCACTTCGAGCTTGCCGAGAAACAGCGTGATTTCCTTCTCGAACACAAGCGTCGGCCATGTCAGGCCCGGCACCGTTTCGACGCCTGCGAAGAGACGCGGAAAGCGCTCGATCTCCGACTTCATGTCGGCCTCGCCCCGCTCGACGATCATTTCATAGGTGCCACGGCTCGCGATGACCTGCTGCGCGCCTTCGTTGAAATACGCCGACGCGCCGAGCACGCGGACCGCATGGTAGTGCGACAGCACGACGTATTTGATCGGCTTGTCGGTGACGCTGCGGATCTTCGCGATCAGGTCTTGCGCCATCGCGGGCGTCGCGGTGGTATCGACGATCAGCACGCCATCGTCGCCGACGATCACGCCCGAATTCGGGTCGCCTTCGGCCGTATATGCGTAGGCGTTCTCGGACAGTTGCGTCCACGTGATTTTCTTTTCTTCAAGGTCGGCTTGCGATGCGAATGCCTTGGCCATGCTCGTCTCCGTCAATTGATGGGGCAAAGGGCGAAACCTTGCGCGCTGTCGCGGCGATGACGGTCTGCCCTGTCTGGTTGGAATGATGTCCGGCGACGATCGCACCGGAGTGATTTCATCTTAGACTCTGCGCATTATTTGTCAATAGCGAATCGTATCGCTATACGCTAATTTCACGTTTACCCTGGCGATGCTGTGATCGGCGCTTTTCGCGAGCGGTCCACGGCCGTTGTTCGTTTAACATGGACCTTTTTTAAGAACAGACGAAAGACGTGAGCGGCGCGAGCAAGACGGCAAAAGACAGCGAGACCGGCGCGGGCAAGCAGCAGCGCGGCATCCAGAGCGTCGAAGTCGGCGGGCGGCTGCTGCATGCGCTCGCAAAGGCGCGCACGCCGCTCGCGCTATCGGACCTCGCAGCCGCCGCCGACATCGCGCCGGGCCAGGCGCACGCGTATCTCGTGAGTCTCACGCGGCTCGGTCTCATCAAGCGCGACGAACTGTCGGGGCGCTATGAACCGGGACCGCTGTCGCTGCGCCTCGGCCTGATGCAGCTCGCGAACCAGCCGGCATTTCGCGCCGCCGTGCCGCGCGTCACGGTTTTGGCCGAAGAAATCGGCTTCAGCGTCGCGATCTGCACTGCGGGTCCGCAAGGGCCGACCATCGTCCGTTATGAGCATGCGGGCTTTCCGCTGCACGTGAACCTGCATGTGGGCACCGTGATGTCGCTGCCCGCGACCTCGACGGGGCGCGTGTTTTGCGCGTACCTCGCAACGGATGCGTTGCAGACGATGTGGGCGAATCAGTCGGGCGAAGGCTCCAGCGATCTTGTCGGGACCAACGAGCGTCAGTCGTTCGACGCGACGCTCGCCGCAATCCGCGAGCGCGGCATCGAACGCGGCATCGATGCGCCGAGTCCCGGCATCAGCAGTCTTGCCGCGCCCGTGCTCGATGCCGATGGGCAGTTGTGTCTCGCGCTGACGGTCATCGGTCCGAGCGCCGCAATCGATGTGGACTGGAACGGCCCGATTGCGCGTGCACTGCAAAACACGGCGCGCGAGATCGGCGCGGACATCGGCGCTGACATCGGCGCTGATACAGGCAGGCATCGGACATGAACGAAACGCTCAACACTCAGGCGTCCGCCGACGCGAAGCAGCAGCGCGGGATCCAGTCGCTCGACAGCACGGGCGAGCTGTTGACTGCCCTCGTCGCCGCAGGCAAGCCGCTGTCATTGCGCGATCTCGCGGCGGCGGCGGGCATGCCGCCCGCGAAGGCGTTTCCGCATCTGGTGAGCCTGCAGAAAATCGGCTTGCTCGGCCGTGACGCGTCCGGCTGTTTCGAAGCGGGGCCTCTCGCGCTCGAACTCGGTCTGATCGGCCTGCAACGCCTGTCGCCGACGCGCGAAGCGGAGCCCGAAATCGTCGATCTCGCGGCGACGACCGACATGAGCGTCGCAACGGCCGTGCTCGGCCCGCTCGGGCCAACCGTCGTGCGGCTCGAAGAAGCAGCGCGGCCTTTGCATGTGAGCTTGCGCGTCGGCACCGTGATGTCGCTCGTGAACACGGCGATCGGGCGCGTGTTCGCCGCGTACGTCGCCGACGACGTGCGGCATGGTCTGCTCGCGCAGGATCATCTGCGGCTGGCGGGCGCGGAGCGTGCGGAAATATTTGCGTCTCCGGACGTGCGTTCGGCGAAGCTCGCGCCATCGTATGCGGACCGTCTCGCGCAGATCCGCACGCATGGCATCGACACCGCGCTCAACAAGCCGATTCCCGGCATCGGCACATTGGCCGCGCCCGTGTTCGATCACACGGGCAGTGTCGTGCTGGTGATCGCGTTGATGGGCACGGCGGGGAGCTTCGACAGCGATACCCAGGGCGACGCCGCGAAGACACTGCTGGCGGCGACGCAACGCTTGTCGCGGCGCTTCGGGTTCGTGGCCGGCTGACACCGAACGGCGTCTACTGCGGCTCATCCTCCGCCGCCACATCCGTTTCTTGCGACAAGCGCGCCTTCGCGTGGCGCATCTTCTCCAGCGCCTGCGGTTCGAGCCGCAACGCGACGCCGATCGCGAGCGCATCCATCACGCACAGATGCACGAGGCGCGACACGCCCGGCGTATTCGGATCGATCGGACTCGGCACGCGCAGCAGCAGCGGAATATCGACGAGCCACGCAAGCCGCGAGCCGACATTCGTCAGCGCGATCGTCGTCGCGCCGCGCTCTTTCGCGATCTGCATGCTTTCGTTCACCTCGACGCTGCGCCCGGAATGAGAAATCGCGAACGCGACGTCGCCGGGTTCGAGCAGACCCGCGTATAAGCGCTGCAAATGCGCATCCGTGAAAGCGCTCGCGGCGATATCGAGCCGCAGGAAACGCAGCGCCGCATCTTGCGCGACCAGTCCCGAACCCGAACCGACGCCGAAGAAATACACGCGACGCGCGCTCGTCAGCGCAGCGAGCGCCGCATTCACCGCGACGGGATCGATCGCGCCGCGCGCCTGCGTGATGCCCTCGATGGCCGCTTCGCCGACCTTCTCGAACAGCGTCTTCGTGTCGTCGTCGCGCGCGACGGCCGCCGACGCATACGGCATCCCTCCCGCGACGCTCTGCGCCAGCTGCATCTTGAAGTCGCGCAGGCCGTGCGCGCCGACGGCACGGCAAAAGCGCGTGACGGAAGGCTCCGACACGTCCGCGCGCTGCGCAAGCTCGGTGATGCTCGCGCGCATCGCGAAGTCGACATCGGACAGCACCATGTCGGCGACCTTGCGCTCGGCGGGCCGCAGCGATTCGAGCGCGCTGCGGATATGAGGAATCAGGTTAGGTGCGGACACCCGTACGTTCCTTTCGATTGAAGGTGAATCGACGGCGTGCGGTGCTGTCGACCCGAGTCGGCGCTTCAGCGCCTTGCTCCCGCCCCACGCACGATAGGGCGAGGCGCGCCGTCAGCCCAGTCTGCGCCCGCTCTCCGTGTCGAACAGATGCATGTGCTGCTCCGGAAAGCGGACCGTCACGCGTTGTCCCGGCTCGATCGATGCGCGCTGGCGCATCGTCACGCACCACGCCGCGCCGCCGATCTTGCCGTACAGATGCGTTTCCGCGCCCGTCGGCTCGATCACTTCGACATCCATCGGAATACCTTCGCTCGACGCTTCGATGTGCTCGGGCCGCACGCCGAGCGTGACCTTTGCGCCAGGCTTCGCCGCCGCGCCCGGCAGCGGAAGCTGCACGCCATCGCCGAGTTTCAGTGCCGCGCCGTGCGCGGCGCTCACCACTTCGCCTTCGGCGAAATTCATCGACGGCGAGCCGAGGAAGCTCGCGACGAACAGATTCGCCGGGCGATCGTACAGTTCCAGTGGACGCCCAATCTGCTCGATGCGCCCCGCGTTCATCACGACGATGCGATCGGCCATCGTCATCGCTTCGATCTGGTCGTGCGTGACGTAGATCACGGTGTTTTTCAGCCGCTGATGCAGTGCCTTGATCTCGGTGCGCATCTGCACGCGCAGCTTCGCGTCGAGATTCGACAGCGGTTCGTCGAACAGGAACAGCGACGGCTCGCGCACCACCGCGCGGCCCATCGCGACACGCTGGCGCTGGCCGCCCGACAGCGCGCGCGGCAAGCGGTCCAGGTAGCCGCTGAGGTTGAGCATCTTCGCGGCCGCTTCGATGCGTGGCTTGAAGCTCGTCGCCGCTTCCTTGCGGATGCGCGGACCGAACGCGATGTTGTCGTACACGGACAGATGCGGATACAGCGCGTAACTCTGGAACACCATCGAGATGTTGCGCTGCTGCGGCGGCAAGCCGTTCGCGCGCGTGCCGCCGATCGTCAGCTCGCCGCCGCTGATTTCTTCGAGACCCGCGACCATCCGCATCAGCGTGCTCTTGCCGCAACCCGACGGGCCAACCAGCACGACGAACTCGCCATCGTCGATGTGCAGGTCGATGCCGTGCACGACCTGCGTGTCGCCGTAACGCTTGTAGATGCCGCTCAGTTGCACTGCTGCCATGCTGTCCTCATCGTCGTTTGCGGTTGCGCCGCGTATTTCGTCGAAGCGTCGAATCCACGCATCAAAGCGATTCGAGCGTCAGGTCTTCCGCCATCAGCCGGTTGCCCGCCATCAGCCCGCCATCGACAGGCAACGCGACGCCCGTGATCACGCGCGCCATCGGCGATGCGAGAAAGAGCACGGCGTCGGCGATATCGTCGGGCGTCGCAAAGTCGCGCAGCGGATACCACTTCTTCAGGTCTTCGAAGACTTGCGGGTTCTTGTCGACGCGCGCCTGCCAGGCCTTGGTCTTCACCGTGCCCGGACAGACGATGTTCGCGCGAATGCCGTAGCGCCCGAGTTCGATCGCGAGCGACTTCGTATAGCTGATGAGGCCCGCCTTCGCCGCGCTGTACGCGGGATGGCCGAGCGCCGCCATGCCGTTCACGGAGCCGATCAGCACGATCGAGCCATACTGCCGTTCGACCATCGACGCGCGCACCGCTTCGACGGTGTGATACGTGCCGTTCAGGTTCAGGTGCACGTCGCGCTGCCAGCTCGCGGCATCCGTCTTCGCGAGCGTCATGCCTTCCGCCGCCCCCGCGTTCGCCACCAGCACGTCGACGGGGCCGCGCGCCTGCACTGCTAGCGCGACGCGCTCGCGCACCGCTTCGGCGTCGCCGAGATCGGCGGCGACAGGCGTTACGCTGTCAGTGCCCAGTTCGGCGGCAAGCAGGTCCAGCGCGGCGGCGTCGATGTCGAGCGCGAGCACGCTTGCGCCGTCCTGCACGAAACGCCGGCACAACACGCTGCCTATTCCGCCGCACGCTCCCGTCACCAGCACGACACGCTTCATGTCCATCCTCCGCGTTCGCGGGCGGCTTCGCGTCTCACGAGAGGCCGCCCTTCATCCTGTAAATTTCCTACATATTGCGCGTTCCAAGGTTTCAGAAGCACCGCAACCGCGGTTCGGCGCGTAACCCCGCACTGCACAAAAAGCCCATCCTTTACAGCATCTTATGCAAAAACCCGGTCGACAAAAAATATCGTCAGCCCTACGTGACAACATTTTTTTTCGTGTGTAGGATTTTTTCAAACAATTCAACCCAAGCAGCCGGCTACGGCGGCGGACCACCTCAGGAGAGTCGAAATGTCGTTGCATGCACGTGCTTCCCTTACGCTCGGCAAAGTCGCCGCGGCGCTCGCATTTGCAGGTCTTGCCCTATCGGCGCACGCCGACACGGTGCGTGTGACGGTCGCGCATTACAGCGACGCGACGGCGCCGTACTTCGAGAAAATGGCCCGCCAGTTCGAGAAGGCCAATCCCGGCACCACGATCAAGATCGAAGACGTGAGCTGGGACACGCTGCAACAGAAGCTGCAAACGGACATCTCGGGCAACGCCAACGCCGATCTCGCGATCGTCGGCACGCGCTGGCTGCTCGATTTCGTGAAGGACGACGTGGCCGAGCCGCTCGACGGCTATATGGACGCGAACTTCAAGGGCCGCTTCATCGGTCCGTTCCTCGCACCTGGCCAGATCAACGGCAAGACGTACGGCCTGCCGATCGCGGCATCGGCGCGCGCGCTGTACTACAACAAGGATCTGCTTGCGAGCGTCGGCTATCCGAACGGCCCGAAGACGTGGAATGACGTGATCGACGCGTCGAAGAAGCTGAAGGCGAAGGGCGTCGCCGGTTTCGGCCTGCAAGGCAAGGAAATCGAAACCGACGTGTACTACTACTACGCGCTGTGGACCAACGGCGGCGACGTGCTGAACAAGCAAGGCAAGGCAGGCTTCGATTCGCCCGCGGGCATCAAGGCGGCGACGATGTACAAGTCGATGATCGACCAAGGCCTGACGCAGCCCGGCGTCACGGGCTACAGCCGCGAAGACGTGCAGAACCTCTTCAAGCAGGGCCGCGTCGCAATGGTGATTTCAGCGCCGTTCCTCGCGAAGCAGATCAAGAAGGAAGCGCCTAATCTGAAGTACGGCATCGATCCCGTTCCTGTCGGCACGAACGGCGCGACGTACGCCGTCACGGATTCGATCGTGATGTTCAAGAACTCGAAGGTGAAAAAGGAAGCGTGGAAGTTCCTCGACTACCTGTTCACGAAGGAGCCGCGCGTCGAGTTCACGAGCACGGAAGGCTTCCTGCCGACCACCAAGGCTGAAGCCGCCGACCCCGCGTTCAACGACGCGGACACGAAGGCGTTCATCGCGCTCCTGCCGCAAGCACGTTTCGCGCCGACGGTGTCGGGCTGGGAAGACACCGCGAAGGCCGTGACGAACGCGATGCAGGCCGTCTACCTCGGCAAGGCGAAGCCTGACGATGCGCTGAAACAGGCGGCGAATCAGGCGAACCAGGCACTCGGCCAGTAAGACGCGTTGAAGGTTGCGTAGAGCAGTACGGGAAGCCGCATCGGCGCGATGTCGATGCGGCTTCAAATTCGATGTGCGGGCGCTGTGATTTGTGCGCAGCGCGCCGTGTTGCATCCGGCCCATTCCGTCCCGAGGGCTTCATGAGTTCCAACGCCCAAGCATCCGTCGATCGCGCGCGCATGAACCGTTCCGCCGCGCCGCGCGCCGCCGCGCCGTGGTGGCTGATTGCGCCGAGCCTGATCCTCGCGCTGTTCATCATCAGCTATCCGATCTTCAACATCGTGTATCAGTCGCTGCACGATGTATCGCGCTTTGGCGCCATCCGCGATTTCACCGGCCTGAAAAACTTCTATACGGTTTTCGCCGATCCCGTGTTTCTCGATTCGCTGCGCCGCACCCTAGTATGGACGGCGTGCGTGGTCGGCGGCACGGTCATCATCTCCGTGCCCGTCGCGCTGGTGCTGAACCAGGACTTTCACGGCCGCGGCATCGCGCGCACGATCGTGATGCTGCCGTGGTCCGTCTCGCTGACGATGACGGCCGTCGTGTGGCGCTGGGCGTTCAACGACGACTACGGCATGGTCAACGTCACGTTGCAGCGCCTCGGTCTGATCGGCGGCCCCATTCACTGGCTCGCGACGCCCGAGCTTGCATTCCCGGTCGAGATCGCCGTCGGCATCCTCGTGTCGATTCCGTTCACGGTGACGATCCTGCTCGGCGGCCTGTCCTCCGTGCCGGGCGATATCTACGAAGCCGCGCGCATCGACGGCGCGAGCGCATGGCAGCAATTCCGCCAGTTGACGCTGCCCTTGCTGCGCCCATTCGTGAACATGGCGATTCTGTTGAACGTGATCTACGTGTTCAACTCGTTTCCGATCATTTGGGTGATGACGCAAGGCGGCCCGAACAATGGCACGCATATTCTCGTCACGTATCTATACGAACTCGGCTTCCGGCTCGGCCGTCCCGGCCAGGCAGCGGCCGTGTCGCTCATCATGCTCGTGATGCTGTTCGTGTTTTCGGTGCTGTATCTGCGCATACAGCCGTCGAAGGAAGGAGAGCCGGCATGAACGCCAAGATGAAGCGCACCGTCTGGTGCTGGCTCGCGCTGTCGCCGCTCGTCGCGATCGTGCTGTTTCCGTTCGCCGTGATGCTGTTCACCGCGCTCAAGCCTGCGCAGGAGGTGTTCATCTATCCGGCGCGCTGGCTGCCCGTGCACTGGCAATGGCAGAACTTCGCCGACATGTGGACCGCGGCGAATTTCGGCGTCGCGCTGCGCAACAGCATGATCGTCAGCCTGCTTTCGACGGCGCTCGCGCTGGCCGTCAGCCTGCCCGCCGCGTACGCGCTCGCGCGCTTTCCGTTTCGCGGGCGCGGGCTCTATCGACAGTTTCTGCTCGTCACGCAGATGCTCTCGCCGATCCTGCTGGTGGTCGGCCTGTTTCGTCTCGCCGCGATGATTCCGTATGGCGACGGCAATCTCGTCGATTCGAAGATCGGCGTGATCGTGTCGTATGCCGCGTTCAATATCGCGTTCGCGGTGTGGATGCTGTCGTCGTATTTCCAGACCGTGCCGCGCGATCTCGAAGAGTCCGCATGGCTCGAAGGATGCAGCCGCACGCGCGCCGTATTCAGGGTGTTTCTGCCGCTCGCCGTGCCCGCCATCGTCGTGACGGCGATCTTCACGTTCATCAACGCATGGAACGAATTTGCCGTCGTCTATACGCTGATCCGCTCGCCGGAGAACAAGACGCTCACCGTGCAGGTCACGGATATGGTCGCGGGCAAGTATGTCGTCGAATGGCATCTGGTGATGGCCGCGACGCTGTGCGCGACGTTGCCTGTTTCCGTGGTGTTCGCATGGCTGCAGCGCTATCTCGTGAAGGGGCTCGCGCTCGGCGCGGTCAAGTGACGGCAAAGACGACGGGCGAGACAAAGGGAAGTCAAGATTGAAATAAGGTCGCCCGGCCGCTTCCAAAAGTGGTTACCTCGAATTAGGCGAAATTGGCCATTTCATATGGCCAATCGAGCACCTAATCTTTGTCTGTCGCGCAGGCCAATGCGCACTCTCACTGGGGAATCATCATGGAACAACGTCTCGACTTCTACAAAGCCAACCCGCATGCGATCAAGGCGATGCTCGCGCTCGAAGAACGCATCGGCAAGAGCGACCTCGAAAAATCGCTGACGGAACTGGTGCGGCTGCGCGCATCGCAGATCAACGGCTGCGCGTTCTGCGTCGACATGCACACCGCCGACGCGCGCAAAGGCGGCGAAACCGACCGGCGCCTGGCGACGGTGGTCGTGTGGCGCGAAACGCCGTTCTTCACGGCGCGCGAGCGCGCGGCGCTCGAATGGACGGAAGCCCTCACGCTCGTGTCCGAGAACCATGTGCCGGATGCCGTGTGGGAGGCCGTGAAGCCGCATTTCAGCGAAGCGGAACTGGTCGATCTGACGCTGCTCATCTCCGCGATCAATGGATGGAACCGCTTTGCGATTTCCTTCCGGAAGATGCCGTCTTAACCGCGCTGTCAGCGAATCGCGATAGTCGAATGAAGCGGGCGATGCCCGCTTTTTGTTTTGGCCCGTCGGCCTGCATCGCCGTATCATCGGCGCTATGCTATCGAGTTCAATCAACAGGAACACGCTCATGAACACGACGGGATCCACGATCACTTTTAGCCGCCCCGACGGCCAGCAACTGCAAGGCTACCTTGCCACGCCGGACAAGACGGAAGGCGCACCAGCCGTGGTCGTCATTCAGGAATGGTGGGGCTTGAACGACCAGATTCGCGGCGTCGCGGAGCGCCTCGCGCGATGCGGCTACTTCGCGCTCGTGCCCGATCTGTACCGGGGCAAATCGACGGTCGAGGAGGAAGAGGCCCATCATCTGATGGACGGCCTCAACTTCGGCGATGCCGCATCGCAGGACATTCGCGGCGCGGTGCAGTACCTCAAACAGCGCGCGGGCCGCGTCGCCGTGATGGGCTACTGCATGGGCGGCGCGCTGACCTTCCTGTCGCTGTGCCAAAGCCCCGAGGTGTCGGCGGGCGTCGTGTTCTACGGCTTCCCTCCCCTCGAATACATCGACGCATCGCAAATCAAGGTGCCTGTGCTCGCGCATTGGGCGACGCAGGACGCGTTCTTCCCGATCGCCAATGTGGACACGCTGGAATCGAAGCTGCGCGAAGCGAACGTCGATGTCGAGTTCCATCGCTACCTCGCCCATCATGCGTTCGCGAACGAGACGGCGGTCGGACCGAACCGCATTGCAGGCACGCAGTACGACGCCGTTTGGGCGCAGCACGCATGGGACAGAACGCTGACGTTCCTTGGCCGTACGCTGTGGACGAAGTAACGGGATAGAGCGGACCCAGCATGCGAGTGAGCGGAACGTTCGCCTCTTGCACGCGTGAACAAACGAGATCAGCGTTCGCGCGCGGCCACAGTCGCCGCGCGCATCAACGCACGCGGCGCAGGTAACCCCGCAAATCGTCGGTGACGGGCACGGCGGCCAGCACCAGCAACAGCGCGGCAAGCGGCACCGTCGCGACAAAGCCGAGCTGCTTGAACGCGATTGCGCCCGCGAGCCCGCCCGCCAGAAACATTCCGGGAAGCGACGCGAGCAGGCCGAGCCGGCGCAAATCCGCGCCGACATAGCCCGCGTCCGTCGGCGTTACGCCCCGGTTCCAGTACAAGCCCTTGCCGATCTCGATGCCGAGAGGGTGCTCGAGGTGGGCGCAATCCGTGTCACGCGCCGCCGAGGTCCGCAGCGGTGCGCTGCCGGACCTCGATTTGATTCACGCCGCGTTCGGATCACCCGTCAATCGTGGTGATGCTTGTGCTTGTGCTTGTGATAGCCCTGCGAATAGCCGTGCGAATAGTCGTCGGCGTACGAGTTGGAGCGCGAGACGTTGCCGCCCAGCGCGGCGCCCGCGCCGCCGCCGAGCGCCGCGCCGACGAGACCGCCTCCGCGCCCGCCCATCGCATTGCCCGCCGCCGTGCCCGCGCCGCCGCCCAGCGCGCCGCCGATGATGGCGCCCGTGCGCTCGCGGCCGTTTGACGTGACCGCGCCGCCGGCGCCGCCGCCGACCGCGCCGCCGATCACGGCGCCCGTGCTGCCGCCTACCGCGCCGCCCAGCGCAGCACCCGCCACGCCGCCGAGCGCGCCGCCCAGCGCATTGTTCATATCGCCGGCCATGGCCGGCAGCGACGCCGCAGCCGTGAGCGCTGCGACGGCAACCATCTGAATGATTCGCTTCGACATAGATCAATCTGTAGTTTTTGAGACGGCGCCGAGTATAACCGGACGCCTGAAAGGCTTCCGTAACGCCGCCCAGCCTCGCCGGTAAGAGGTGTAACAAAATCCGCGGCGCGCACGTCGCGCGGCCTCGCGAGCACGGCTGGAGCGGCTTCCGGCAAATTGTTACGTCTCAGGACACACTCTTTTTCACGGCATCAGCGTTGTGCAACCGCGACGTGCGCTTGAAGTTTGCCTTCGATTGCGTTACCGCCGAAACGCTCGCGGATCGCGGCCGCGCACGCCGCCGTCGCGTCGTCGAGCGTCGTGCCCGGACGTGCCTCGATCTCGCCGCGCAGCGGCGTTCCCTGGCAAAACGCGTACGCCGCGGCTTCGGCGGATGCCGTGCGACTGCGCTTCGCGATCGTCTCGATACGAGGCGGCGTGTCGAAGCCGCCGTCGGCGAGGTCGCGCGCAACGACGGCCGGGTCGAAGTAGCCGTACGGAACGCGCGGCAGGAAGCGCGGCGGGTCGACTGCGAACAGTGTGCCCAGTGCGGCCGAGACCGAATCGGCAAACTCGTTTTCCTCGATACGGTCCCAGACGTTGAATATCAGCGCGCCGCCGCGCCGCAGCACACGCCGAGCTTCGGAGAATGCGCGCGTCTTGTCCGGGAAGAACATCACGCCGAACTGACAGACGACGAGATCGAAGCGCGTGTCGTCGAACGGCAGTTGCGTCGCGTCCGCCTGCTGCCACGTCACCTGCCTGTGCGTGCCGAGCTTCGCGGCGCAGTCGAGCATCGCCTGATTGAGGTCGGTCGCGACGATCTCGACCTGCCCCGGCAGCGCATCCGCCATCGCTCGCGTGACGGCGCCCGTGCCCGCTGCGATCTCCAGCACGCGCGAAGGATTCGCCGCTGCCACCCGCCTTGCGAGATCCTGCGCATACGGCTCGAACAGCATCGGCACGAGGTAACGCTCGTAGATTTCCGGAATCGAACCTGTGAAGCCTGCGTCGTTGGACGTGTTCATCGATCGCCTCCATTTTTCAGCTGCATTGCCGGACCTCGTCACGGTTGCCGAAGTCATGCGGCGGCCAGCGTCGCTTTCATCGCCCGGCAGATCTGCCCCACGTGCCGGTGATCGGTGCCGCAGCATCCGCCGACGACATTCATGCGCGGCAGCACCTGACGCAGCGCGCGATAGCTGCCGCCCAGTTCGTCGGGGTCGCCGTCGTCGAGCTCTTCGGCCTCGTCGAGCTCGGCGTGGCTGCGCTTCGACGCATTGGCCCGCAACCCGCGAATGCGCTCGCGCCACGCGCCCCCGGCCGAGCATTACGCCGAGGCGTCGCCCGTCGCCGCGATGGTGCATCTGAGCGGCTTGCCCGAGCGCTCGTTCAAGCGGCGCTTCCAGCAGGCGACGGGCATGTCGCCGCTCGTCTACGTGCACACGCTGCGGCTCGAAGAAGCCAAGCAGATGCTCGAGTCGAACCAGCAGCCGATCGAAGCCATTGCCAACGAAGTCGGCTACGAAGACGCAAGCTTCTTCAGCAGGCTGTTCCGGCGCAAGTGGGCCTCACGCCCGCGCAATATCGGCTGAAATTCGGCGCGATGCGCACGGCGCTGGATCATGGTGCGTAGGAGGGGCGCGCGTCACGCGATCATTGCGCACCGACAATGATGCGCCCGCCCGCGCGAAGCCATCACCCGCACGCCACACTGTCCGCGGCCGAAGCCAGCCCCGCGCGCGCCATCGCGACACTCCCGCATTCGGGCGCGCCCGGCACGGCGCGAACGCGGGCGGGCGTGCGCGCGAGCCGGTACGGCACCTTGAGAACCGGCCAGAACGCGCCGTTCGCATCGCGCGCGACGCTCAGCACGTCGGCCAGAAAATCGCCGTCTTCAATCAACTCGTGGACGCGGGCAACGGGTACGGCGCGAACGCCCGCATCGGCGAGCGCCGCGACAGCGGACGCTCGCATCAGCGACGCGCACCGCGCCTGCGTCGCGCACACCGCGAGCGCTGCCGCGTCGCGAAGCGCGTCGCCTTCGAGCCATACGTGACCATCGGCGCACGGCACCGCGATTCCGTCCGGCTCGGGATTGCCCGCCGCAAAAAGCGCGCACCACGCGGCGACATCCTGCATCGAAATTTCGACGAACGCGCCGCGCTGCCTCTCAGGTTCGGCGAGACGGGCGACGATTGCGAGCAGCGCGGCCTGCCCGCCGAGAATGTCCGCGCCCGACGCGCCAAGCTTGACGGGCTCGCCGTCGCTGCGCGTCAGATCCATGAGGCCGCCCATTGCCTGAATGACGGTATCGAACGCGGGCCGCGCGGGATACGCGGACGCGATGCCGAAGCCGGAGATCGAGCAATAGATCAGACGCGGGTTGAGTTCGCCGAGCGTCTGCCGGTCGAAGCCGAGCTTGGCCAGCGCGCCGGGTCGCAGGTTTTCGACGAGCACATCGGCATCCGCGAGCAGCGTGCGCAGATACGCGCGGTCGGCTTCCTGCTTGAGATCGAGCGAGAGCGTCTGCTTGTCCGTGTTGTTGAGCGCGAAGAAATAGCTGGTGCCCGCCTGCCCCGGCGTCCACGAACGCGCGACTTCCCCATCGGGTGGCTCGATCTTCACGACTTGCGCGCCGAGCGCCGCGAGATGCTTGCCGACGAGCGGCGCCGTCGTGTACTGGCCGATTTCGATCACCTTGATGCCCGCGAGCGGCCCTTCGTCATCAGCGCGGGTTGGCGCATGCGTTTCAGGCGTCACGCCGCAAGCGCGATCCGTCAGCGGCGATATGCCGAACACCGGGATCAGCCGATACGTGTCGCCGCCGATGCCTTCAGCGTCGATCCGTCTCGCCGCCTGCGCATGCCGGATACGGAAATTCGGCTCGCCCGACAGGCCCGCAACGGCGACGATCGGCCCCGCGGCCAGGCCGATCCGCTCGCAAAGCGCCGAGCATTCGGCCGTCGTCAATGTGGTCGTCCAGGTTTCGATCAGCGCATCGAGTTCATCGACATGACGCACGCGCTCGCGCAGCGTCGCGAAGCGTGGATCGTCGAGTTGCGGCACGCGCGCCGCGCAGCGGATCTTGCGCCATTGCTCTTCCGTGCTGGTGCAGATGAGGATCCAGCCATCGCTCGTCGCGTATGCATTCCACGGCGCGCACGCGGGATGACGGTTGCCCACGCGCCCGACCGTATGCTGTGCGAAGGCGGCGGGCAAAAACGTGGTGAGCGCACTCGCCGCACAGCCGAACAGCGTGATGTCGATGTTCTGCGCGAACCCGCGCACGCGTCTGACGCGAAGCGCCGCCGCAATCGCCGAGCACGCATACAGCGCCGCCGATATCTCCGTAAACGGCACGCCAATGCGCACCGGCTCGCCTTGCGCGAAGCCCGTCGTATCCATCAGGCCGCCGAGCGCCTGAACCTGCGCGTCGGACCAGCCCGTGCCCGCGCGCGAACCCTGCGGTCCCATCGCGGTGATATCGCACACGATGCACGTGCCCGCTGCCTTCAAATCCGCGATCGCGCGCTTGTCGTCAGCCGAGCTCACATCCGACGAAACGACGATCACGTCATATCCGAGGCCGCCGTCTGGTTTCGCTTGCGCGAAAGTGATCTCCGCTCCAGCGCGTTCGAGCAGCGTCGCGCCGAGCTTCACTGCGCGGCGCGCGCCCCAGGCCAGAACTCGCACACCGTCGAGCATGGTTGTCTCCTTGTGTCTCACAGATTTCCTTTGCACCCACGATACGGCGCGAAGAAGGCGCATACAAACGACATTTCCTGCGCGCTCGATTGACTTTTGCTGAAGCGAACGCAAGCCCGTACTACGTAGCTTCCCCGGCATGCCTGGCGCACAGCGCGTGCTACCATTTTTCGATGCGAACCCTTCCGTCACTCAACGCGCTGCGGGCCTTCGAGGTATGCGGGCGCCTGCTCAGCGTGCAACTCGCCGCGAACGAGCTCAACGTCACGCCTGCCGCCGTGAGCCGGCAGATCAAGCTGCTCGAAGACCAGCTCGGCGTGCAGCTCTTCGAGCGCGGACATCGTGCGATTGCGCTGACGCCGATGGGGGAACGCTATCTGACCGACATCGTGCGCGGCTTCGAAACGATGCGCACTGCAACCATCAATCTCACCGAGGCGCGCCGCCGACGCACGCTGAAGATTCGCGGCTACACGACGTTTTCGATGAACTGGCTGCTGCCGCGTCTATCGACGTTTCATCGCGAGCACCCCGATATCGAAGTCAGTCTCACGACGTCGCTGCAACCCGTCGACTTCAATACCGAAGACGTCGATGCGGCGATCCGCCTGTCGCACGCGCCATCGTCCGATGTCGGTTCCGACCGTCTCGTGCCGAACGAGCTCGTGCCCGTCTGCAGCCCGGAGTTTTTGCGCGCGCATCCCGATCTCAACGACGCGACGCCCCAGGCGCTTCGCAACGTGCCGCTGCTGCATTCGCTGGCGCGGCGCGAGGACTGGGCCACATGGCTCGACGCCGCGGGCGTGCGCGGCGTCAATCCGTTGAGCGGCCTCAGCTACGAAAGCTCGATCCTCGCGTACTTCGCCGCGACGCAAGGCGTCGGCGTCGCAATCGCGCAGCGCGTGCTCGTCGCGGACCAGTTGCGCGACGGCACGCTGGTGATGCCGTTTTCGTTCGTGCTCGATCTCGGCGCGTTTACGTATTACCTCGTCTATCCGCGCGAGCAACTGTCGAATCCCGAGTTCGCCGCGTTCCGCAACTGGCTGCTGTCGATCGGCGAAGCGCGCGCCGGCTGACGCGCGCCGTCTTGCCTAGCGCCCCTTGAACTGCGGCTTGCGCTTCTCGACGAAAGCCTTGCGTCCCTCGACGCGGTCTTCCGAGTCGCGCATCGCGCCCCACGCCAGCTCCGTGAATTCGAACGCCTGCGCGAGCGGCACATTGCTGCTCGTCTCGACGATCTTCTTGATCATCTGCACGGCAAGCGGACCATTCGACGCGATCGTGCCCGCAAGTTCGAGCGCCTTGTCCATCAGCGCATCGGGCTCTACGACATCCGTTATCAGGCCCACGCGCTCCGCATAGGCAGCGTCGATCTTGCAGCCCGTCAGCAGCATCTTCATCGCGAGCGCGGAAGGCACGGCCTTTTGCAGCGCCTGAATGCCGCACACGGCGGGGATGCTCGCGACGACGACCTCGGGCAGCCCGAACATCGCGTTGCTCGACGCGATCCGCAAGTCGCATTGCAGCGCGAGTTCGAGCCCGCCGCCCAGGCAGTAGCCGTTGATCGCGCCGATGATCGGCTTGAAGATGCGCAGCGTGCTCAGTTCCATCAGCCGGACATAGATGCCTTCGGCGGCCGCGCGGTCGATCGGCCGCACGAAGGATGAGCCGAAGCTCGTCGATGGCGGCAGCGTGTTCTTCAGGTCCGCGCCGACGCAGAACGACTTGCGTCCGGCGCCCGTCAGCACGATCGCGCGCACGTCATCGTCGTCGCGCGCTTGCGCGAGCGCGGCGCGCAATGCGTTGAGGCTGTCGCGGTCGAGCGCGTTGAGCGCTTCGGGGCGATCGAGCGTCACGGTCGCCACATGGTTCGACGCGCTGTAGTGAACGGTCATCGCATGTCTCCTCAAACACTCGGCGACGACAGCGAACGGCCGCCGCACACGTAAAGCGTTTGCCCCGTGATGTACGACGCTTCGCGTTGCGCGAAGAACAGCACGGCTTGCGCGATATCGTCCGGCGTGCCGATGCGCTGCACGGGCACGGATTTCTTGAGCCGCTCCTGAAGCTCGCCATCGAATGCGCGAAAAAGCGGCGTATCGACGATGCCCGGCGCAATCGCATTGACCGTGATGCCGGCACTCGCCCATTCGAGCGCAAGACTGCGCGTGAGGCTCACCACGCCGCCCTTCGCCGCCGAATAGTTCGACTGCCCGACGCCGCCGAGCCACGCGCGCGACGAGATGTTGACGATGCGCCCATAGCGCGCGGCAATCATGTGCGCGAGCACGGCGCGGCAGCACAGAAACTGCGACTTCAGATTCACGCCGATGACGGCATCCCAGTCGTCGTCGCTCATCTTCGTGATGCGCTTGTCGCGCACGATGCCCGCATTGTTCACCAGCACATCGGCACGTCCGAAGCGCTCGATGACGGCCTCGACCGCATCGTTCACGGATTCGGCCTGCGTCACATCGACTGGCAGCGCCATCACTTCCGTGCCGCAAGCGGCGAGCGTGCCCGCTGCGTCATCGAGGGCTGCACGGTCGAGATCGAAGAGCGCGATGCGCCGGCCGTGACGCGCAAGCGCGTGCGCAATGCCAAGGCCAATGCCTTTCGCGCCGCCCGTGACGATGGCGACCTCGGCGGCCGCGATATGGGGTGAAGCATGCATGACGTGTCTCCATGTGATGAAACCCTGTGAGGCTCATGCTAGGGCGCGCCCGATGCCGCGCTCAAACGACTTTTTCTGCGGTTTCAATTGACTTGCGCTCAATCGAAACCGCTCGTGCCCGTGCCTCTGAGGGCCGCGCGTTCGTTGCAGAAAAAATCAATCGAGAGCGCAAAAAAAGTCGTTTGCGCAGCGCGGTTTGCGAAACCTACGATGCGTCCATGTGCCGGACCCGCCGCTTGTCCGATGCGATTGGGCCATGCGTCCGGCACTTCCCGAATGCGTCGCGAACGACGCGCCTTCATCACAAAGAGACACGGAGACAACATGGACACCATCCTTCCAGGCGTTGCCGAGGCTCCCGCGACGCCGCTCACGCGAGCGCAACGAAAAGCCATCATCGCGGCGACGCTCGGCACCGTCGTCGAATTCACCGACTGGATCATTTACGCGACCTTCGCGGCGCTTTTCTCGCGGCACTTCTTTCCGGCCAACAACGAGCACGTTTCGCTGCTCTCGGCATTCGCCGTGTTCGCGGTCGGCTTCGTGATGCGGCCGATCGGCGGCGCGCTGCTCGGCGCATATGCCGACCGGCACGGCCGCAAGAACGGCCTCGCGCTATCGGTGGCGTTGATGGCGGGCAGCTCGATCGTGATCGCCGTGTGTCCGGGCTACGAATCGATTGGCATCGCGGCGCCGCTGATTCTCGTGCTCGCGCGGCTGATTCAGGGCTTTGCGGCGGGCGGCGAGTTCGGCTCGGCCTCGACGTTCCTGATCGAATCGTCCGCCCCTTCGCGGCGTGGCTTCGCGGGCTCGTGGCAACACTTCGCGGTCAACGCGGGCGTGCTGGTCGCGGCCCTGATCGGCGCCGTGCTGACATCGATGATCGAACCGGCGGGCATGGCGCGCTGGGGCTGGCGCGTCGCCTTCGCGATCGCGGGATTGCTCGGCTTCGTCGCGCTGTGGGTGCGGCTCGCGGTCGCGGAAACCGATGCGTTCAAGAAGTCGGTCGCGACGCATCAGCGCGTGCGGCATCCGTTTCTCGTGATCGTGCGCGAGCATCGGCGCGCGGCGTTGCGCGTGATCGGCATCGCGATGGCGGGCAACCTGTGCATCTATCTGTGGCTCGTGCTGTTTCCCACGCTCGCACATTTGCGCACTGGCCTGTCGCTGCATGACGCGTTCAGCGCGAGCGTCGTGTCCATCGTCGTCTCGCTGATCGCCATTCCGTTTATCGGCATGCTGTCGGACCGCATCGGCCGCAAGCCCGTGCTGCTCGTGTTTGCCGGTGGCTCGGCGCTGTTCGCATGGCCCGCGCTGCACTTTCTGAGCAACGACTTCTGGAGCGCGACCGCGATCGTCACGACCGGCATGCTGCTTTCGTCCGGCTTCGCCGCGACCTGCGCGACGGTGATGGCCGAGCAGTTCCCGGCGCATGTGCGCGCCACGGGTGTGGCGCTGCCGTATGCGGTATCGGCGGCGCTGTTCGGCGGCACGCTGCCGTACATCGTCACCGCGATGACGAGTTCGGGCCTGTCGCAGTACCTGTGGGTCTATGTGGCCGCCGTGTGCGTCGTCGGCTTCACCGTCTATGCGCGGATGCCGGAGACGCGCGGAAAGATTCTCGACTGAGCACGATGCATCGGCGCGAGTCACGAGCGCGTGTCATCGAAGGTTTCAGATGTTCATTGATTGGAGGCAGCAATGCGCAAGGTAGTAATCGGCGGCGTCGGCATGACGCCCTTTGGAAAATTTCTCGACCGTAACCTGAAGTCGCTCGCCGAAGAAGCGGTATCGCTCGCGCTCAAGGACGCGCGCGTCACTGTGAACGATGTCGATCGCGTCTTCTTCGGCAATGCGGCGGCAGGCGTCGTCACCGGACAGGAGATGATTCGCGCGCAGTCTTCGCTGCGCAATACCGGGCTCGACGGCAAGCCGATGTACAACGTCGAGAACGCGTGCGCTTCCGGCAGCTCGGCGTTGAATCTCGCGTGGCTGTCGGTTGCTTCGGGGCAGTCGGAAACGGCGCTTGTGGTCGGCGTCGAAAAGCTCTCGCACGAGGACAGGGCGATTTCGTTCGGCGCGTTCGCGAAGGCCGTCGATCTAGAGGAGCCGTTGCCCGAAGGCGTCACGACAGGAACGGGTTCGCTCTTCATGGACCTCTATGCGGCGAAGGCGCGCAAATGGATGGAAAAGACAGGCGCCGACGCCAGCGATTTCGCGCGCGTGGTGGTCAAGAGCCGCCGTGCCGGATCGCTAAATCCGCATGCGCAGTTCCGCAAGGAGACCAGCATCGACGAAGTGCTCGCGAGCCGGATGGTCAGCGATCCGTTGACGCTCTTCATGTGCTCGTCGATCGGCGACGGCGGCGCGGCCGTGTTCATCTGCTCGGAGCAATATGCAGCGAGGCGCGACATTCGCCCCGTGTTCATGCGCGCGAGTTCGATCGTGTCGGCGAAAGCGGATGGATCGGGCGAACTGGTCGCGGTCCGCGCCGCGAACGCCGCTTATGAAGAAGCGGGTATCGGACCGTCCGATGTGCATGTGGTCGAACTTCATGACGCATCGGCGCCCGCGGAACTCATTCACTACGAAAACCTCGGCCTGTGCGCACCCGGCGACGCACCGAAGCTGATCCGCTCGGGCGATACGGATATCGGCGGGCGCGTGTCGGTGAATCCAAGCGGCGGGCTGTTGTCGCGCGGACATCCTGTGGGCGCGACAGGCGTCGCGCAGATCGTCGAGCTCACGCAGCAGTTGCGCGGCACGGCGGGCGCGCGGCAACGTCCCGGCGCGAAGGTCGCGCTTGCGGAGAACAACGGCGGTCAGCTGGCGGGCGATTCCGCCGTTGCGCTGGTTACGATTTTGTCGACCTGAACGACGGACCGGGCGGCGGGATTGAACGACGGATTGAATAACGTCGCGCGATGTTCGATCCGCCGCCCCCGTCACACCACTGCAGTCCCCCGCTTGCCAGACGGCAGTTCACGAACGACGACATGCTCAGGATCGCGCCGCTGCTTCGCGAAGCACCACATGTTCCCTAGGTGTGCCGTTCCACGCGCTTGCGCAATTTCACGCGGTTGTCGCTGAGCAGATGCCGCAACCGTACCCGGGACTGTGGTCCGCCTGGCGTGAGATCCTGATGGGGCGCGGGCTGCCATTGCAGACGCCGATGTCGATCTATCTTCAAGAGAACCTGCCGAGTGCCGGGTGAGGCCCGCGTCTTCATCGCTCATCGCTCGTGGGTCGTCGACGGCTTCTTTCGGGCCTGCGCCTCGATGAGTCGGAGCAACACGTTGAGCGGCTCGCTCAGTTGCTGCGGCGACCGGTGCAAGAGCCCGATGTCGCGATGAAAGGTATGGTGGCCCAGATCGATTGCGCGCACCTTTGCGGGCCAGCGTCGCCAAGTGGCTGTTTGAGGCACGATCGCCACGCCGACGCCGTTTTCGACCAGCTTGACGATCGCGTCGAGTTCGTCCAGTTCGCACACTTCGCGCACGGTGAAGTGCATTTTTCGCAGGAAACGGTCCACTTGCCGGCCGCCGAACGACGCGCGATCGTAACGAATGAACGGCAGTGCCGACAGCAACTCGGTCCAGTCGCGGCCCTTCACGCTTCGCGGCACGATGAGCCTGAAGGGCTCTTGCGCCAATGTCGTCCAGCGCAGGTCGCTTTGCAACGAAAAGGGCGGACGGATGACGGCCGCCATATCGATCTCACCGGCATCCACGAGATTGACCAGCTCCATCGACAGCCCTGGAATCACGCGCGTTCGACACCCCGGACATTGCTCATGGAACCGCGCCAACGCGTCCGGCAAGATGGAGCGCTGCACCGACGCAATCGCGCCGATAGTCACGCGAACGGCGGCCGCGGGACCCGCCGTTGTCGAACTGAGATTTCCGTAGAGACGCACCACCTCCTGCGCCTGCACGAGTATCTGCTGGCCCATCGCATTCAGACGCGCGGTGCGCCCTTCGCGGTCGAACAGCGCAAAGCCCAGCTCCGCTTCCAGGCGCTGCATCTGCGCGCTGACGGCGGCCTGCGTCAGGCCGATCCTGTTGCCGGCGGCGGCAAAGGTGCCCTCGCGGGCAACGGCAATCAGCGTTTTCAGCTCTCGGATCATTGATAAATTCTCTTTGTGTTTGATCCAATTTTATATTGATTTTATTTTCGGATCCGGGTCACTACTATCTGTCCATCCGTCAGCGGATGCGCATCGCAATGCCCCACACATGGAGACACAGTGAGCCTTTCCCCTTTTCATCTGGCCATTCCCGTCTATGACCTTGCGGCCGCACGAGACTTCTATGGACGCGTTTTCGGCCTCGCCGAAGGCCGTTCAAGCACGCAATGGGTCGACTTCAATTTCTTCGGCCATCAACTCGTGATTCACGAGCATCCGGAGACGGCGGCGCAGCAAAACGCGCATTGCAATCCCGTCGATGGCCATGACGTGCCCGTACCGCACTTCGGGATCGTTCTCGAATGGGACCAATGGGAGGCGCTCGCGGAGCGTTTGAAGTCGTTCGGCACGAAGTTCGTGATCGAGCCGTATATCCGCTTTCAAGGCCAGGTCGGCGAGCAGGCGACGATGTTCTTACTCGATCCGTGCGGCAATGCGCTGGAGTTCAAGGCATTCAAGGATATCGGCCAGCTCTTTGCAAAGTGAGCGACCGCCGGGCACTTGTCCGGCGGTGTCGCAATCCACCCATGAGCGTCAGCTTTCCAGCTTCGACATGACAGCCGTTGCCGGGTCATACCGATAGCCTTTCTGCGCGAGCTGTTGAGCCATCGTCGCGCCGATCAGCTTTTTCTGCGCTTCCCGGAATACCAGTTCATGGTCCGGCTTGAGCCGCTCCAGTTCGAATGAGAGCCGGCGCAAGAGCGCGACTTCGCCCGTGCTGCGTGCGTCGATGAACAGGATCTTCTCGTTTGCCTGATCGAGACGTTGCTTGATGTCCTTCGCGTACGTGACCCATTGCTCGGCGTTGGCGCGAAGCTCGTTATAGGCCTTGGTGTGTGCCTTGGCCTGCGCGGAAATCTGGCGTTGCAATGCGGCGATTTCTTCGGCGGTCGAAGTGCTGGCCGGCTGCGAACCTGGTTGTTCGTCGCCTCGTGCGTCTTCTGGGCCGGCGTTTTTGCGTGCCTGGCTGGCGAGACGCTGTTCCAGTTCGGTGGCGCGCTGCTCGGCTGCGTCCGTGCGTTCCCTGGCGGCAGAGGCTTCTTGCGTGAGACGCGCCAGTTCAGCGCTGGCTGCCGTTTGCGCTTCCGTCAGCGAGTTGACCTGTGCTTTTGATTCTTCCAGTGCTCGCGTGATGCGTTGCAGTTCGTTGAGTTGCGCCGAGGCTTCATCGCGCCGCGCTGCGGCGGCTTCGCGTTCCGCTGCGAGGTCTTGCTCCAACTCTGCTGAACGTCGTTCCGCCACGTCGGCCCGTTCCTTCGCCGTGGATGCTGCTTCAGTGACAAGCGCCAGTTCGGCAGTGGCTGCCGTTTGCGCTTCCGTCAGCGAGTTGACCTGTGCATTTGATTCTTCCAATTCGCGCGTGACGCGCTGCAGTTCGTTGAGTTGCGCCGAGGCTTCATCGCCCCGCGCTGCGGCGGCTTCGCGTTCCGCTGCGAGGTCTTGCTCCAACTCTGCTGAACGTCGTTCCGCCACGTCGGCCC
>NZ_JAGIPX010000012.1:159749-172215 GCF_017814945.1 Paraburkholderia sp. LEh10
TCGGCAGTGGCTGCCGTTTGCGCTTCCGTCAGCGAGTTGACCTGTGCATTTGATTCTTCCAATTCGCGCGTGACGCGTTGCAGTTCGTTGAGTTGCGCCGACGCCTCGTCGCGCCGCGCGGTTGCCGCCTCGCGCTCCACGGCCAAGGTCTGTTCCAGTTCGGCTGCACGCCGCTCCGCCGTATCCGCCCGCTCCTTCGCGGCGGATGCGTCCTGCGTGACGCGCGCCAATTCGGCGCTCGCAACCGTCTGCGCTTCCATCAGCGCATTGACCTGCGCCCGCGATTCTTCCAGCTCTCGCGTGACGCCTTGCAACTCCTCAGCGCGCGCCGCCGCCGTCTCGCGCTCCGCCGCCAAGCTCTGCTCCGCCTGAACCGCACGTTGTTCAGCCGCGTCCGCGCGGTGCTTCTGCGCTGATGCTTCGTCGCCAACGCGCGCGAGTTCAGCGCCAGCCGCCGTCTGCGCGGCGCTCATCGCATCAATCCGCGTGCGGGCCTCTTCGAGTTCGCGCGTGACGCGCTCCAGGTCTGCGCGCAGCGCCAACGTCTCGTCGGTCCGCACCGCCGCCGCCTCGCGCTCCGTCGCGAGCGCGACACGCGCCTCGTCAAGCTCCGCCTCCAGCGTGGCAGCATGCGCGGCGCGCTCGCCCGCTTCCGCCGTCGCGGCTTCAGCGCGCGACGCAGCCGCGCCCGCCTCCTGAGACCATCGCTCCGCTTCCTCGGCCTTCGCGTTGCAAGCCTCGTCGAGCGTCGCGATCTGCCGCTGCGCATCGTCGCGTTCCCGGGCGATCCGCGCAATTTCATCGTTCTTGCTGGAAACCGTCGCGGCCAGCCATTCGTTCGCCCGATGCTGATCCTCGAGCGACGCCATCGCGGCCGCCAGTTTGGCCTCGACTTCCGACGCGCGCTGCCCGAATTCCGCGGCTCTCGCTTCGGCCGCCTCGGCGCGCAACGTCTGCGACGCAAGTTCTGTCCGCGTGCGCGCGGAGGAATCTTCCAGCGCATGCAAGTCGTTGGTCAAATCATTCAAGCGCTCGCGCCCCGTTTCCACCTGTTCCCCTGTCTTTTGATATTCGGCCAACGCCTCGTCCCGTTCCCTGATCGCGACGTCAAGCTGCCGGGTCATGACGCCGAGTCCCTCACCGAGCAACCGCTCCGCATCGTCCTGCGAGGCCGCCCAGATCCGGTGCGCGACGTTCATCAGCGTTTCGGCCAGTTCGCCGGGCAAGGCCGGCTGGTTCGACGCCTGAGGCATCTGCGGCTGCCGCGCGTCCCGCCAGCGCTGCAAGGCGGCGGCGACCGCGACAATCGAACCGCTGCGAACCTCCGACCAGACGGTCACAGGAGAGACAGTACGGCCTTCATCGGTCATCCGGTCTGCAATTGCGGCGACCTGTTCATCGGTAATCGTGTCTGCGTCTATGGACATAAGCGCCTCAAAGATCATTCGGGCCGGGCGAAAGAAAAAATTTCCCGATACGTTACTACGATCGGCGGCTTCCGCGATGGAAGCCGCGCGCGCCGAGGGGCATCCCGCAAGCATTTCGCGGCGGCGGCACGACGTCGACCCTAAGCGGTGAAGCTCGTCATTGCGCCTGGCCGCTCCCTGACGAACCTAGATCATACGAATCAACGCGCAACTCCACCGCAGCCGCCGGACAATTTACTTGACATCTAAACTATCAAAACCTAAAGTAAAGCCGAACCCTCAAGGTGGAGAGTCAGCATGCGCATCGTCTGCATTGGCGGCGGCCCGGCCGGTCTGTATTTCGGGCTGTTGATGAAACGGCGTCATCCGGCGCACGAAGTCGTCGTCGTCGAGCGCAACCGGCCGTACGACACGTTCGGCTGGGGCGTCGTATTTTCCGACCAGACGCTCGGCAACCTGCGCGCCGCCGACACAAAAAGCGCCGACATGATCCTCGATGCGTTCAATCACTGGGACGACATCGAAATCAACTTTGGCGGCGCACAAGTGCGTTCGTCGGGACATGGCTTTTGTGGCATCGGCCGCAAGCGCCTTCTGAACATCCTCCAGGAGCGCTGCGAAGAACTCGGCGTGAAGCTGGTGTTCGAAACCCAGGTCTCCAACGACGACGACTACGACGCCGATCTCATCATCGCCAGCGACGGCCTGAACAGCGCAATTCGCCAGAAGTACGCGGCCACCTATCAGCCTGACATCGACATGCGCGACTGCCGCTTCGTGTGGCTCGGCACGAAGAAGCTCTTCGACGCCTTCACGTTTGCGTTCGAAAAAACGGAATGGGGCTGGTTCCAGGCGCACGCATACCGCTTCGACGATCAGACGTCGACGTTCATCGTCGAAACGCCAGAGCGCGTGTGGCGCGCGGCGGGCCTCGACGAGATGAGCAAGGAGGACAGCATCGCGTTCTGCGAGCGGCTGTTCGCGAAGTATCTCGACGGCAATGCGCTGATGTCGAACGCGAGCCATCTGCGCGGGTCGTCGCAATGGATCCGCTTTCCGCGCGTCGTCAATCGCGAATGGGTGCATTGGAAAACGCAGGCCGACGGCAAGCGCGTGCCCGTCGTGCTGATGGGCGACGCGGCGCATACCGCGCACTTCTCGATCGGTTCCGGCACGAAGCTCGCGCTTGAAGACGCAATCGAACTCGCGAACAGCATCGACGCGCATCCGCACGACCTCGCGGCAGCGCTCGCGCACTACACGGAAGTGCGCAGCGTCGATGTGCTGCGCATCCAGAACGCCGCGCGCAATTCGACCGAATGGTTCGAGCATGTCGACCGCTACGCGTCGTTCGAGCCGCAACAGTTCGCTTATTCGCTGCTCACGCGCTCGCAGCGCATCTCGCACGAGAACCTGCGCGAGCGCGATGCCGATTATCTGTCGTCATTTGAAGACTGGCTCGCCGCACGCGCGGGCATTGAGCGCGAGCCCGCCCGGCATTCCGTTCCGCCCATGTTCACGCCATTCAAATTGCGCGGCGTGACGTTGAAGAACCGCGTCGTCGTTTCGCCGATGGCGCAGTATTCAGCCGTCGACGGCGTAGCGGGCGATTATCACCTGGTGCATCTCGGCGCGCGCGCGATGGGCGGCGCAGCGCTCGTGATGACAGAAATGACCTGTGTGTCGCCCGAAGCGCGCATCACGCCCGGATGCCCGGGCATGTACGCGCCCGCGCATCTCTCCGCGTGGCGGCGCATCGTGCAGTTCGTGCACGCGCAAAGCGACGCGAAGATCGGCATGCAGCTCGGCCACGCGGGCGCGAAGGCTTCCACGCGCGTGAGCTGGGAAGGCATCGATCAGCCGTTGCCCGACGGCAACTGGCCGCTGGTATCGGCTTCGCCACAACAGTATCTGCGCGGCGTGAGCCAATGGTCGCGCGAAGCGACACATGACGAACTGCGCGAAATCGAAGCGCAATTCGTGCGCGCGACGGAAATGGCCGCGGAAGCGGGCTTCGACTGGCTCGAACTGCACTGCGCGCACGGCTACTTCCTGTCGAGCTTCCTCTCGCCGCTCACCAATCATCGCACCGACAAATACGGCGGCTCGCTCGCGAATCGTCTGCGCTATCCGCTCGAAGTCTTTGCCGCGATGCGCAAGGTGTGGCCGCAAGACAAGCCGATGTCGGTGCGAATTTCCGCGCACGACTGGGTGGACGGCGGCACCACGCCCGACGACGCCGTCGAGATCGCGCGTGCCTTCAAGGCCGCGGGCGCGGACATGATCGACGTGTCGTCGGGCCAGGTCAGCAAGGACGAAAAGCCCGTGTTCGGCCGCATGTTCCAGACGCCGTTCGCCGATCGCATCCGCAACGAAGCCGGCATCGCGACGATCGCAGTCGGCGCGATCTCCGAGGCCGATCACGTGAACAGCATCATCGCCGCGGGCCGCGCGGATCTGTGCGCGATTGCGCGTCCGCATCTGGCGAACCCGTCGTGGACGCTGAACGAAGCCGCGAAGATCGGCTACTTCGACGTCAACTGGCCGAAGCAATACACGGCGGCCAAGTCGCAACTCGAACGCAACTACGAACGCGAGCGCGCGCTGGCCGCCGAAAATGCGCGTCTGTCGCCGCTCCAACGCGCGCAACGCGCGGAGGGAACGGTTTGATGAATACATCGTTGGCGGGAAAGCATGCCGTCGTGACGGGCGGCGGCAGCGGCATCGGCGCCGCAACGGCGCAAGCCCTGGTGCGCGCGGGCGCGCGCGTCACGTTGATGGGCCGCGACGCGCGACGCCTCGCTGCGCAACGCGAACTATTGAGCGAGCACGGCGACATCGCCGCCTGCATCAGCGTCGACGTGTGCGATGAAAGCGCGGTCAACAACGCATTTTCTGAAGCCGCATCGAATGCCGGTCCTGTCGATCTGCTCGTCAACAACGCGGGCCAGGCGCAGGCCGCGCCGTTCGCGCACACGGACATGGCGCTCTGGCAGCGCATGCTCGACGTCAACCTGACGGGCGTGTTTCTGTGCACGCGCGCCGTGTTGCCGTCGATGCTCGAACGGGGCTACGGCCGCATCGTCAACGTCGCGAGCACGGCGGGACAAATCGGCTATGCGTATGTCGCCGCGTATTGCGCGGCAAAGCATGGCGTGATCGGACTCACGCGCTCGCTCGCGCTCGAAGTCGCGACGAAGGGCGTCACGGTCAACGCCGTGTGCCCCGGCTATACGGAAACGGAACTGCTGCGCGCATCGCTCGACCAGATCACCGCGAAGACGTCGCGCAGCGAACAGGAAGCGCGCGACATCCTCGTGCGCCACAACCCGCAACGGCGCTTCGTTGCGCCCGCCGAAGTCGCAAATGCGGTGCTGTGGCTATGCATGCCGGGCTCCGAATCCATCACAGGTCAATCGGTTTCCGTTTCAGGCGGAGAAGTCACATGAGCAACGCTGCAAAGAAGAAAACCACCGATGCCGGCGAATCGAAACCGGCGCGCAAAGGCATCGCGAAACCCGCGGAGAACGTCGTGGACCTCGAAATGAGCACGGGCGCGGACAGCCACATGGGACTGCGTCTGTGGCTGCGCATGCTGACGGCGACGAACCTCGTGCAGGCGGAATTGCGCAGGCGTCTGCGCAACGAGTTCGATACGACGCTGCCGCGCTTCGATCTGATGGCGCAACTGGAGCGTCATCCCGAAGGGCTGAAGATGACCGAGCTGTCGCGCCGTCTGATGGTAACGGGGGGCAACATCACCGGCATTACGGATCAACTCGAAAAGGAAGGGCTCGTCGCGCGCGACACCGATCCGAACGACCGCCGCTCGACCAGCGTGCGCCTCACGACGGAAGGCCGCGCGCTGTTCGACAGAATGGCCGTCGCGCATGAGCAATGGGTCGTCGAAATGTTCGGCGGCCTCGATCTGGACGAGAAATCGCGCACGCATCAAAAGCTCGGCAAGCTCAAGCAGCATTTGCTGAACACGATCAAGAGCGAGTCCGCCTGATCAGCCAATGGCGCGCAAAATCGCATACAGGAAGGAGACAACGATGACCCGATCCGCTGCCGACGCCCTGCTGGCCGGCAATCGCACGACGCTCGCCGCATACGAGGCGAAGCACTTCGGCTGGTCCGTCGATGCGGGCGTCGCGACCGTCGTGCTGAACCGTCCGGAGCGCAAGAATCCGCTGACGTTCGAATCGTACGCGGAACTGCGCGACCTGTTCAGACAGCTCGCTTACGCAACCGATGTGAAAACTGTCGTGATTCACGGCGCGGGCGAGAACTTCTGCTCGGGCGGTGACGTGCACGACATCATCGGCCCGCTGATCGACCTGCCGATGCCTGAACTGCTGCTCTTTACGCGCATGACGGGTGATCTCGTGAAAGCGATGCGGCATTGCCCGCAGCCGATCATCGCGGCCGTCGATGGCGTATGCGCCGGCGCCGGCGCGATTCTCGCGATGGCCTCCGACATGCGTCTCGCGACCGCGCGCAGCAAGCTCGCGTTCCTCTTCACACGCGTGGGCCTTGCAGGCTGCGACATGGGCGCATGCTCGATCCTGCCGCGCATCATCGGCCAGGGCCGCGCCGCCGAACTGCTGTACACGGGCCGCTCCGCAAGCGGCGACGAAGGCCGCGCGTGGGGCTTCTACAACCGCCTGTGCGCGCCCGAAGCGCTGCTCGACGATGCACTGAAGCTCGCCGCCGATCTCGCTGCGGGGCCGACTTTCGCGCACGGTGTCACGAAGAAAATGCTGCATCAGGAATGGAGCATGAGCATCGACGAAGCAATCGAATCCGAAGCGCAAGCGCAGGCCATCTGCATGACGACACGCGATTTCGAGCGCGCGTATCGCGCGTTTGCGGCGAAGTCGCGCCCCGTGTTCGAAGGAGACTGAATTGGCTTCGAACCATCACGATCCGCACAGCGCATTGGCCTGGCCATTCTTCGAAGCGCGTCATCGCGAACTCGCCGAAGGTATCGACGCGTGGGCGACACAGCATCTCCAGGATGTGCGGCACGACGATGTCGATGCGACCTGCCGGCAACTGGTCCGCGCATTGGGTGAAGCGGGCTGGCTGAAGTATGGCGTCGGCGGCACGCAATACGGCGGGCACGGCGACACGATCGACACGCGCGCCGTCTGTCTGTTGCGCGAAACGCTTGCGAAGCATGAGGGCCTCGCCGACTTCGCGCTCGCGATGCAAGGGCTCGGTTCCGGTGCGATCTCGCTGGCGGGCACGCATGAGCAGAAGTCGCGGTATCTGCCGCGTGTCGCAACGGGCGAAGCACTCGCCGCGTTCGCATTGTCCGAGCCCGCGGCCGGTTCGGATGTCGCCGCGATGGCGTTGCAGGCGCGTGCCGAAGATGACTTCTATGTGCTCGACGGCGAAAAGACGTGGATCTCGAACGGCGGCATCGCGGACTTCTACGTCGTATTCGCAAGAACGGGCGAAGCGCCGGGCGCGCGCGGCATCAGCGCATTCATCGTCGATGCCGACACGCCCGGTCTGCAGATTGCTGAACGCATCGACCTGATCGCGCCGCATCCGCTTGCCCGCCTGCATTTTGCGAGCGCGCGCGTGCCGCGCAGCCAGATGCTCGGCGCGCCCGGCGAAGGCTTCAAGATCGCGATGCGCACGCTCGACATCTTTCGTACATCGGTGGCGGCTGCATCGTTGGGCTTCGCGCGGCGCGCGCTTCAGGAAGGCCTCGCGCGCGCCGCGTCGCGCCAGATGTTCGGCCAGACGCTCGGGGATTTTCAGTTGACGCAGACGAAGCTCGCGCAAATGGCGCTGACCATCGACAGCAGCGCGCTACTCGTCTATCGCGCCGCGTGGCTGCGCGATCAGGGCGAAAGCGTCACGCGCGAAGCCGCGATGGCGAAGTGGCATGCAAGCGAAGGCGCGCAGCAGGTGATCGACGCGGCCGTGCAGTTGTGGGGCGGCATGGGCGTGCAAAGCGGCACGACCGTCGAGCGGCTGTATCGCGAGATTCGCGCGCTGCGCATCTATGAAGGCGCGACGGAAGTGCAGCAGTTGATCGTCGGCCGCGATCTGCTTAAAGCGCATGCGGCGATGCTGGAGCAGGAGCGCACGTCATGAGCGCCACGTTCGACATGCCCATGCGCATCCGCTTCGCGCATTGCGATCCGGCGGGCATCGTCTACTTTCCGCAATATCTGGTGATGACGAACATGCTCGTCGAAGAGTGGTTCAACGAACGGCTCGCGATCGACTACGCGCACATGATCCAGACACGCCGCGTCGGCCTGCCGATCGTCAAGCTCGACTGCGAGTTCTCGCGGCCGAGCCGCATGGGCGAAACGATCACGCTGTCGCTGGGCGCGACGCGGATCGGCAGGCGTTCGATCGCCATCGACATCGTCGCGCGCTGCGCCGATGAAGTGCGCTTTCGCGCAACACAGGTGCTGGTCACGACATCGCTGGATAGCGGTCGGTCGATCGAAATTCCCGACGACATCGCCACGGCGCTCGCTGCATTCGCGCCGCACGCCGTTCAATCCGAGGAGCAACGCTCATGAAGAAAAGACCGCTTCTGCCTGCGGGCTGGGTCAAGCCGAGAGGCTACGCGAATGGTGTCGCAGCGAACGGCACGCAGGTGTACATCGCCGGACAGATCGGCTGGAACGAAGAGGCGCGCATGACGAGCGACCGCTTCGCCGAGCAGGCCGCGCAGGCGCTACGCAACGTGCTCGCCGTGCTGCACGAAGCGGGCGGCAAGCCCGCGCATCTCGTGCGCATGACGTGGTACGTCACCGACAAGCGCGAGTATCTGGCGGCGCTCAAGGAGATCGGCCAGACGTTTCGTGAGTTGATCGGCGACTACGACATTGCGATGAGCGCAGTGCAGGTCGTCGCGCTGATCGAGGATGACGCGAAAGTCGAGATCGAAGCGACGGCCGTGATTACCGACTAGTCCTGCACGCATCGCGCAGACCCAACCATCCCGCACATCACACACGACTAGCAGGGGAGTTTCATGATGGAACCGTCAGCTCATGTGGATACCTTCGCGCGCGACAACTTGCCGCCGCAGGATCAATGGCCCGTCATTCTGCTCGACAATCCCGACGTTGCGTATCCGGCGCGTTTGAACTGCGCAACTGAACTGCTCGATCGCGCCGTCGAAAACGGCCACCGCGACCGGCCCGCGATCTGGTCGGACATCGACGGCAAGCCGCACGCGACCACATACGGCGACTTGCTGGCGATGGTCAATCGCAGCGCGCACGTGCTGGTCGATGAAATGGGTTTGCAGCCGGGCAATCGCGTGCTGTTGCGCGGGCCTAATACATTGCAGATGGCCGTCGCGTTTCTCGCGGCGTTGAAAGCGGGCCTCGTCGTCGTGCCGACCATGCCGCTGCTGCGCGCGAAGGAACTCAAGCAGATCATCGACAAGGCGCACATCGGCGCGGCGTTGTGCGATATACGGCTGACGGAAGAGCTCGCACGATGCACGAGGCAAGGCGACGAATTCCATTGCGAAGGTCTGAAGCAGACGATGTTCTTTCACGACGACGCAGCGGGTTCACTCGAATCGCTGGCCGCGTCAAAACCGGCTGAATTCAACGCCTGCGACACGGCCGCCGACGATGTGTGCCTGATCGCCTTCACGAGCGGCACGACAGGTGCGCCGAAGGGCTGCATGCATTTCCATCGCGACGTCATTGCGATGTGCGATCTGTTCCCGCGCCACGTGCTCGAGCCCACAGCCGACGACATCTTCTGCGGCACGCCGCCGCTCGCCTTCACGTTCGGGCTTGGCGGCCTGCTGTGCTTTCCGCTGCGCGCGTGTGCATCGACGGTGCTGATCGAGAAGCAGACGCCCGAAACGCTGCTGCAAAACGTCGAACGCTTTCACGCGACGATCATGTTCACCGCGCCGACGTTCTATCGTCAGATGGCGCCGCTGATCCCGCGCTTCGACATTTCCTCGCTGAAGAAGACCGTCTCCGCCGGTGAAGCGCTGCCCGATTCGACACGTGTGCTATGGCGGGAAACGAGCGGCATCGAGATGATCGACGGCATCGGCGGCACCGAGATGATTCATATCTTCGTCTCGTCGGCAGGTCAGGACGTGCGGCCGCATTCGATCGGCAAAGCAGTGCCCGGCTATCTCGTGCAGGCCGTCGACGACGACATGCACCCCGTGCCCGCGGGCACCATCGGCAAACTCGCGGTGCGCGGCCCGACGGGCTGCCGTTACCTTGCCGACGAGCGGCAGCGCAAGTTCGTGCGCGACGGCTGGAATCTGCCGGGCGATTCCGTCTATATCGACGCGGATGGTTACGTGTTCTACCAGGCGCGCGCCGACGACATGATCGTGTCCGCCGGCTACAACATCTCGGGCCCCGAGGTGGAAAGCGTGCTGATGCAGCACGCGGCCGTCGCCGAATGCGGCGTGATCGGCGTGCCCGACGAAACACGCGGGCAGATCGTGAAGGCGTTTGTCGTGCTCAATGCCGGCTACGTCGCGGATCAGAAACTGGTCGCGGAGTTGCAGGAATTCGTGAAGAATACCGTTGCGCCGTACAAATATCCGCGCGTCGTCGCGTTCATCGACGCGCTGCCTCGCACTGAAACCGGCAAGGTCAAGCGGTTCGCGTTGCGTGCGATGTAGCCCGCTCCGCTGCGCCCGATAGCGGCGAACGCAGACACGCGCAGTCCCCGTCGTCCTGTTATCGAGGAGCATTTTTCATGGCCGGTTCCTTTATTGAAGTCGCCGCTCGCGATGGCGGCCGTTTCAATGCGTATATTGCGCGTCCGGCGCAGGGGTCCGGGCCGGGCCTCGTGCTGCTGCAAGAGATCTTCGGCATCAACGATTATCTGAAAGCAACAGCCGACCACTACGCCGAAGAAGGCTATGTCGTGCTCGTGCCCGATCTCTTCTGGCGCATCCAGCCGAACATCGTACTCGGCTATGACGATGAAGACATGAAGCGCGCGCTCGACATCTATTCGAAGTTCGACGCCGATCGCGCCGTCGACGATATCGCCGCGACCATCGACGTATTGCGCGCGTTGCCGGAACAGGCGGGCAAAGTCGGCACGATCGGTTATTGCCTTGGCGGCAGGCTCGCGATGCTCGCGGCAGCGCGCACGGATGTCGATTGTGCCGTCAGTTATTACGGCGTCGGGCTCGAAGCGCATCTGAATGAAGCGAAGAACATTCGCTGCCCGATGGTCTTTCACTTCCCTGAAAACGATTCGTACTGTCCGCCGCCCGTGCGCGAGCAGATCATGGCCGCGCTTCGCACACATTCGAACATCGAGCAGTACGTGTATCCCGGCTGCGATCATGCGTTCGCGTCACCGGCGCGCCCGCAATACGATAAACCAGCCGCGATGATGGCGTATTCGCGAACGCTCGCGCTGCTGCGCAAGGTGCTCGGTCCCATCTACGATCTGAATACGCTGTGGGAACAGCATTGCTATTTCGAGTTTGCAACGCGCGACGTCGAAGCCGTGATGCCGACAATGGTCGCGCAACCCTACGTCAATCATGTGCCCACGATGACGGGCGGCGTCGGCTACGACAACCTGAAGCACTTCTATACGAATCACTTCGTCAACTCGAATCCACCCGACACGAAGCTGATTCCGATTTCCCGAACCATCGGTTCCGATCGCATCGTCGACGAATTCATCTTTGCCTGCACGCATAGCTGCGAGATCGACTGGCTGCTGCCGGGCGTTGCGCCGACGGGCAAATACTTCGAGGTGCCGATGCTCGCCGTCGTGTGCTTTCGCGGCGACAAGCTTTATAACGAGCACATCTATTGGGATCAGGCGTCCGTGCTCGTGCAAGTGGGCTTGCTCGATCCGAAGGGCTTGCCGGTGGCGGGCATCGAAAGCGCGCGCAAACTGCTCGACGAAAAGCTGCCGTCGAACCGGTTGATGGGCGGGAAGTGGTCGGCATAAAGCAGTTGGGCGAGCCGTTTGCACGACAGATCGCAATGCGGCTCGCTGACACCTACATGGACCCGGCAGCCGCATGAAAGAGTCTGGTCAATATTGGGTTTGTGATTTATCCCCGCCCCGCTACGCGAGGCCAGACTGCGAGCGGGAACGTTTCGTTGATCCGGCCTTCACCGCGTGAAAGTGCTTGACTTTGACGGGACTGTCAGACTTTAGATTATTGGCATCATCATGTATTGCGAGGATACGTTTGATGCCGACGCTAAAATCAACCGCCGACGAGATCGAATATTTTGTGGACGGATTTGGGCCGCCGCTTGTACTGGTCCATGGAACAGGCGGCAATGCCGACGCCAATTGGGGACATCTGGTACCGAAGCTTTCGGAAGGGCGTCGGGTGATTCGCCCCAACTACTCCGGTTCTGGCGCAACACAAGACGACGGTGCGCCTCTTACGCTGGAAAAACTCGCCGAGCAAATAGTTGCCATCGCCGACGAAACGGAATCGCGCACCTTTGACCTCGTCGGGTTCTCGCTTGGCGCAGCTGTCGCCACCTGCATTGCAGCTCACTATCCGGCACGCGTGCGACGGCTCATCCTGCTGGCCGGGTTTGCATCGTCACAAGACCCACGCTTGAACCTTCAGTTTGGCCTGTGGCGAAATCTGATCGCGAATGACCGGCGCGCCGCCGCCGAACTCATCATACTGACTGGCTTCAGTCCTGGATGGATTTCAAAGCAACCCCACGCCGAGTTGCGCGAGATCGTTGATCAGATCGTGACGGGAAATCGGTGGGAAGGAATGCTACGACAGGTCGAATTGGATCTGAATCTGAACGCCCGCGAGTACGCAACTCGAATTAAATGTCCGACGCTGGCAATTGGGTGCACGCACGACCATATGATAGCGCCCGTGCATTCTCGCGAGCTGACGAGGCTAATTTCGGGTGCGACATATGCGGAATTGCCTAGGGAAGATGTTCAAAACACAGTCGGCGACGCCGACCTGACGACGTATGTATCGCCAAGTGAAATCAATGAGACGAAACCCGCGAATTCCACATTCCGTTCGGCATAGCTGTAGTCCT
>NZ_JAGIPX010000130.1 GCF_017814945.1 Paraburkholderia sp. LEh10
ATCCAACTTTCGGGCATCGTTTTTTCTCTTCATGCTCGTATAACGCATCACGCACTATTTGGTGCACACGTCAGTAAGAAGGCTCCGATATCAATTGCGTATTGCTTCAGCTTCTCCAAGAAGTGTCCTTCCGCTCGTATTCCACCGGCGCTGCCCATCATCGGCCCGACAATTATTGCAGCGATTTCGCAAGAATCTTGATTTATAGCCTCAAGCACAGTTGTGGCATCGTTAGAATGCGCAAGAATCACATCGTTCAGGTTGTAGAGATAATCTTCGCGTCAGCGCGTTCGCCGACTTTCGGGGTTGGCCGGAACACAAGCCTCGTGCTCTTGTTCTTTAGGTATTCGTTGGTCTCCGATACTAGTGGTTACTAGTAATTCTGTATTCAAGAATTTTCTGAAGGCCAGATGAGCCGCAACAGGTGGCGCCCGTATCCCGGAAGCCAATTTTCAGATAGACCTCTTTAGCTTTCGTATTTCGTACGTTCACCCCTAGCATCAGACGGTTGCTGTACGGTCGATTTTTTTGTATCCATTGAGCGGCAAGTTCAATCGCTGCCCTGCCATACCCGTTGCCTTGATGTGATCGATCGATTCGAAGGCTGTGCAAGGTGACCACGCCTAGCGGCGCCCATGCTGGCAAGGCGGCTTGTTCTCGGAGAACAAAAAACCCGATTATCTGCTCGCAGTCCACGATGGAGAACGGATGGACCCATTCAGGGCATGTGCTGTTTCGAAGTTTGCAAAATATCAAATCGAACGGGGAAACGAACTGCTCCTGCTCTGGATGCAGAGTCAGATGGTTGATCGTGGCACGATCGGCTGAAGACAATAACCGCAGCTTCACACTCATTATCGAACCTCCAACATTCGGCATTCTCGGTGAATTCATCTTTTCCATTAAGACAAATTAATCCTCAAGGCTCAAGGCAGGCTGATTACACCAGCCGCATTATTGAATTAAGCTGGGTATGTTCAATAGATGACAGGTGGTATTGAAAATGCATTTTCAGAGTCCATAATCGTTTTTCAACGATGTGCCGCAACGGGCATGTTGTCGATGAGGTCACCAAAATGCTCTTCAACGTCGACTGTTTGAATGCCGTGACTCAACAACCACTCCGGATCAAAAATCGTATCCAAGTACTTGGTGCCGCTGTCGCACGCTAGTGTCACGATGCGTGATCCTATCGGTGCTTGGCGAGCCACGCTCAACGCCTCGTGAATCGCCCCTCCCGTTGAACCTCCAACCAGTAAGCCGTGCCGCTTGGCTAAATAGTGGCAAACCGAAAAGGCCATGTCGTCAGTCACTTTCCGGCCCGAATTTATTACGTCGTAGTCAATCACCATCCCGACGTCAGCGCCTTCGGGTGTCCCCGTGCCCGATTGGTGGTAAGGTCCGCCCTGTCCCCCAAAGATGATACTGCCGACAGGTTCGACGCCAATTACTTCAAGTTCGGGAATATGCATTCGCAGTTGGCGTGCGCAGCCACAAAGTGATCCGCCGGTCCCGATAGCGCAAACGAAATGCGTTATTGTCGGGCCGAGATCCTCTAGCAACTCAGCAGCCAATCCAACATAGCCTCTGGCATTAGCGGGATTATTGTGCTGCTCGGTCCAATAGGCGCCCTCTTCCATGGATTTTCGCATGGCTTCCCGGTCGCGCATATCAGTTGCTAGGAGACCATCGTCACCGCCAACGATCTGGACCTTGCTACCGAATGCACGCACCGTTAGAACCTTATCGGGACTTGCGTGGGAGTCCATAAGGGCTGTGAAATTGATCTTGCGGACGGCCGATATCATAGCCAGCGCACTGGCGGTATTCCCTGATGAGGATTCGACAATGTCGTCAGTATGTTGATTTCGCTTGGCGGGGCGGCTGTCAATCATGCTCAAAGCCATCCGGTCTTTCATGGACCCGGTTGGATTGAACATCTCTAGCTTGATATAAAGGCTGACTTCACCGCCTCGTAAAGGGACGAAGAGTAGTGGTGTATGACCAATAGTCTCGAGAATGCTATTGACTATCATCGATCTGGTCCTATTCTTGGGGTCGTTTCATCGGCAAATATGCGCCATCCTACCGGATGCCGGACGGCAGCAATCTTTTTGGGCAATGGAATTCGGTGAAACGAACTTTCATTAGAATCCATTTGGTAGCCTGCGGTGTTAATGAAGATTACGAGATCGCCAGGAACAATACCTCCCTCAATTGTCAGACCCCGCCACCGAATAACGTCCGACTCAAGACAACTTCGTCCAACAAGAAAGTAAAGTGCGTTTTTTGGCGTCGCCGCTGTCGGCGCCTGTTTTTTGCGCCGCAGAATGATGGGAGCTGGCACAAAATCGGCGCCAAACCAAGTTTCGGAAACTGAGAATGACATCCCATCGAGCACCACGGCATATCGACTGTTTCCAAGATGCTTGATGTCGATTACACCGAATGCACTGATTCCGCACTGGTCGAGAAGTGACCGGCCCGGCTGCAGTAGAATTGGTAGCCGGTGATCTTCCAGAAAGCTTCGATCTGCTCGATCGGCAAGCGCGGCTTGAATCACCGCAGCGGCGTGATCGGCTCCGGCAAGCTCGGGTGCGTAAGGATATTCGCCGTGTCTTGCCATGCCCTTCCAATGGACACCATGTCCGTATGCAACTGGATCAAACGTCTCAAGGTAGCGAACTGGATATCCTCCACCGATATCGATGCCACCGGGCACCAGGCCCTCGGCGGAGATTCGCCGCAGAAACGCAATGCCGGAGCGCAACTCTTCTGTGCGCGTCTCTGCTTTATAGTCGTTGATATGAAAAGAAACGCCTACTCGCTTCACTTTGGCTTTTCGAAGTAACGGCAGACACGCTATCAACTGTTCCGTGGACATTCCAAACCGTGAACCTGGATCGCTCTTGGGTCGGGCACGCAGGAAAAGACGATCGACAGTTCCAGCAGTGTCCGCTAATGCGAGAATGCGCATCAACTCTTCGGTGGAGTCGACGTGAATCGCCACATCATGACGTATACACAGACTGACTTCGTAATTGGACTTGGCCGGACCGGTCATCGACATACGCGCCCCGGGAACCAGGTTCATGAAGGCGGAAGCCATTTCCTCGGACGATGAGACGTCGGCCCCTGCACCAGCCGCAGCAAATGCTCGAAGGAGCGAGCGCGACTTGCATGCCTTAAGCGCAAACTGAACATGACAATCGCTGTAGACCTTGCCCAATTCCTTTTGCCATTGAACATAGTTCTTGTTTGCTTGATATGGGAATACTATATGCAGCGGTGAGCCGAACCCGTCGACCCAAGCCTCAAGTTCCGACTGGCTATTGGATAGATCGCTAACCCAATCTCCGAGTAGAGGTTTGGGTTCGCCGAAAGAGTATGTCTCAATCATGACGGCCTCATCTCAACTCGTCCAGACTAATTGCGCAACCCGGCACAGTAATATTTAACCTGTGGCGGGTGGTCTTGAAGCTCATTAAATTCCCAGAAAGACCAGCCTCGATAATACGATCCGCAACAACGGGCTCCGAACTGGCCCAATAGGTCACCTGCAAGTTTGGATCATCGTAGGATAGTAAGATACATGGGACAACTGATAACCCTAGCGACTTAGCACAAGAATGACGATGATGATCATCCATGATAATGCAATGGCGGTGCTCAACGAAAATAGGTGTGGTCCATCGGTTATCTTCGGCGATTATTTTGGCCAGCGTCTCAGCACGCTGGGCGTTGATTTCTTCACTCGGTCGAAGTCGACTGATTGGTACCTTGACCACGGGGTAATTCGATAACGTCTTTTCAAACGACATGGCTTTCTCCTCAATTGCTACAGCTCCGTCCGGGGGCTGCAAGTCCTATGCCACGGAACGTCGTCGTTTTCGATCAAGAAGAACAGTGGGGCATCCGGCGCGCTAGTGGCCTTTGATAACGATTGTTTCAATTGTCGCCTTTTCGACATTGTCCACATTATCGAAGCAGGCCAAAGTGAATACGACGCACCAGTGCGCCGGGCAGCGCCGTTGAAAACACGTCGATTTGACGTACCCGTGTATGGCTGGCCGATGCGCAGTTGCTCACGTCGATTCGGACGATTCATGCGGAGGTCAAAGGCGCCTATGGCTCACCACGCATGACCGAAGAGGTTTGCTCTCGCGGCTTCCAAGCCAGCAAGGCGCGGGTAGAGCGCCTGATGAGCGTCTACGGTATCCGAGCCCGCCACAAATGCTGTTATCGCGTGACAACCGATTCTCGGCACAAGCGGCCGGTGGCGGCAAACGTGTTGAATGGAAACTTCACGCCGGCCGACCCAATCTGGTATTTACATCGGACATCACGTACATCTGGGCCGACGAATTGGGTAGCCGCGTTTCCGTGCGGAAACGCAGCCCCCGACGAACCGTACGTGCAAGCTTTCCCCGCATACGGCTCGAGCACAGCATGAAGCGTCGCACTGACGCCGGTCTCGCCAGCTACACGAGCACCTTCGCAAGCATCACGCTGTTGATTCGCCTCATCGCTGAGATGAAGGGCGCTGAGGTTTGGTGCCGCCGTCATACCTCCGGTTGGGTTGTGCGTGGAAGGGCCAGTGACATCGCAAGCCGACCGATGTCCCAGATGAAGCCCGCCAGTTCGCGGGCGATGGCAACGACTGCAATGTTCTTCTGCTTGCTGTTAGCGCCGATGTGAAACTGACCCACCCGCCGAGGTAAACCTGACCCACCTGGGAGAGGATGGCGGCTTTTTGCCGCCGATGCTGACTCAGGAGCAAGCAGTGGAAATCAAGGTATTGGCAAGACGGGGAACGGCCGTACGGGAGATAGCGCGACAGACGGGCCTGTCACGCAACACGGTGCGTCGCTATCTGCGCGACGACCAGGCTGGCCGCTACAAGCAACGCGAGCCACGCCCGACGAAGCTCGAGCCGTTCAAGGACTACGTGCTCGAACGTGTTGCCGCCGCGCGCCCGCACTGGATTCCGGCGACAGTGCTGCATCGGGAACTGCAGGAAGCTGGCTACGAAGGGGGCATCAGCCAGCTCAAGGCGTTCCTGGCGCCGTACAAGCGCCATGAAGCGGAGCCGGTGGTTCGGTTCGAGACACCGCCGGGCAAACAGATGCAGGCCGACTTCACGGTCATCCGTCGCGGCCGTGCGCCGTTGCTGGCGCTGGTGGCGACGCTTGGATACAGCCGCGCGAGCTTCGTGCGCTTTACCGCTGGCGAGGACGCCGCAACGCTGTGCGAGTGCCTGCGCGAAGCGTTCGTCTACTTCGGCGGCACACCCGAGCACGTGCTCTACGATTTTGTGGCTGGCCACAAAATCTATGTTTTGTGCCCTGACTCCTTTTGTGCCCTGGCGGCCTGAGAAGCGCACCAGCATTAACGAGTCACCGGCCGCTAGGCACATAAGCTTCAAAGCGATTGCAGCCAGTTCATCAGGTCTTTGTCTTGGTGCCATCCGTCGCGAGGCGGGGATGCCGCCGAAGCCGTCGGAGGCATGCATGCTGCGAGAGCGGCTTGCTTGGTTCGCATCGTGATCTCGGCGTACCGATTAGTTGTGTCGAGACTGACATGACCGAGCCAGGCACGGATGACGTTGGATTCAACTCCCGACTCCAGCAATCGAACCGCGGTCGTGTGCCGACTATCTCTTGATAGAGATAGTCGACACTATATTCCCTCTCGAATTATGTCTTGTAATCGCGTGACGGCGCGCTTTTTAGGCCGAACGGCCGATGCCAGATAGAGATAATCTTTACTCCTTCCACCCGCTCCCCACGCCGGGGAAGGAGGTCAACGTGAAGTACACTATTCATGATCAGGTCACGCTCTCTCAGGTGCCAGAAGGGCCGCTTGCAGCCCATTTGGTATCGTTTGCGGATGCGATCAGCTCCCAGGGATACAGCGCACAGTCCATGAAGCAGCAGGTACGTATCGCCGCATGCTTTAGTCGATGGCTTAAGAAGACAGGCGTCAGCGTAAAGGACATCTGCTACGACCACGCGACACGGTATTTGCGCTATCGCGCCCGGCATGTGCAACCTTACCTTGGAGATCGGGCTGCACTCCGTCATCTCATCGATTTTATGCGCAGTGAGGGCGTGATTCCCGTCGAGAAGACAGCAACACGTCGGGCGCCACCTACGGAGATCTGGGCACAGGCATACGCAGAATACTTGCGCGACGCTAAGGCTCTTGCCGCAACGACGGTCATTAATTACGTGCCATTCATCCGCGATTTTCTCCACCATTGCTTCGGTGACGGGAGGGTCAACTTATCGCGCCTACGTGCCGTGGATGTCGTGAGCTTCGTGCAGTTCCGTGCACCAAGTTTGCATTTGAAGCGAGCCAAGCTAATGACCACTGCACTGCGCTCCTTTCTACGCTATGCGCGCTATCGCGGCGACGTTACGCTGGATCTGGCTGCCGCCGTTCCGGTCGTCGCCAACTGGTCGATGCCGTCAATTCCTCGAGCGATTTCTGCTGAGCAGACGCGGCGACTGCTGGCTAGTATCGATAGACGGACCTCGGTTGGGCGTCGTGACTACGCCATCCTGCTCCTGCTCGCGCGATTGGGGTTACGCGCTGGTGAGGTGGCTTTTCTCGAACTCGACGACATCAACTGGAGCGCGGGCCAGGTGAGCGTCCGCGGCAAGGGCGGGCAACGCTGCGAGCTACCCTTACCCGCCGACGTCGGCAAGGCGATTGCCGCATATTTGCGGTACGGGCGTCCTCATAGCGCCAGTCGCCGCGTATTTTTGCGCGCAAAGGCGCCCATCACAGGTTTTCGTGGGCAAAGTGGCGTCGGCTCCCTCGTCCGGAATTCGCTTCAGCGCGCTGGCATCGACGCACCCACGATGGGTGCCCATCAGTTCCGCCACGGCCTGGCCACCCAGATGTTGAGCCGTGGGGCCTCGCTCAGCGAGATCGGCGAGGTATTGGGACATCATCATCCACAAACAACGAAGATCTATACGTCGGTAGACATCAAGGCATTGCGCACACTTGCTTTGCCCTGGCCGGGAGGTGTGCGATGAACACACTTCGGCAAGCCGTTAAGGAGTACATCGATCTGAGGCGCAGCCTGGGATTCAAGCTGAGAGAGGCAGGCAATGCGCTACCAGATTTCGTCGCGTTTATGGAACGGCATCGTGCTCCCTACGTTACCCAGGCATTGGCTCTCGCGTGGGCTCAACAGCCATCGGATGTCCGGCCCGCGCAATGGGCGCAACGTCTGAGCTATGTACGACAGTTTGCGCGCCATCGCAGTGCTACCGATCTCCGCACCGAGATACCAGCGCCAGGCTTGTTACCGTTTGTACCGAAGCGGGCTAGACCGTACTTATATTCGACCAGCGAGATCTGCGCATTATTGCAGGCTGCACTCCAAATGCGATATCGTTATGAACGGGGTGCCCTGCTGCCGTGGACCTATCATTGTCTGTTCGGATTGCTGAGCGTATCAGGAATGCGTCTGGGTGAAGCGCGCAATCTCGAGCTACAGGACGTGGATCTGACCGCGGGGATATTGACTGTCCGCGGAGCGAAACTAGGCAAGACGAGATTGGTTCCTTTGCATGCCTCGACCTGCGAGGTGCTCGCAAACTATATCGCAAAACGCCAACGTCATTGGGCGGGGCGACCGGTATCCTCGTACCTGTTCGTGTCGAGCTGGGGCAACCGGCTGGACAGCGGTCAGATTCATCGCGTTTTCTATGCGTTGTCGCGGCAGATCGGCTTGCGCGGTGAGTCAGACAGTCACGGGCCGCGTCTGCACGATATGAGGCACGTGTTCGCAACCAACACACTTGTACGCTGGTACCGGTCCGATCAGGATCCCGAGCGTCGCCTACCAATCCTGTCGGCCTACCTCGGTCATGTCCACGTTGAGGATACGCAGTGGTATTTAAGCGCCTCGCCCGAACTGATGCGTGAGGCGATGCGTCGACTCGAACAACGCTGGGAGGACGTGCAATGACTACTTCAGCGACGTTCGCTCCACTACTGGAACTCTTCTTCACGCAGCGCCTGATGCAGCAGCGTCAGGCGAGCCCTTACACCATCACCTCCTATCGCGATACCTTTCGGCAACTTCTGAAGTTCGTGCAGCAGCGTTTGCATAAGCCGCCGTCCCGGCTTAACTTCGAAGACATCGATGCGCCTTTGATTGTCGCGTTCCTCGATGAACTCGAGAAGCACCAGGGTGTCAGCGTTCGCACTCGCAATCTACGCCTCGCGGCAATTCATTCCTTCTTTCACTACGCAGCCCTCGAAACTCCGGCTCATTCGGCGCAGATCCAGCGGGTGCTTGCTATCCCTAGCAAACGCTTCACGCGTACACTGGTCCACTTTTTGACGCGCCCTGAAGTCGACGCCTTGCTAGCCGCGCCTGATCAAGGCACCTGGTCTGGCCGGCGCGATCACGCCTTTATGTTGGTCGCCGTACAGACCGGCCTTCGCCTGTCCGAGATGACCGGTCTCAAACGTGAGGACCTGATCCTTGGCGCAGGTGCTCACGTGCGGGTGATCGGGAAAGGTCGGAGAGAGCGCTGTACACCCATCGCGAGATCCACACGCGCCGTACTGAAAGCGTGGTTGCGAGAACCACAACGTGGTGATGGCACGGTTCTGTTTCCCAGCGCGCGGGGTGAACGCCTCAGCGTCCATGGCGTGCAGTACCTGCTAACCAAGCACCGCAAGACCGCCTGTGAAGTCTGCCCGTCGTTGAAGCAAAAACGGGTCACCGTCCACTGTTTGAGACACACCATGGCCATGGACCTTCTGCAACAAGGCGTTCGTCGCTCGGTCATCGCGTTGTGGCTCGGGCATGAATCGGTTGCGACAACGGAGATCTATATCGAAGCGACCCTTGCGATGAAAGAACAGGCCCTTGAGAAGGCAACTCCGCGACACGGCAAGCCTGGACGCTTCAAGCCGACAGACGAGCTTCTCGACTTTCTGAACAGTCTTTAGCGGCCTGAAATTATGTCGGGTAATAACTTGGGCACGTCTGGCACATCTGCTTTCGACATGCACCGTTCGGGTAGATCGTCGAAGTTCAATCGTGCCGCCCGACATAATTCGGAAGGGTATATAGTGCCGACTATCTCTTGATAGAGATAGGAGGCACACACTCGCGACACGGCTGCTGCATGAACAGACTCCTTCATGACATTCTCCCTGGCCAGGGAAGCGCCACAGCATCAAGGCTTCGACGATCGATCTTTGCATAGACCGCTGTCGTATCGATGCTTCGATGGCGAAGTATGTCCGCAACTTCCTTCAGCGAGGACCCCGATCGAAGCAGCCGTCTGGCGACGCTGTGCCGAAGAAGATGACTCCCAGTTCGATTGGTCAACCCGGCGCGAACATACGCGGCATGCACCGCCTGATGGACTCGGCCCGTCCCCAGTGGCGAATCGACCGGCGCATAATGCCGTACAAATACGCCTCTTTTGAAATCCGAGTGGGTGGTTTTGCGGGTCAAGGGCGGGCGTGAGCCCGGCGTAGCGAACCCTTGAGGCG
>NZ_JAGIPX010000131.1 GCF_017814945.1 Paraburkholderia sp. LEh10
GCCGCGCTACGCAACACCAGCGACAACTGGGGAAAATTACTTCGACGAAAGTGGGGAGTATTTATCCGACGCTGACACATGCATCATTCTGACAGGGGGGCCCAACTTAGGTTCAAGGAGTACCGCAAGGTGCTTGCTGCGCGCGGCATCACCGTCTCAATGAGCCGCAAGGCGAGCTGCTGGGATAACGCACCAATGGAATCGGCTAACGGCACGGTAAAGGTCGAGTGCGTGTATCCAGAGCACTACGCCACGCGCGAACAGGCACGGTTGTCCATTACGGAATACCTCACGTACTACAACACTGAACGCCTGCACTCATCGTTGAATTACGTAAGCCCGAGTGAATTCGAGCGGCGCTGGCGCGCCGGGAACAAATGCAAGGAGGAACCCGCGTCATAACGAGTGTCGAGTTACCCACCGCCGGCCGGCCTCGTGGTCGTGACAGATCCTATGCAGGGGGGCACACAGGCCAATCCTTAAAATCGACCTGTTGAGCCTTACTGAAAGGAGAGGGGATCATGCGCACAGTTCAGACATACGCGACGCACCACCCGGAAGCGCTCGTGCTGGCCGTGTCACTGGAACTCGCTGCCGCCTCGTGGAAGGTCGCGCTGCACGACGGCCGGCGCGAGAAGCCAGCTGTCCACACGGTGGCGCAGCCCCAGGCCGCCGCGCGGCTGCAGGCGGTGCTCGACCTGATCGACGCGCACCGCCAGAAGTGGTCGCTTCCGGTCAACGTGCGCATCGTCGTGTGCTACGAGGCCGGTCAGGACGCGTTCTGGATCTGGCGTGCGCTGCGGGCTCAACACGTCGAGTGCTATGTCGTCGATCCGGCCAGCATTCCGGTGCAGCGCCACAGGCGTCGCGCGAAGACCGACCGGCTCGATGCCATCAAGCTGGTGATCAACCTGCGCGCGTGGCTGCGTGGCGAGCGCGACCGCATGCACGTGGTTCACGTGCCGTCCGCGCAGGATGAAGCGTCGCGCCACCTGATGCGCGAACGCGGGCAGCTGCAGAAGGAAGTGCTGCAGCACCTCGACCGCATGCGCAAGCCGCTGGCCACGCTCGGCTGCTGGGAAGACGTCGCGCATCGCGCCTTTGCCGAGCGGCTGGCGCGCGACGAGGTCCGGTGTCACGACGGCACGCCCCTGCCGCCGGAACTGCGCGAGCGGCTGCTGCGCGAGTGCGAACGGCGCGCGTTCGCCGCGCAGCAGCTTGCCGTCCTCGAGAAGACCCGCCAGGCCAGTGTGCCCGCACCCGCGCGTGCACGCAGCAATGCCCTGGCGCGCCTGAAAGGCATTGGCGAAGTGGGAGCGTCGCGCCTTGCGCTCGAGCTCTTCTGGCGTGAGTTCAGCAACCGGCGCCAGGTCGGGGCCTGTGTCGGGCTGGTGCCCCAACCGTATGACAGCGGCGAGAGCCAGACCAACCAGGGCATCAGCAGGCAAGGTAATCGGCACGTACGCGCGCTGCTGGTCGAGATGGCGTGGACCTGGCTGCGCTATCAGCCCGGCAGCGCACTCACCCAGTGGTTCAACCGGCGCACCCAGGGCACCGGCCCCAACCGCCGTGCCCGACGCATTGCCATCGTCGCGGTGGCACGGCGACTGGCGATTGCCCTGTGGCGTTACCTGAAGGACGGCGTTATCCCCGAAGGGGCGCAGATGAAGTCGATCTGAGCCCGGCGAAGGCAACCGCGCAACAAGGGCAATCATGCAAAGAGGCGGAAACTGACGTATGGACCGGTTTGAAGTGAACATGCCCGTCGGGTCGCCGGGTTACTGACGTAACCGATTTTACAGATGGGGCATGCTCCCGGAAAAGATTCCGGCGTAATGCGCATAGGATGAGGCTGGCCCAGCGCCAGCGGATAGAAGGAGGTCGGACGTCAGGTCCGACGCGCGCGATGACCACTTCAGACCAGGACGTAGACCGGATCCCCAGCAATGGGGTTGACGGAGGTTGGAATCCGTGGGAACGGCAGGCACTGAATGCGCAGGTAAGGCTGGCGAGCGGCCAGACATTGCGCTCGCCAGCCTACACCAGCATGTTCCCCCCTCGCGGCGTCAAGGGTTCGCTCCGCCAGGCTTCCGCCTGCCCTTGACCCCAGCCCTCGTCCTTCTGCGCACGGGAGACCAACCCCCGGGCAAGGTTGGTCAGCGTCGTCGGTTAATTTATCAGCAGCCCTTAAAAACCTTGACAACTTTCCGCTCATAGAAGGCGACCCGCCGACCGGCCGTGGATAACTCTCAAAAGCCAATTCATGGCGTCCACAAAATGGGTACCGCTCCATCCCCGCCAGCATTCTGACGGTCGGGTAGCAGCGGCGCATTGCTGCGCCGCCGCCCCCTAAGAACCGTCACCCCGCATACGGCTCAAGCCATTCCGTCAGCACCTTGGTGGGCACCGGGTCTCCCGGCGGAGCGTATCGGTGGTTCGACGGCGGACAAAGTACGTATCCCATGCTGGGTCAAACGGATTGGCCAGTCCAAGGATCTTGACATGTCGCCGTATCGCAACCGTCGCTGCGTGGAAGAGTTGCACACCGTGGGGGACGCCCTCGGTGAGCCCTTCGTTGCAAAAATCCGGTCCCGGTTCCCGTCTCGCCGGAAGTACCGTTGCTTGAGTCTGGCGAATCTTGATCGGTGTTTCCCGCTCCGCGTTGAGAGCATCCAGCGCGGCCAGGTTCGCACCGCTTTTATCGTCACCGTCTCGGGTTCGCCGTTTTGCTCGATTGACCTTTTCGAAGTAGCGCCGCCGCGGCCTTGTCACGATGGGCACGCAGTAGAAAATCCACCGTGTTACCCTCCTTGTCGACTGCGCGATACAAATATTTCCACTGGCCTCGGACGGTGTTGCCGGTCCTGGAGAAGGCCTTTCGCCGCCACAAGAAAGCCGTCGGTCGGAGTTGGCAGATGGGATGAAACGTATATCAAGGCTTGATGGCCCAACGGTGCACAGTTGAATGGTCGACCGAGATTCCGCGCTCCGCCATCATCTCTTCCAGGTGTCGAAGGCTCAGCGGATACGCCACATACCAGCGCACGCACGTCAGCGGCGGGGATCCTGGCCAGAGAGGCGTGCGTCAACAAACGATCCTGCGGGGAGTAGAAGTGGTTACCTGTCCGCTTACCCTGAGGCGCCATCGCACAGAATGAGATGGTTCGACCTGTACTCGTACCAGCGGTTGACCTCGAGCACGTACTCGCCCGCGTATCCGGGCCACGAATCGTGCTTGCGAGCATGCTTAAGTCGATTCAGGGCATCCTCAAACTTTTGAGCTCCGTTTTCGAGAAGCGAATCGCCAGCCGTGTAAACCATCACGCTGTACGGAGCCTCCTTTTCAACGGCCACGAAGATAAATGGCCTCTCTTCTCCGGTGAAGTACTGGACGCCCATCTGGTACATGAATGCGGACAGGTCGTAACTGTAGTTCAGCACAGACGAGTTGAACGGCCTCGGCAGTACATCCGCTGTCGATTTGAGGTCGAAGATGAACTTCGGGTGAAGGGCATCGACCTTGATACGACACTTGACCCCTGTTACCCGCTCAACGAAGTAGAACGCTTTTTCCGCTTCGGCCTCATCAAACCAGTCGGCCAGTGGGCGGCCGCGGAACCGATGTGCGCGCACGGCGGTGCGCATGGACAAAATCGCGTCGTGCTTCCCCTGACTAATGACGATGTGATTCGGGTGACCGGCGATGAAGCGCCGGCATTCCCGGAGGCGGCGATTGAATTCGCCGTCGAAAGGCAGAACGAGATCCTCGAAACGCCACGGCTCAAGAATGGCCATGTGCGTCAGTCGGCCGAATTCGAGCGCGTGCGTATCCTTGCCCGCTCCATGCACGGTCGCGAGGAAGTGCTGCGGACTTTTCAGGATCGACTTGAGCTGGGTAGATGAAACGTATTCGAGGTTGCCGCGGTATTCGTCGTCGGTCACAGGCATAGTGAAGCTGGCCGGGTCCCGTCCGAATGTGATTTTCTTTTGGCCTTGCCATATCGTCGTGCCGGCGAGTCTCGCCTCGGTCGAAAGTGCGTTCATGTCATCCCCTTCCTTTCTGAGACGAGCGTAGCCGGGTACGGCGCGGATTCAAGTCCCCGCGCGACGAGGACCTGTCGCTCCATAGCGACAGGACATCGGACGGCAGTCTTGTGTCGATACGCGATGGATGGCGGTCAGCGCCGGCGTGCGAATCATGACTGAACGCGTGGCCCGATACATCGAGGAGCAAGCGTACCGCGCACATCTACACAGCGGATCGCGCAACTCGATCGGAACATCCGCTTCCTGACAGGAAAATCGGCGGTCTGGAGCAGGAAACGTCAGCACTGAACGACGGGGCTAGAAAGCGGACAACGCTCTGCTGAAATGATCTCCACCTGCTAATGGAGGAAGCAATGGTATCTGGCCTCGAATTTGACACGCCTATTCTCGGCACGGTTCGTATGGGAGACGTTCGCACGGGCGAAGCCGGTGCGCCCGACGAGCTTCTGCATTTCGACTATTTCGAAGTGCATACCCGACGGAAAAGCCCCGACGGAACGTGGGCGAAGCACTTGCTGCACGATCAACTCCTGGAGAAGCTTGCGGAGACCAGGCTCGGAGAGGAGGGCGAAGGACAGAAAGGGATCAGACTTCGTGAGATCCCGATCCAATTGCCGTACAACAATCCGGAACTGCTTCTTACGCAGCAGCTCGAGGCAAGGCGACTGTCGGACGGCAAGCGAGTCTGCGTCGGGGACGGGCAAACAGCCATCCGGATCATCGACGTGAACCGGGCGCAGGAAGCTGAATGCCCCGGTTGCGATCAGTGCCCATTTGGTAACACGCAGGACGTGTTCTGCCAACGCCGGACGTCGCTGATCTTCCGCATCGAAGGCCAGGGTGATCCGTTCTCGGTATTCGTGCTGCACTCGGCAGGCAAAAACACAGCCCAGACACTCGTCGCAAAGTTGCATGCCATGCACGCGGCGTTTGGGGGGCGTCTTGTCGGTATTCCGATGTCACTGAAGATGCGCAACACCGCGTCGGCCGATGCTATGGGCGGCCCGGTCTTTTACGCAGATCTGGTTCTCCGGCGCGGCATGGCGCCGTTCGACGCCGTCCGGATGGCCGTTGAATATGAAAAGGAACAGCAGGAAGCCGGCTTCGACCAGGAGCGTCTGGAGAAAGCCATGCTTGAGTTGAAAAGGAACTCGCAGTTTGCTCCGCCCGAGGAGTTCGGTGAGGTGCGGGACTTTTACGGCCGCGGCATTGTCCCTTCTCCACAGGAAAAAAATGCCCAACCTTCACATGTGGCGGCAGGTTACCCCCATCAAGTCCTGGCGGGAGGGCCGGGTACGGCAGGCGAACAGATCACGGGAGAACGGGTGCCCCGATTGTCTGAGGTGGCACCCGTGAGCGGCGCCCGTCACAGAATGCGGGTGGCAGCACAGACTGCTGCCAGCATTGAGCAACCGCAGGATGAGCCGGAGACGGATACGGTGGCAACTGGAGCGGTTCAGCGTGTCCGTCCGCTTCAGCTTGTTCCTGCTCCGGTGATCGGCGTAGTGGAAGCCGCCGGTGTTGTGAGCAGCGCAGTCAGTCCTTTGAGCCCAGGGGCGCCCATTACGCGCGTCGCGATGGAAGAGCTGGCATCGATCCCGGAAATGCCGCGGTCGAATGCACAGGCAACAGCATTTTGAACCATGGCCTTCGTAGAAACGGAGCTTTGCGCGGTTGGTCGTGTTTCCGTTCCACGGGCGCTCGGGGTAACGCTCGCCGGGACGTTGATCGAGCAGCCACCTGTATTCATGGTCGGCATGTTCGGGCCAGAATCTCTGGCCCTCCTCTGGGACGATTCCGCTCGTTTATCACTTCCTCACCTTGTCCGTTCAAGGCGGCCTGTTTCCAGACTCCGATCGCGTAGGCTACGGAATAAGGAGATCGAAAACGTGACTATCCTCTACCGCACCATCCTGTTCGCGGCGCTGGCCTGTTACGGCTGGTACTACAATGTCCGCCTGAACGTTGACCCGTCGGCGAGCAATTCCAAGGCTCACCTCGACGCGGCCCAATCGGCCGTCCGCGGAGGCGGACGATGAACGGCTACTACGATCGCTCAAATCCGCTCGACACGCTGCTGGGCGTGGCCGTCATCGGGCTAGTTATCTTTTCGGTATGCGCCGCCATCGCCTGGGCCTGGGAAACGTGGCAGTTGTTTGCCACGCACCAGTCCGCGCATGATGTTGTGCTTTACGGTCACGTGGCCTCGATCGTGATCGCGGTCCTCGGACTCGCGGCTATCTGGGTTCGTTCAGTGGCCCATGTCGCGCTCACGGTATTCGCGTTCAGCTGGATTGCCTTGCGGTCGGGAGGTGCGTCGGCCGGCGAGTTCTGGGGATTCGCAGGTTTTTTTCCCATCCTCGCGCTCTATCCATGGCTCGCTTGTAAGTTTCCGGAAGTCGCCGAAAATCGTGCGCGGGCTTTAGATAGGTATCTTAAACATAATGTTCCTGTAACCACGCCGCTTCCTCATCTCGCGGCCGCAACGCCTCGCAAGACGCTGGACGCCCTAGTCGGTATGGAAGATCTGAAAGGCCGGCTGCGCGACGCTGTGACGGACATCCTGGCGGAACGCAGTGATGGCGAGGACCCGCGTAACGGTATTCTGCTGCACGGCGAGCCGGGCAACGGTAAGACCGGGTTCGCGGAATGCCTTGCAGGGGAGTTCAAGCTCCCACTTATCAGGTTGCGCAGCAGCGATGTCGCAAGCCGGTGGAAGAATCAGACGACGGAAAGTATTGTGCAGGCTTTCGCCGATGCCAAGGCTCATGCCCCGTGTATGTTGTTCATTGACGAGGCCGACAGCATGCTACTCGATCGCGCCGGGATGACGGACTCGAGCGGCGAAGAAGGAAAGATCACTAACGCGCTGCTGACCGAACTGGTCGATATCCGGGCGTATCGGGTTGTCGTCGTCGCGGCAACGAATTACCTCGACAAGCTGGACGCGGCCAGCATGCGTGAAGGGCGCTTTGACTTCAAGATCGAAGTTCCTGCGCCGGATGAACCGGCGCGGATTGCCCTTCTGGAGACGTCACTCAGGCGCCACGTGCCTCATGCGAACGTCCCGCACAGCGCGATCGAGCGTGCGGCAACGCGTTGGGTGGGCTATTCGAGCAAGCGGATCCAGTCGGTCGGTGAGCAAGTCAGGGAAATGAAGCGCAAGTCCAGCCGCAGTTCCTTCGGCTTCGACGATCTCATGGCTGCAATGCGAGCATTGCAGGGACGCGCAGGCAAGATCCCGGAAGGCACCAAAGGTTTTGACGAAATCATCCTTCCGGTTGCATCGAGCAAGCGCCTGAGGGCCATTGCCACCCGAATGGCGAAGCTCGACCTGATTGAAGAGAAGGGTGGTAAGGCGCCGACTGGCATCGTATTCTACGGGCCTCCGGGGACCGGCAAGACCGAGGCAGCCCGGGCGCTGGCGAAGGAAACGGGTTGGGCGTTCCTGCAGATCACGGGCAGTGCGGTGATAGCAGATCCGTCTTCGTGGGACAAGCTGATCCGTGAAGCAAGGGACATCCGCCCGGTGATCGTGTTTCTGGACGAAGCCGACGACATCCTGCGGAACCGTCAGTTGTCGAATACCACGCCATTGACGAATAGGATCCTGACCACAATCGACGGGGCGACAGGAAAAACGCCGGATATTGTGTTCGTCGCCGCGACGAATTTCGTTGACGAGATCGATGAAGCGGCGATGCGTGGTGGGCGCTTTACCGAGAAGGTCCGCTTCGAGTTGCCGGATGACGCGGGCATCCGGGGGTATGTCTCGGCTTGGCTGGAAAAGCGAGACATCGAGCCGTTGAACGGGTTTCTCAACCGAGCCGTGGAAACGCTGAAAGGGGAGTCGATCGCGAACGTCGACGCAATTCTCCAGGGGGCGGTGAACCAGCGCGCGGTGAGAATAGTGGACGGCGAAGAAGGAAGCCTCACCATCGCCGACATCATCGAGGCTAGCGAGACCATCTCCCGTAACTAGATGCTGCAGCTTCCCTGAGGACAGGACGCTGATAACCAGCGGCCTGCCGCCCTTGTTGAGCATAAACGGGCGTCTCTGCTGGCTGAAGCCATATCCGATTACTTCCGTGTGGGAAAAGGAACCCATTCTCAGGCATTGTGTTCGATGGAGTTAATCTGCAACTCCCCCATACCGTTTGATCCGTTCGCGTTACGATGCAGAGAGCACGGGTCTCCCTTGGACTCATACCACGCAATAGCACAAAGCACGTTCGTTTGATCGAGTGGCGGGCGGCGTTATCGAATGCCGCTCCGGGCTTCACCGCCGCAAGCCGAGGGAGCCTGTCGACGAGAGCGTTCACGGCCTGTTTTCCGAAAGAAAGCTGGGTTGAATGCGTCGACCACGTGCCCCGTTGGAGCCCGGCGGGTCCATGTCGTACTTCGCGGCGACTTTGGCGAGCCTTTGGGAGATTGCCTCCAGGCTGTTCATTGCCCGACCTAGGCAGACCAGCAGCCACGCAGACGCCGGCGTGAGCTTTGTGCCGGACATCGCCGCTGCATAGGCGTCAAAGACGTCGCCATTCTTTTCGAACAGTCCGTTTCCGATCCCCTCCATCTGGAGGAAGAGGTCGTACAGCTCGTTCCGGCCGTCGCCGTTGCCGCGCAATTGCGCG
>NZ_JAGIPX010000132.1 GCF_017814945.1 Paraburkholderia sp. LEh10
GACCATCTCCCCTACGGTACTGAAGTTTCGGCGAAATCGAGAGCACTCGCTACTACGGGGATTCTCGGGCGGATACGTCCGTTTAGCGCCCGCCTCGCCCCCGGTAGCACTCACGACGACGTGCCTCTATACTACAAAGAGGCAACCGGCTACCTACCTTTTGGTTCGAGCCTCACAGCAGCTTTGGCTCGTCTATTCTTACGAGGGTTGTACAGCGGTTCACATACGTTACGCTTGCGGAACTTGCCTTGCCCCCACACCGCACGGCTGCTGGCAGTGTCGATTCCTGCCGTGTCGCCACGGTGAACCGTCTACTGAAGGGTACGTTGTCTCCGAAGCTTCGCACCCGATCGTTACCAATCGCGCACGTCCGGATAGGCAACTGTTGGTCGTACAACAGGTCACATTTCGACAGATCCCGAATGTGACAAGGCAAGATAAGGCTTTGCCGTCAACCACATCGCCGTTTTATGCCCGGCGGACGGCGACACGTGTCGCACGTAGTATTGAATAATACATACTTTGGGCGATCGTGATGAGAGAAGATGTCGAGGAATTTGACGCGTATCTGAATCATCTGGCGCAGGCGTTAGGGCACGCCGATCGCCATGCCGGCCTCAAGGGTTACTGTTCGGGCCTGGTAATGCCGTTGTCACGCAAGAGCGTCGAGCCGATGGCCGCGCATATTGATCCACTTCACGCGAGTGCGAAACACCAATCACTCCACCATTTTGTGGCCAAGGCAGAATGGTCTGACCGGGCGGTCCTGCAGCGGGTACGCGAATGGGTGATGCCCGCGTTAGGCCTGCACGCTGCTGAAGAGGCTGGCTATTACCGGATTATTGACGACACGGGCTTCCCGAAGAAAGGCAAGCATTCGGTCGGCGTAGCGCGGCAATACTGTGGGCAACTGGGCAAACAGGATAATTGCCAGATCGCCGTGAGTCTGTCGATCGCGACGCAACGCGGCAGCCTGCCGATTGCCTGGCAGCTGTATGTCCCCAAGGAATGGATTGACGACCGGGAACGAGCGCGTCATGCGGGCATTCCCGACGATCTCGCCTTCGAGACCAAGCCACAGATTGCGCTGGCCCAACTCCGAGACGCTGTAGCATCCGGCATTGCACCGGGCATCGTGCTCGCCGATGCCGGGTACGGCGACGAAACCGCTTTCCGGGAAAGCGTAACTGAACTGGGTTTGTTGTATGCGGTAGGGACCCGGCCGGGCACCTCTGTGTGGGCGCCCGGTACGGTGCCGCTTCCGCCCAAACCCTGGCGCGGGCGCGGTCAGCCACCGAAATTGCTGCGCCGTGCGCCCGGCCATAAACCGCTCGTGGTGAAGGAACTGGCCATGCAATTACGCATGAACGCTTGGCAAAACGTAACCTGGCGGGAAGGTAGCAATGCAGCACTTTCCTCAGGCTTTGCCGCCGTACGGGTTCGTCCCGCACACCACGACTATTGGCGAAGTACCGTTCGCGACGAAGAGTGGCTGCTAACTGAATGGCCTGATGGCGACACGGAGCCGCTCAAATACTTTCTCACTACCGCCCCCGAAGAGGCGACCCTCGAGCAGCTTGTGTTCGTGACCGAAATGCGCTGGCGCATCGAGCGCGACTATCAGGACCTGAAGCAGGAGTTCGGGCTCGGTCATTATGAAGGGCGAGGCTGGCGTGGCTTTCACCATCACGCCACATTGAGTACCGCTGCGTATGGGTTTCTGATGGCTCAGCGACTCAGAATGCAATCAGATGGACGTGGTAAAAAAACTTCCTTGAACGCGCGCTGCCTGCCCTTCCCTCGGATTACATCCCCAGGGGCAGTCCAGCGCGCTCAACGCCACGTTCCTGATTCCATTACTACGTTGCGCATCCTGCTTGGACAAAGGCTCATGCAACGATGGCTCTCTTCCGCTACGGCAATAGAGCGCGCAACTAATTTTATGACACAGTAGTACTAGGGCCTGTTCACACTAATCATATTTGATCGTATACTTTGGTGATGGAAATCACCGAAGCCCAATATCAGCGGATTGAGCATTGCCTGCCGCGACAGCGCGGCAATGTCAGCCTGACAAACCTGCAGGTGCTCAATGCGATTCTTTATGTGGCCGAGCATGGCTGCAAATGGCGCGGACTGCCCAAGCGCTTTGGCCGATGGCACACGATCTACACGCGAATGAATCGCTGGTCCCGCAACGGCGTGCTGGATCGTGTGTTCACTGAATTGCAGCGTGAGCAGATCGTTCGCATCAGGATCGAGGCGATCTCGCTGGATAGCACGATGGTAAAGGTTCATCCTGATGGCACCGGCGCATTAAAAAAAACGGACCTCAAGCAATCGGAAAATCCCGAGGTGGATGGACCACCAAGATTCATATGGTTGCCGCGGATGCTCGAACAGCCATAACGTTCGCCCTGTCTGCTGGCCAGGCCGGTGATGCGCCAGAGGGGCGAGCCCTGTTGCAAAGCCTTGGCTCACCTAATCGGCCACTGCATCTGCTGATGGACAAGGCGTACGAAGGCGACGAGACGCGACAACTCGCGCTCGACCTGGGTTTCATTCCGGTTGTTCCGCCGAAAAGCAATCGGCTTGAACCGTGGGAATACGATCGCGAAATGTACAAGCGCAGAAACGAAGTGGAACGCCTGTTTCGCCGCCTCAAAGGCTTTCGCCGCATCTTTTCCCGCTTCGACAAATTGGACGTGATGTTCCTCGCGTTCATCAATTTCGCCCTCATTGTCGACGGGCTCAAATAGTGTGAACAGGCCCTAGAGTCCAGACTATCTCGGTCGGACGGAATCGATCTGAGGTATCCGCGAAGCCCGCAGTGATGAGTGGCGGCGATCTGTGGGAGTGGACGAAAAGTCGGGGAGTTTCGGTTCAGCGTCGAACGGCGTCATGCGACCTGAAATGCGGAAAACGCTTCAGGAACAGTGCTCCAATCTACCGTCGAGCAACTCGACGCGAGTCTGCAGCAGGTAATGCGCACCCTTCATGGACTAACGCATCTGTTGTCGCTTTGACAGGCGATGATTGATCAAGTGATTCATGACCGACTTAGCTGATGCTGATGCTGACGATACTCGGCGTCCCTCCATACGAGCGCGCTGATAGTCGACGAGGTCTCGCTGGTTGAGTTACGAGTGAGCGCATTCCGCGTGCACCGTCCGTGACTGCGCTTCTGGCCGCCCTGCAACAGCTCGTCGCACAAGATCAGATCCGCGCTTATGACGCGCTCCGCCGGCCCTGCAGGCACTGCGGCAGGTACCGTCGGATTAAGGCGTCCACTCCCAGTTTTTAAGGGCTTCGACCGCAAGAACACGCCGTAGTTCGACGCGCGTACAGCCCTCGCGCGGCGAGCGAGGCCTTCCTCGACTAGGGGCAGGAGCGCCAACGCAGCATCGCCGTGCTCGGCTTCGAGATCACCCCGACCGCCCAGACACCCTGAAAGACAGCGGCATTTTTAATGTTTCTCAGGAGGTGTCTGGCTCGCTTGGCCACGGATGCTTCACGCCACCGCTGGCGGCGGACCAACCAGCAGCGGGTCGGCCTCCAGGCGCGCGTATTCCTGGCAACTGGCAAAGGGGGTCGTGGTCCATTCGATGCCGGACCGCAGTTCCTCAAGTGCCCGCGATGACAGTGCCACGGCCGTGTACCCTCTATGCCGCCGCGAGGGGTACACAAATCCGTCCGGCCGCGTGACGGGGTCAACGGACTGGATTGTCCGGTCGAGTTGATAGCCGAACCACTGCGACCACTCATAGTCCGGGCTCGACAAGTCGTCATAGATGCCAAGCCTGCTCGATGCCGAGCCATTCAGATTCCAGAGCCTCAGCGAACGCGGAAACTTCAGCTCGGCGATTACCCCGTGCTGGACTGCAAATGTATCGAAATAAAACGTTCCGGTGCGCGTCACGTCGTTCTTGCAGAACTGCGCCTCCCAGATTGCCGTCTCCGCCGCATGGGCCGCGTAGAGCCACCAGAATGGCGGTGTGCCGTCCGGCCGGAATAGCTCAGGCGGCGGACCAAATCGGTAGACACGCTGTACCCTGACGGGCAACACGCTCTCGGGCACATACGCGGCACGGAATAACTGTGCGCTCGTGTCCGGATCCGCGAGCTCGCGGGAAAGTGCCTCCCTCAAAAGCTCTTGCGACGGAATCCGGTTCCGCAGATGCGGGGGTAGTTCGACGATCGGTTCATTCTTATTGGTCATTGCATCAGCCGTTCACTCGGCCATGCCTTTCTCCGACGCCCGAACCAGCGACAATACCCGACGTTGGCGTTCCATCGCGGGCAACTGCAAGAGTCGCAGCTGGCTGGGGTACACCGACGGGCGCGTCTCGAACGGCACGCCAGCCAATATCTCCGCGGGAGACAATTCGTTCAGTTCGTCCTGCGCGGTCACGAAGAAAGCATGCACCTCTGTTCTCAACGATCCTCGAAGCGCGAACAGCACCGGTTGAAGCAGCTCGGGTACCGGCTCAACAAACTGCCACGCCGGAAACTCACGCCCGTTGCTTTGCCCCGCAGGCACGACGCAGTAGAACTTATTCGCTTCAACATAGCGATACAGGCTCGCGAGCGACATGCTGACCTTGCGCTGTTCAATCACGTCCGAGGGTCTCAGATTGGCCACAGGCAACGTGGGCGAGCGGTTTTCCGCGTCTTGGGATTTTTCCAGCGCCAGCATCGTTGCCAGACGTCGCTCAAGAACGTTGCGCACGAGTTCGTGGATCCTGCCAGTCACCAGTTCGGGCGCTTGGCCGCGCAAAGTGCCCTCGACGTCGCATGCAAACAGTTCGGCGACGTCACGAGCCGCTCGCTGTACGTCAAGAGGCGTCCCGCCCGACAGGAAAGCGCGGATCTTGAAGTCAGCCGCAGCATTCCGCTCGTTGATTGCCTGTGCCATGAAACTCTCCTTCATGCGATTTGCGGAGGTGCGCCAAGCGGCGTCATGCGCTTCGCGATGGCCGCCGTACTACCCGTTTCGACGGTAGCCCGTGCGATATGTCGGAGCAGGAATGCGCGGGCCGCAGCGAAGCACTGCGCGAGGTGTCGTCGGCTGGCCACAAGCTCGCGCAACTGCGCCAGACGGTATTCCCGTGCGAGCTCACGGCTATTGACGGCGTCGAAATCTGCCACCAGGTAATCGGCGCCGGTGCAGTTCTTGATCCGAGCAGCGCCGCAGCAACCTGCGCCACTAGCGATTTGCTGGGGCGCGTATCGGTCGGTTGACCAAACAGCAGCGTCCAGACTCGCCAAAAGGCGTCGGGGCTAACAGCGAGCAAGGTGTTTTGACGGTCTGCGGGGCCAACCTTCGCGAGGCTTGACACCGCTTCATTCGATTCAGCGAGCAACTGGTAAAGCAGCAGCCGCGCGGGCCGAGCCTCACGCTCGGCGTATTCGCCGGGTGCGGGCACGGGCGGTGTGACCTGATTCTCAGTCACATCCGCTACGCATCCCCCTATCGCTTCGGACAGATCGCAGTCGGTGTACCACATGGAGCATCTCCCGTTCGGATGTTTCCACGATAAGCTATTTTCGCAGTTTTCGCAATATTATTCTTTGTCGCATTCGTTGCGTTTTTCTCAGGTAAGCCTGCCGTGAACGCATCATTGCCAGAATAGGTTTGCTATCTGTCTATGAGCGTTAGTCTAGGTTGCTGGCGAGTGGCCCCGAAGTACGGCGTTATGGGCGTCCCTCACAGCCCCCGCCAATCGGCGAAACATGGCAGCCTCTGCCCGACTATCGCGCCGTCGTTCGCGCTCAGGGCGTGCGCGTGCGCACGCCCATGAAAGACAGGCATGTTCTGACCACCCGCCGCGACGGATGGTGGATTCAGTTCACACAACTTCTATATCGATACAGGGTTCCAGGGATGAGAAACGCGCAACGATCGTTGAAGGCCGGAAACATGACCTGGTGATCGTGAAGGCCCTGTCTAAGCTCACGGCCTACCGCATGCATGTTCCCAAGTGGGCGGTCGCGCCGACGAGCGGCGCCGGTGCTGGCAGGCATGGCGGCCACGCTAACCGGGCTTATCGCCCTTTATCTCGCACTGGACGTCGACACGGCCGTACGGGAATATCAGCAGATTTCTCCATTGATGCCGCCGGGCACGCTTGTCAGTTGCCAGTTGACCGTCGCCCCTATCGTCGACTTTACAGGCGGGTATCAGAGCAGAAAATGGTCTGCCCTGTGGGAAGATTTCTATTGCGACTGGCGTGGCTGCTGGTTCAACCAGCGCATCGAACCCCCAGCCGGGTTGTCGGTGACGAGGTTATCGCGGCCGGGGCGAAAGGGATTCTCTTCAGGTCACGCCTATCGCCGGATGGAGTAAACCTAAAAACGGCAGTTACCCCGTTGCGATTTGCCGCAAAGAGGGGCGGGGCCGAACCATCTGAAGCGATCTTGATGGGACGATCCGGGCGCAGATGTAGCGCAACAGTTCACGCCAGCGGTCGGTCTTTGGCAATTGCTCCGCGAGGCCTTTGACATGTTCGATCGCCTTGCGGATATTGCCGACCAGCGACCTGATCTGCTGCGTCATCGCGTGCAGCGGCGTCAGGTACAGCTGTGTGCTGCCCGCGTGGCTGGCGCTTCGCCCCACCGCCGCAAGCAGCAGCGGCCGGCTTGTCACCGCCTCGAGCCGGCTTTCGGGATGTGCGGCACGGCAGTACCACGACCACCAGTTGTACACGAGCGCCACGATACGCGCAGTCGTCTGGCAACGTGTGATGTCCTGTGTCGTGAAGCCGCCCAGTCCCCACTGGTTCTTCAGTTCGTCGAAACCGTTCTCGCAGTCACAGCGGTCGCGATACAGCTGTGCGACGGTGTAGAGCGGATACGCCACATCGGTCACCAGCACCGTGTATTCCCACATCTCATGCGCGTCGAGCACCGCGTCGTCCTCGATCGGCAGGCGCAGTTGCGTCGACTCGCGCAGCGCATTGACGGGCTCGTCGTCGCGAATGCGACGGCGCAGCACCACGACGCGACGCGAGCGCGACCAGCCATCGAGTTTCAGTTGCGCTTCGGCGCTCTGCCAGCCCTGCGCATCGGCGAGTGTCCAGTCGGCGCGACTGGCCTGCCGCGCGATCAGGCGTTTGACGTTCCTCGTCTGGCGCAGCCGCAGCAGGTACGGCTGCGTTCGTGCCTCGAGCACGGTCAGGATGCCTTCGTTGCCATACCCGCAATCGCCGCGCACCAGCGCCGGACGGCGATCGGCCAGTTCGTCGAGCAGGCGCGCGAGACCCTCACGTGCATGCGCCGAGGTGTGCTGCTTGCCGGGGCTGACCTGGACATCGAGCACCAGCCGCAGGTTGCCGACCCAGTACGTGTGCAGCGCGTGAGACGGCCGGCCCGGCTTGTGCGGGTTGTAGCTGATTTCCGCGCCTTCCTGCCGCCCATACAGCGGCTTGATGCTCGCATCGATATCGAGCACCCACGGCACGGCCAGCGCCTCACGCACACTGTGCGTCAGCTGCGGGCACAGCCACTGTTCGCTCGTCGGGGCATCAATGCGCTGCATCCCCCGGCGCACCGTGTCCTCACTGACGATGCGTGTCATGCCCAGCGCCTGCGCAGCGACCGCGTCACCGCGCAGCGCCGTCACATGCGCATAACGCCGGTGCCCGGCCAGTGCCGCCAGCACCAGCGTGCCCAGCACGTCGCGTTTGCCCGGCGAATTCGGACTGTGATATTCGAGCGGGCACGATTCGACGAATGCGTCGAATACGCCGGCGGTCGCAAGAAATTCCGTGAAGAACACCAGCTGTCCGTTGGGCGTGGCCTGCGCCTGCGTATCCCAATGCACGTGCATGCGGCCGCCGAGCGTGTCGACCACCATCGGTTCATCGTGTATGGCTTGTGTTATCTGCCCAACTTTCATCGCGCTCAAGGCCCGCTCCCGTTTCACCCATCGGGTGAGTGTGCCAGATTCGCGCGCAGCCCCGACATATGGCTGTCTCCGGCGTTTTTGCGCACCTCAATTGCCGTTTCCAGGTTGAATGGCCTGATGGTGATACGGAGCCGCTCAAATACTTTCTCACTACTGCACCCGAGGAGGCGACCCTCGAGCAGCTTGTGTTCGTGACCAAAATGCGCTGGCGCATCGAGCGCGACTATCAGGACCTTAAGCAGGAGTTCGGGCTCGGTCATTATGAAGGGCGAGGCTGGCGTGGCTTTCACCATCACGCCACATTAAGTATCGCTGCGTATGGGTTTCTGATGGCTCAGCGACTCAGAATGCAATCAGATGGACGTGGTAAAAAAAACCTCCTTGAACGCGCGCTGCCTGCCGTTCCCTCGGATTACATCCCCAGGGGCAGTCCAGCGCGCTCAACGCCACGTTCCTGATTCGATTACTACGTTGCGCATCCTGCTTGGACAAACGCTCATGCAACGATGGCACTCTTCCTGTACAAAAATAGAGCGCGCAACTCACTTTATGACACAGTAGTACTTCTATGGGGCATTGGAAGTCAAGCCCTTTCGCGATCCATTTTTCCGTCAGTTATCTCCCATTCGAGAGCGCGAC
>NZ_JAGIPX010000133.1 GCF_017814945.1 Paraburkholderia sp. LEh10
CGGGCAAACTCGACTTCTCCGCATTCAACTCGCATGCCCGCTGACGGCCGTTACCCACTGCATTTTCAAAAGAGCCCAAAAGACAGACTACATCGGCCAACCTGACAGAGCTGTTCAACCACGTCTGCTCTTTGACACCTCGGCAGCGGCTTCAAGTTGGCTCCTTGCTGCTTTGACTGCCTGCTGGCTGGTATTGTGCAAATTGTCATATAGCGTATTGGCGGCTGAGATCGCCGAGTTCATGGCGAACATGGCGGGTTCAGCGCCGGTTGGCACCTTCTTGGCGAAGGCCTGCATCATCATCTGCAGTTGGCGGCCGTACGCTTCACCCTGCACCTGTGCAATCCGTCCGAATTCGGCTTGAGCTACTAGCAAAATGTCGACGGCCTGACGGCTGTAGGTCTGGACTCTCTCGGATATCGGCGTAGCAAAGCTGTCTTGCACTGTGAGCCAGTCGCGAGGCTCCTTTGCCGCCAACGACTTATGCACCAGTTCAAACACGTCGGCGAGTGTCGCACGTGTCAACTGCATATTGAGGGTGCGAAATTTTTGAGTGCCCTCAGCAGACTTGTTGCTAAGGTCAAGGAAACAATCGAGACTTACCTTCTGGATTTCTACAACGTGCTCACAGTTCAGCATCATTAAGCTCCTATATGGGACGACTTGGACATAAATGCGGCGGATTTTCCGCCAAAAGTAAGTCGAGGAAAAACTCTTTGATGCGCTCACCACAATAGGCTAATCGGCAGTAGACGGCGATAACCCGCTAACGCTTGCCAAAATGCTTTCGTGCGTTATCAAATCTTTCCTCATGACCGAGGCCACGGACGAGGCATAGAGGCAAATGGGGCGCCATTTCCGATACCGATGCAAATACAATCTTGATAAACGCCGGCTCCCATTCCTCCGCCATGCGGACGTCTCGGGTCTCTACCAAAGTGACGACAACTAGCTTGCCAAACACGGTGCAATTTATGTGCCAGTCATTAACCGGTCTGAATAAATCACCAGCACGACATGGTGATCGCTAATCATTAAACTGGCTGTCTGGTTTGTTCAATTGCCGACGTCATATGTTGGACATCGAAACATAGAACCGATGCCTACGAGGTCGTTGACCTGCAGCTCCGTCCACATTCTCACGAATGGCACATGGGACGCGCGAACAGGTTGGGGGAACTCGGTGGAATTGCCTGATACGCACTAAAGAAGTGCTCGACCACATTTGTCGGCTCTGGTACAAATGTGCAAGTGGAATCGGCTAAAAGCCGTAAAAAAATGATGGACGGGGCTGTTAAAAAATTTCATCATTGTTTCGGTAACGGAAAGGACATGGCGAAACCGATACTCGATGATGAATTGTGGGCACTCACCGAACCCTTGCTGTCCCCCACCCAAACCACGCCGTTCACACTACCCCGGGACGCAAACCACTGCAGTCGGCTTCGCGTAGCCTTGCAAGAAGCAGTTCCTGCAGTCGGTCCCAGACGCCGGCGGCCCGCCAGTCGCGCAGACGGCGCCAGCAGCTCATCCCGCTGCCGCAACCCATCTCGTGCGGCAGCAGGCATAGACTGGTCGCGCGTGGTCGTCGACTCCTCCTCGATCCGCGCGGTTGGTGCGGGTCAAAAACGGGACCCAATCCCACTGACCGTGCGCGACCAGGTTCAAAGCACCACCTCATCACCGAAGCGCAAGGCATCCGCTCCCGGTTCCGCTGGGTGACATCGTGGCGGTTGGCGCCAGTGAGGCTTCACGCGCTGGTTGACGCCATCCCGCGCATCGCCGGCAAACCCGGCCGCCCGCTTTCGAAAACCCGGATCGTTCAAGGAGACCGAGGCTACGATCACGACATATACCGTCGTCCACTACACGCTGCGGGCATCGACACTAAAAATCGCCCGACGAGGCGAACCTCACGGCAGCGGACTGGGCAAAACCCGCTGGGTCGTCGAGCGCACCATCTCCTGGCTTCACAACTTCCGACGGCTGCGCATCGGCTTCGAACGTCTTGCATTCATCCATGAAGCCTTCATGAAAATCGCATGCTGCATCATCTGCTGGAGAAGACGGCTCTGTCAGGTTGGCCGATGTAGTCTGTCTTTTGTGGCATAGGAGTAGTTATCCTTATTAGTTAGCCCCGTCTTCGGCCGCAGTGACAGTCCAGCCATGCCACGTCGCAAAACGTTTCTGGAGCGCGGTACGATGACATGCCGCGTTCATCTGGTGTCTAAGCAAAGCGAAGTGCTGCCGGATCGGGCCGAAGCATGAGAGAAATGCCTGCATGCGACGCGCTTCGCGAAAGCCGCATATCTGGCGTTCGCGCCTGCGGGTTGGCTGGTGGCTGTTCTCGGCACGGTTGTTCACGCGTGCAGCCGCTTTGACGAAGACGTGCTTCACATGCACGAGCTCGGGAATGTCAGCCTTCGCCGCCGCATAGCCGCGCAACTGGTCGGTCACGATCTTGCGCGGCACCGGGTTTGAACGCAGCACCCTGAGGAAGAAGCGCTTTGCCGCTGCCTTGTCGCGCCGCTTTTGCACCAGCACGTCCAGTTCAGCACCATGCTCATCGACGGCTCGCCACAACAGATACGGCTCGCCGCGCGGCGTCACGAACATCTCGTCGAGGTGCCACGTACTGCCCGGCTTGCGTCGCGCGGCCTTGGCGCATTGGGCGAATCTGGCGCCAAACTTGTCGCACCAGCAACGGATCGTCTCATACGTGACGACAACACCACGCTCGAGCAGCAACTCCTCAACGTCGCGCAGGCTCAGGCTGAACCGGAAATACCAGCGAACTGCGCAACTGATGACGACGGCAGGGAAGCGGTGGCCGTGATAGAGCGGTTGGGTCTTCTTCATCACCTCATTCTACCGCCCCTCTCCGACCTGGACAGAGCCGTCGGGAGCTTCACTGCGATGGCTCGGCAGGCGCGCGGAGCGGCGAGCGTCGATCGACGTCAGATCCCGAGCGCGGCCATTTTCTTGTAGAAGGTCGCGCGTCCGATACCGATCCGTGCGGCCGCCTTCGATACGCATCCATCCACGGATCGCAGTGCGGCACTGAGAAACCGCTTCTCGAACATCCGCATCGCGTCTTCGTAATTTGCTTCATTGCTATCCACGTCACGCGCCTCGCCCTGTTCGCGGACAAATTCTGGATCGGAGATCGTCGCGTCGACGTCGTTGACGAACGCAGCCAGCATGTTCGCGTCGATGCACTGGCGATCGGAAAACATCACGGCCCGTTCGAGCGTGTTGCGCAATTCGCGCACATTACCCGGCCACGCGTGCTCACGAAGCAGTTGCTGCGCATCTTCACTGAGTTCCGGGCGGCCGATCCCGTAGTGTGCCGCCAGATCATCGAGAATCATGTCCGAAAGTGCGGCGATATCGTGCGCACGCTCTCTCAACGGCGGTATACGAATGGTGAGCACGTTGAGCCGATAGTAAAGGTCGGCGCGGAAGCGGCGTGCGGCGACGAGTTCGGGAAGCGCGACTGAGGTCGCCGCAATGATTCTCGCATTGCTCGCGACCACGCGATTCGAGCCAAGCGGCTCGAATTCCTTTTCCTGAAGCACGCGTAGGAGCTTGCTCTGCAGCGAAAGCGGCATGTCACCGATTTCGTCCAGGAAAAGCGTGCCGTCGCTAGCCAGTTCGAACTTACCCACGCGGCCCTTGCGGTCGGCGCCCGTATACGCGCCTGCGGCAGCGCCGAACAGCTCGACTTCTAGCAACGAATCGGGAATCGCCGCGACGTTGACTGCGACAAACGACTTGTCGGCGCGCGCCGATGCCCCATGTATCGCGTGGGCGATCAATTCCTTGCCGGTACCGGTTTCACCGAGTAGAAGCACGGGAGAATCGACCTGGGCCGCGCGTCGCGCGATGCGCTTCACTTCTACGCTGGCAGGACTCGTGCCGACGAAATTCGACAGGCCGTATCGGGCTCGCCGTGTGTGTGCAAGCGCATGTCGCGTCGCGATGAGCTCTGCTTGCAAGCGCGAATACTGGCTGAAGAGCGGTGTGAGTGCTCTCAATTCTCCAAAGAGGGCGAAGCCGATGGCGCCGATGGTGGCACCGTTGTCATCCTTCAGTGGCAATCTCGTCACGACGAAAGGTTCGTGCTCGGTTTCAAGTATGTCCAGCAGGATGGGCCTTCCGGTTTCGACGACTTCTCGCATGAGGCTGTTGGGGATGACGGCCTCGCAATCGAGACCAATCGCGGTCTTGGGATCGGCAAAGCCGAAGTGAGCAGCATATTTTTCACTGATCCAGACGACTCTGGCCTGTCGGTCGACGATCAGGGTTCCCTCGCTCGAATTGTTAAACGTGTCGAAGAGCGAACGCATTGCGCGCCCCGACACATAGCTGTAGTCGTTCAGGATGGTATCGAGCTCGGTTGCCATTCGGATTTTCTCCTTGTTGTGCGACAGTGCCGCCCGGTCCCGCTCGCTGCGGGCCGTCTCGGATTGGAGACGAAGGCGAGAAGTGTCTCTACTTGTGGACTCGCGCGGGAGTGGGAATTCCCCCTACTATTGCTGTTCTTTCGCTCGTGCGGGCAGATTTCAGTAAATGAAATGTGGATTCCTCAATGTTGGTTACTGGATCGGGATCGCAGGAAAGGCGGTGAAGCGGCCTTTGAGCGTTGAGGGCGCGGCGAGCCGATGGTTACGTGGCTGCGCGCGTGCAATGCCGTGTCGGTAATTGGCATGGATGCTGCTCGTGGTCGATCGACGCCAGGGACGGCGTTTCGTCCGTTTGCATCTCGGCGCGGTTGGCGAAGTGTTGATCCACTCCACGGAACCAGTCAGCCGCTCCGGACAGGATTGCCCCCCAAGTCGCTTGCTTCGTCTGCAGTATCCATACAAGTAAAGGAGACGTCATGCAACTGCTTTCACGACGCCAATGGCGATGGATTGTCGGTTTCTTCGTCGCGCTGGCGACGACTTGCGCGTTGGCCGCGGTCACGCCCGGCCCCGGAACCTGGAGTGCGCAGCAGACCTGGGCTCAGGATGCCGTGAATGGCGGCAATCTGACCGGCTATTACTATTGGCCGGCGAACCAGCCCACGACTCCGAACGGCCAGCGGGCGCTGATACTGGTGCTGCACGGTTGTCTGCAGACCGCGTCCGGCGATGTGATTAATAACAGCAGTGCGGCCGGTTTCAACTGGAAAGCGATTGCAGATCAGTACGGTGCCGTAATTCTGGCGCCGAACGCGACCGGCAACGTTTATGGCAACCACTGCTGGGATTATGCGAACACATCCCCGAACCGTAGTGCCGGGCATGTCGGCGTGCTGCTGGATCTGGTGAACCGGTTTGTATCGAATTCGCAGTACGCGATCGATCCCAATCAGGTGTACGTCGCAGGCCTGTCCTCGGGCGGTGGCATGACGATGGTGCTGGGTTGCATTGCCCCCGACATCTTCGCCGGAATCGGGATCAATGCCGGGCCGCCGCCGGGAACGACTACGGCGCAGATCGGTTATGTGCCGAGCGGCTATACGGCGACGACGGCTGCGAACCAGTGCAAGGCGTGGGCGGGATCCAACATCGGCAAGCTCTCGACGCAGATTGCCGGCGCGGTCTGGGGGACATCGGATTACACGGTCGCGCAGGCGTACGGCCCGCTCGACACGGCAGCTTTTCGAATCCTTTACGGCGGCACCTTTACCCAAGGCTCGAAAGTGACGATTCCGGGTGGCGGAACGAACACGCCGTATTCCGACAGCAGCGGAAAGGTTCGGACGCACGAGATCTCGGTTTCCGGCTTGTCGCACGCATGGCCGGCCGGTTCCGGCGGCAACAACGCGAACTACGTTGATGCCAGCCACATCAACTATCCGGCATTCCTGATGGACTATTGGGTCAAGAACAACCTTCGCTCGGTGTCAGGGCCGGCCCCGTCAGGCTCCGCACCGACCGGCCTCGCAGTATCGGGTACGACACAGACGACCGTCTCTCTCTCGTGGAATGCCGTTGCTAACGCAACCAGTTACAACGTCTATCGCAACGGAAGCAAGGTGGGCTCATCCCCGTCTGCCAGCTATACCGATTCAGGGTTGATCGCAGGAACGGCCTATTCCTATACCGTGACCGAAATAGATCCGAATGCGGGTGAGAGTGCCCAATCGTCGTCGGTGTCGGCGACGACGCAATCGAGCTTCGCGTGTACCGAGACGACGGCCACGAACTATGCACATGTGCAGGCGGGCCGTGCGCATGATTCTGGCGGCACGGCCTATGCGAACGGGTCGAATCAGAGCATGGGGCTGGACAACGTCTTTTATTCGAACACGCTGGCGCAGACGTCGGCCGCACACTACGTCATCGGCAATTGTCCGTAACACGGGGCGTGCGCGATGAACGCCTGAACGGACGGTCTGGTCCGTGCAGGCAAACGTAACTGCCAGCAGATAAAATTCACGCCGCATGTGGCACAGAACACGCCGGGTCGATCCGGAGTCCGCCGGCGGAGCCTGCTGCGGGACCTTGTACGAACTACCGCAACAGGTGGGCTTGCTACCGAAGGGGACGCTGCTGTGGGCCGCTTCGGTCGGACAGAATGTCAAGCCGAACCGGCGCATGGCGATCCGCATCCATGGCAGCGACGATGGGGGCGATCATCTCATATGATCCGGCAATAAAATATTGAAACTTTGAGCGCAACACATTGTCGGAATGTGGTGTGGAAAAAATCGACTCCCGAACCTTGCCGATGGCGGCACTGAATGAACGCCGTCGCCGCGCGGTGAAGATGCGCATCGAAGGCGTAGCGTTGAAAGAGGTGGCGCTGCGTTGCGAGATGTCGCCCACGACGGTGATTGCGGCCTGCAAGGCGTACGAGGCGGGCGGCTGGCGTGCCGTGGATGTCGGGCCTCGCGGTCGTCCGTCGGGTACCGGACGCAGCCTGAGCGCAGATCAGGAGCGGGTCGTGCAGAAAATCATCCAGGACCGCACACCTGACCAGTTGAAAATGCCTTATGCCCTGTGGACCCGTCAGAGCGTGGCCGAAGTGATCGAACAACGGTTCGGCATCCGTGTGCCGGTTCGTACGATGGGGCTGTATCTGTCGCGCTGGGGCTTCACCCCGCAAAAGCCATTGAAGAAGGCTTATGAGCAATCGCCGGCGGCGATCAGGAAGTGGCTCGATGAAGACTATCCTGCCATTGCGCAGCGGGCCCAGGCTGAAGGAGCCGAAGTCCACTGGGGCGATGAAACCGGGCTGCGCTCCGACGATGTTCGGGGCCGCGGTTACGCGCCCACGGGAAAGACACCGGTGCTCAAGGTCAACGCGAAGCGTGCCGTCCTGTCGGTCATCTCCACCGTGACGAATAAAGGACAGATGCGCTGGAAGATCTTCGACGGTGCGCTGAACACCGGCATCCTGATCCTGTCCGTTATGCGGCTTGATTTCAACATTTTATTGCCGGATCAATAAGCACGTGTGCGACGTGAAGTCGCGTCAGTTATGGTCTCGGCCCGTAAGTGATACGGCTCGCGCGGTACAGGCGTCTTCTGCCTCGCTACCTCATCAAGCTCGCCAAATTGGGAGGGTATCTCGCACGTGCCAACGATCCACCGCCGGGCAATAAGGTAATCTGGCGCGGCATGCATCGCCGCATCGATATCGAACTCAGGTACCAACGACACATGAAGAACTATTTAGTTTTACCGATTACAGAAACTGTAGACGACCTTAATTCTGGATAGCTGAACGGTGCGTCAATGCCATGATTTTGCAGACTTTGCCTTGCCTCGCGCTAAGCGTGGAGTATGAAATATCACTGCGTCGGCAGAAATGATGGAGATGATATAAATCAAACGAGGTGTTTTTTACCGTGCTAAGCTTGATATCCAAAGGGTTCGACGCCAAGCCAGTTGGCGTTGGCGGGTGAAGCGCAGAGACCTTGCGTAACAGCACCGGCAACAGCCGCTTGAAACAGTAAATATGTCCTCGACCCGAGCAGTCAGTTGACGGAGTTTTAGCAGATTTGTCGCGCCAGTATCGGTTCGCAGTCCAGATCGATATTGAGAATACCTTACGAACAGGAAATTGACATGTACCCACTGACTTGGCTTTGGTGCCCCCAATACCATTATTCTTTGAGCGGTACGGTAGACCAAACCATGGAATTGCGAGGTTCCCGCAACCCGCAAACTGAAAAATCTATTACGCAGAGGTATTCATATGGTTCTCAGCTCAAGCGAATTCTTGCAGTCTTGGAACCAATAGCCGAGGAATTTTATAAAAATCATCCCCATGACGATTCGACACCTGCAAAAGGTGAATTCGATCATATGCTCAACGATATCAAGGCAATCCGGTCCGTAAGACAGACAACGAAATCGGAAAAAACTTGGACTGCATCGGATATCGCTGAAGTCATGACGAGGTGGAAGGATGAGTCAAAGCGGTCTACGTATCTAGTCGGCCCTGAACAATTCGTCCTTTGTGCCGCCGCCGTCACACCATCAGGTCGGCGGCGATGCTGAAGTTAAGCA
>NZ_JAGIPX010000134.1 GCF_017814945.1 Paraburkholderia sp. LEh10
GCGGGGCGGCACTTACTTTCTTTGCCGCGGCAAAGAAAGTAAGCAAAGAAAGCCGCTCACACCGCCAACCCTTGACCTTTATCCACGGGCTCGCAACGTCCCCGCACTTCACATGGCAGCATGCTGAACTTGCCCGTTGCCCACGCGCTGATTGAATGCGTCACCCACTTCACGCGCTCGCACAGCGACTACCCGTGCCAGATGTTTCAGTGCCCTTTTGCGGCAAACCTATGTTGGTCGTCGCGCATCACAGGGCAGCGCCCCAACTGTGCAGAGACGTCACACAGCGAAGGTGTTCTGTGGCGCGACGGCCTACATAGGTTTGCCGCACAGGGCGCGGGATAATCGAGAGGCGTGGTTTGCATCGCGGGTGATCAAGCGGATGAGGCGCCGCTCAGTGCGCTAGCGACGAACGTGGGACAGCACGTTGCCATGCGAAGTGAGGGGATGTTGAGGGCCCGTGGCTAACGGTCAAGGGTTGGCGGTGTGAGCGGCTTTCTTTGCCTACTTTCTTTGCCGCGGCAAAGAAAGTAGGTGCTGCCCCGCACAGGGGCAACGCCCGCGCCGCGAGGCGCAATCGCGGATGCCAGCGATAGCGGCAAAACAACCCGCTATCGCGGATGCCAGCGAAAGCCCGATGAAATATCATCACCGCCCACCGGAGGATCTAAAGCTCGCTGACCATTTCATCGCAGGCAATTCGACGCACCGATAAAAAACCCACGCAACAGCGACCGCAACAGCCATGAACACGAAAGTCGGAAATATCGATACTTGCAACACGGACCGGAACATCACCGACGACAGGAGGACAAATATCGGCAAGTGAATCGAATACAGCGAAAAACTGAAGTCCCCAAAACGCGACAGCACACGAATCACAACTGTATCGTTCTGACGTCGGCTCTTCAGCGCCTCGCGCAGGTAGCACGCAAACCCCAAAGCCCACAACTGAAAGGCGAAATACTGTCCGTACCGAAACGCGGCGCAGCCACCAGCAGTCAAGAGCACGGCCGCGCCATACATCATCCACGGCCTCTGTGTTCGCACTTCGCGCTTCACCTGCAATTCGGCAATCCATGCCCCAAGCATCCAGGAGAACCAGAACGACGTGAAAAACTGCAGGTCGTTCCGCTCGAACACAAACACGGACGCGACGTTGACCAGCGCGACAATCCCCAGCACCGGCATCATGCCAATCCTGCGGCGCAGCGCGAACAGCAACGGATACACCGCGTAGAACTGCACTTCGAGAGAAAGTGTCCAGAGCGCGCCGTTCGAGCCGTAAGTCTTGCCCGCCACGCCTTGCAGCGAAAACAGATTGACGAAAAATGCCCGGGGCCCAATGTCAAGAATCTTGTGACTGACGGGCGGAAAGTGCAGGCTGGTCCAGTCGAGCGCCAGCGTGAGCAGCAGCGCGGCCAACAGCACCGGGTAAATCCGTGCAAAGCGCCGCGCCCAGAAGTTCATCGCGTCGAGCCGGTACGCGGAGTCGTTCAACAACCGCTGCGCGGCGCCGCGATGGATGCAATAGCCGCTGATGACGAAAAAGATCGGCACGCCCGCCGAGCCCCACGCGATCGGCAGCGTCAGGTACGCAACGATCGAGTTCAGATCGTGCGGCTTGCCCACGATCTGATGAAAGCTCTGCATGCCGATCCACTCGACCTGGCGGCAGTGAAAATACGCCACCAGCAGCGCGGCGAATCCGCGCATTGCATCGATGACGTGTTCCTTGTCGGCGGCTCTCGTCTCGTTGCGTGCCGCCGATGCTAAGGACAGGGACGAGCCAGTGGCGTCCAGTGCAGTATCGCTCATGCGCGGTCCTTGGTCGTTGATGAACAAACGGCGCGTCGCCTTTCAAAACGCGACGCGCCCGCGTGCTTATCGTAGGTGAAAGCTCGGATAAAAAATCGATAAAAAATGACTGGAATTATTTGATCCCGCACATTCATTTCCATTTGATGAACGCGCGAACAATTCGAAAAATCGCGTGAATTATTTGACGTTTTTTTCATGTTAGGTTGATGCGGGAAAACTTTTTGACCGAGGTAAAGTCATGAACCTGCATTTGATCGCCGGGGTCGCCGTGTTATTGCTGCTGGTTGCCGTCTCCGCCTACCGCGAAGCGTTGCGCAACGAGCCCATCGGCCGCATCCGGATGAATGCCGAAAAGTTGCCGCAACTCGACGAGCACGATTGAGCATCAGCGCGACAGGCTGCAAAAAGGAACCGAATTATTTAAGTGTCGTTTACCGCAACCGGCAAATAATTTTGCGCTAGTCTTTATCGGGCACGACAATGCGCCGTCTTTCACGGCGATTGCATACATTCAATCAACCGAGTGGAAATGCATACCATGCTGAAAGTCACCAAAGCCGTCTTTCCTGTTGCGGGTCTCGGCACACGTTTTCTGCCCGCCACGAAGGCGAGCCCGAAGGAAATGCTGCCCATCGTCGACAAGCCGCTGATCCAGTACGCGGTCGAAGAAGCGATCGCGGCGGGCATCACCGAAATGATCTTCGTCACGGGTCGCAGCAAGCGGGCGATCGAAGATCATTTCGACAAGTCGTATGAAATCGAGGCGGAACTCGAAGCGCGCGGCAAGGAGCAGTTGCTCGAGCTCGTGCGCAGCATCAAGCCGTCGAATGTCGACTGCTTCTATGTGCGTCAGGCCGAGGCGCTCGGGCTCGGCCATGCCGTGCTGTGCGCGGAAAAGCTGGTCGGTGACAGCCCGTTCGCGGTCATCCTCGCCGACGACCTGCTGCATAGCGAACAGCCCGTGATGAAGCAACTCGTCGATGTGTTCAATCACTATCACAGCTCCGTGGTCGGCGTGGAAACCATTGCGCGCGAGGCGAGCCGCTCGTATGGCGTCGTCGATGGCAAGGAGTGGGAAGAGGATGTGATCAAGCTGTCGGGCATCGTCGAAAAGCCGGCGCCTGACAAGGCGCCGTCGAATCTCGGCGTGGTCGGCCGCTATGTGCTGATGCCGACGATCTTCAAGCACATTCGCGCGTTGAAGCCCGGCGCGGGCGGCGAACTGCAACTGACGGACGCGCTGCAATCGCTGCTGGCGCAAGAGCAGGTGCTCGCGTATCGCTACTTCGGCACGCGTTTCGATTGCGGCAGCAAGCTCGGCTATCTGAAGGCGACGGTCGAATTCGCACTGCGTCACCCGGAAGTGCGCGCGCAGTTCGAAGACTATCTGCAGGGCTATCTGCCGCTGCATCTGACGGCTGCTGCCGCCTGAAAGCAACGCCAGCGGCAACGCGGGCGCATCTACAGGCGTTCGCGCTGCGCGTTCGTCGGCGCGAGCGCACGCGCGATGCGCGTCAGGCGTGCCCGCTGGCCGACGATGCGCGTGCGAGTATGGCGCGCACATCGTCGTCGGTGGTTTCGCTGAAGTCCGAGTAAAACTGGCTGACGCTAAAGAACAGTTCCGGCGCAGCGACGCAGACCAGTTCGTCGACCTCGCCGCCGATGCGCTCCTCGGCATCATGGGGCGCGACAGGCAGCGCGGCGACGATCTTCGCTGGACCGCGTGCGCGCAACGCGCGCGCCGCCACTTTCATCGAAGCGCCCGTTGCGAGCCCGTCGTCGACGACGATCGCGACGCGTCCCGCCACGTCGACACTCGCACGCTGCGGATCGCGAAACAGCGCTTCGCGGCGCGCAAGCTGCACCTTCTCGTCCGCTAGCACGCGCTCGAATTCAGGCTGCGACACGCCCGTCTCGCGCATCAACTCGTCATCGACATACAGCGCATCGCCCGACGCGATTGCACCCATTGCGAGTTCGCATTGCCACGGCACGCCGAGCTTGCGCACGATGAGCACATCGAGCGGCGCGTCCAGCGCCCGGGCCACTTCGTACGCAACGGGCACGCCGCCGCGCGGCAATCCGAGCACGACGACATCGCTGCGCTGCGCGTACTTTTTAAGCAGCCCGGCGAGCGCACGGCCCGCGTCCGCGCGATCATCAAATCGACGGTGCATGATCCGCTCCTACATTCGCTACAGATACGGCCATCCACTTCACTATAGGACGTTGAGCATCGCGAGTGCCGACTCCTGCAACGGACGCAACACACGATTGAGCGCCGCGTCCGTCGATTCCTTACCCATCGGCATATTCGTGCTGAGCGCGGCGACCACCTCGCCGTGGCGGTTCTTCATCGGCACGGCGACGCCACGCACGCCGATATCGAGTTGCTGCTCGATCACGGCGAAAGCATCCGCCTGCGCGCGGCGGATCTTTTCGAGCAGGCCCGTCTTGTTCGTGACCGTGTGCGGCGTGAAGGGCGCAAGCTGCGTGTCGTTGAGCCAGGCCTGCATCGCTTCCTGATCGCGGTGATACGCGAGCAGCACGACGCCCGGCGAGGTCAGCGGGGCGGGCACGCGCGCACCCAGCACGAAACCAGTGGTCATCACGCGCGAGGTCCCGTTGCGTGCGATGAACACCAGTTCCCACTCGTCGAGCACGCTCACGTACACCGATTCGCCAATCGTTGCGCTCAATTGCTGCAGATACGGCTGCACCGTCTTCGGCAGCCGGGCCGAATCGAAATACGACCAGCCCACACGCAACACGCGCGGCGTCAGCCCGTACAGCTTGCCGTCGCCATGTACGTAGCCGAGGTGTTCGAGCGTCAGCAGATAGCGACGCGCGGCCGTGCGCGTCATGCCCGTCAGTTGCGCGGCCTGGCTCGGCGTCAGGCGCGCGTGCTCGCTGTCGAACGACTCCAGAATGGCGAGGCCTTTCTCCAGCCCGGCAATCCAGTCCCGTTTGTCCAAAGGTGGTCGGTTCATAGCATTTACCCTGGTTCTGCGCGTTTAGCGCACTACTGCGGGCGATTATCGCGCGAAAGCGGCGTTTTGTTCTTGGGTCAAAGCGCATTTCCCTCATAGCATCGAATCAATACATGGCTGCCCTTGCGCACCCGGACACCACAAACCTCGGAGACGCCGTATGCCCGTCACAACATCCCGCCTGCTGCAAACCCGCGAAGCGCACGTTAGCCGCACATGAGCGTGCGATCAACGAACGTTCCTGTCGCGGGGAGCATTGCCCGCCCATCGACGCCTGGCTGTTCTTGAGTCGTTGCCGGGTTCCACACGCCGCGCTGCACGCACAGGTATAGCGAATGCGCCGCGCAGCATTACGAGTTTCATCGAAGAAGGTTCTGCCATGAGTGACACTACGAATCAGCCTTGCATCATCTCCGTCGCGATCACGGGCTCCGTGCCGCGCAAGAAAGACAATCCGGCCGTGCCGATCTCGGTGCCAGAGCAGGTCGAAAGCACGCACGAAGCGTATGAAGCGGGCGCGACACTCGTGCACCTGCATGTGCGCGACGAAGAGGAGCGTTCGAGCTCCGATCGCAACAGCTTCGCCGCGCTGCAGGAAGGCATCCGCAAGCATTGCCCCGACATCATCATCCAGTTTTCGACGGGCGGCCGCGGCCGGTCGTTCGAGCAGCGCGGGGCGATGCTCGACTTGCGGCCCGACATGGCGTCGCTCGCGACGGGCTCGGTGAACTTCCCGACCACCGTCTACGAGAATCCGCCCGACTTCGTGCGCACCCTTGCACAGACGATGCTCGATTACGACGTCAAGCCCGAAATCGAAATCTTCGATCTGGCGATGCTGTACAGCACCGTCGATCTCGTTCAGCAAGGGCTGCTGAAAGAGCCTGTGCACGTACAGTTCGTGATGGGCGTGAAGAACGCGCTGCCTGCGCGCCGCGAGATCCTCGAATTCGAAGTGGCGCAACTGAAGAAGCTGCTGCCGAGCGCGACGTGGACGGCGGCGGGCATCGGCCGCCATCAGCTCGAAGTGAACTACTGGACGCTTGAAATGGGCGGCCATTGCCGCACGGGCCTCGAAGACAATGTGCGCTGGGACAAGGACACGCTGGCAAAAAGCAACGCGCAACTCGTCGAGCGCGTGGCGAAGCTGTGCGGCGAATACGGCCGTCCCGTTGCGACCGCGAAGCAGGCTCGCGAGATGTTGGCGATCAGGCCCGCTGTGTAAAGACGATTCCTCACTCGAGCCATACCATGCTTCGCTCCATTGCCACCGTGTCGGTTAGCGGCACACTCGTCGAGAAGCTCGCCGCGATTCGCGCGGCAGGCTTCGACGGCGTCGAGATCTTCGAAAACGACCTGCTGTATTTCGACGGCTCGCCCGCCGACATCCGCAAACGTTGCGCCGATCTCGGCCTGCAGATCATGCTGTTTCAGCCGTTCCGCGATTTCGAGGGCGTCCCGAAGGAGCGGCTCGCGCAGAATCTGAACCGCGCGCAACGCAAGTTCGAGCTGATGCACGAGCTCGGCACGGATCTCGTGCTCGTGTGCAGCAACGTCAACGCAAACGTGATCGCCGACGACGCGCTGATCGTCGACCAGCTCGGGCAGCTCGCGTTGCTCGCCGAACGCGAAGGCGTGCGCGTCGGTTTCGAGGCGCTGGCGTGGGGCAAGCATGTGAATTCGTACCGGCACGCATGGCGGCTCGTGGACGCCGTCGATCATCCGAGCCTCGGAGTCATTCTCGACAGCTTTCATACGCTATCGATCGACGACCCGATCGATTCCATCGCCGACATTCCGGGCGACCGGATCGCGTTCGTGCAGATCGCCGACGCGCCGCTGCAAAAGATGGACGTGCTCGAGTGGAGCCGCCACTATCGGTGCTTTCCCGGGCAGGGCGACCTCGATGTCGCGGGCTTCGCGGATCGCGTGCTCGCGACGGGCTATCAAGGCCCGTTCTCGCTCGAGATCTTCAACGATGGCTTTCGCGCCGCGCCGACGGCCGCGACGGCGGCGGACGGCTATCGCTCGCTGTTGTACCTCGAAGAGCAGGCCGCACAGAAGCGCAAGGGTTCGAAGGCCACGCAGCCGCTGTTCACGCCGCCTGCGCCGCCTTCGCATTCGGGCTTCCAGTTCATCGAGTTCGCCGTCGATTCGACGAGCGCGCCGCGCCTTGCGCAACGCTTCACCGAGGCGGGGTTTCACGCGGCAGGGCGGCATCGGTCGAAGGATGTGACGCTGTATCAGCAAGGCGACGCATCGATCGTGCTGAACGCGGAAACCGATTCGTTCGCGAGCGAGTTCTTTCACCGACATGGGCTGTCGCTGTGCGCATCGGCGTTTCAGGTCGACGATGCGGCGCGGGTGTTCGAACGCGCGACCTCGTTCGGCTATGCGCCGTTTTCGGGCCGCGTCGGTCCGAACGAGCGCGTCGTGCCCAGCGTGCGCGCGCCCGACGGCAGCCTGCATTACTTCGTCGACGCGCGGCCCGATGAGCCGACGCTCTATGAGGCCGACTTCGTCCTGACCCAGCCGGCGCATGACGCCACGCAGCCGCAGTCCGCGCCGGGCGGCCTGGAACGCATCGATCACGTCTGCCTCGACCTGCCTGCCGATGCGCTCGATACGTGGATTCTTTACTTCAAGGCCGTGTTCGGCTTCGAGGCCGAGCCGGCCTGGCTGCTTCCCGACCCTTACGGACTGGTGCGCAGCCGCGCGGTGCGCAGCGCCGACCGGTCGGTGCGGATCATTCTCAACGCGTCGGAAGACGGACGGACTTCGACGGCGCAATCGCTGCACACGTATCGCGGTACAGGGCTGAATCATGTGGCATTCGTCACCGACGAGATCTTCGCCGCCGTCGAACAGTTGCGCGCACGCGACGTTCGGCTATTGCGGATCCCATCAAACTATTACGATGACCTTGAGGCACGTTACGATTTCGCTGCCGGCATGGTGACGAAGATGCGCGACGCCCACATTCTGTACGACAGGGATGCGCAGGGCGGTGAGTTCTTCCACGTCTATACCGAGCAAATGGACGGCCGCTTCTTTCTGGAAGTCGTGCAGCGCAAGGGCGGCTATGACGGATACGGCGCCGTCAATGCGCCCGTGCGGCTCGCTGCACAGGCGCAGCGCAGAAATGGCGAGGCGGCGCCAGAACGCTTTGCGCAGTAGAGAATCGCGCGGGCCTCGCAGTGCCCGTTGCCCGTCGCGATCCGCGCAACACCCGGCTTTTCCCGCTTTACTCCAGTTTTTCCGCAATACCACGCAGCACTGGCGGCGACGGCCTCCGTTTGTCCGTGCGGTTGCCGCCAACAAAGCGATGTCGAGCGGCGACGCGAAGCATCGCGATAACACTCAAACAGAAAGGATTTGGAGATGAAAAGACGTTACCCGGAAGTCAAAGCGGCATTGGCCGGCGCGGCGATGCTGGCCACGATACCCGCCTTTGCGCAAAGCAGCGTGACGCTGTACGGCATCGTCGATAACGGCATCGGCTATCAGTCGAGCTCGACGACGCTCGGCTCGACCTCGGGCGGCCACTCGGCCTTCAAGATGGTCACGGGCGTGTGGGCGGGCAGCCGCTTCGGCCTGAAGGGCGCGGAAGACCTGGGTGGCGGCAC
>NZ_JAGIPX010000135.1 GCF_017814945.1 Paraburkholderia sp. LEh10
TGCGCGAGCAACTCGGGCGCGACATGCGAGGCAACCAGCGTGACCTCGATGTTTTCTTCGAGCGCCGCGCGCGCGATCTCGTGATTGACACGGCCCTGCCCGTCGTTGTGACGCACGACATGCGTGACGATGGCGACTCTCAATCAGTGGCCCCGGTCAGATATGTCGTTTCGAGCCTTCAGACTCCGCCAGTGCGCCGCAGACAAGATAGAGAAGATGCTTCCATACAAGAGAAGGCCGCTCGTTCCAATGACTGAGTTCGTGAACAAAAGCATCGCCGCAACTGCCGTCGCAATGGAGAGATTTGCAGTTGAGAATCCGTCATCAGAAAGACGGAAGGACTTCGATACCGCACGGATCAGAAGCCAGATAAGCCCCGACATGTACAGCAGTGAGCCCGGCCAGCCGAGCACGAACGGAATGTTCATCACGCCGCTGTCGAAGTTGCCGTACTGGCCGAGCTGGCCGGCGCCGTTCAACAGCTTCGTCGACGTGCCCGTCGCGCCCAGGCCCTCGCCCGTCACGTCGGTGAACGCGGTCTTCGCGAAGCTTGCGTAGAACTCGTTGCGCGCGGCGTAGCTCCGGTCGTCATGCAGATTGACGATGGTCTGCAGTCGAACCTGCATCCTTTCGGCAATAGGACCGATCATGAGTAGAGGGACGGCGAGCACCGCCAAGACCATTGCACTTGCGGCAATACGCACGCGAACCTTGCTGTTTGACTTCGCCAACTGGATCAGCATCGCGACCACCCAGCCGCCCCACGCCGAACGCACAAGACTCAAACAAAACGCAAGAAAGCCGAACGCGCCAGCAATCCACCGCACGCGATGATTCGCTGCCGTCAAGTAGATCAGCGCGCCCATCATGACAAAAGCGAACGGGCCCGGCGAGTTCATCGTGCTGAACACACGCACACCGAACGGTACGGGCTCGCCTATCGAGTTCATCTGTGAATTCGACATCCAGAGCACGTCCCAAGGAGGCATGATGCAAAACTGTACGAGGCCGTAAATGCCCGTTACTAACATGCCCCCTACAAAGGTTCCGACGATTGTCTCCCGGCATTCCGGATATCTATGCGAATACGCCATGATGTGAAAGCCGATCAGGATCGGATAGATCCAGTTCGCGAGGTCGTACAAAGCCGCCAACGGGCCGCTGGAGGCGACACCGATCATGAATGCATAAGCAAGCCCTGCGAGCACCAGAAGGACGGGCAAGCCGCGTTTTTGTGCTAGCACAGGGTAGAAGCGGATCAGCGAAAGTCCGCTGATCATCGTGACGGCGAGCGGCGCGACCTGGATCAGGCTCGTCGGCGTGTAAGCACCGTTGGACCAATCGGCCAAACGGCGCACTTCCGGGCTCAGGAACCACAACCACCACGTGTAGCCGATGTAACGCAGCGGATTCTTGAAGTACAACCAGAAACCTGCTGCAGTCGACAGCACAGGGAACGCGAGCGTCAGAGCCGCGCCCTGATGAGCGATGATCAGCATCGCCGTCACAAGCCATAGCAACGCGGGCGGCATCCACTCATTGCGGCCGTCGTTGACAATACCCGTTGCGCTTGCGCTGATGGCTCGGGCTTTCAACGTCATCGCCTATTCTCCCTGGCGGTTTGGCGACGTATCCGCTTCACCGTTCTGATGCGAACCTTGACACACCGTTTGCGCATGGCGGCGCAACAAATCGCAAGTGACCCTCACGTGCTGTCGCGCATAGTGCTCGGTCGTATGATCGCGGGAAACGAGTTCGTGAGCGGCCTCCCACACCTGCCGCAAGGCTTCCTCTGGTTTTGACGCAAGACCGAGCAGTGCATCGCGCAACGCGTCCGCATCGAATGGCGGCACATAAGCCACGGCACGCTCGGAAAAATAGTCCTGCAATCCGCCGACGTTCGACGCGACTATCGGCTTGCCGACGGCGCCAGCCTCGAGCATCACCGTGATACCCGACACATGCGAGTTTGGCCGCAATGGCACGACAACCACGTCGGCCCAGTCGTACAACTCGCGCTGCTTGTTCAGACCCGCTGCGGGCGTGACATGTACGTTCGGCGAGCGCAACGAGCGCGGAATGCGCCGCCGCGTCGCGAGCCGCACGGCAAAGCGTGGATCATTGCCGACGGCCTTGATGAGCGTCTCCCAGTCGCGGTCACGGTCGTTGCCGATGGCCGCGATGCGTAGCGGCGTGTGCGGCTGCCATTCCTTCGGCGGCTGCACGGGAAAGTCGCGTGTATTCAAGCCATAAAAAAGCTGCGTCGCGTCGCGGCCGAAGTATTCGCGACATAACAAGGCGTTCTCGCGTGCGTGAGTCGCCAGCAGATCGGCGCGTCTGATCAGCTTGCGATAAAACCAGCGGCGAATGAGCCCGTAGTCCGGCCACTTGTCGAGCAGCCACACGCTTTGCGCGAGCAACAGCGGCGGCCTTCCATGCTTGATACGCCGTCCGCGCATCAGCAGCAACAGTGCGACGGACAGCCATTCGTATTCCGTATGTGTCCAGATCACGTCCGAACGCAAAATCTCGTCGCGGTTGCGCAGCGTATGAAGCAGATCGAAGCCGAGCATTGCCTTCAGCGCGCGGCGTACGAGGCGAACCGGCTTGGTTTCCTTCGCGTCCTGCGAATACGTCAGCTTGAACTCATCCGATTCGGCATGGTGATAGCCGTACAGGCAACCAATGTTCTCGCCTTTGCGATAGAAGCGCGGATCGGCGCCGTAGAAGAGATGCACATGAACCTTTGTCGTCATGCGTGCATCCCTTTGCCCGTACCCGTGCTGCCGTTGCGCGCGAACGCGCAGCGCGCCTCGCGCGCGCCCATGCGTACGGCGCGCCAGCGTGCGAGTTTCGTACTACGCTCTTCCGACAGCAATGCAAGAAACGCGTGTACACATCCAGGATATGCACGCGTACCAACGAGCATGTACCACCACCATACAACGCCGCGATGTAGCGGAGACAAATGACCTCTAAGGGTCAAATGCAAGTTGAATGCCGCATTGCATATAGCTGCCAGGGTCGGTACGTCTCGCCGATCTTCGTCAAAACGTTCCGCAGGAAAGTGATCGACAGCTATTTGGGGATCGTAGACCAGTCTCCAGCCAGCCTTTTTCACGCTCATGCTAAACGCCATGTCGTTATGGACCTGCGCCCCTGTTCCGCGCAAACGTGTATCGAAGCGAATATTGCGGACCGCTTCGCGCCGGTAACTCATGTTTGCACCCTTAAGCACGTCCACTTCGCGTGGCTCGCCAACGCCCAGATGATGATTGCCGATGACTTTCCCGAAACACGTTATCTTGCCTACGATAGGCCTCTCACCTTCGACTAATCGTCCCTTCAGGTGCATCCAGTCCCGCCCGCCAATCGCACCGAGACACGGGTCAGCTTCAAAAGCGGTCACTATGCGTCGAGTCCAGTCGGCGTGGGGTGCCGCATCGTCGTCGGTGATCGCAATAACGTCGCCAGAGGCGGCTTCAAGCCCACGATTGAGTGCCGCAACCTGGCCCGGCACATCACTCAGCACAACATTAAGAGGCAGCCCTTCTACGATCTTTCGGTCGCCCAAACACGTCAACGTAGCGTCGTCCTCCGACCTGGCGACAACAACGACTTCATCGCAACTTCGCTCCTGCTGTCTCAATGCAAGTAGGCAACGTACGAGGTCTGCCGTTCGGCGATAGGTCGGAACAAGCACAGTAACTTTCATCGCAGGTCTCTCTTCAAGCCGATGAGGCTTCGACGCTCAAATAGTTATGTACAGCACCATATCCATAGCGACCATGCCTCGACATGCCGTTGAAGATCCCCCCTTCAAATCGATACCCGCCACTCTGAGCCGCTTGATCGCATCAGCAATCTCGAATGGACGGTGCATACCCGATCGCATGACAAGGAAATTCGTTCCTGCATGTTCGCCGACGAGCGACGCATCCGTCACCGCCAGCACCGGCGGCGTATCGATAAGAACAACGTCGTAGTTCATTTCAAATTCTGCGAGACAGTTCACAAGTCGAGTCGATGTCAGCAACTCCGCGGGGTTGGATGGTCTCTGCCCACAGGAAACAAAGCTAAGTCCATCGATACTCGATTCGCGCACTGCCGCATTGATTTCAATCTTGCCCGCCAGGAGTTCCGCCAATCCATTAGCCGCCCCTCCGCCGATATAGCGCTCAAGCGATCCCCGACGCATGTCCGCATCGATCATCAGCACTTTCTTGCCTGAATTTGCCAGCAAGACTGCCAGATTGACTGTCAAGAAGCTCTTACCTACACCCGGCACTGGGCCCGTCAACATCACGATGCGATTGGACGCGCTCATCAGCGCAAACTGCAATGACGTTCGAAGGCTCCGAAGACTCTCCACACAAACATCTCCGGGGTTCGAATGGGCCAATACCGGATAACGTCGCAAGCTCCCTGAAACGGATACTTTCGTGAACTGAGCCTCATGCTCGCTTAGCGGCACCATTCCACAGATCGGCAGTTGGAACATGCGCTCAATTTCTTCAGGATCTTCAATTCCCTTGAACAGCCTTCTCCGCGAGAGAATCACAATGGAACCCAAGATCAACCCTAACATCAATGCAGCAGACAAAATCAGTATCCGTTTTGGCTTAATCGGGGTTCCCGGCCGGAGAGCGACGTCGACAAGCTGCGCGCTACCGCCTGTACCCGCTTTCTGTACGGACAACTCCTGTTCGCGAGTCAGTACAAGTTCGTAGATCTCAGCAGCGACTTTGGCGTCACGCTCCAATTGCACGGCACGAACTTGTGTCTCTGGCAACCGCCGGAAACGGTTTTCATAGCGATCACGCTGATCAACGAGTTGTTCAATTTGCTCACTCGTTGCCCTTATCATTGGATGATCGTCTCCAAATCGCTGCTGAAGGGCCACCAATTGAAGACGCATCGCGGATATCTGTTGTTCGTAAGCGACGCTACCCGCCAGATAAACCTTGGCTTCCTCGCCCGCAGTGATTGAGCCTGATTGCGTCTGATAGTGCGCAAGTGCCATCTCTGCCTTGTCCAGATCTGCTTTGAGACGTGGCTCTTCGCTTTTCAAGAAAGAAAGCATATTTTCAGCATTCTTCTGCTTGCTTTGAACATGTTGACGAAGATATGACTGCGCCAGCTCGTTGGTAACGTCTGCCGCGAATTGAGGATCTTTGTTTTCCATGGATACGTCGACTAGCCCGGTGAGCTTACCTTGCTCCTGGACCTGAACGTCCTTTAGGAACAGGTTCACGGCGTCGACGTCATTAATCCGAATGATGGAAAAACGAGTACCCGGACGGGCGACCAATTGCTTGACGAGAATGGTCACCCCTTGTCCGCTGACAGGGTATCCCACTTCTCCGCGAAGCAAAGCTGTGCCGTCCGGGTCTCTCAATTCAAAATGCTTCGAGTCCGCTACGGTCAGGATCAGTTTCTTGCCTTCTAACGCCGGCGGAACCTGAACGCTGTCCACGTCTAATAGCTCGCCCCCCCATGCGAACGATGACAAGCCCAACCATGCCGGAGAAGGTTTTCCGGGCGTCGCAAAAGCAGACGAAAGCGAGGCAATAATTGGCACTTGCTTCGGTTCGACAGAAAGGTCGAGCTTGAACTTCTTGACTACAGGGCGGACCACATCGCGACTCTGGATGATCGCCATTTCCGCATCGGTTGGAACGGGCGCTATCGCGCTCGTCACACTACCCAACTGCATCAGTAGTTGTGAAGAATCATCGGCCTGCTCAATCTTGATCAGCGCGTCAGCCAGATATACCGGTTTCGCAAACAGGCAATACAACCCAGCCAATGAGAGCACGACGGCTGTCACTCCGACAAGCCACCAAACGTCGTCCATGATTGCGCGCAACAAGTTGTCGAGAACAATCTCGTCGTCCGCATCCGGTTGTGTGCCGCGATGCGAGTGCCCGTGCTTCACTACTTCCATATTCACAATTTTCCAGGGTGAATTGCGATTGGGATATCGACGTTGTTCGTCGGCTTTGTCACTTGTGAAAGTGCGCACCGCCGGGCGGCACGCGCCCGGCAACCAAGATGACTTAGCGCGTCAGTTGCTTTAGATAGAAAAGCGTCTGCAGCGTCGGCAAGACCTGCTGCAACACACGATTGAACGTAGTCGATGCCGCTGTCCCTACGTAGACAACATCCATCGGTTTAAGCTGAAACTGGGCCGACAGCATGATCGAATCAGGCTGCGTCATGTCGAGGTGAAATACCTCCGGCGTCGTGGGCTGATCTTTCATCCCACGCATCACGTATATCTGGCGCGGATTTGCATCCGCATCCAGAATTCCGCCAGCCTGTGTAAGCGCATCTGCAATCGTCAGGCGACCCTTGTACATTGGCAAAGGCGTTGGCGTTTTGACCTCGCCCATAACGAAGACCCGGCTATCGACTCGATCGGGAACATTGATGACATCCCCAGCCTGAAGCATCACGTCCTGCGTCATGTCACCTCTGTCGAGCATGCGATTGACGTCAAGCACGTAAAGTTGCTTTTTCCGAACAAGACGGACCCGCTGCAAATCTGCCTCTGCCGTCGTTCCTCCCGAACGCGTAACCGCATCAACCAGCGTAAGCGGGACGTCGCTGATGGCCAAAGGTCCAGGCGTCTTCACTTCACCTGTCACTTGCACTTTCTGACTGCGATACGACAAAACCCGAACATCGACCTGCGGGTCCCTGACAAATCGGACTAGGCTCGCTGCAACCTGGTCGCGAATCTGAACGACCGTCTTGCCTGCCACATGCAATCGGCCGCCAAACGGAATGAAGATCGTCCCGTCGGCCGCAACAGTCTGGCCATACGGGTCGGACTGGCCCGGTAGTGCGGCGCTATACGGCTGTTTTAATGTGTCTGCAAGCGTTTGCGTCGTATTGCCGCCAGAAGAAAATCCCGCCCCCGCCGGAGTTGTCAGTTCCGGGTGGTCCCATACAGTGATTCCGAGGATATCCTGCGGCGCGACGTGATAAACATAACCGTCCGAGCCCGCGAGTTGACGACTCAACTGCTCTTGAGCACGCTCGGCGTCCCGGCGCGCGCCAGCCTCTTCCGTGATCAAGGTGGCATTGATCGACTTCACCTGATACACCTCCGCGGGCTGACCAGACGTTTCCGTCTGGAGCCTTGAGGTGTCAAGGTAATTACCCGGTGCGGTGACACAGCCCGACAAAATCGGCAAGACAATCAGGCTCGTAAAATAGCGTTTCAACATAGACGGTCAATCCAACTTGCAACTACTCGCTCGATCAATGCCAGTGTCTCGTGATACAAGGACTCGTCCTTTCCATGAGGATCGTTGATTTCGACACCTTCCCAATTGCCGAGCCCGAATACCTTGCCACGTGAAGTAGGCTCAAGAGCCTCGATCTTGCATATCTGTTGACGCTCTGCAGCGAGCACGAGGTCCGCTTCTCGCACCATCGCCGCGCTCAGGCGTCGCGAATGGTGTTCTCCTACATGTACGCCACGCTGGGACAACAACCGTTGCATCGTTGCGTCCATGTGCATGCCTTCGATCGCGCGAATTCCGGCCGAGTGATAGATCACCTTCCTTTTCGACTTCTTTTCATGCAATGTCTTGAAGACCATTTCTGCCGCAGGTGATCGGCAAATATTTGCATAACAAACAATCAAGACATTGGAAAACATTGGACCTTTATCGGCTCGGCGCATTCGACTGGATGAAGACCGGACTAGAGACCCGACAAGCGTCCTTATTCAACTGATCGAACAAATAACTTGCTCGTCTTCTCGCCTGCCTGATTAACTGCTTGAGTCTTCCTGCCAATCGAGTGATAGTCGATGCCGAGCTCCGACATCGCCTCCGGTTCATACAGATTGCGGCCGTCGAAAATCAACGG
>NZ_JAGIPX010000136.1 GCF_017814945.1 Paraburkholderia sp. LEh10
CAGGGGCGACGCCCGCGCCGCGAGGCGCATCGCGGATGCCAGCGATAGCGGCAAAACAAAACCGCATCGCGGATGCCCGCGCAAAGGCAAAACAAACCGCAATCGCGGATGCCAGCGATAGTGGCAAAACAAAACCGCTATCGCGGATGCGAACAAAAAGAAACACCACCCAGCGTCGCAGACAAAAAAGAAGCCCCTAACTCAATACAGAATGAGTCTCGGCAGTCGTCTCCACAACAAGAAGCCCCGCCCGCAACCCGGGCTTGACTGCCGCATTAGGAAACACAATGCGCTCCTCATCATGTCGCACGACATAACGGTAATCGCCATCCCGCGCGAGAACGGTATCGCGCCCAAACACCGTAAAATTGGCGACATCGCGATCGAACAGCAACTCAAACGAATCGCTCTGCTTCGTAATCTGATCGATCACGGTAAACACCCGTGGCAGCGCCAACGAATCATCGCCGCGCTCGCCGGCAAGCAACTGCCGCAGCGCGGCATCGGCGCCCTCAAATCGCGTCAGATCGTTCTTCCCAAATGGCCGCACTTTCCCGAGTTCCAGCGTGCATGCATCTGCGCCGCACGCCTCGGCGGTGAAATGCGAGTAAGTGTTGCCCTTGGTGGTGTGCAACAAAACAGCCGCAATCCGCGCATCGCGCAGCCACTCGAACATCGCACGCGACAACGGCGCGCCCGTATGCGGCAGCAATGCAAACTGCTCGAACACGGAAGCCCGAATCGCCGTGTGCATGTCGATGTGCCATCGCCCGCCGGGTTCATCCGGCGCATCGGCGAAGAAGCGCGCTGCAATACGCTCCAGAGCGGTCGCGCGCGGCGCCTCGTGACTGCCGGGCAACTGCGCATGGCGGCCGCTGAAGAGCCGGTTCAGATCGTCATCGATATATCGGCACGACTCGCGCATCGCCTGCACGTTGCCCAGTATCACCAGCAACCGGCACGCAAGCGCAGCGTGTCCCCGCGCGATGTCGCGAACCAGAAACGACAGCAACTCGATCGGCGCAGTCTCGTCGCCATGAATCCCCGCCGACGCGAGAACGCTGCGCACCGTTGCGCCCGAAGGCGTCGCAGGCTCGAACTGCAACGCGCCATCGTCGACCCACGTCCATCGCACGCCGTTCGCGCACAGGCCTTCGCGGGCATCGCCCGCAGGCCGATGCCCCGCGAGCGTGTACGCGAGGAAATCGTCGAGCAGCGCGGGCATGGCCGTATCAGCGCTGGAAGTCATAGAGCGAGCCCAGACCCAGAATCTGCGTCAACTCATCGAGCGCGGTGCGCGACTCCGTCAACAACTGCGGATCGGCAAGATCGCCGGGCGCGAGACGGTCGCGATAGTGCCGCTCGATCCACGCGTCGAGGCGCGGGAAAAGCTTGTCGTCGATCCACACGCCCGGCGTCACCGCGCCGCGCTCGGCTTCGTCGAGCACGACGCGCAAGCGCAGACACGCGGGACCGCCGCCGTTCTTCATGCTCTCGCGCAGATCGAACACCAACACGTCGTCGATGGGCGCTTTGCCCGCGACCAGTTCGTCGAGGTACGCCGACACGCGCGGGTTTTCGCGGCACTCCTGCGGCACGACGAGCACCTGCTTGCCGTCGCCGCGCAACAGCAACTGGCTGTTGAACAGATACGACGACACGGCATCGGCGACACTCACTTGCGCATCCGGCACCTCGATCACGTTGAACTCGCCGTTGAGCTTCGCCAGCTTCGTGCTCAACTCGTCATACACCGCCTTCTGATCGACGAACGCCAGTTGATGGCAAAACAGCGTGCGCGCATTGCCGACCGCGATCACGTCGTTGTGGAACACGCCTGCGTCGATGACCTCAGGCGCCTGCTGTGCGTAGACGGTCGCGTCGTCCGCGAGGCCGTGACGATGCGCGACGGCACGGCTCGCCTCGAACGTCTGGCGCGCGGGATAACGCTTCGGCTCCGGCCCGCGGCGATATTCGCTGCGCCCATAGACGAAGAACTCGACGCCCTTTGCGCCATACTGCGCGCAAAAGCGCGTGTGATTCGCCGCGCCTTCGTCGCCGAGCGCGGGCGTGCCGGGCAACGCTTCATGCACGATGAAGCGTGACGGGTCCGCGAAAATCGCGCGCAGCGTGCGGCCCGTCGCCTGATGTTCGATCGCGCGATGCAGCTTGCTCGTCAGGTTCGCGGGCGTGAAATGCACGCGGCCATCGTGGGTATCGGCCGACGGGCTGACGGTCGCCGCATTGGCCGTCCACATCGCCGATGCGGAGCTAGCCGCCGCGAGCAGTTCGGGCGCGTCCTTCGCGACGCGCGCGATCACGCTCGCCTCATCGCCGGAAAAGCCGAGCTCGCGCAACAGGCGCATCGACGGACGCTCCTGCGGCGGCAACACACCCTGATTGAAACCCAGGTCCGCGAGCTGCTTCATCTTGCGCAGGCCCTGCTTCGCCGCGGCCTTCGGGTTCGCAACGGACTTTTCGTTATTCTGCGACGCGACATTGCCGAACGACAGCCCCGCATAGTTGTGGGTCGGTCCAACGAGTCCGTCGAAATTGGCTTCAGTGGCTTGCATCGTCGATCCTTAGAAATGAAGACCCGGCGACACGCTCGCGGGCATTTGCAATTGCGCGCTTTCGACGGAAGCCATCGGGTACGCGCAGTAGTCGGCCGCGTAGTAAGCGCTCGGCCGGTTGTTGCCCGAGCGGCCCGTGCCGCCGAACGGCGCCGCCGACGATGCGCCATTGGTGGGCCTGTTCCAGTTCACGATGCCGGCGCGGATCGTGCGCTGGAAGTGCGTCCACAGCGCTTCATCGTCGGCGAGCAGGCCCGCGGACAAACCGAACTCGGTGTCGTTGGCGCCCGTGATCGCTTCGTCGAACGAACCGTAGCGGATGATCTGCGCGAGCGGCCCGAAGTGCTCTTCATCGGGCAGGTTCTTCACGTCTGTCACGTCGAGAATCGCAGGCGTCACGAAGCCGAGCTTCGGATCGCGCTGCTCCATCTTCAGCAACGGCTTTGCGCCGTCCGCGATCAGTTGCGTCTGCGCTTCGACGAGTCGCGCCGCTGCGCGCGCCGAGATCACAGCGCCCATGTACGGCTGCGGATCGGCGTCGTATTCGCCCACTGCAATGCGCGACGTCACGTCGACGAGCCGCGCGATAAAGCGCTCGCCGAATGCATCGTTCGGCACGAAGATGCGGCGCGCGCACGTGCAGCGCTGCCCCGCCGAAAGGAACGCCGATTGGATCGTGTGATGCACGGCGGCATCGAGGTCGGCGACAGGTGCGACGACGAGAGGGTTGTTGCCGCCCATCTCCAGCGCGAGCACGATCTCCGGACGGCCGCCGAACTGCTTGTGCAGCAGCGTGCCCGTGTCGGAGCTGCCCGTGAAGAACAGCCCGTCGATCTGCCGGTGATTCGCGAGCGCAATGCCCGTGTCCTTCTCGCCTTGCACGAGGTTCAGCACGCCGGCGGGCAGGCCCGCATCGCGCCATACTTCGACCGTCGCGCGCGCCACGCCCGGCGCAAGCTCCGAAGGCTTGAACACGACCGCATTGCCCGCGATCAGCGCGGGCACGATATGCCCGTTCGGCAAGTGGCCCGGAAAGTTGTACGGACCGAACACAGCGACGACGCCATGCGGACGATGACGCAGCACGGCCGTGCCATCGGCCATCGCCGCGCGCCGCTCGCCCGTGCGTTCGTTGTACGACTGAATGGAGATCTCGACCTTCGCCGCCATCGACGCGACTTCCGTGCGCGCCTCCCACAACGGCTTGCCCGTTTCGCGGCCGATCGCTTCGGCAATCGCTTCCTTGCGCTCGTTGATCAACGCAGCGAAGCGGCGCACGACGGCGACACGCTCGTCGAGGCTCACGGCCGACCACAACGCGAACGCACGGCGCGCGCTCATCACGGCGCGCTCGACGTCTTGCGCCGAAGCGCTATTGCCTTCCCACACCGTCGCGCCCGTAGCGGGGTTGCGCGATGCGAATGCGTGTCCTGTGCCGGCGACCCATTCGCCGTCGATGAAAAGCTCGCTCATGTTGGTCCTTATTTCTGTTTCAGGGGCAGCACGCGCACCGGCTCGCCTGCCTTCACGTTCAATGCCTGCGCCTCGTGCGCCGACAGACGGAACACGCCGTTCTGCGCGACGCCCGCCGCGACGCCCGTGCGAAAGTCATGCAGCGACGTGTTCGAGACGAGCGAGCGCGGACCGCCTTCCTGCCCTTCGACGGCAGCGATCTCGACGGGCACCACGGCGCTCTCGCGCACCGTGCGCAAATCCGCGACGTGGCATTCGAGCACGGGGCCTGCATCGAAGATGTCGACGTGATTCTCATAACGCAGCCCTTCCGCTTCGAGCATCTTGCGAGCAGGCAGCGTGTCGCTATGCGTGAGGCCGATTGCCCGCTGCGCTTCGTCGGGCAGCAGTTCGACATACACGGGGAAACGCGGCATCAGTTCCGCGAGGAACGACTTGCGGCCATGCGAGCTCAGGTAGTCCGCGGCGTTGAAGTCGATCTGATAGAAGTGCGAGCCGACCGCGCGCCAGAACGGCGACGTGCCGTCCGCGTCGAAATGGCCGCGCAATTCCGCGCAGATGCGCTGCGGAAAGCGGTCGCGGAACTGCGCGATGAACATGAAGCGCGAACGCGACAGCAAGCCGCCCACACCATGCGCGCGATAACGCGGGCTCAGGAACAGCGAGCACACTTCGGCATAGCCCGTCAGGTCGTGCGAGATGTTGAGCGCGCGCATGCGCGTCCAGATGCCGAGATCCTGCGACGCATGCACGACCGTGCTCACGCGATAGTTGTAGAACGGCTGCTCGAGTCCCACGGCCGTTTCGATCCCGCAGACGCCGGCAATGTCCTTCGTTTGCGAATCTTCCATCACGAAGAAGTAGCCCTTCTCGTGCGGCGCGGCCTTGTCCTCGATCGTGCGGCGCGCGCGCGCGATGCGCGCGGCGAGCGCATCGCGGTCCGGCTTGAAGGTCGTGAGACCGGGCCCTGTCTCCTGAGCGAGCGCGACGAGCGCGTCCACATCGCCCGTCTGCACGACGCGAACGACGATCATTGTGCTTCTCCCGTAGAGTGATTCTGTTCCTGCTGATGCAGCGGCACACAGCGCACCGCGTCGCCGTCCTGCACGTCGAGCGCATGGCGCGCGGCCGCCGACAGCGGCGCGCCCTCTTCCTTCTGCGCGGGCAGATCGGCGAGCACGCAGCGGAATTCGCCCGGCTTGTTGCTCGCGATCAGATAGGTCGCGCCATGTTGCGCCGACGCTTCGCGCACCGTGCGCGGCTCGTTGCGCGCGACGCATGTGCTGCGATCGACTTGCGCTGTCAATACCGGACCCGCATCGAAGATATCGACGTAGCGGTCGGTCTCGAAGCCCTCTTCCATATGGATGTCGTACGCGAGCAGCGCCTTTTCGTCGGGCTCGCCGAGCACGCGCTGCGCGCTCTCCGGCAACAGCGGCACATAGATCGGATAGCTCGGCATCACCTCAGCGATGAACGTGCTGCTGCGCCCGCCCGACTGCACTTCGATATCGGCGAAATTGCGGCCAAAGAACTTGCGGCCCACGGCTTCCCAGAACGGCGACACGCCCGTGTCGTCCGTCACGCCGAGCAGCAGCGAGAAGACTTCGGACGTGAAGCGCTCGCGGTTCGCGGCGATGTACATCATCCGCGCGCGCGACATCAGATGCGCGGCGGCATCGCCGCGCAGCGCCGGGTCGATATAGAACCCGGCGAGACGGCTCTTGCCCGTCAGCTCGTGCGACATCGTCAGCGCGTGAATCTTGCGGTTCACATGCAGCTCACGCGACGCGTGAATCAACGCATCGTTGCGGAACACGTAGAACGGCTCCGAGTAGCCGGCTGCCGCCACGATGCTCGCGGTGCCGTGCAGCTTGCCCGTCTCACTGTCTTCGAGCACGAAGAGATAGAACTCCTCGCCCGGAAAATCGACTTCCGCGCGAAACGAGTCCTCCGACAACGCAACGCGTGCCTCCAGCGCGCGCCGGTCGTGTGGCAGCGAGTGCAGCACGGGCTGCGCGTTGCGCGCCATCTGTTGCAAGGCGTCGAGATCGGCCAGGCGGCCAGGGCGGACGAAGAGCATCGTGGTCTCGTGTAATGAACTGAACGGATTACTTTGCTAGCGCCACTGCGCCGACGACTTCCTCGACGGCCTTCGCGAAGCGCGCGAGGCCTTCGTTCATGTCGTCGAAGGGAATGATCAGCGACGGCGCGAAGCGCAGCACATCGGGGCCTGCCATCAGCATGATGACGCCATGCTTGCCCGCCGCCGTCACGAAGTCCTTCGCGCGGCCCTTGAAGGCTTCCGTGAGTTCAACGCCGATCAGGAGGCCCTTGCCGCGCACTTCCTTGAAGATGCCGAAGCGTTCGTTGATGTTCGCCAGGGTGGCCTTCAGTTGCTCGCTGCGCGAGCGCACGCCTTCCAGCAGCTTCGGATCGCTGACGAGATCCACGACCTTCAGCGCGATGGCCGTGGCAAGCGGATTGCCGCCGTATGTCGTGCCATGCACGCCGACCTTGAAATGCGCGGCCAGTTCTTGCGTCGTCAGCATGGCGCCGATCGGAAAGCCGTTGCCGAGCGCCTTGGCCGTCGTCAGGATATCCGGCGTCACGCCCGTGTCCTGATACGCATAGAAGAAGCCCGTACGGCCGACGCCCGTTTGCACTTCATCGAAAATCAGCAGCGCGTCGTGCTGGTCGCACGCTTCGCGCAGCGCCTTGAGGAATGCGGGATCGGCGGGAATCACGCCGCCTTCGCCCTGCACCGGCTCGACGATCACGGCGCAGGTCTTCGGGCCGATTGCCGCGCGCGCCGCATCGATATCGTTGTAGGGCAGATGGCGGATGCCGGCGGGCACGGGACCGAAGCCTTCCGAGTATTTCGGCTGGCCGCCGACGCTGACGGTGAAGAACGTGCGGCCATGGAACGACTGCGTGAACGAGATGATTTCGTCCTTGTCCGCGCCATGACGCTCGAAGGCGACGCGGCGCGCGAGTTTCAGCGCGGCTTCATTGGCTTCGGCACCCGAGTTCGCGAAGAACGCGCGGTCGGCGAAGGTCAGCTCTTCGAGACGCTTGGCGAGACGCAGCACGGGCTCGTTCGTGTAACCGTTACCGATGTGCCACAGCTTCGCACCTTGATCGTGCAGAACTTTCAGCAGTTCCGGATGAGCATGACCCAGCGCCGTCACGGCGATGCCGCCCGCGAAGTCGATGTAGTCCTTGCCTTGCGTGTCCCATACACGGGAGCCGACGCCGCGATCCGGGACGAACGATGCCGGCGCGAATACGGGGACCATGACTTCGTCGAAGGTCTGGCGGGATACGGGTTGGGTCTGGTTGCTCATGGCGGGGCCTCGGGGCTCGTTCGGTGATGTTTCGTAGTTTAGGTGACCGTTGCGGAGGCGTCTTGCGTGGAAGCGACGGGTTCTTTTTTTTATGCCTGCGATTGCGGTTTGTTTTGCCCTTTGCGCGGGCATCCGCGATTGCGGTTTGTTTTGCCGCTGTCGCTGGCATCCGCGATGCGCCTCGTGGCGCAGGCGTTGCCCCTGTGCGGGGCGGCACCTACTTTCTTTGCCGCGGCAAAGA
>NZ_JAGIPX010000137.1 GCF_017814945.1 Paraburkholderia sp. LEh10
TTCCTGCAAATGCATCAACCACTTTCCGCTTCAAACCCTTGTTGTACAAGGCGCTTCGAATTGTTCAAGGCCGACTATCTAGACAACCTAAAAGTAGTTCACGCAAATGTCGCGCGGCTAATCGATGAAGCTGACCGGGGGAAGTAAGCGCTTACTGCCGCTGCCTCCCCCATCAACTGATCGTCCTGGGTACGCCGCTCGCGGCACTCTGCCAACACCTTTCCCGTGTGCACATCCAGCGCAGCAATCAACGCCTGGGTACCGCGGATATATATAAAACTCCCGACGACGCAGCCGTCCCGCCGCCGGTGCACGCCCCGGATGCTTGCGCTCGATGGCCTGGATACCTGTCTTCTCGTCGAAGCTGAGCACCACCGCGTTTTTGGCGCCTTGCGATACAGCTTGCAAATTACATTGACCTTCTCGCGAAAGGCGGGGTCGGGACTGTGTAGCCATTGCTGTACGCGGTGCGGGCGCACGTCGCCGGCCTGCAAGATCCGCTGGACATGGCTACGGCTGATCTGTTCGACGATGCCGCGCTCGATTGCGCGCGTCACGATCTCGTCGAGCGTCGGCGTGAGCCGCCCCTGCGGTTCCTGCGCTTCGCAAGCCAACGCAATCAATTGCAGTCGCGTTTCCTGCGCAATGCGCGGCGGACGGCCACTGCGTTCACCTTCCCGAATGCCCTGTGCGCCTTGCCGCGCAATGCGCTTGCGCCACGTGCTGACCGTCTGCACCGATACGCCGAGCTCTCGCGCAATCACAGTATTCGAGTGTCCCTCATGTGCCCACAACGCAATCCGAGCCCGCATCACATCCTGCTGCGGGGCCGTCTTCTGTGCGATCAGCGACAGGAGTTTCTTTTTTTCTTTCTTCGTCAGCTTCACTGACGTTGCATGACGGCCTCGGCTCATCCCGACATGATAACCAAGGCGGTTAATTATTCAACGTATTTACGGGATGTCGTACTAGCTCAGTAACAAAAAACTTGAGTCAATGCGCCGGCCATACTGCTTGACGCTATCTAGCGACGGGGCGGTTCAATCCAGAAATATCCGATTAACCCTGACACGAATCAAATCCTGAGCAGTCTCATTGAGCACAGAATGGCAATGTGCTGTTCCGCGAACATAATTGAGGTCATTGGAATGCAGAAACTGCTTATTGCTGTGTCGATTGCCGTTCCGGCGATGTCAGGGTACGCAGAACCAACAGAACAACTTTCAAGTCTCGCCGATGTAACAAGCGCACTCAGCCGTGGCGCGACAGTCTCCTTGAATGTCGACTTGGCAAAATGCGCACCCGCCGGTGATACAACCGCCCAAGGCAGCATGCGCGAGGGTTTACTAGCGGGTAAGAGAGCAGCGTCTCCGCTGCTCCCTCCCCAAAGAACCGCCCAAGCGACTTTCACCGCAGACGGCTCAGGCATGGCTAAAGTATCCGCAACGGATACCGGTCTCACCAACATGCGCAAGCCCTTCGCTAGCGTCTTATCGTTGGTCCATCCCATTTCTGGGACGAGGGCGCTGAACCGCAACAAGGCGGCCTCTTCCAAGCTTCCCTACGTCGAACCTCAAATAATGGCACGCGACAGCCACACCTCGCGGAAGTCTGCGCCCTTTCAGGCTGGGGAAAGTTGGAACCCCTATGCACGCCATTACAGCATGCCATTCGCTTTCTCCGGGTTCTCTTACCCGCTCCCTCAAGAGCCTCCCTCGCGGGTCACCTGCCGCTGACCCGATGTCCTGAGTCAGTGGCGAGAGATCGGGCTTACCACGTTCCGTTTTTGCCGACTCAGCAGCAACCTGAGCCTATCCGGTTAGCATGCATTTCACCTTCGCTTGCGGAGGCCGCATGGAGCTACCGCCATTCCCCGCCCGGCTGAATAGGGAAATCCAGACCCGTCTTGAAGAGTTGCCGAAGCCCATCGTCGACCGCATCTGGAGCGCCCAGGTGCGCCTGTGCTGGGGATCATTTCAAAAATGCCATTGTCAAGGCAAAGAATTCAATTGACTGATCTGATGGCGGTTTTTCCTGCGACCCTGGTTGATTGAGGTATGAAAAAAGACAATCGGGTAAAGATGGGGCACGGCGCGCGCCGGCTCCCCGCTGTCGACAGATCGCAGGCGCTTAACTCAGGGCCTCCCGACGGCGAGTTTGCGGTCCTACTCAATCAGATTGATAGCAAAGCCAAGCGGCGTCCAGACTGCATCATATGTTGCGATCTGATTGTTCGACGCGAAAGCAACACACGGGCTTCCCTGCACGGATGGCCCAAGCACCACATGCCCGTAGGGAGTCACGGCCAGCGCATCAGACGGGACGCCGATAGTCTCAAGCGGAGGGGTTGTCCTGGACTGTGCCATGGGATAATTACCGCTGTTCCACTCGGTGGTATGCCACTTGCCGTCGCTACCGAGCCATTGGACGGAGAAATTGAACACGTACCCGTCTTTGTTATTGACGGTGATCTTCTGGACTGGTCTCATGATGTCGCCTGCTATGGAAAAGGTTGTTTAAGAAATTGCGCCCGCGGGATGCCGCCGCCCGGGGGCGTGGATCTTTACGTCGGCTCTGGCATGGTCTCTCCTTTGAAATTCCGCAGATGGGAAGCTGTTGAAGATGATCACAGACGAGTCTTATACGACAGCGATCCCACACTTGTGGTGGCCCCGGTGAAAACGCCGCTCCGTCGTGTCGTGAATGCACACACTACTCCGTAAACTAATAACGATTTTTGGAGAAGTGTCAGTGCAAGTTGAAGCGCAATCGCGATAATCGTGCCAACAGCCAATATATCGGTCGACTCGACATTCCTCGTTTTACAACGACGGACGGGGGGTTACAATGAAGACGCTGGTTGTCTCGAATGCGACAATCCTGGTGCAAATAGCCGGGGCGAATCGCTTAAGGTGTCGCGCTGAACGAATTGAGAACCGTGATCGTTCTGGTGTGTTCTCTGGTACCTGGGATACAAGCTCAGCCTGTGCGATCCGGGCGAAATGATCGCGGAAAGGGGGCTTGCTAAAATTTGCTAAAACTGACACAGGCGTATTTTCAGTCGAGTAGGGTACGTGAGGTAGCCGACTCATTTCACCGGCACTGTCACGGGCATGTCAAGTTGATGCGCGCAGTAAAATATGAGCATGAAGAAGATCAAGTCGCCCTATCACGGTTTTCGTTGAGCTAAAGTCGGAACTGGTGTACGGGGGGAGTTGAGGCGGGAGATTGGGCGGTGGAGGTTTCAGTTGAGAATCTGATTGTCGAAGTCGGAAACCAGCAAACAACAAACCATCCACCATGAGCAAGTTTACGGAAAAGGCAGTTGTCGGTCTATCAGAGGTCGGTCTGGGCCTAGTACTGTAGCGTCGAGAACTGGCGCGCGCACGTTAGGCTCCGGTGGCAGTTCCACTGCTTTCGCAGTGGGCCTCAGTCCGGCTGCCGTGGCCACGTTTCCAGTTCCCGTCTCATCGAACGCAGCGGGCCGTTTTCCGGCACTACGCTCTCCTGTCTGCTTCATGTCAACGCTTATGGAGCCTATCATGCTGGGGACGCTTTCGACGCTGTCTGGTAGCGAACCTTGTAGCCATTGAACAGCTTCAGTTCGCCATACAACCACCGCTTACTCCACGTCTTCCAGCCGAAGCCCTGTTGCTGCCGGGATCGCTGCATGTGGCGCCTGATCTTCTTTTCCACCCAGTCTTTCACGAAGCTGATGCACACACTCTCAATAGCGAAGTAGTTCACCCACCCACGTAGCACCGGGTTGATCAATTCGACAACCCGGCCCACCGGCTGCGACTTATATCGCCTGAACACATCCTTGAGCTTTCGCAGTAACGCCGTTCGCTTCTTCAGCCTGGGCGTGTACTGCGGTCGCCACTTGTTCCGGAGGCTTCGGATGCGACGGAAGTCGAAACCCAGAAAGCCGAAGCTCTCTCCACATGCCAGATTCACAGTGCGACTCTTCTCTTCATTGATTTCGACCTGCAGTTTGGCAAATTCGTCCCGAAGGCGTCGGGTTACGGCCCCGAGCAACCCCGCATGGCGCGGGTGGGCATTGATCAGCATGACAAGATCGTCAGCGAAGCGGGCATACTCGACGTAGGTGTGCTTCCCGTGACGCGTGGTTTCTTTCGCACGCTCCAGCATTTGGTCCACCTCGGTGAGATAGATATTGCTGAGTAGCGGCGAAATAACGCCACCAACAACAGAGCAATCCACTGAGCGAAAGTTCGGGAATGGGTGCTCTTGTGAGCGAAGAACATACGCAAAAGGTTCTGAGCTACATCGAAACAGGGATGAAAGAAGCCGATCTTTTGGCGGGTGGCCGTCGTGTACTCCTCGAAAGTGGAGGATGTTTTATCGAGCCAACGATATTTTATGGTGCAAGGCCCAATTCAAAGATCATGTGCGACGAGATATTCGGCCCCGTCCTTTCCGTCTCTTCCTTCGAGGACGAGTCCGAGGGCGTTCGACTTGTCAACGATACTATTTACGGCTTGGGCGCCTCAATTTGGACGGACCAGTTGTCGCAAGCTCACCGGGTATCAAGACTATTGAAGGTAGGTTCCGTGAGCGTGAATACGGTCGATCATGTCGACGTTCGCACACCGTTCGGTGGCTGCAAACAGTCAGGAAACGCACGAGATCTCTCTCTTCGGTCCATCGAGAAATACACTGACGTGAAGACTACCTGGATTGCCTTGTAAGAGGCGTTAACAAAATGAGTTCTTCAGTTTTCGCCAGCAGATGATGCAACAGGCGAGTTTCATGAAGGCTTCGTGGATAAATGCAAGACGTTCGAAGCGGATGCGCAGTCGTCGGAAGTTGTGAAGCCACGAGATGGTTCGCTCGACTACCCAGCGGGTTTTGCCAAGGCCACTGCCATGAGGCTGGCCACGTCGGGCGATTTCAGTGGCGATGCCGGCAGCATGTAGCGGGCGACGGTATTTGTCGTAATCGTAGCCCCGGTCGCCCTGGACAACGCGGGGCTTCGAAAGCGGCCGGCCGCGCTTACCGGCAATGGGCGGGATCGCATCAACCAGCGCGTGAAGCTGGGTGACATCGTGGCGGTTGGCGCCGGTGAGGATTACCGCGAGCGGGATGCCCTGCGCTTCGGTAATGAGGTGGTGCTTTGAACCAGGTCGCGCGCGGTCGGTAGGATTTGGTCCCGTTTTTGACCTGCGCCCACTGCGCGGATTGAGGAGGAATCGACAACGACGCGGGACCAGTCAATCTGTTCGGCCTCACGCAACCTGGCGAGCAAGACTTCGTGCAGCCTGTCCCAGACACCGGCGGTCTGCCAATCCCGTAGACGGCGCCAGCAGCTCATGCCACTGCCGCAACCCATCTCGCGCGGCAGCAGGTCCCAGCGCAGGCCCGTCTGCAGGATGAACAGGATGCCGGTAAGCATGGCCCGGTCATCCAGTGGTTTGCGTCCGGGATACCGTGAACGGCGAGGCTTGGGCGGGGGCAGCAAAGGTTCAATGAGTGCCCACAATTCATCATCGAGTATCGGTTTGGCCATTGTCTCCTCGTCACCGAAACAATGACGAGGTTAACAGCAATCGTTGGAAGTTAACAGGCCCGGGAAATCATTTTGTTAAGGGTTCTAAGAACGAATTTCGAACGTCCGATAGCGGGAAGCAAAGTAAAAAACCAGTTTATTTTGCTCGATTTTTTCGTACCGGGACGTGCAGAGAACAGAGCAAAATTCAAATGATACAAACGGTTCCAGCAATGCGCCACACTGATGAACACTACGACGTGGTTGTCGTTGGCGGCGGAATTATGGGTGTCGCTACGGCATACAATTTGGCGAAGACCGGTGTTTCTGTCGCAGTTTTCGAGAAGGGGCGCGTCGGCGGCGAACAGTCAAGCCGTGCCTGGGGTGCTGTTAGGCAACAAGAACGCGCCCCTGCCGAGTTGCCCTTGATGATTGAATCGATCAGATTGTGGGCGGTTTTGGAAGCAGAGCTTGGCGAAAGTTTGGATTGGCGCCAGCAGGGGCATCTAGCTTTAGTGTACGATGAAAAGACGTCCGAAGAATTTGAAAAATGGATTCCGATAGGACGAGCTCATGGTCTGGACACAAGAATGCTAACCGGCGAAGAGGTGCGTAAGCTACTGCCGCATTATCGTGATAGCGAATGTCGAGGAGGGCTGTTTACCTCTTCCGATGGGTGTGCCGAACCGGAGAAAGTTGCGGTCGCCTTCGCTGGCGCAGCACGAAGACGCAATGCAAAAATATTCGAGTTCACTAGCGTTGCGTCGATAGAGACCGAGAACGGGCGCGCATGTGCGCTATGGACGGAGCGGGGAAGAGTCAAAGCTAATGCCATTGTCGTCGCCGCTGGCGCATGGACAAGTCGATTGCTCAAGCCGTTGGAAATTGAACACCCATCTCTCTGGATACGAGGTTCAGTAGCCAGAACGGGTGTGCTACCGATCAATTTACGCAAGCTGGTACCTTGGGGAAAAACCGCTTACCGGCAACGGTCAGACGGGCGGGTAAATATCGCTGTGGCGCGAGCCGGCATTCATGACTTGGGAAAAGAGAGTCTTCGTTTCGGCGCGAAATTCCTTCCTACGGCGAGGCACAATTGCCGAAACCTACGGTTTTGTTTAGGTTCCCATGCCATTCGAGATCTGATGGGCGAGTTCGATGATTTTACAACTCATAGAACACTCGATCCTCGTCCAGACTGGAAACGCCTTGAAAAAACAGCAGCACTGTTTAGTCAGGAATACCCTGAGGCTGGACCCATAAGACTTGAGCGAGGCTGGGCGGGATTTATGGATTTTATGCCGGACGAATTGCCTGTTATGGGAGAAATCCCGGGATTCCGCGGTTTATTTATTGCCGCAGGCTTCTCAGGTGCCGGATTTGGAATGGGGCCGGTGGTAGGAAGGATAATGGCAGATCTAGTGAGCGCAAATGACACAGGACATGATCTTCGCCATTTCTCGCCAACGCGGTTCTCGAAGAGTCGAGGCTAGCATTCGGATGCAATTGGCATTCACGGGATTCCTCGCCAGAGTGGAGGATATTCGTTGGCTGTCGCTGTACCCGAACGTTGGCGGAACATTGCGGTGGGACTCTTTCGGGTCGAGCCGCGCAAAGGAGAAGTTATGCAGCACGTTATCTTAGTTAAAGAGAATTCTGAAACACCGGTTATCGACTACATGAATTCAGCGGCACTTGTCGCGGGTAATCCGCGTCGCGAGACATGGAACGCATTTGACAGCCCTGATGGAACCTGCACAGCGGGTATTTGGGCAAGCCAGCCGGGTGCATGGAGATTCGAATTTCCAACCACGAAGACAGAATTTTTTTGTGTGATAGATGGTCGCGCTCGGGTAAGCAATCAGAATGGTGAAGCGTGGGAGGTTGGCCCCGGGGAAGCCGCCGTGATTCCCGGCGGGTTTCGCGGTCAGTTCCATGTACTTGAGGCGATGCGAAAGTACTTCGTGATCGTGGAGCGCGAGGATTAAAGGCATCTCGTTATACAGAAGTGGCGCAGTAGCAGACGTTTGTCCGAAAGCGCATTGCGCGATGCACCGGCGTGACGGG
>NZ_JAGIPX010000138.1 GCF_017814945.1 Paraburkholderia sp. LEh10
CGCAAAGCCCATCTGATAGCTGCCCGTGCTCTCCTTGGCCATGCCCATGATGACGGGCAGATAGAAGCCGCCGATGCCGCCCGCTGCGCCGACGATCCCCGACATCAAGCCCGTCTTGCCCTTCCAGCGTTGTGGCACGAGCTGGAACGTCGCGCCGTTGCCGAGACCAAAGCACACGTACATCGCGATCAGGAGCCCGATGCCCGCGGACATCGGCGGCATCCACGCGGCGAACAGTAAGTCGCACAGCGAAATGGCAGCTAGCAAGATCACGAGCGCGCGCACGCCGGAGATGCGATCCGCGACCAACCCGCCGACGGGACGCACGAGCGCGCCGATACACGCGAGCAGCGACATGAAAAGCCCCGCTTCGAGACGCGGGATCTGATACAGCGAGATCAGCAGCGTCGTCACATACGACGACATGCCGACAAAGCCACCGAATGTGATGCTGTACACAAGCATCACGATCCACGTATCGCCTTCGACAAGCACGCTGCGATAGTGCTTCGGCAGCACGGCGATCGCGAGCAGCGCGCCGAGCACGGGCAGTAGCAACACGCCCGTCTTACCTGCGCCGAACACGCCCGCATGTACCGCGACAACGAGCGCGACGAGGCCCGCGAGCGTCACGATGAAGCTGCGCATTGCGTGCGCGCCGCTACCCGTCTTCGGTCCGAGGTCTTTCGCCCAGAACAGCAGCGCGACGGCGGCGAGTCCAAGCAGTGGCAGCGCCGCGCCTGCGGCCTTCGCCCAGCCGAAGTGGTCGGCGAGCGCGGGGAACATGAAGCCGTCGAGCACGGCGCCGATGTTGCCCGCCGCCGCAAGGCCGAGCACGAGCCCTTGCACTTTCGGCGGATAGTTGCTGCCCGCCATCGGCAGCGCGACCGCGAAGCTTGCACCGCCGACGCCGAGGAACACGCCGAGAATCAGCAGCATCGTGTATGACGGCGTGCCCGGCATCAACAGCAGCACGATAGAAGGAATCGCCGACAGCGCGACGCCCATCAGCGCCACGCGCCGTCCGTCGCACGCCTGATAGAGATTGCCGAGCGTCACGCGCAGGATCGCCGCGCCGAGCACGGGCACCGCGACGAGAAAGCCCAGCTCCGCGGGCGACATCGCGATGTCCTTGTGAATGAACGGCGCGAGCGGCCCGAACATGACCCAGACAGTGAAGCCGGTGTCGAAGTAGAGGAAACATGCGAGCAGCGCGCGCCAGTTACCGCTCGCAAGCGAATTCAGCAGTTTTTTCATCGGTCTCTCTCATTGAACGAAGGCTGGTCTGGTGCGTTGATCAGGCAGCGAAGCTGGGACACGCGCTCGGCAGGTGCTCTGCTCGTTCATCATCCGAAGGCGAGTTGGTTGCGCAAAAAAAAGCGTCCCGAAGCGCATGCGCGTCCGTCGATCGATTAAATCGAGCGATCCGCGCGTTGCGTTTCGGGACGCCGTTGCCCCAGCGGCCCACCCATTTGCGGGCGCGCCTGAAAGTCGGAAACTGCATGAAGCCGCCATTGGCTCCGCGGCGGATAACGCAATACGTATGCCATCGGCCTGCATCGCGCCGTTGCGGGGACCCGGGAGGAGGCTCGACGAACCGCGCATTCGCTTGCTGCACGGGGCCGCGCGCTCCTTTATTTTTTGGCGCGGAGGCCCTTGCACTTGCATTGCGCAAAAGAAAAGCGCCCATTGCAGGGCGCCTGCGCGCGCCTCAACGAAGCACGCGGATGCCATCCCGTGGTGCACCGCACCACGGCCGTGCGCTGGACACTAACGCCGGTCGGACCCAGAAACGACGTCGATCCACACGGCGAGCACGAGAATGCCGCCCTTCACGATCATCTGCCAGTACGAGTCGACATCCAGCGTCGACATGCCGTTGTCGAGGCTCGCCATCACGAGCGCGCCGATCAGCGCGCCGTAGACCGTGCCCGAGCCGCCGCGCATCGACGTGCCGCCGATAAAGCACGCTGCAATCGCATCGAGTTCGCCCATCGATCCCGCTGATGGCGACCCCGCCGCCAGGCGCGCGGTGTTGATGAGCCCGCCGAACGCGCACATCAAACCCATCAGCGCGAAAATCGCGAGCTTCACGCGGTTCGTGTTGACACCCGACAGCCGCGTCGCTTCGAGATTCGAGCCGACGGCATAGATGCGGCGGCCGAACACGGTTTGCGTCGCGATGTACGTGAAGATGCCGAGCAACGCGAGCAGCAGCAGCACAGGGACGGGAATGCCGCCATACCGGTTGAGCGTCGCGACGAACGCGAGCAGGATGAGCCCCGCCGCGACGATCTTCACCGTGTCCTGCCACAGCGGCACGACGCTGAGGTTGTAGTGCTGGCGCTTTTGCCGCTGCCGCACCGTCAGCGCGGCGAGCAGCACGAACATCACGACGGCGAGCGTGTCGCCCGCGACGCGCGGCAAGTAGCCCTGCCCGATGAAGACGAAGCTGTCGGAGACGGGCGCGATCGTCGAGCCGCCCGTGATGCCGAGCAGCACACCGCGATACGCGAGCATCCCACCGAGTCCGACGATGAACGACGGCACGCGCAGATACGTCGACCACCAGCCGTTGAAGAGCCCGACGGCCACGCCGAGCAGCATCACGACAGGCAGCGTCGCCGCAAGCGGCCAGTGATGCGTGACATCGAGTATCGCGGCGACGCCGCCCAGCAGGCCGAGCAGCGAGCCGACGGACAGATCGATTTCGCCCGAGATGATGACGAACACCATCCCGCACGCGAGCATCCCCGTGATCGACATCTGCCGCAGCAGGTTCGACAGATTGCGCGGCGTGACGAACGCGCCTTCCGTGAGAAACGAAAAGAACAGCCAGATGACGGCGACGGCCAACAACAACGCGAGCAGCTTGTAACGCGCGAACAGCAGCTTGATGCGCTGCCCCGACGCGAGCGACGTGCGGTGTTTTGCGTGGCTGTCGGAAGAAGTGAGATCAGGAGTCATGCGACGCTCGCCAGTTGATTAGGATCGTTGCCTTTGGTGTGCGCGCCCTGGGCGTTCGGACCCAAGGTATTCGTACCGATGGCGGCCGTGAGGATATGTTCCTGCGTGAGGCCGTCGTTGGCGAAATCGCCGCGCAATTCCCCTTCGCCGATTACGAGCACGCGATCGCTCACGCCGAGCACTTCAGGCAATTCCGACGACACCATGATGATCGACACACCGCGTTTTGCGAGCGCGAACATCAGCTTGTAGATTTCGAACTTCGCGCCGACATCGACGCCGCGCGTCGGCTCGTCGAGAATCAGCACGGCAGGATCCGTGAGCAGCATGCGCGTGAGCACTGCCTTCTGCTGGTTTCCGCCCGACAAACTCGCGATCGACAGCATCGGCGACGCGGCGCGCACGGACAGGCGCTTCATCTCCGAGTTGATCGTGTCGAGTTCCGAAGCCGTGTCGATGCGCCCGCCCTTCGCGAAGCGCTGCAGCACCGCGAGCGTGATGTTGTGGCCGACGCCCAGTTGCGGCACGATGCCGTGACGCTTGCGATCCTCGGGCACCATGGCGATGCCGGCCGCGATCGCGTCGGCGGGCGTGCAGATTTTCAGGTGCTTGCCGTTCATCCACACTTGCGCTTCGCTGATGCCCGCATACGCGCCGAAGATCGCTTGCATCAGTTCCGTGCGGCCTGCGCCGACGAGGCCCGCAACGCCGAGTATCTCGCCCTTGCGCAATGCAAACGACACGTTATCGACGCGCTTGCGGTTCGTATTCGTCACGTCGTAGCACGTGACATTGCGTGCTTCGAAGATCACGTCGCCGATTTCGTGCGGCTCGCGTGGAAAGAGATTCGTGATCTCGCGCCCGACCATCATCGCGATGATGCGATCGGTGTCCAGTTGCTTCATCGGCTGCGTGCCGACGTGCTTGCCGTCGCGTATCACCGTAATCGTGTCGCACACGGCTTCCACCTCGTCGAGCTTGTGCGAGATGTACACGCACGCGACGCCGCGCTTCTTCAGATCGCGCACGATGTCGAGCAAGATCTTCGTTTCGGCAGCCGTCAACGACGAAGAAGGCTCGTCGAGAATCAGGAGCCTCGCCTGCTTGTTGAGCGCCTTGGCGATTTCGATCAGTTGCTGATGCCCGCCGCCGTAGTTCATCACCGGCTGTGCGACGTTGATGCCCGTGATGTTCAGTCCGCGCAGCAACGCGTCGGCGCGCTGGTACATCGCCGCGTAGTTCATGCGGCCGCCGGGCAGCGTGATTTCGTTGCCGAGAAAAATGTTCTCGGCCACCGACAGTTGCGGCACCAGCATCAGTTCCTGATGAATGATCACGATGCCCGCGCGTTCCGTATCGCGGATGGTCTGAGCGGCGAGCGGCTTGCCGTCCCAGAGTATTTCGCCCGACCACTCGCCGTACGGATAGACGCCGGACAGGATCTTCATCAGCGTTGATTTGCCTGCGCCGTTTTCGCCGCACAGACCGACGCATTCGCCGGGTGCCACGACGAGATCGATGCCGTCGAGCGCCTTCACTCCGGCAAACGATTTGGCGATGCCGCGCATCTCCAGTAGCGCTTGTGCCATGCGTAGTGTCCTGGATGGATGAAAGATGCGCGGCCGCTTTTCCGCCCGATCGTCGCCCGTCGGAAAGCGCCCGCGCCCGCTATCAGTTGCCAGCCAGTTGCGCCTGCGTATAGAAGCCGTCCTTGATGACGACATCGACGTTGCTCCGGGTCAAGAGCGTCGGTTGCAGCAGCACCGTATCGACCTGCTTCTTGCCGTTGTCGTACTTCGCGTTGAAGGCGGGCTTCTCGCCCTTCGCGAGATCGACGGAGAGTTTGGCTGCTTCACCCGCGATCAGCTTCAGCGGCTTGTAGACGGTCATCGTCTGCGTGCCGGCGATCACGCGCCTGACGGCTGCAAGGTCGGCATCCTGGCCGGACACCGGCACCTTGCCTGCCATCTTTTGAGCCGCAAGAGCCTGAATCGCGCCGCCTGCCGTGCCGTCGTTCGACGCGACGATTGCATCGATCCGGTTGTTGTTCGCGGTCAGCGCGTCTTCCGTGATGCGCAGCGCCGTCGCCGCGCTCCATTCCGGCACCCACTGCTGGCCGACGATCTTCACGTCGCCGCGATCGATCGCGGGCTTGAGCACTTTCATCTGCCCTTCGCGCAGCATCTTCGCGTTGTTGTCGGTGGGCGCGCCACCGAGCAGGAAGTAGTTGCCCTTCGGCTGCGCGTTATAGACGCCTTGCGCCTGCATCTCGCCGACCTTCTCGTTGTCGAACGAGATATAGGCATCGACGTCGGCATCGAGAATCAGCCGGTCATACGAAACGACCTTGATGCCCGCCTTGTGCGCCTCGGCGATCACGTTGCCGAGCGTCTTCGAATTGAACGGCACGATCACGATCACGTCGACGCCACGCGAGATCAGATTCTCGATCTGCGAGATCTGCCGTGCTTCGCTTGCGTCGGCGGATTGCACGGAGACTTTCGCGCCGAGCTTCGTCGCTGCGGCAACGAAATAGTCGCGATCGCGCGACCAGCGCTCGACGCGCAGATCGTCGATGCAAAAGCCGATTTCAGGCTTGTCCTTGCTCGCGTGCGCGAGCGGCGCCAGCATTGTCAGGCCGGCGGCCATCGCGGCGCAAACGAGGGAACTCAATACGGAACGGCGCATTGCAGATTTCATGTCTCACTCCATTAGAGTTGCGTGCGGTTTCGAATGCGAGAGATCGAAACGCCGTCTTAACCTCAAAAGTGCGCTGCGAATTCGTGTTCGCGAGCGTCGATTGTCGAAAGCTGCCCCATTTTTATTTGCACGACAGCGTGTGCCGTGCGCGCCGGCGGAGCAATTGCGAAATCTGCCGGCGCTGCTAACGCTTTTTCGCGTGCGTCCCGCTATTTCGAGGCTGAGTAGATGGCCTGATTGACGATGTTCTCGAGGCGCTCCTGCTGCCCGCTGACATGGCGCGGCGCGATGTTCCGCTGCAGCGCATCGCTGGCGAGCGATTCGAGCGTATAGCCGCCCGCGAGCACCTTGCGGCCGAAATCGCCGTCCCAGCCTGCGTAGCGCTGCTGCCTGAATGCGCCGAGCCGGTCGTTCTCGACGAGATGCGCGGCGCGCTCCAGCGCGACTGCGATCACATCGATTGCGCCGATATGGCCATGCAGAAGATCTTCGGGATCGATGCTCTGGCGCCGCACTTTGGCGTCGAAGTTCATGCCGCCCGTCGTAAAGCCGCCGTTGCGCAAGATCTCATAGAAAGCGAGCGTCAGTTCTTCGACACTATTTGGGAATTGATCCGTATCCCATCCGTTTTGCGCATCGCCGCGATTCGCGTCGACACTGGCGAAGATCCCGAGCGCGAATGCATTGGCGATTTCATGGTGAAACGAATGGCCGGCGAGCGTTGCGTGATTCGCTTCGATGTTCACGCGAATTTCATTCTGCAAACCGAACTGCGTCAGAAAGCCATGCACGGTGGCGACGTCGTAATCGTATTGATGCTTGGTCGGCTCTTGCGGCTTCGGCTCGATCAATAGCGTGCCCTTGAAGCCCTTCTTGTGCTTGTGCTCGACGACCATGCTCATGAAGCGGCCAAGCTGTTCGCGCTCGCGCTTGAGGTCGGTATTGAGCAGCGTTTCATAGCCTTCGCGGCCGCCCCACAGCACGTAGTTCTCGCCGCCGAGGCGTTGTGTCGCCTCGAGCGCATGGCACACCTGCGTCGCGGCGAACGCGAACACATCGGGATTCGGATTGGTCGCGGCGCCCGCCGCATAACGCGGATGTGAGAAGAGATTCGCCGTGCCCCATAGCGGCCTGACGCCCGTCTGCTCCTGCTTGCGCGCGAGCACGTCCGTCATCGCCTTGAAGTTGTTCACGTACGACTTGATGCTGTCGCCTTCGGGCGCCACGTCGGTGTCGTGGAACGTGTAGAACGGCGTGCCCAGCTTCGCGAACAGCTCGAACGCGTGCTCGGCCTTGGCTTGCGCCCTTTCGAGCGGATCACCCGGGCGATGCCACGGGCGCTCGAACGTGCCCCCGCCGAACATATCTCCGCCCGGCCAGCCAAACGTATGCCAATAGCAGACGGCGAGCCGCAGATGATCTTCCATGCGCTTGCCGAGCACCAGCTTGTCCTTGTCGTAATGGCGGTAGGCAAACGTATTGTCGGTCTGCGGGCCCTCGTAGCGCACAGCAGGCAAATGTTCGAAGTAGGACATGCGCGTCTCCTGTGTGGAATGGGTTTGATGCAGCGGAATCGGGCGCTGCATGATGTGACGCCATGCTGACGCTTGCGCATTTGCACGGCAATTGCGAAATCCGCCAGCGGCGCTGGTGATTCTTTCCGATAGGTGGCGCGTAGAGGGTGTGCGCGCCTAGAATAGCCGGGACGCTTGGAGGTCTGCGCATTGCTCTGGTTTTTAAGGGTTTTCGCTGGTACCTGTTTTGCCGCTATCGCGGGTATCTGTTTTGCCGATTTCGCTGGCATCCGCGATAGCGCCTCGCGGCGCGGGCGTTGCCCCTGTGCGGGGCGGCACTTACTTTCTTTGCCGCCGC
>NZ_JAGIPX010000139.1 GCF_017814945.1 Paraburkholderia sp. LEh10
TCTCATTGATTTCACTTGGCGATACATACGTCGTCAGGTCGGCGTCGCCGACTGTGTTTTGAACATCTTCCTTAGCGAAAGACGGTATTTGAGCCGATTGGCGGCACGCGTCGGGATAGACGCGCTCTGGAAGTAGATACGCATGGCTTTGGTCCGGGTATCTGTGCCGAATAGCGCCACAGCCGGCACGGAATCAATATGAACTGTGAGGCGGCGCAGGGGCTGTGACACTCCTCGGGTAAAAGTACCGTCGGTTCTTCGCGCAGTCAATCCCGTTCCATATTTTGATGTCAAGGAGCGCACGGCTCGCGCTACAAGGCAGCAGTCGATCAGAACCAGATGACGTTTTTGAGGAAGTGAATCTACCAGCGATAATCGAGGCCCGCGCTGCCCGCGTGCGAGGTGCTCCCGCCACCGAACTCGCCATCGTAGCGCACTAACAGGTGTGCGCTGCGACCAAGCGAGACACGCGTGCCCAGTTCGATCTGCGCGGCATCACGTGCCAGGCCGCTGCCGTGGACGGTAAAGCCGGTGTTAGGCGCGCCGGCGAAGCTCGCGCCCATCGCCCGCGTTAGCGCACCGTACTCATGCGCCCACGCTGCCGTGGCGTCCACGCGCCATTGATGCCCCAGCCAGTCGATCGCGCGATGCCATTGCGCGCCGAGCAGAGACCGCACGGCGCTGCCCGACGCGGACTGCACCGCCAGATTCACGGAGCCGGCGCCCGTCTCGGTGGTTCCCGGCAAATCGACGTACTGCGCTTCGAAACCCGCAAACGGCGACAGCACACCAACGGCTCCGGCATCGAGGTCGACGCCCGTCTGCAGCGACGCGAAATATTGGTTTCCATCCATCTTTCGCTGGGCGGTTCGCGAGGGACTGGTGAATGTGATGTCCCGCTTCATCTCGTCGTCGTTGCGCGCATAGCCCAGCGCGCCCTGAAGCCAATAGCGTCCCGGCACATAGCTGCCGTACAGTGCGACCTGATAGCTGTCGAACTGTCCATGCACGGGCAGCGTGTCGGTTGACGTATTGCCGTGGACGTAGCTGAGCGCCGCGCCGACGGTAACCGGCCCCGCGACACGATAATCGATGCCAGCGATCGCACCCGCCAGATCGATCTGCTGCGTGAGCCATGTGTCATATCCGCCGTTCCGGCCAGTATTGCCGAGCAGCGCTGCCCACGAGCAGATGTGTGTGTCGCCATCAGCCGGCATCTGCGCGGCCTGGGCGGGTTTCGTGCATGAGCCGCCGCGCGCGTCGGCAAGGCGCGCCTGAATGGCATCCGTCGTCTGGCGAGACGCGACGACGTGCGCGTTGAGCAGTGCCGCATAGGACTCGGCGCCCAACTGGTCGAGTGCGGCATACGCGGCGGGACCTTCGATATTGACGAGATCGGCCGCGACACTCAGGAAATCGCGGCTGGGTGGCATGCCCGATCCGATTGCCGCGATACCGCGATCCAGCGCGCCTTCCACGGCAACCTCGTTCGGTGTGCCGCCCGCATGCCGGAAATCCCGTTGCACGACGAGATACGCATGATTGGCATCGTACGCAAGCGATGGCTGCACGAATGGGTTAAGCGTCGAGACTCCGGCGTATGTACCGCTGAGACCAGCCGACGCCGAGACGATCGTGTAGGTATCGATGTGGCTGAACGTTGCCGTGCGCAGACGCGCAAATACTGTCCCGCCCTGTAGTGTCGCCTGGCCTGTGACATCGACGAGATCGTTGCCCGTGGGCAGCACCTCGATCACGTAGCGGCTTCCGGCAGCCTGCGCAAAGGTACCGGCGACGTGCAACGTACCGGCCGCGAGCGGCGGCAGTGCGGATACGGCCGTTCCCGACGGCGCGGCGACGGCATTGCCCGGCGCGATCGTGCCTTGCACGACGAGTGCGCCGCTGACGGTTCCCGTTCCTGCGATCGCCGCACCCGGCGCCACCGTGGTGGCCGAACTGCCCAGCGTCCCGTTTACGCGCAGCGTGCCCGTTTCCACCGTTGCCGCGCCGACGGATGCGTCGCCTGCCAGGGTCCAGTCAGTGCCGCGCATGGCAAGCGACGCGAACCCGTACAGACGGCTTGCGAGACTTCCCGTGCCCTGCAGCACGAGCGCATTGCCGGGTCCACTGCCGCCGTCGAGGTCGCCCGTCACATTGCTGCCGCCAAAGAGTGTGAGCACATCGTTCGAACCCGTGAAGCGGACGGAGGCGTCGCGGCCTGTCAAGTTGCCAGCGTTCAGGATTACGGCATCAGAACCGGCAAGCACGGCGACGCCCTGTTCGCTGGAGACCGTGGCGCCCGCCTGGTTGACGACAAGGCTCGCACTTCCATTCGCCGCACCAAGGCTGATGGCCGGCGCACCCGCACCATCGGCGCTGATGGTGCCCGTGTTGACGATGCTGCTGCCGCTGCCTTGCACGGCGAGCGTGGGGGTGTCCTTATCATGGCCGTCGATGGTGCCGTCGTTGACGATCCGGCTTGCTGCTCCGATCGAGATCGCGCTTCCTGTTTGTGCATGCACGGCGCCGCCGCTAGCAATCTTGACATCGACACCCGTGGCCTGGGGGACGGCGGTTATGCCGCCCGTCAACTGCCCGTCAACGGTCAGACTGCCTCCCGCAATCTGCCATGCCTCATTCACGCTGTTTGCACCTGTCAGCGTCCAGTTGCCGAGGTCCTGCTTCATCAACGTATCGAAGTTGCGGTATTGCGCATTCGGACCAATCGCAGACAGGTCGAAGGCGCCGGCAGTCGCGCCACCGAGAATCAGCGTGTTGACGCCGCCTGCGTCGTGCGCGCCGCCGTTCACGATCCCCGAGATCGCCGATGTGCCCGTGATCAGCAACGTATCGTCGTGCGGACCGAACAGGATCGCTGTTCCGCTATCGCCGCCCGTAATCGTGCCGCTATTGACGACGAGACCGCCCGTGCTGCTGGTGCCCGTCGTCAGGTCGATCGCGGCCTTGCTTCCGGATGCGATGACGCCGGCGTTCATGACCGTCGTCGCGGGCGCAGCAAGAATGGCCGATGCGGAGCCCGCAATGCGGCCCGTCGCGAGATTCGTGATGGCGCCGCCATCGGGCATGTGGATGGCGGACTGCGTGTTCGCGAGGCCCGCGACGTCTCCCGCGATATCGCCCGCGTTGACGACCGTGCTGGTCGAGCCCCGCACGAAGACGCCGTCCAGCTTGCCGGCGATGACCGCGCCGATGGCATTGGTGACGTCGGCGCCGCCGAACAGTGCCATTGCCGTGGTGACGGGACTGATGAACTGGCCATTGTTGACCACGGTGGCGTGCTGGCTGAACTGGAGTGCCCAGGATCCGCCCGCGACGGTGCCGTTATTGGTCAACGTCCATCCTGAACTCGCTACGCTGTCGATCGCGGTGACGCCTGCCGAACGCGTATCGATGATTGCGCCCGGCACGACCACATAGGGATTACTGCCTGATGTCAACACGTAGCCGGTCTGGGAACTCGTCAGATCGATAGCACCTGCTGGCTGGATGGCACCGCAGACGATCACCGCGAACCTGACGGCATAAACGCAGAACGACTGGCGGGCGGGAGCGATCGGTAAGCCCCGTTTGCGGAATGTGTGATGGGTGCTTCCGGCGATCTCGTGGCACATTCGGCGTCGTCTAGTCGATCCAGGTTATTCGCGTAGCGAAGTGGAGCGCGTCATGCGGAGTCCACAGGTACGTGCAATATAGGAATCAACGCTTGAGGTCAAGCATCAGCATTCGCAAGCTGGCGCGGATAGGATTGCCGCGCATGGCTAGCGTGCTGCTATCTTTTCCGGCCGCCCGGCGCGCCTGTCGCCACGACTGGGCTACCACGGTCCGATCATTCTCCGACGACATCGCGTGCCGCTTTTACCGCTTCTCGTGTCCCTCAAGGATACTGAGCAGTGCTTCCAGCTTGATGCGTTGGGTAAGTCGCAGCCCCGGCAACTTGTGGATTTCATAGAGACGACGTCGCCAGTAGGTCCGATCAAGCACCGAGTGCGTCCCATCTGGCGTCAGGACTTTTTCGAGGTTGGAGATTTCTGCATCCGCGTTGCGCAGAGCGTGCCGGTTCGAGGCGCTGATGCCCCATTGACGAGATTGCTTGGCCACATCGACCTCCCTCTCCGTCGTGAACGTAAGTTGTTTATCACGTGACATGCTGAGTCATTCGCCAGTTTGGCAAGTATGTCGAAGCGCGCCGCAGTTTGTTGCTTTGCATTGTCGCGCCCAATCGCTTTTCGCTGCGTCAACAAAGCCGTTCGTCAACGCCTTTGACCAGTTGTTCCGAGAACCAGATGAGCCAACAAGCCAAGAACGATGCCCCAGAACGCCGCACCGAGACCCAGAAAGCTCATGTTGGAAGCAGTGGCGATGAATGTGATCAACGACGCTTCGCGATGGTCCTCGTCTTGCACCAGTCCGGCAATGTTCGTCGCAATTGCACCGAGCAGGGCAAGGCCCGCGAGCACTGCAACGAAGGCATTGGGAAAGGCCGCAAACAGCATGACGACCGTCCCCGCGAAGGTGCCTCCTATGAGGTAGAAGAGCCCATTCGCGATACCTGCAACGTAGCGGCGCTCCGGGTCACGATGCGCGTCAGGACCTGTACACAAGGCCGCGGTGATTGCTGCGATGACAATCGTGATGCCACCCGTGAACGCCACCAGAATCGACACCAGGCTGGTCCCCACGAGAACCGGGCGGCTCGGCGTCTGATATCCGGATACCCGCAAGATTGCGAAGCCAGGCAGGAATTGGCCCGTCAAGCTCACGATAACCAGCGGGACCGCCAGGCTCACTGTCGACTGCCAGGTCCAGGTTGGCATGATGAACATGGGGCGGGTGACGTGAAGACTGACAGATTGCAGATGCGTCAGGCCCAATGCCATAGCGAGCGCGCAGCCGAAGACCAGGACGAGGATCAGGCAGTAGCGCGCAGCCCAACGACGGAAAATCATGTAGCTCGCCAGCATTCCCAGAGCGAGCCAGGGGCTGACTGCAACCGACTTGAATACGCTGGTGCCGAACGGAAAGAGAATGCCTGCCATCATCCCAGAGGCAATCCCACGTGGAATCCGCTTCACTACCTGGTCGAACAACCCGGACATGCCAAGCACGAAAATGCAGGCGCCCGCGACGATATAGGCGCCTATTGCGTCGCTCACAGGCATGCCCGGAAAGAGCGTAACAAGCAATGCGGTCCCGGGAGCGGACCAGGCCGTAATGATGGGCTGCTTCAGCCACCAGCTCAGCGCGATTCCGGACACTGCGGCGCCGATCGAAATCGACCAGATCCAGGATGCGACAACGTCATTGCCGACATGGGCGGTGCGCGTCGCCTGAAAGAATATGGCAAGCGGTCCGGCGTACGAAATGACGACTGCGAGCAGTCCAGCCGTAACTGCCGATACCGACCAGCTCCCTTTCGGGGCGGTGGACACCAAAGTACCCATCGACTCTCGACTCATGGAATCCGTTCGTAGTTTCAGCGAATGGAGGACGGATGATGCGCGAGTGCGGTCACCTGCATCGACGCATGCGGAAACAACGGCAGACAGGGCACGATGGTATTCGGTGCCACCCACGCCGTCCAGCCCGGCATCGGGTCTGCGCCCGACACATGTGGCGGATGGCGCCCGTCACCTGCGCGTCGTGCGTTCAGGCCTGAGGCAGGCTCAGCAGCTCTCGCGCCTGCGCGGCCGTCGCGACCGGGCGCCCATATTCGCCGCATAGCGCCACGACCCGTTCCACCAGTTGTGCGTTGCTCGCCGCGAGCGTGTCCTTGTCCCAGCGCACGTTGTCTTCGAGACCGGTACGGGCATGGCCGCCCATTTCCAGCGTCCAGTGATTGACCTCTAGCTGATGCCGGCCGATGCCGGCAGCCGTCCAGGTCGCGTCCGGCAGCAATGCGGCAAGCTGCTTTACCTCGAACTCGAGAATTTCACGTCGCGCGGGCAACGCGTTCTTCACGCCCAACACGAATTGCACATGCACGGGAGGCTTAAGCAACCCCTGCTGTACGAGATCGACCGTGCTGTACAGCATCGCCAAATCGAAAATCTCGATCTCCGGCTTCACGTGATGCTGAAGCATCATCGACGCAAGCGAGCGGACGAAGTCGGGCGGGTTTTCATAAACGGTTGTCGGAAAGTTGACGGAACCCGTCGCGAGCGACGCCATGTCCGGACGCAGGTCGAGCATCGAGCCGCGTTGCTCGAACGAGCGGCCGCGGCCGCCTGTCGAGAACTGGATGATCATGCCCGGACAGTGCTTGCGAATCCCTTCCTGAAGCTGCGCGAAGCGCGTGTGATCGGAGCTCGAGTTCTCATTCTCGTCGCGCACGTGAAGGTGGACCAGCGTGGCGCCAGCCTCGAACGCTTGATGCGTGCTTTCGATCTGTTCGGCCACCGAGATGGGTACTGCCGGATTGTCCTTTTTGCGGGGCACAGAACCCGTGATGGCGACGGTAATGATGCAGGGAGTGTTCATTTCGATAACCTTAAAAGGGCGGTTTGGCGTCGCGCACACGAGCGGCCGGACACCGGCATGACAAGGCCGTCACTGCGGATGAATGCAACTTGCGACTGACCTGGCGAGAAAATTTCCATCGCAGGAGCGCGCGCGCCGCAAAGCCGAACATCGGCGGCATCGCGAACATCGAAAGCACGGTCGCGCCAATACAGCCGGGAATGAGGCACGGCACGCCTTCAGCCACAGCAGCAAGCTGGCGTTCATCCGGATCGGCGTGCGCGTCACGGCCTGGTAAAGATCGCGGCAGTGATCGCAGCGCCTGCGCCGATGGCCGCGTGTATCGATCAAGCAAGCAGGTACGGTGGTTTTATACACGGCGCCCCTTTGCAGCGTCCAATACTATCGGCGTCCGATTTAATACCTCTACAGTATCGGATCGTTGTATCCGCTGGATTTGACGTCCCGCTGTCTGGCGCCCGCGCAGATGTCATCAGGCAGAACGCCCTTCGGCCATTTGGACCGCGAGCGGGGACTCGAAGCGGATGTCAGTCACGAAAACGGGAGAGCGAGTCGCGCTATCTCTGCAAAGTAGCGTGCGCCGGTGAGCAATATGTCGTCGTTGAAGTCGTACGCGGCATTGTGAGCTAATGGTTCGCGCACGACCGTCCCGCGCAAGATAACAATACCGCCGCGAATAATCACCGGAAATCTTTGAGCCTGATATCTCAATGTTGATTTATCTAATGGAATTCAGCGAAATTTCCTACATTCTAATGGCCTGGCTCTTATTCAATGTTTAAACGGCGAAATTAAGACTTCTTGTATTTGGGTGAAATGGGTAGCGATATATCGTTTCGATCGTGTTCTAGGGAAGATGTTCAAAACACAGTCGGCGACGCCGACCTGACGACGTATGTATCGCCAAGTGAAATCAATGAGACG
>NZ_JAGIPX010000013.1 GCF_017814945.1 Paraburkholderia sp. LEh10
AGCACCCACACTTATCGGCTGTTGATTTTTAAAGAACATTCGCTAAAAGGCGCTGTTTTGCGCTGCTTTTTTGCGTCCTCAGCAACGAGGGAGGCGAATTTTGAGCCACCAGACACGCGGCGTCAAGGGAAATTGGAAAATATTTTTTTGATCATGCCGACTTCAAATACGAGCGATGACACACACCAGGACTAAAAGGACCGAAGTCCCTTCATGCCTAACGTCGTCGATGGCGCGAAAGATGCTCGACGATGCCTCTCATATCAAGCATGTGCCTAAAGCAGATACATCAGGACATGGGCTACGTGCGCGCGAACTCTGTCTCCTTCACGGCTTCGGCCAGATAGTCGACGAACGAGGCGATCCGCGCCGAGATTGCCGTGTTGCGATAGTAGACGGCATGAATGGGTTGCCGGACATCCTGTGTTTGCCGGGGAAAAAGCTGGACGAACCTGCCTTCGCGACGGTCACGTCCCGTCATGAAGTCCGACAGGCAAACGATGCCGGCGCTCTCCAGCGCAAGCTGCCGCAATGTTTCGCCGCTGGATGAAGCGATGGTCGGATTGATTCGATAGAGCTCATTGTCCGTCCCGACCAATGGCCAGACATTGAGCGACTCGGGCTGCGTGAATCCGAGCAGCGAATGATTCGCGAGGTCATCCACGCGTTTCGGATGACCATGTTTCTTCAGATACGCCGGTGTCGCGAGCACCCGTATCCGGCTGCTGCCGACCGGCCGGCTGTGCAACGTCGAATCCTTGAGCCTGCCGATCCGGATTGCGACATCGGTACGACGCTCGATCAGATCGATGATGCCTTCGTTGCTGTTCAATTCCAACTCGACCTGCGGATAGCGCGCCCGATAGCCCGCCAGCAGCGGCACGATCACATGCAGCATGAACGGCGTGGCGGCATCGATGCGCAGCCGGCCCGAAGGCTTCTCGCGGCGCGCGGCAAGCTGTTCTTCCGCGTTCTCCACCGCGTCGATGATTCCCCGCGCATCGTGCAGAAACGCCTTGCCTTCCTCCGTCAACTCGAGCCGCCGCGTGGTCCGGCGCAGCAGCGTGGTTTGCAGCTTTTCTTCAAGTCTTCCGAGCGTCCGGCTCGCGCCCGACACGGTCTGGTTCAACTGTTCCGCGGCGGCCGTGATCGAACCCGTATCGACCACGGTCGCAAAGGTCTGCAATTCGTCGAGGGTGACTTTCATATTTGATTTGAAATCAAAAGTGTTTCGTTTATAGACCAGTTTTTCCGCAAAAGTAAAGTTGGCACACTTCGTCCGTCCAATCAAGATTCCTGGTAGACGACCATGCCACTCGCACTTTTCGCGCTGACGCTCAGCGCTTTTGCAATCGGGACGACCGAGTTCGTCATTGTCGGCCTCATCCCGACGATCGCCGCCGACCTCGGCGTCAATCTGCCGTCGGCGGGCCTGCTCGTCAGTCTGTATGCGTTGAGCGTCGCCGTCGGCGCGCCGCTACTGACCGCGCTGACGGGGCGCGTGCCGCGCAAGGCTTTGCTGATCGCGCTGATGGCGCTCTTTACGATCGGAAATCTGATCGCATGGCGCGCGCCTTCGTATGAATCGCTCGTCGTCGCGCGCATTCTGACGGGACTGGCGCACGGCGTGTTCTTCTCGGTCGGCTCGATCATTGCGACGACCCTCGTGCCAAAAGAAAAGTCCGCGAGCGCAATTGCAACGATGTTCAGCGGCATGACCGTCGCGTTCGTCGCGGGCATTCCGCTCGGCACGTTCATCGGCCAGCATTTCGGCTGGCGTGCGACGTTTTTCGTCGTCGCGCTGTTCGGCCTCGCCGCGCTGCTCGGCGCCCTGTTCTTCATGCCGAACAACCTGCCGCACCAGCGCCCGGCAGCGCTTCTCCAGCAAGTGCGCGTCATTGCTCACCCGCGCCTGTTGCTGGTGTATGCGATGACGGCCGTCGGTTACGGCGGCTCGTTGATTGCGTTCACGTTCATGGCGCCAATTCTGGAACAGATCTCGGGATTCACACCGTCGCAGGTCAGCATGGTGCTCGTCGCGTACGGCGTGTCCGTCGCGGTCGGTAACGTGTGGGGCGGCAGGATCGCCGACGCGCTAGGACCCGTGAAGGCATTGAAGCGCATCTTTCTGCTTCTTGCCGCCGTGCTTCTGGTGTTCACGTTCACTTCGCACAATGCGTGGCTCGCCGTTCTGACCATGCTCGCGTGGGGCGCTGTTGCATTCGGCAATGTGCCAGGTCTTCAGGTCTACGTCGTCAAGCAGGCCCAGCAGTTTGCGCCGCAGGCGACCGATGTTGCGGCGGGCTTCAACATCGCCGCGTTCAACCTCGGTGTCGCAGGCGGATCGTCGCTGGGCGGTCTGATCGTCGCGCACCTCGGGCTTGGCCATACGCCCTGGATCGCCGCTGCCGTAACCGTCGTGGCCTTTGCGCTGACTGCGCTGAGCGGACGCCTCGATCGGCGCACGCGACTGCCCGGGCACACAGCCGCGGCCGTCGCGGTGACCCATTGAATCCCATTCGAATCTTTGCGGAGTCAGTCCCGCTCGTTCTTCAGACCGCGAACTCGATATGCACCGCCCTGAAGGCAGCTTGTGCGGGATCTGACTGGCAGCACGAGCCTGCTCGCACTGGCTCGATCCACCCTTGATCAAAAATCACGCTATCAAGCTGGAGAGCAATTCCATGAATCACATTCCGCCATTCGGCCTCGGCACGTTTCGCCTGCAAGGCCAGGCCGTCATCGATTCCGTGCGCAATGGCCTCGAACTCGGCTATCGCACGATCGACACCGCTCAAATCTATGGCAACGAAGCGGAAGTCGGCACGGCGATCGCGGCCTCGGGCGTCGCGCGCCACGAGCTGTTTCTGACGACCAAGATCTGGGTCGATAACTACTCGCGTAGCAAGCTCGTTCCCAGCCTGAAAGAGAGCCTGGCTAAACTGCGCGCCGATCACGTCGACCTGACGCTGATTCACTGGCCCGCTCCCGATAACGGCGTCCCGCTAGAAGAATTCATGAGCGCGCTTGCGGATGCAAAGGCACAAGGGCTCACGCGACAAATCGGCATCTCCAACTTCAACATTGAATTGACGAAGCAGGCAATGGCCGTGGTCGGCAAGCACAATCTGGCGACCAATCAGATCGAATTGAGCCCGTATTTGCAGAACCGCAAGCTCGTCGAGTTCCTTCGCGAGCAAGGCATTCATGTCACGTCATACATGACGCTTGCCTACGGCAGGGTGCTGAAAGACCCCGTGATCGGCGAAATCGCAAAGCGACACAACGCGACTGCGGCGCAAGTCACGCTCGCGTGGGCGCTGCAACTGGGTTACTCGGTGATTCCGTCGTCGACGAAACGCGAGAACCTCGCGAGCAATCTGCTCGCGCAACAACTCGAACTGACTGCCGAAGACATCGCGCAAATCTCCACGCTAGAACGCGACGGCCGCGAAGTCAGTCCGGCAGGGCTCGCACCCGTGTGGGACTGAAGCAATACCGCAATTTCAACCTGAACGCTTGCAGCGAAACACGCCGCAAGCGGCGCAAGGAATCTGCATCATGAAGAATGACCCGCTTTTCGAACCTCTCGCATTGGGTGAACTCACGCTTCCCAACCGGATCGTGATGCCGCCAATGACACGCTCGCGCGCAAGCCAGCCCGGCGATGAAGCCAACGATCTGATGGCCGCTTATTATGCGCAGCGTGCGAGTGCCGGGCTGATCGTCAGCGAAGGCACCTATATCTCGCCGCTCGCGAAGGGCTATGCATGGACACCCGGTATTCACACGCACGCGCAGACCGCCGGCTGGCGCAAGGTCACCACGGCTGTGCACAATGCGGGCGGACGCATCTTCGCACAGCTGTGGCATGTCGGCCGACTGAGCCATACGAGCCTGCTCGATGGCGAGCAGCCGGTTTCGTCATCCGCGATTCAGGCCAAAGGCGTCAACGTCTTCATTGCCACTGCAGACAGCGGCAACGTGCCGGGATTCGTGCAGGCTTCGGCGCCGCGCGCCCTTACGACGCTGGAAATCGCCGAGGTCGCCGGCCAGTTTCGCGACGCGGCCCGCAACGCGATACTGGCGGGATTCGACGGGGTCGAACTGCATGCGGCCAATGGCTACCTCGTCAATCAGTTCATCGACTCCAACGCGAACAACCGCACCGATGAATACGGCGGCTCGCTCAAAAATCGCCTGCGGTTCCTGGACGAAGTCACGCGGGCGCTTGTCGAAGGCACCGGCGACGCACGGCGCGTCGGCATCCGGCTCGCGCCGCTGACGACGTTGAACGGCTGCGTCGACGCAGATCCCGAAACGACCTACCTTGCGGCTGCGAGGAAGCTCGGCGAAATCGGCGTCGCTTACATCCATATCGCAGAGGCCGATTGGGACGACGCGCCGCATATGCCCGTCGAGTTCAAGCAGAAGCTTCGACAAGCCTATCCGGGCGTGCTGATCTACGCAGGCAAATACACAGCCGATCGTGCCCGTGAAGCAATCGATGGCGGCTGGGCCGATCTCATCGCCTTTGGACGTCCATTCGTTGCGAATCCCGATCTTCCGCAACGCCTGCGCACGGGCGCCGATCTTGCCGAGCATCATCGCGAAACGCTGTTTGGCGGCGGCGCTGAGGGACTGACTGACTATCCGGCCCTGACGGGCACGACGGACTAACGAACGAATATCGGGCGCTGTCCGTCGCGTGATAACGGAGTACTCAACGCAACGTCTGATCCTCGACGAGCACGAGGCGACTGCGAGGCGCGACCTCGGTGCTCGGCCGGCGTCATCAGCCCGAACGCTCCGACCCCGGCTCTCTGAAGCGTGACGGCATCGCGTAGTCAGGTGCGTTCAACATGAGCGCAGTGCCCAGCCAGTCGCTGGCGATGCTCGTGCAGATGGCTACGCGCCAGCCTGCTCACGGACCATGAATCCGGCATACCAGTCGGGCCAGTTTTCATCATGCTTGCCCGTCTGTTTCTCGTGCTCGCCGTGAGCGGCCGCCGCGCGGCGCAGCGCACCCGCGAGTTCCGTCGCCGAAGCGAACGTCGTTTCCTGCTCCACACGGCCGGGGAGCCGAGCGGTCACCTCCTGGAAAACCCAGCCGTTTCCATCTGGGTCGCTGAAAGACGCGAAAGAACCGTAGCTTTTTCGCTCCGGATGCGGGCCGCTAACGCGGCCTTCTTCGCCAGCATGATGGAATACGCCGCCGACGTCGTGAAAGATTTCGCTCACATCGACGCCCCGACCGACAAGCTCTGCGCGCGCTGCTTCGACGTCCGACACGATGAGATGGAGTCCCTGTACGGAGCCGGGCTCCTCCGTCGTGACACCCTTGCCGAACAGCACTGAGCATTGCGAGCCTGGAGGCGTGAAGTGTACGACCCGAAACTGATCGTCCTTCGCGATATCGACGTCGAGCCTCCAGCCTAAACCCGCGTAGAACTGCTTCGCGCGATCGACGTCCGACACGGGAATGACGACTACCTCGAGCTTCATGGTCTGTGTGTTGCTCATGTCAAGCTCCTTACGCCTAGGCTATGCAAGGGTGGCACATGCAAACGGGCAAACTACAAGCGAGACAGGCGGCCGAGACGAGTACCGGCCTGATGCCGCGGTTGCGTGCAGGACTGAATCCTCGTACGAGAGGCTTCGAGTGAATTGCTGTTCCTTACGCAAAAGTTTCTAAAAGACCTCTGCTCACGTCAAGAACATTTGCTGCGCGATTGCAGGCGCAAATTCAGGCCGCGGGTGCCATCCGCCATATGACCGTTGGCCGGACATTCTTTAGCTTGTCATCGCAAGCGACACGAAGCGCGCAACCCCGCGAAGCATTCGGGCCGCGCGCCTGCATGCGTCATTGCCGGCTCGACTCAGGCCTTCGACAATTCGCCATCGGTGAGACGCCAGATGCCTGACGGATTGCCGCGCTTCAACGCTTCCGGTAGCAAATCGTCCGGGAAACCCTGGTAGCAAACTGGCCGCAGAAATCGCTCGATTGCCGTCATGCCGACTGAAGTGAAGCGACTGTCGGAGGTTGCGGGGAACGGTCCGCCATGAATCGATGCGTACGACACCCTCTTGCGGATGCGAGAACGCATTGATAACGATGCGCCCCGTACGACGTTCGAGAATAGGCACCAGCCGCGCAGCAAGCGCGTGGTCGGCGGGATCGATTTGCATCGTTGCAGAGAGTTGTCCGCGAAACTGCCTTGCAATAGCAATCATTTGCTCGACGTCTTTCACGCGCACCAATAACGCCGTAGGGCGAAAGACTTCCTCCGACAGCAATGGGTCTTCCAGCATGCGCGCGCCATCGACTTCGAAAAGTACTGATTGGCCGTCCCACTTGCCTTGGGGCTCGCCACCCGTGGCGATGCGTTGCGCACCCGAATTGTGCTGGCGCTCGAGGTTCTTGCGAAACGCCGAATTGATGCCGGGCGTCAGCATCGTTCGGGCAGGCGCGTCCATGACGCGGGGACTCGTCGCTTTGCGCAGCTCGTCGTGGCCAGGCCCGCCGATGGCCAGCAGGATTGCAGGCTTCAGACACGCCTCGCCGACCGTGACGAGCATGCGCTCAGTGAAGCCATCGCCGATTTCAGCACCGCGCGCCGCGAGCGCCGCCGGCAACGCTCAACTTTTTTGCGCCGAAGCGGCGCCGCGGAAGTCGACCGCGCGGCACGGCTGGCCGACGAAGCGACCTCGTCCATCTGGCCGATTGCCTGATTCAACTGTTCAATGCCGCGTCGCTGCTGGTCGGATGCCGCGCTGATCTCCTGGTTGACGCCTCATATCGCCCCAGCAATCGCGTCGAAATGTCGCTTTGACTACCAAAGCCACGAGCCTATCATTTAGTTGATATGTCCACCAGAAGATTCGAATATTTCGCGCAACCGCAGCCGGACATAAATTGGACGTTTTCGATCCTACCCGTATATTTCGTCACTTTTTCGACATTGGTCTTCCGACACCCATTTTTGATGATAAGTCAATCAACTGTCACGAACCCGGAATTGACGCTCAAGATCAGCCCGCCCCGTGCACCGCGGCACATGCTGGCCCGCGCACGCCTGAGTTCGGACAGCGGGCGCTTCCGCGACATTTCCGCGACCATCGTGCAGGCGCCGCCCGGGTTCGGCAAGACGTCTCTATTGATCCAGTGGCGTCAGGAATTCCTGATGCGCGGAAGTACGGTCGCGTGGCTCTCGCTCGACGGCCACGACGATCCGTCGCGCCTGCTCGCAGGCCTCACGCTTGCGGTGCGCGCGGGGTCCGGGCGGGCTTCGTTCGGAAGACGTCTGCTGGAAGGAAGGACTTTGTCCGACTCACCATTTGAAGGCGTGGCAGCCTGGCTGGCCGAAGTCGATCGCACGGCGCTCGATATGGTCCTGATGCTCGACGAAGCCGAGCAGTTGGCACAGGCGAGTATGGAAACGCTCACCTACGTTCTTGAGAACCTGCCTTCAAATCTGCGCATCGTGATCGCGTCACGCACCGGGTTTGACAAGATCATCAAGCGCCTGGGCCCCTATGGACAATGCGCCGCCGTAGATGCCGCGGCGCTGCGCTTTCGGTTAGACGAAACGATGGATCTGATCGGCGGCCGCATGGGCGCAAAGGCCGATGCCGAGGCATGCGCGCGCTTGCACGACATCACGGAAGGCTGGCCGCTTGCTTTGCAAATGGCGCTGGCTGCGATCGCGGACACGGACGATCCCGTCTCCAGCTTCGACGCCTTCGCCGGCAGCACCGTCCATATTCGCGAACAGTTCGTCACTGCACTGCTAGAGCGGCTCAGTGGCGAGGATATCGACTTGCTAACCCGTCTTTCGGTCGTGGACCTGCTGCATGAAGATCTGTGCGAAGCGCTTACCGGAATGCCTGACGCGAAGCGGCGACTCTTGCAGCTCGCCCGGGATACACCGCTCTTTTCCAGCCCGCACGGAGGTGGCAAGTGGTTTCGCCTGCACCGGATCGCACGTGAAGCGTTACGCAGCCGTCTGGCGGCTCTCCCGTGTGCGGCGCAAGCCGACCTGCATCGACGCGCGACGCACTGGCTAGCCGATCACGGCATGACGGAGTCCGCCGCGCGCCACGCGCTTGCATGCGGGCAGGAGGATACCGCCTGGCTGCTCGCGCAGCGGTCTTTGCACGAGGCGGTCACGCAAGGTCGGCTGGCCGCTGTACTCGAATGGCTCGAATGGTTGCCCGAGCCCATACTGGAGCGCCATCCACGGCTGCGGCTTGCCGTCGCCTGGGCGCTTGCATTGAGCGATCGTCAGCAGCAGGCTCAGGCGCATGCGCAAGCGATCCTGCGCAGCGCAGCACCCGACGAAGCGATGCGCTACGAGATCGACCTCATTCTGAGTGCGGCCGCCTATTTCGAGGATGAACCCGACCGCGCCGCCAGACTGATGGATCGCTGGGGCGAGACGCCGCCAGTGAGTGACGCGTGGCTGCAACAGGTGCATGCGAACCGGCTCGCCGTGCGAGCGCTCACGGAGGGCGAATACGCAAAAGCCCGCCGATACTGGCGGCACACACCGCCAGGGGACCAAAGCGCCGCCTACCGGTACGTGGTTCGTTGGCGAGCCTATATGACGGGGCTCGGCTATCTGCTCGAAGGGCAAATGGTGCTGGCCGAACGCACGCTGCGCCCGGCCCTGCTGCAAGCAGACGACGATCTCGGCCGCCGACACCCATTTTCCTGCATGATCGCCGCGCTGCTTGCGACGACCCGGTTCAAGCGCGGCGCGTTCGACGAAGCGGCTGCATTGCTGGCTAACCGGATGGATGTGCTCGAACGCAGCGGCACACCCGACGCAGTGATTTTCGCCTATCGGACGGCCGCGCGCGTCTTCGCTGCGAACGGCGCGGAATACCGTGCGCTGGACTTGCTCGAAACGCTTCACGCGATTGGCGCCGCGCGTCGGATGCCAAGGCTATGCGTGGCGAGCCTGACAGAGCAGATCAGGCTGCACAGCGGCCGCTTCAGATCGGCGACCTGTCGCACGCTGTTCCGCCGGCTGGAGCAACTGGTGGCTGAGCACGCGGCGCCCGAATGTCCGCTCAGGCGTCGCACGCTGCTTCTGCATCAGCATATCGCGCAGGCTTTCGTCGCGATCGCAGGGCAAGACTGGGGCGCGGCCGACCATGCACTCGCGCTGGCGGAGGAAGGCGCGGAGGCCACCAAGCTCGGCAGTGTCGGCGTTGACTTGATGGCATTGCGCGCTTTCGTGCAGGACAGTCTCGGCGAAAGCGGCACCGCGCTGCTCTGTGAAGCCGTGGATCTGGGCGCCGCGTACGGGATGAGTCTCGCTGCGCCCGACCTCCATCCGGCATTCACCGAATGGCTGCAAGAGCGCGGCGCGGACGGCGCACCGCGACCCGGCGCCATGCTCAAACCGCAGTCCGCACCCGAGGCGGCCTCACCGGTGAGACCCAGGTCTGATGTCGCGCCGCGCGCGACCCCGAGTCAGACGCTGACGCCGAAGGAACGCTGCGTGCTGGAGCTGGTCAGCCGCCACCTCACCAACAAGGAAATCGCACTCGCGATGGGAGTCGGCCAGGAAACGGTGAAGTGGCATATGAAGAACCTCTTCCAGAAACTGGACGTGACTTCGCGCCGGCAGATCGTGCGTAGAGCGCAGATGATGGGTCTTTTGCAGGAAGCCGCCTGAGCCTTTGGTTTATGGAATTCAATCACCGGTAAAGTTGAATAAACAATTATAAGAATGATAATTCAACATATGTATGACCTGAAATTCCTGCGAGGCTAATGTCTTCACCTCCCTGTTTCGTCACCAATCTGCAACATGAATGAGCACTTTCACCGCCCGATGAACGCGAGCGCGATTTGACGGGTGGCTTGCAACCCCTATCACATAAGGCTGGACCACCGTCTCGATACGCCGGTATTACGACAAACCCTCCCCCCCACCGGTGGGGGCAGTACAAATGAGTGGGGGTCAGTATTCTTCGTGTATCAGATGCTGCGCGCTTTCATCCGAACGCGGGTGTGGCATCCAGCAGTTGAATATCATTACGCAGGAGACCACATGAAGTTGAGGATTACGGTAGCCGCAACATTCCTTGCAGCCGCGGCAACCGCACACGCGCAGTCGTCAGTCACGCTTTACGGCACGGTTGATTCCGGCCTGCTCTGGCAAAGCACCGCAGCGGCGAATTTTTTGCCGATCGCATCGAGAAACCCTAACCTCGGGCACGTCTTCCGTTTCAAGGACGGCGGTATCTACTCGAGCCTCTTCGGACTGAAGGGCAGCGAAGACATCGGCGGTGGCTACAAGATCAACTTCCGGCTCCAAGGCTCGTTCGACAGCGGTACGGGTAAGTTCACGCTAAGCGACACGGCAAATACCCCGGCGCTGTTCAACCAGATCGCGACGGTCGGCGTGTCAGGCCCGTTCGGCAAGTTCGACGCCGGTCGACAGCTTGCGCCTATGGCTTACGCTCTTGCGGAAACCGACGTGCGCAACGCGTGGTTCTTCGGCAGCGTGCTCACCGCATGGCTCACGATGAACCAGCAGTCGGGCTGGACGGCCAACAGCACGAACGGGAGCATCGGTGCGCTGTACGACAGCAATGCGCTTGTCTACAACTCGCCATCCTTCTATGGCGTGTCGGTCGCGCTCGAGTATGCGCCTGGCGGCGTGCCGGGCCATTTTCAGGGCGGCACGCGCGAGTCGGCCGTGCTCAAGTACTCGAATTACGGTCTGAATGCCGCAGCCGTCTACTACAACGGGCATGACGCAAGCCCATTCACGTACGCGGGCACGACCGTCCCCGCGACGGGCGTGAACAACAACCGCTTCGTCTATTTCGGCGCAAAGTACACGTGGAAGGGCATCTCGGTTTCCGGTTCGTTCAGCAACGGGCGCAACCCCGCGAACCCGAACGGAAACCTTGCTGCGGGAATCGCCTCTGGTGATTTCGACATGTGGACGGGTGGCCTCGGCTATCGCTTCAACCCAGCCTTCGAGGTCACGTCGGGCATCTACTACGTGAAGGATGAGAAGCACAACCAGAACCAGTCGACCGCCTACGTGCTGGGCGCCGATTACAACCTGTCCAAGAGCACGACGTTGTACGCTCAGGGCGGCTACGTCTCCAACCGTGGCACGATGAACCAGACGCTCGTGTACGGACAACCTGTCGCGGTCGGCAAGAATACCGCCGCAGGCATGGTGGGTATCCGTCACGCCTTCTGATGTCCAAACCTGCGCGGGCACCAATGCCGGTTGCCCAGCATGCCGTGCCCCGTACCACACCCGAAGCCACCCGCCCAGGCGAGGTGGCTTTTTCGCCTGTGTCGGGTTAATTGAGTTATCAACTGTAAACGTATTGACGCAACACAGCGCGCCTGCCGTCCTGGTTCGGGAAAAATTGACCTTACCCACCGTTCGGGAGCAACATAGTCGAGTTTATCCCTGCAAATCCTGAGTTACATTTTTGAGCGACACTATGGTGACGATTGAGTCCAGTCCCGACGAATCCCTGACCTACCGGCTAAAGGCGCTAACCAAGATAGCCGACCGCATGAGCGCCGAGTTGTCCCGGGAAAAGCTCGGCGTGCCTTACCCGGAGGCAAGCATCATTGGGGTAATCGGTACATTCGGTCCGCAGACCATCATGGATATTTCCCGGCGCGCCAACCTCGACAAGAGTCAGGCGAGCCGCACCGTGGACGCCCTGCTCGGAAAGGGAATCCTCGGGCGCGCGAGCAGTGAGGAGGACGGGCGCAGCGTCATCATTTCGCTGACAGCGGAGGGGAAGAGGATCTTCAAGAAAGTTGGCCCAACGATGGACCGGCGCGACAAGGCGCTATTCGAGTGTCTGAGCGAGCCAGAAGCTGAAGCGCTGCGTTACTTGCTGGACAAGATCCTGGCAGCGAACGGCTGGGAGGCCAGCTGATTTACAGGCGGCGCGCGCACGGCCGTGCGCGGCGCCTGGATGATGCAATATCAACTGAAGGTTCACCGACGCGGCAGGGCCTGGCCGCCTCGGCGTGTTTTTTCCAACCTGTGAGGTCGCGAACTGATCCGGCTTACATGCCGCCAAACGGCTTCTGCACCGTGAGCTTGTTGGTCACGGAAGTCACGCCGGGAACACCCTTCGTAATCTCCACAACCTTGTCGATCTGCGAAGCATCCGTAACTGAACCATTCAGCGTCACTGCACCGTTTTTCGCGGTGACACTGATGTTCCCGGCGCTGATCTCCTTTTGCTTTCCGATCGCGGCATACACCTTCCGGCGCAGCGCGCGATCTGCTTTCTTGCCGTTGGCGGGTGCGACTGCGCCGGACGCCGCCGTCGCCGATGCACCCGGCGCGTTGGCAGGCGCACTGGCCGTCTGGCCCGACTGCGACCACGCATTCGTGGACATGACAACTATCAGGGTGGCGACCGCCAGTTGAACTGCCTGATTGCTTTTCATCGTGTACTCCCGTTGTTATGGATGGCGGAATCAGAAGGTGTGGCGAACGCCCATCATCACCGCAGTGGTGGACGTTCCCGGCGCAACCGGGGCGCCGTAGATGATCGTCTGGTTCATGGTTCCCTTGTTGTCGACATACCCTACCTGCGCGTATGCCTTCGTCCTTTGCGACAGGTTGTATTCCGCGCCCACTGCGAATTCGCTCGAGTGGTTTGACGAATTGTTCCGGTCTTTCAGGTAGTAGTAGCCGGACGTGACCTTGAAACGCGGGCTGAACTGGTAGCCAAGGCCACCCGACACCATCTCGAAGTCCGCGGTATTGCTCTTCGCGGGGTTCTTGCCGATGCCATACGAGGCGGAGACAGAAAATCCGCTGATCGTGTACATCGCGCCGAAATAGTAGAAGCGGTTATTGGCCAGACCCGTCGCCGGCACGGCGGGAGCGGCCGGATAGGTCAGCGGAAATGGATTGGTATCGTGTCCGTTGTAGTACACAGCGGACAGATTCAGACCATAGTTCGAATACTTGAGCACGGCAGACTCGCGCGTGCCGCCCTGGAATTGGCCGGCCACGCCGCCCGGCGCGTACTCGAGCGCGAGCGACGCACCATAGAATTTCGGCGAGTTATAGACCAGCGCATTGCTGTCATACAGCGCGCCGATCGGCGCGTTCGTGCTGGTGCCGGGCCAACCGGCCGCCTGATTGATGCCGAGCCACGCGGTCAGGATACTGCCGAAGTACTGTGCGCCGCGCACATCGGTTTCCGCCATCGCATAGATCATCGGGATGATCTGCCGGCCGGCGTCGAAGGTGCCGAAAGGCCCGGACACGCCGATCGTCGCGAACTGGTTGAAGATCGCCGTGGTGCCCGGCGTGTCGGCGAGACCGAACCTGCCGTTGGTGGAATTGAACACGCCTTGCAGCTTGAAGTTGACCTTATAGCCGCCGCCGATGTCTTCGCTTCCCTTCAGGCCCCAGTAGCTCGCGTAGATCCCACCATCCTTGAGTTGCCACACATGGCCCAGGTTCGGCGCATGCGGCTGAAACGTGGCCGCCGACGTGCTCTGATACAGCAGGCCGCTGTCGATCACGCCATACAGCGTGACCGACGATTGGGCATGGGCTGCGTTGGCGACCAACGCCATCGCCGCAATCCCGCTTAATTTAAACTTTGATTTCATTGTTGTCTCCTCCGGACTCGATCGCGCCGGACAGGTCGGCGTGTCACGCCGTCAGGTAGTAGTCCCCAAACTGATCTCGCAACTGGTGCTTGAGCACCTTGCCCGTTGCACCAAGGGGAACCGTATCGACGAACACGACTGCATCGGGCTTCCACCACTTCGCAACACGGCCGTCGAAGAAGCCTAGCAGTTCGTCCGCGCCCAGTGCGCTGCCCGGCCTCTTCACGATCAGCAGCAGCGGCCGTTCGTCCCACTTCGGATGCCGCGCAGCGATACACACCGCCGCCGTGACTTCCGGGTGCAGGCACGCGACGTTCTCGATCTCGGTCGAGCTGATCCATTCTCCGCCGGACTTGATGACGTCCTTGCTGCGATCCGTGATCTGCATGAAACCGTCGGCGTCGATCCTTGCGACGTCACCCGTCGGAAACCAGCCGCCGCGCAGCGGCGACGCGTCATCGCTGCCGAAGTACTGCCGCGTGACCCACTGACCACGAACCATCAGATCGCCCGCGGCTTTGCCGTCCCACGGCAATTCTTCGCCATCCGGGCCGACGATCTTCATATCGATGCCGAAGACCGAGCGCCCCTGCTTCGCCTGAACCGCGTAACGCTCGTTCGTCGGCAGGGCAACCTGATGGGCCTTGAAACTGCAAACGGTGCCGACCGGGCTCAATTCCGTCATGCCCCATGCGTGCAGCACGTCGACCCGATAGCGGCTCTGAAATGCGGCCGTCATCGCTGTCGGACAAGGCGCGCCGCCGATGATCGTGCGCGTCATCGACGAGAACGCGCCGTCGATCGCCTCGACATGCGCGAGCAGTCCCTGCCAGACGGTCGGCACACCCGCCGACAGCGTGACCTGTTCCGTTTCGATCAGTTCGTAGAGCGACTTGCCGTCGAGCGCCGGTCCCGGAAAGACCAGCTTTGCGCCGACCATGCAGGCGATGTACGGCAGTCCCCACGCATTCACATGAAACATCGGCACGACGGGCAGAATCACGTCGCGCGCCGAACAGTTCAGCGAATCAGGCAGAGCGGCCGCATAGGTGTGCAGCAGCGTCGAGCGGTGGCTGTACAGCACGCCCTTCGGGTTGCCCGTGGTGCCCGACGTATAGCACAGCGACGATGCACTGTTCTCGTCGAGCAACGGCCAGTCGAAGGCGTCGTCGTGAAGATCGACGAGGTCCTCGTAGCACATCAGCATCGACGACAGGCCGTGCGTTTGCGGCATGTGTGCGCGGTCGGTCATGGCCACGAAAACCTTCGGGCTTTTCACGCGCGGCGCGACGCTCTCGATCAGCGGGAGAAACGTCAGGTCGAAGAACACGACGCGATCGTCGGCATGCTCGATGATGTACGCCAGCTGATCGACGTGCAGCCGGGGGTTGAGCGTATGCAGCACGGACCCGGACCCCGACACGGCAAAATACAGCTCCATGTGACGATAGCCGTTCCATGCGAGCGTCCCCACCCGCTCGCCCTGTTCGATGCCGAGCGCGGCCAGCGCGTTCGCCATGCGGCGCGCGCGTTGCGCGAGCTCGCGGTACGTATAGCGGTGAATGTCTCCTTCGACTCGTCGCGAGACGATTTCCTGCTGACCGTGATGGCGTTCGGCGTGCATGAGCAGCGAAGCGACCAGCAGCGGCTGCTGCATCATCAAACCTTGCATCGTTCCTTCTCCTGATTGGTTTTCGGGCCCACGCCCTTGATCACGTTGACGCTCTGCACGTTTGCGCACGCAAGGGCGTCGCGGCCTGCCCGTCGAGACTCACGACCAGTTGCCCATCGATTGCATGGACCGGGAAAGTCGTCACACTCAACCCGCCTGCCCCCGGCATGCAGCCCGTGCGCACATCGAACCGCAGGCCGTGCGCGGGGCAGCGCAGCACGCAGCCGTCCAGTTGGCCGCTCGCGAGGGAAGCCCCGTTGTGGGGGCACGCGTTGTCGATTGCGTGAATCGTGCCGTCGATGTTGAACAGGACGATGCTGCCGCCATCAATAAAGGCGAGCTTGCGTTGACCAGGTCCGAGCTCATCGACTCTGCCCACATGTATCTGACGTGACATCCCAGATTCCTTTTTTCGATCTGACGCGACCTGCGCCGGATCACAGCAACTCATGAATCAGCATCTCCGCCATCGGCCATTCGCCAAAGCCCGCAGCGGGATTGAGGTGACCGACTTCGCCGAGGTCGACGAGGCTGCTGCCCCAATCCTTCGCCATTGCTTCGACACGCTCGAACTTCGCGAGTGGATCGTTGCGGCTGGCTCCGACGATGCTCGGGAACGGCAGCGGCGTGCGCGCAACGGGATGCCAGCCGTTCTGCGCGAGCGCGTCAATGGTCGGATAGCCGGCCGGCAACGGTGTTTCGAGGTCCGCGGGCGCGGCCAGCAGTGCACCGTGAATCTTGCGCTTGTGCCGCTGCGCCCACTGCACGGTGATCATCACGCCCGCGCTGTGCGCGACGAGGATCACCGGGCCGTCGATTTTCGCGAGCGCCGCATCGAGTGCGGCAACACGCGCCGCGCAACTGAGCTTGTCGTGCTCGAGCGGCGGCACCGACGCCGCCTTCGAGAGCTTTTTCTCCAGCAAGGTTTGCCAGTGCTGTGCGACGTGGTCGCGCAAGCCAGGCACCATCAGAATGGTCGGTGTTGTATCGAGGGACATGAATCAGCTTCCTGCGCGATCAGTACGGCTTGTCGCCGATAATCCCGGCGCGCTCCATCTTGCGGTGGCACGGCGGGTAGTCCATCACCGCGTAGTGCTGCGTGCTGCGGTTGTCCCAGATCGCGATGCTGTTCTTCTGCCAGCGCCAGCGCACCTGGTACTCGGGGATGTACGCCTGGCTGATCAGATAGCGCAGCAGATCGCCCGCACCCGGATTCGCGTCCTGCCCGAAGCGCACCCGCGACGGCGTGTGATAGTTCGTGAAATGGGTGGTGAACGCGCTCACGAACAACACCTTCTCGCCCGTCTCGGGGTGCGTGCGCACCACCGGATGCTCCGCGTCGGGGAATTGCGCCTTCAGCGCAAGACGCTTCTCGATGGGCATCACCGCGCCAAAGCTCGCCTCGATGCTGTGGCGCCCGCGCAGGTCCGCGATCTGCGTCTTGATGTGCTCCGGCAGGTTCTCGTAAGCGAGCACCATGTTCGCCCACATCGTATCGCCGCCGACGGGCGGACACTCGACGCAGCGCAGCACCGCGCCGAACTGCGGCGCCTCGCGCCAGGTCGCATCCGCGTGCCACGCGTTTTCGTAGCGGTCGTTGGGCTGGTCCGGCGTCTTGTAGATACGCACGAGGCCCGGGTGTTCCGGATCGCTGCCCGCGACGGGATGATCTTCCAGTTCGCCAAAGCGGCGCGCAAACGCGACATGCTCGGCGCGCGTGATCTCCTGTTCACGCACGAACAGCACTCGATGCTTCAGCAGCGCGGCGCGGATTTCGGCAAACAGGCCGTCATCGTGGATCGCATCGGCGAGATTCACGCCGACCAGTTCCGCGCCGATCGCACACGTCAATTGTTCGATTCGCATGACTGGCTCCTCAGATAACGAAGACCGACGAACCCGTCGTCTTGCGCGATTCCAGGTCGCGGTGGGCTTGCGCCGCGTCCTCCAGCGCGTAACGCTGGTTCAGTTCGATCTTGATGCGGCCCGCAGCGATATGCCCGAAAATTTCGCCCGCGAGTTCGTTCTTCTCGGCGGGATCGGCAATGTAGTCCGCCAATGCCGGGCGTGTCATATAGAGCGAGCCCTTGACCGCGAGGATCTGCGGATTGAACGGCGGAATCGGGCCCGACGCCGTGCCTACGCAGACCATCAGGCCACGACGCTTGAGCGAATCGAGCGAGGCCTCGAAAGTATCCTTGCCGACGCTGTCGAACACCACGTTCACGCCGACGCCCTCGGTCAGTTCACGCACGCGTTTCGCGACGTTTTCCTTGCTGTAGTTGATGATGTGGTCGCAGCCATGCGCGCGCGCGACCTCGGCCTTGGCTTGCGTCGACACCGTGCCGATCACCGTGAGACCCAGCAGCTTCGCCCATTGCGACACGATCAGTCCGACCCCGCCCGCGGCCGCATGCAGCAGAATGGTGTCGCCCGCCTTGAAGTCGTAGATGCGGCGCATCAGATACGACGCAGTCAGGCCGCGCATCGTCATGCCGGCAGCCGTTTCGCAGCTGATCCCATCGGGCAGCTTGATGAGGGGGGCCGCCGGAATCAGGCGTTCGGTGCTATAGGCGCCAAGCGTATTGACAAAGCCGGTATAGGTCACACGATCGCCCGGCGCCACGTTCGTCACGTCGGGACCGATCGCTTCCACCACACCCGCCGCCTCGACGCCCATCCCCGCGGGCAGCGGAACGGGATACAGGCCGCTGCGGAAGTAGGTGTCGGCGAAATTCAGGCCCACCGCTTCATGGCGCAGGCGGACCTGTCCGGGGCCGGGGTTGCCCACTTCAACGTCCTCGTAGCGCAACACTTCGGGACCACCGGTTTCATGGAAGCGCACTGCTTTGGCCATGTTGAATCTCCTATCTTTTCAAACTGCGGTTCTAGTCAGTTTCCATGTCAACTTAACCAGTTGACATATCAATTATATGGCCGAACGAGCTTACCTTTCAGGTGACTTACTGTCGCATGCCAAGGTGCTGCTTCCGATGCCCGGCCCGGTGACGCGAGTGGGAACTCTGTCTTCAGCGAACGGCCTGCTCGCGCAGCGCGTTCACGCGATCCAGATCCCGCGAGTAATTCCGCCTGCCGATGAAAAATGCGATCGAGGCGACGAGCGGCGCAATGGGAACGAGCTGCAACGCCCCAAGCAGGCCGATCCGGTCGGCGATCAAACCCGTCAGAACGGCGGCGGGCGCGAGGCCCAACAGGTTGTTCGCGAGTGTCAGGGTTGCGAACGCCGAGGCGTGAATCGACGGCGGCGTGAGGTTCGCGACCATTGCGCCCGAGGGACCCGTCGCGCCTGCGCTGAAGAACATGCCGACGCCGATCACGATGAGCTGCAACGGACCTGCGGGCAGGCAAAAGCCGATCGCGAGCAATGCGAAGCAGGTCAGGCAGTAGGCGATCGCGGTCGCCCACTTTCTTTCCCGCACATTCTTGCTGAGCCGGTCGGCCAGATTTCCGCACACCACCATGCCGAGACCCGTCACCAGCACGAACAGCGCCGCGCTTGCTGCTGCCTTGCCGGCAGGCATGCCGTAGTAGCGATTCAGGAAGCTCGGCATCCACGCCCAGACAGCGGCGGGAACCAGCAGATGAATGCCGCTGCCGACATACGCGCATACAACCGACTTGGTCGAGAAGAGACCCTTCATCAGCGCACGGAAGCTCATGCGCACACCGAGTCCTTCGCCTTGCCGGCTCACGCCTGCCGGTTGCAGCGGCGCAAGACGTTTTTCAGTGACGACGAATCGGTAGACGATGACGAGTACGATGCCCATGACGGCCATCGCGCCGAATGCCCAGCGCCAGCCCATGTGAGCCGCGACCGCGCCGCCGAGGGCCATGCCCAGCACCGAGCCGAACGCGCCGCCCGCCATGAAGGTGCCCGTGAGCGTCGAGCGCAGCCGCGCCGGGAAAATGCTGAGGACGACCGCGATCCCGACACTACCGTAGGCCGCTTCGCCGATGCCGACGAACGCACGCGCCAGCAGCATCTCGCCGTAGTTCGTCGAAATCGCGCAGCCCAGCGTCGCGAGGCTCCACATCGCTGCCATCAGGACGATGCTTTTGACGCGGCCCCAGCGGTCGGCGAGCACCGACAGCGGGAACGTCAGCACGCCGACCATCAATGCGACCACGCTGCTAAGCGAACCCAGCCGTGTGTCGGAAAGATTCCATGCCGCCTTGAGCAACGGAAACACGGCATTCAGCACCTGACGCGACATGTAGTCGGAAAGCAGCAATCCGACCGTCAATGCAAATACGACCCAGGCATAGGCGCGCACATCCGTTTTTGTTGCCGACAGATCGCCCGTCGTGGGCTCGGCATGCTGCATCAGCATGGTTTGTCTCCTTCACGTCTCGTTCAGTTCGCGGCCGTCGTTTTCCGCACCGGGAAAGTGCCGCTTATTGATACCGCTCGCTCTCCGGCTCGCGCCGGGAAGCACTGTCATCAGAACCCGGCGTCAGCGGATGCATCGGCCGGGGTTCGTTCCGTCATGCCGCGCGCAGCGGCAGATTCCGGACGCCCGCCTGGCGGTTCGGCGCCATGCCGTTCGCAGCGAGCGTTTCTTCGACCGTCTCGTACTGCACGCCGATGCGGTAGATCTCGCGCGCTTCCTTGCCCGTGGCGATCTCGCGCCCGAGTTCACGCGCGACGCGCACGCACTGTTCGATCTGCTGCACCGACGTAAAGCGATTGCCGTGCTGGTCGATGATCGTGTCCTCGATGCCGCAGCGCGGATGCAAGCCCATCGCCATCGCCATCATGTTGAACGGCAGCACGTTCTTGAGCAGCGATTCCGCCGTGAGCGTGCAGCCATCCGGCGCGCGATGCACGAAGTTGAAGAAGTTAAACGGGTTAGGACCGTCAAAGCCGCCACCGATGCCGATCCACGTCAGGTTCAGCGGACCTTTGTAGACGCCCTTGCGCACCAGCCGGTCGAGCGTCTCGAGCGCGTGGATGCCAGTCAGCTGGAAGTGCGGCTGAATGCCCGCCGCCTGCAGACGACGCAGATGCTCCTCGACCCACGCCGGGCCCGCCGGTACGGTCATTTCGCTATACGCTGCCATGAACGCAGGATTGGACAACGAAGTGCCTTCCAGATACTCAGGATAGAGCAACTCCATGATGTTCATCTGCGTGGTGTTGATCGCAACCGTCACCTGATCCGGCGCCGGTTCGAGATCGGCAAGCATGTGACGCGTGTCGTCGGACAGCCACTTCGCGGCCTGGCCTTCGTCTTCCGGTGCAAACGAAATCGAGCCGCCGACCTGGATGATCATGTCGGGCACAGCGGCTCGCACGCCCGCGATCAGTTCGTTGAACTTCGACAGGCGCTTCGAACCCTTGCCGTCCAGTTCACGCACATGCAGATGCAGTACCGTGGCGCCCGCGTTATAGCAGTCGACGGCTTTCTGGATCTGTTCGTCCATCGTCACCGGAATGTCTTCCGGAAAATCTTCGGGCATCCATTCCGGGCCGTACGGCGCCGTGGTGATGACTACCTTGTCCTGATTCTCGGGGTGAAGCGAATCGTCGAGAAACTGCATCTCGTTCTCCAAAGTGAGGTGATGGACTTCCGACGTTTGCGACACGATGAATCGCGTTTGCGAGTCGGAAAATGAAGTACCGTTGAGATCGCACGATACGGCAATCACGCATTACACTTTTATGATTGAGCGCCAACGTTTTAGCAGTTGATGCCACTACGCGTTAACACCAGTAAGCGTGCGCAGTAGGCATTTCATTACGGAACGGCAGGCGCAGTGTCAGTTGCGTGCGGAGAGACAACAATGGAAACGATGCTGCGGTCGGTGGCGATGAGCGGCTACTTCGACGTGACGCGGCGGCTCGGACTGAACCCGGTCGAGCTCGCTCACGAAGTCGGGATCGATGCCGTGGCGCTGGCGAATGCGGACGATCGCATATCCGCTGCCGGCGCCTGCCGGCTGATGGAACTCACCGCCGAAAAGGCGTCATGTCCAACGTTCGCGCTGCAGATGGCCGAGACGCGACAGAAGTTCGGGACGGGCGTGGTCAACGTCCTGCTTGCGCACAAGCGCACGCTGCGTGAGGTGTTGCTGGCCGCGGTCGAATACCGGCATCTGATCAACGAAGCACTGGCCATCTATGTCGAGGACGCGGGCAAAACGGTGACCATCCGGGAAGAGCTCGTCGTCGAACCGGGTACGCCAACGCGGCAGGCCATCGAACTTGCAATCGGTGTGCTCGGCCGTCATTCGAGCGCTCTGCTCGGCACTCACTGGAAACCGCGCGCTGTCCATTTCGTTCATCACGGGCCCGCTGATCTGACTTTTCACCGGCGATTTTTTGGCTGTCCGCTGGAATTCGACAGCGACTTCAACGGTTTCGTGTGTTCGTCCGCCGATCTGGACTATCCGAATCCCGTCGCTGATCCCGAACTGGTGCGGTACGCCGAAAGCCTTGTCAATCCGCTCAACGTAACGGGCGCGGATTCGACCGCACTCGAAGTGCGCAAGGCGATCTATCTGCTGCTGCCCCTCGAACAGGCCACTGTCGAACTGGTTGCGCATCATTTGCGCATGAGCGTGCGCACCATGCAGCGCCAGCTTGGATCGCTGAAGATCAGCTTTTCAGCGCTCGTCGATGAAGTTCGGCGCGAGCTTGCGGTGCGCTACATGAGCAACCCACGCTATCCGATAGGACGGGTTGCCACGATGCTCGGCTATGCACAACAGGGTTCGTTCACGAACTGGTTCACACGACAGTTCGGCATGACGCCACGTGACTGGCGCAACAGCCATATGAAATAACGCCTCTCCACACTTAGGACGCCGTGCGCGCCGCCTTGGGCGCGCCTTTCCTGGTGGTCCTGGTGGTGCTCGTCCTCTTCGGCGCCTTGAGCGGGATCTTGCGTCGAAAGTCGATGCCGGCTTCCTCTAACAGTCTGACGGCGGGCGACTCGTCACGCGCGCCGGTGGCCGCCGGCGTCACGATTGCGACGGAAGCCGCACCTCGATTCTTCGCACGCGTCCCCCCGCGCACGGCGGGCATCGGATCGCGCAACTCATCGGCGGAGATGTCATAACGCGCCATCTCCGCGCGAATCCTCCCGATCGCTGCGTCGCGCTCCTCACTGCGCACGGCGGCTGCTTCCCGTTGCAGTTTCTGGATCTCCGCCTGAATCGCATCGTAGGATCGTTTCATCACATGACTCCGGCTGATTATGTGTGGCCGAATTATAAGCCTCGGCCTGCCGCGAGGATGCCGTTGACCAATGTCCAGTTAGAGGATATCTCATCCAAATAGGTTGACTAATCTACTTAATTGTTATTAAGTGACTACTGGCTCCAGGTGCGGCAGAACGCCACTCACGCCTGCGCGCCGGCTTTATAGACTTACAGATAGCAAAGTTAAGTAAGCAATGCAGGAGATCAGCATGGTTGAGCAAGTCAGGAAAGAAGTTCATTGGGAGCCGCTCATCGCAATCGCCAGCGAGGAACTTGGCATTCATTCACTAACGGAGTCAGGCAAGGCCACAGCCGACATTCGGCTCGTCCGCGTTTCGAGTGTCGCCAAAGCCCTCGAGCGGGCCTACGACTTCGGCCTGTTGATGGGTCATAGCGTCGGTCGAGCCGAACATCCGAAGACAAGGCGATCTGAATTGACGTCTCACGCGGAACGGGATAGGGTGCGAGCCGCGGCCGCGGACATTCTCGACAGCTATTGGCGCTAATGCCGAAAACTGGAAGTAAGCATGGTCCATAGAATCAGGAAAGAGACTTACTGGCCGGCGCTGCTCGCGATTGCCGACCAGGACATCGAAATCAAATCGTTCGAGCAGACGGGAAAAAAGCTGGTCGACAACAGGCTGCTTCGCATGACGGACGTCGCGAACGCGCTCGAGCAGGCCTATTCAGATGGGGGTCGTGACGGGTTACAACGCTGAGCCGATGTAATCCGGCGCAAAGAAAAAATTTGAGGGAACCCTACGGTTTTGCAGGCGCGTGCCGATAAGACCGCTCACAAGCCCCTGCAAGACGAGGTTCCCCATGCCATTCGATACTATCGCCAGACCCTCGGCCCGACTCGGACGCACTGTCGTCATTCTCATTGGCTGTGCCGGCGTGCTCGCCAGCCTGTCGATCTGGGGCAGGGTCCCTGCCGATGTACTCGCTGACGCCGACCGGGAGGCGGCCAACTTCGGCCCCGCACTGACGGGGGCCGCGTGCCAGGCCGAAGGGGCCGTCTCGAGGGACTCTCGCGGCGCCCTCCTGATGTGCTGGAAACAGGTCTGGAGCAAGCCGTAGCGTTTGCTCCCGTCCTGACCCGGCGCTCGTGCGCACAGTCAGGCGTCCATGTCCTTCAGTTCGATCAGAAGGTCCTTCGCGGCCACCCGGTCGCCCGGCTGGACGTGGACCGCGGCAATCTCGCAGTCGCGCTCAGCCGCGATGTGCGTTTCCATTTTCATCGCCTCCAGAGCGACCAGCGTGCTGCCGGCCGACACACGCTGCCCGGGCCGCACCGCGACCGTGACAACCGATCCCGGCATCGGCGCGGCGACGTGCTGCGCATTCGCCGGATCGGCGACGGGCCGGCCTTTGCGCGCGGGTCCCGCATGCACCGCGCTGCGCTTTTCCACGACGGCCGTGCGCGACTGTCCGTTCAGCTCGAACTGGACTTTGACCATGCCCTCTTCGGCATCGGCATTCTGTCCCTGTAGCGACACCAGCAGCGTCTTGCCCGCGTCGATATCGACGGCGACTTCTTCCTGCGGCTGCAGGCCATACAAAAAGGCTGGCGTCGGCAACACGGAGGTGTCGCTGTATGCGCGCAGATGCGCGTGGTAGTCGACTGTCTGCTTTGGATACATCAGGTATGACGCAAGCTGCCTGTCGTCGAGGGGATGTTCGCAGGCCGCCTCGCCTTGTGCGCGTGCCGCGTCCAGGTCGACGGCCGGAAGCTGGTCACCCGGCCGATACGGCGCGGGCGGTTCGCCTCGCAAGACCTTGCGCGACAGGCCCGCTGGAAAGCCGTCCGGCGGGAAGCCGAGTTCCCCTCTGAACAACGAGACAACCGATTCCGGAAACGCGATTTCCTTCGACGGGTCGCACACGTCAGCCGCGCTCAGGTCGTTCGCCACCATCATCAGCGCCATGTCGCCGACCACCTTCGAGGTGGGCGTCACCTTGACGATATCGCCGAACATCCGGTTGACGTCCGCATACGCGCGCGACACCTCCGTCCAGCGATGTTCGATCCCGAGCGAGCGAGCCTGCTCGCGCAGGTTCGTGTACTGTCCACCCGGCATCTCGTGCCGATAGACATCCGCCGTGCCCGCGCGGATCTCCGATTCGAACGGTGCATAGTAGCGACGCACGCCTTCCCAGTACATCGACGCTTCGTGCAGCCGTTCCAGACTGAGCCCCGGATCGCGCCCGGTGCCCGCGAGCGCGGCGGCAATGCTCGACAGATTCGGTTGCGAGGTGAGGCCGCTCATCGCGTCGAGCGCGCCGTCGACGGCATCGCATCCGGCATCGATCGCCGCGAGCGCCGACGCGGCGGAAATGCCACTGGTGTCGTGCGTATGGAAGTGCACAGGCAAGCCCGTCTCTTCCTTGAGCGCCTTCACGAGCGCCGCGGCAGCCTGTGGACGGCAGATGCCCGCCATGTCCTTGATGCCCAGAACATGCACGCCGGCGCGCTGGAGTTCACGCGCGACGCCGACGTAGTATTTCAGGTCGTACTTCGGCCGCGAAGCGTCGAACAGATCGCCCGTATAGCAGATGGCGCCTTCGCACAGCGCACCGCTTTCGCACACCGCGTCGATCGCGACGCGCATATTGCGCACCCAGTTCAGCGAATCGAACACGCGGAACACATCGACGCCCGCGCTCGCGGCCTGCTGCACGAAGAAGCGCACGACATTGTCCGCGTAGTTCGTATAGCCGACGGCATTCGAGCCACGCAGCAACATCTGGAAAAGGATGTTGGGCACGCGTTCGCGCAACTGCGCAAGGCGCTCCCACGGATCTTCCTTCAGGAAGCGCAGCGCCACGTCGAAGGTCGCCCCGCCCCAGCATTCCATTGAAAAGAGCTGCGCAAGCTCGCGGGCGTAAAACGGTGCGATCGGCAGCATGTCGGCCGTGCGCATGCGCGTGGCAAACAACGACTGGTGCGCATCGCGCATGGTCGTGTCCGTCAGCAGCACCTGCTTCTGGTCCAGCATCCAGCGCGCGAACTTTTCGGCGCCCAGTTCGCGCAGACGGTCGCGAGTCCCTGTCGGCAACGGGCCGGAAGTATCCACGGCGGGAAGCACGGGTCTCGCCAGCGGCAGCGACGGCAGCGAGCGTCCGCCCATTTCCGGATTGCCGTTGACGCACACCTCGCCGAGATAGCGCAGCAGTTTGGTCGCCCGGTCACGCCGTTTCGTAAACGCGAGCAGCTCCGGCGTCAGGTCGATGAAACGCGTCGTCACGTCGCCTCGCCCAAAGGCCGGATGGTTGATCACGTTCTCAAGAAACTGCAGGTTCGACGCGACACCTCGAATGCGGAATTCGCGCAGCGCGCGGTCCATCCGCCGGATCGATTCGGCGGCAGTCGGCGCCCACGTGGTCACCTTCACCAGCAGCGAATCGTAATACGGCGTGATCACCGCGCCGCCGTAAGCCGTGCCCGCATCGAGGCGCACGCCGAATCCCGCGGCGCTACGGTAGGCGGTGAGCCGCCCATAGTCGGGCAGGAAGCCATTGTCGGGATCTTCCGTGGTGATCCGGCATTGAAGCGCATGCCCGTTCAGCGGAATCTCAGCCTGCGCCGGCACACCGGCGGCACGCGTGCTGACGGCGCCGTCGTGATCCAGCCTGTCTTCCGTGAGCCCGATCGTGCCGCCTTCCGTAATGCGGATCTGCGCCTTGACGATGTCGACGCCGGTGATCACCTCGGTCACCGTATGTTCGACCTGGATGCGCGGATTCACCTCGATGAAGTAGAACTGGCCCGAGTCCGCGTCCATCAGAAATTCGACGGTCCCGGCGTGCGTGTAGCCGACCGCGCGCATCAACCGCAGCGCGGACTCGCATAACTCGGCACGTTTCGCGTGATCCAGGTAAGGGGCGGGCGCCCGCTCGACGACTTTCTGATTGCGCCGCTGCACGGTGCAGTCCCGCTCATGCAGATGCACGAGATTGCCGTGCGCGTCGCCGAGCACCTGCACCTCGACGTGGCGCGCATGCCGCACCAGCTTCTCGACGTACACCTCGTCATTGCCGAACGCGGCGAGCGCTTCGCGCCGCGCCGCGGCCAGGGCCGTTTCGAGATCCCGCTCGGTTTCGAGCACCCGCATGCCCCGCCCGCCGCCGCCCCAGCTTGCCTTGAGCATCAGCGGATAGCCGATTCCGGCCGCGAGGCGCTTGCATGCGTCCAGGTCGCGGGGCAACGGGTCCGTGGCGGGCATCACGGGCACCCCGGCCGCGATCGCCGCGTTGCGCGCCGCCACCTTGTTGCCGAGCATGCGCATGACGTCCGGCGTGGGGCCGACCCAGCGTATGCCCGCATCGATAACAGCTTGCGCGAACTCAGGGTTCTCCGAGAGAAAACCGTAACCCGGATGAATGGCGTCGACCTTTGCCTGTCTTGCGACGCGCAGAACATCGTCGATATCGAGGTAGGCGGCGAGCGGCTTTTTGCCCTCACCCACCAGATAGCTCTCGTCGGCCTTGAAACGATGAAGCGCGAGCCGGTCTTCCTTCGAGTAGATGGCCACGGTCCGGATGTCCATCTCGGCGGCCGCGCGCATCACGCGGATCGCGATCTCGGAACGGTTGGCGATTAACAGGGATCTGATCGGGGCGTAGTTCATGTAGACGGAAACTCTTAGATGGTCGCGACACGCCCGCAAACCAGGGTGTCGCAAGTGGGCAGCCGTTCGCACTCACCTTCAGCCGCGCTCGGCGCAAAGGCGGCCGATGGAACTCATTGCATACTAGGCCCGCGAAGCGGACCGTGATTGTCAGAAAGCGCCATTGGCATGTGCGCGCGAGCCACACCGCGCACGCGCATGTTCAGATTAGATCGAAAGCCGCGCCGTTGCGCGCTGAAGCCGATCGTGAGGAGGAAACGGCGCGGCAGCGATCTATTCAACCGCTAGTCGAGGGTTGCGAATGGCACGTGGGAATCCATCCAGTCGTAGTGACCTTGTCCCGTTGACCATGCCCAGTTCGTGAAGGATTCCGATGGGCCCTTTTTGCTTTCGTCGCCCGCATCGCGCTGTTGCGCGCTCGCCTTCAAATCGTAATCGACGTGTACCGATTGTCCCCTGCCTGCTACGCGATTCATTGCGGTCCTTCCTGTTAAGTTTGGCTGAAAAATTGCTCCGCTACTGGACAGCAAGAACCAAGCCAGCTTGCATGACCGCTCGAAGCGGTTGATTTATCAACCTTCCACCGTTCACGGCGTCAAAGTCTGGTTTCAGTATTGAACTCTGGCATTTCGGATTTGAGTAATTCGCGCGCACGGCGGGCACCGCTGCGCTTCTCCAATGCGCCGCCAAAGTCTCGCCACAGACTCGGTTAGCCAGCGAACTTAACGACACTTCAGACGTTTGCCTGTCACGCACGGCGTTGTACGATTCCTTATCAATAACCATAAAGGGAGGGCTTCATGGACAGAAGCTCGAGGCGGACCTCGGCCGTCGTATTACTGGCCGCAGGCTGTGTGTTTTCGGCGTCGTCGCACGCGTACAACGCAGCCGAGGATGCCGACGCGCAGGACCGGGAAGTGAAGGCCGCCTACGATCGCGGCTACAAGGCGGCAAAAGAGGAATACGCGCGCGAGGCCGCCACCCGGCAGAGTGCCTCGCCGAACACAGCCAACGCGCCGCCCGCAACGGCAGCGCCAACTCAAAAGACTTCGACGCCGCCCGTGCGCAAGCCGATCCTCGACATCAAGCACGTGTACAGCGACACGAGCGACGTCGAAACCGTGCAGGAGGTGCCCGTCACGGCAAGACCGCTACCCGGCCAGCAAAGCACGCAGACGCCTCCCGCCACCGAAGCGCACGCCGCGCCGCCGCAGCCGGCGGCCCGGCGCTTCACGGCCGATGCAGCCGAAGCCGCCGACGCCTCGGCTGCGCCCGCGCCGCGACAGAACCAGCAACCGGTCCGAAGCGCGGATGCGCAAGTGCGCAACAGCAGTACGCGGCCCTATACGGGACGCACGGCGCAGTATGTGACGCCGCCGCCGCAGGTCGCCGACGACGAAGACGAAGCCGGCGATGAAGCCGTCGCGCCGCGCGCGGCACAGGTGTACACCACGCAGCCTCGCTACGCACCCCGGCCGCAGCCGCAATACGCGCCGCCACCCGCGGCGATGCGGCCAGCGCCGCAGCCGTACGGCTATGTGCAGCAACCAGCGTATGCGGCTCCGCGCCCCTATCCGTACTATTCGCCTCCCGCGCCCTGGGTTGCCCAGTATCAGCCGGCACCGCAAACCGGCCGTTGGTACTGGTCGCCGGAATATGGGCGCTGGCTTTACTACTGAACGGTTGAACCGTCGAAGGGGACGGCGTGGCCGAAAGCAGAGCGGCATCCACCCGCTCGCGGCTGTCCCCGATCGATTACTTCCAGTCCGGCTGCTGCAGCGTCAAGCCGTGCTGACCCTTGTAGGCAGCGACGGGCGGCGGCGACCATCCGTCGAGCAATTGCGGCGCGAGCCGGTAAACATCGACGCCGAGCGGCCTGCACACTTCGAGCGGATCACGCGCATCGGGGCCCCACATCGGCAGCGACAGGTCGCCGCCCGGACACGTCGATAACGCACACAGCAAGTCGATCTCCGCAAAGAACTCCAGATAGTCGCCCTTTTTTGCCGGGCATGCCTTCATGAAGTACTTGTCATCGAGATTCAATCCCGTGCACTGGAAGACGTTCAGGACATCGTGGACGTCGTACTCGGTCAGTCCATATGGCGCGATGGCGCGAGTCAGGTTCGAATGGCAATGAAAGTGGAAGTCCTCCCCCGTCAGCATGCGGTTCACGTAGGGATCGCAACGGGTGCCAAGCAGATCGTGAACGCGGCCGCCATGCTCGTCGATGCCATAGTCTGCCAGGCTGTCGTCCGTGATCGTCACCATCGGGCGCAGAAACGGAAGCGTCGACCATAGCCGGTCGAAGGTGCTCACGTGCGCCGCCTGAAGCTGGCGCGTGCGCGACGCCCACATCCGTTCGCGCGGATTGTGCAGATTCCATAGATTGAGGTCCGCAACCTGCGGCCCCTCGATCGTCACAATGCGGAAAACATGCCCGGCTGGCACCGTCCACGCGCGGCCCGAACGTATCGGAACGACGATCGACTCGACCAGCTCACGGCCATCGTGCTCGGCCGCGATGCGCCGATAGAAGTCCTTGTCGACGTCGAGCGCGGAACCTGTTGTCGACTGATAGGCGGCAGGGTAGTTCAACATGAGGTCGCTCCTTGAAAAAGCGGTCAGCGTGCGCAGCCTGGCACGGCGCCGGCACCCGTCACATTCACGTGATGCCGGCACAGGCCTCGCCCGTCAAGCCGCCGACGACGCACTGCCTCCAAGATACGCGGCGCGGACCCGGCTGTCGTTGACGAGATCCCGCGACGCGCCCGACAGCGCCATGCTCCCGCCTTCCAGCACATACGCCCGGTGCGCGATGCGAAGCGCCTGTCTGACGTTCTGCTCGACAAGCAGCACCGCCGCGCCTTCCGTACAGACATCCGCGATCATGCCGAAGATCGCGCGGACCAGTTTCGGCGCGAGCCCCATCGACGGCTCGTCGAGCAACACGAGCCTCGGCTTGAGCATCAACGCGCGCGCGATGGCGAGCATCTGCTGTTCGCCGCCGCTGAGCGTGCCCGCCAGTTGGCCGCGCCGCTCGCCGAGCCGCGGAAAGGTCTCATAGAGGGAGCCGACACGGCGTTCGAGCGCGGCAGCGTCGCGGCGCAACAGATAGCCGCCAAGCCGCAGGTTCTCTTCGACGCTCAGCGCGCCGAACACGCGCCGCCCTTCAGGCACGTGTCCGATGCCGAGCGCGACGATCTGATGGGAATGCATGCCCGTCAGCGGCCGTCCGGACAGCGCAATCCGTCCGGCGCGCGGCCGGATCAGGCCCGAGATGGTCCTGAGCATCGTGGTCTTGCCCGCGCCATTGGCGCCCAGCAGTGCAACGATCTCGCCCGCTCCGACATCGAGCGAGACGCCATGCAATGCCTCGATATTGCCGTAGCTCACGCGCAGATCGCGGACTTCTAGGAGTTCCACAGCGACTTCTCCCCGCTGGCGACATCGCCCGTGTCATCTTCGTCAGCCGTGCCGAGATAAGCATCGATCACACGCGGATCGCTCTGGACCTGCGCGGGCGGACCCTCGGCGATGATCACGCCGTGATCCATCACGATAATCCGGTCCGACACGCCCATGACCAGCGTCATGTCGTGTTCGATCAGCAGCACCGTGACGCCCAGCGCGCGAATGCGCCGGATCAGCTCCATCAGCGCGTGCTTCTCGGTCGGGTTCATCCCGGCGGCCGGCTCGTCCAGCAGCAGCAGGCGCGGATTGCTGGCCAATGCGCGCGCGATTTCGAGCCGGCGCTGATCGCCGTACGGCAGATCGGCCGCGTATTCGCGCGCCCGCGCGGCAAGGCCGACCATGTCGAGCCAGCGCATCCCTTGCGCCTCGTGTTCGGCCGCCTCGGCGTGGGCGGACGGCGTCCCCATCAGTTCGGCGGCAAGCGGCGTATGCAACCGGTGGTCCATCCCCGTCAGCACGTTCTCGAACGCGCTCATGTGCCCGAACAGGCGAATGCCCTGAAAGGTGCGAGCGATGCCGCGATGCACGTTGCGGTGCGGCGCGCCGCCGCCGAGCGGGGCGCCGCACCAGAACAGACGCCCGGCGCTCGCGCGGATCACGCCCGTCAGGCAGTTGAAGACCGTCGTCTTGCCCGCCCCGTTCGGGCCGATCAGCGCAAGAATCTCGCCGCCGCGCACGTCGAAGCTGATTCCTCCCACCGCCAGCACGCCGCCGAAGCGGCACGCCAGATCGCGAACCTCGAGCAGTGTTTCGCCCGCCCCGGTCGTGACGGCGGGCGGTGCGGGCGCAGGCGCCACGCCCGACAGATCCGCCTGCGGCATCGCGTGTTTTGCGCGGACAGGCCACAGGCCTTGCGGTCGCAGCAGCATCAAGATCACGAGCGCGACGGCAAAGCCGAAGATGCGCCACAGGTTCAGAAAGCGCAGCAATTCCGGCACACCGGCGACGATGATCGCGCCGAGAATCACGCCCGGAATGCTGCCCCGTCCGCCGAGCACGACGATGATGAGAATCGTCACGGATTGCAGATACGTGAAGCCCGTGGGATCGATGGTGCCGAAGCGCGCGGCGAACAGACTGCCCGCACTGCCGCCGATCAGCGCGCCCATCACGTACGCGAGAAGCTTCACGCGCAGTGTCGGAACGCCGACCGCCTCGGCGGCCGCCTCGTCCTCGCGGATGCTCGTCCACGCACGCCCGAGCCGCGACCGGCCAAGACGCACGGCGAACAGCAGCACGACGACGAGAAACGCCATGCCCAGTTCGAACACCGCGCGCGGCGAGCTGATCTCATAGCCGAACAGACTCGGGCTCGCGATCCCGTAGATTCCGTTCGGACCGCCCGTGATGTCGAGATTGGTCGCGACGATGCGCGTAATCTCGCCGAAGCCCAGCGTGACGATGGCCAGATAGTCGCTGCGCAGACGCAGCGTCGGATAGCCGATCACCACGCCCGACACGCCCGCAAACGCGAGGCTGAACGGCAGCGTCTCCCAGAACGAAAAGCCCAGCAGTGTTTCGAGCAGGGCCGTCGTGTACGCGCCGATCGCGAAGAATGCCGCGTAGCCGAGATCGAGCAGCCCCGCATAGCCGACGACGATATTCAGCCCGAGGCCGAGGATCGAGTACGTGACGATGGTCAGCGCGACATCGACCACGTAGTTGCTGGAGAAAGCCGGCAGCGCGACGGCGATGGCGAGCAGCCCGACCGTGACGATCGTCGGCCATGCTGGCATCGAAGCCGGTGCGCGCATGGGCTACATCCTCTCGACGACGCGCTCGCCGAACAGGCCCGTCGGCTTGACCACCAGCACCGCGATCAGCACGCCGAACACGAACACGTCCGTCCATTGCGACGACACATAGCCCGCGCCGAATGCTTCGAGCAGGCCGATCAGCAGGCCGCCCGCCATCGCACCGGGAATATTGCCGATGCCGCCGAGCACGGCCGCCGTGAAGGCGCGCAAGCCGAGCACGAAGCCCATGAAAAAGTTGATCTGCGTATAAAAGAGACCCTCCATCACGCCCGCGACGGCCGCGAGAACCGAGCCGATGAAGAAGGTGAGCTGGATCATCCGCTCGACGTCGATCCCCATCAGGCGGGCCGCATCCTGATCGATGGCGAGCGCGCGCATCGCGGTGCCGAGGAACGTGTGATGGACGAAAAAGTAGAGCCCCAGCATCAGCGCGAAGCTCGCGGCAACGATGCCGATCTGCGCAAACGTGATTTGCACGTCGAGCAGATTCAGCCCCGTGTGCGTGAGCAGGTGCGGATAGGTGCGAAAGCCGGCGCCATAGATCAGCAGCACGGCGTTTTCGAGCGCCAGCGAAATACCCAGCGCGGTAATGAGGATCGACAGGCGCGGCGCGCGCAGCAGCGGCTGATAGGCGACGCGCGCAATCGCGACACCGAGTGCGCCTGTCGCGACCATCGAAGCCGCGAATGCGGCGAGCAGCGCCAGCGCGAGGGGCAGATGCGCGCTGGCGAGCGCCGCGAGGCTGGTCCAGCCGATGAACGCGCCGACCATGAACAGGTCGCCATGCGCAAAATTGATGAGCCGGATGATGCCGTAGACCATCGTGTAGCCGAGGGCCACGAGCGCGTAGAACGAGCCGATCGTCAGCCCTTCGACGACGTACTGGAAAAAGGTGCTCATGGCCTCGACAAGTCCGCCGCAGCGCCTATTTCATCGCCACCCAGTTACCGGCCGCGTCCTGTCTCTGGTAGGCCGTGAACTGGTCGTTACGCACGATGATCGTGATATAGACGGCGCGGGTTCGATCGCCCTTGGGATCGAAACCGATCGTGCCTGTCAGGCCTGGATAGTCCTTGATCTTGTGCAGCGCGGCGACGATTGCCTTCGGATCAGCCGATTTCGCATCGGCGATCGCCTTCGCCGTGACGGCGACGGCGTCGTATTCGTACACCGAATAGGGGCCTGGGGCCTGGCCGTAGGCCTTCGTATAGTCGTCGACGTAGCCGTGCGCGCCGGAAAGGAATTGCGCGAGCGGAGAGGTCGTGATGATCATGCCGTCGGCGGCCGGTCCGGCCGTTTTCATCAGCGTCGGGTCGTTGGTCGCGTCGCCGCCCATGAGCGTCATCTTGAGGCCCAGTTGCCGCGCTTCCTTCACGAGCAGTCCCGCTTCCGAGAAGTAGCCGGTGTAGTAGATCACGTCCGGTTTCAGCGACGCGACTTTGGTGAGAGTCGGCGAGTAGTCCATCTGGCCAGGCGTGATCGAGTCGGCATAGACGACCTCGACGCCGCCTTTTTTGAGGGCTTCGACCGTGTTCTGCGCCAGTCCCTTCGAGTAGGTTGTGTTGTCATCGATGACGGCCGCGCGCTTCGCGTGCAGCGAATTCTTGATGAAGCTGGCCGCGAACGGGCCCTGCTGATCGTCACGTCCAATGGTGCGGAACACATTGTCGTAACCCATTTCGGTGAGCTTCGGGTTGGTCGACGCATCCAGCACGAAGGGAATGCCGGAGCGGTGAAGCGCCGTCAACTCGGGCAACGCGGCACTGGAGCAATATCCGCCCGCCACCGCGACCACGCCCGCGTCGATCAGCTTCTGCGCGGCCTGCACGGCCGTTTGGGCGTCGCAGGCGTCATCCTCCGGCACGAGTTCGATCTGTTTGCCGAGCACGCCGCCCGCCGCGTTGATCTTCGCTGCCGCCAGCTTCGCGCCGTTCACGATATCCGCCCCGGCATTGGCGCTGCTGCCCGACAGCGGCACGGGTACGCCGATCTTGATGGTCTGGCTGTGCGCCGCTTCGGGCGTGAGCGCTGCGAGAGCCGCCAGCGCGACGATCGCGGCGCTGACGGTTTGCCGCAGAACGCGGACGGCGTCGGGCATGCCATTGTTCTGAGTATTCATGTTCGTGGCTCCTGACTGTGAATCCGACCGGACGCCCCGCGAGGCGGGTAAGCCAGCGGTCAGTTAGCGCAACGTAATGGATCGTCATGTTGCGGTATCGCGCGAGCTGGGATACAGCTGTCGCGCTAGCGGCGCAAAAGCGCCTTCTCCATGATAGATCCCGAAGTCCGCAAGGCCGGTATAGGGTATGCGCGTATAAATCACCCCTGCAGGCGGCGGCAGACTTATATTTCGTAGATCACGGCAGGAGGCGCGCGTGAAGAGCATCGTGCTGGGCGCCGGCATTGCAGGCGTGACCACGGCGTACTACCTCGCGCGGGACGGCCGCGCCGTCACCGTGCTCGATCGCCGTCCGGGCGTTGCGCTCGAAACCAGTTTTGCCAACGCCGGACTCGTCGCGCCGGGGCATTCGTACACCTGGGCTTCGCCGCGCGCGCCCAAAATCCTGCTGAAATCGTTATTCGTCGAAGGACAGGCGCTTCGGCTGCGGCTCAACGCCGATCCGCACATGTGGGCGTGGTGCGTGCTGTTCCTGCGCAACTGCACGGCGGCGCGCTCGCGCGAAAACACCGCGCGCAAGGTACGGCTGTGCCGCTATGCGCAGCATCAGCTGCAGCAGTTGACGGCAAACGAGCAGCTGCAATACGACGGGATCAGGCGCGGGCTGCTGTATCTCTATCGCGATGCGGCGTCGTTCGAGCGCGGCCGCGCGAACATGACGATCCTCGTCGAAAACGGCTTGCAACTCGAAACGCTCGATGCCGCGCAAGTCGCGCAACGCGAGCCGGCGCTCGCGCAGGCCCGCGAGCGCATTGCAGGCGCGATCTACTGTCCGACCGACGAAAGCGGCGACGCGCATCAGTTCACCCGGCAGTTGCAACGCGCGTGCGAGCGTCTCGGCGTGCGCTTCGTGTTCGACGCGCCCATCAGCAGGATCGAAGCCACGGCGGACAGGATCACAGGCGTCCGTACGTCGGCGGGGCTCATGGAAGGGGACGACTACGTGCTGGCGCTCGGCTCGTATTCGCCGATTCTCGCGCGGCCGCTCGGATACAGGCTGGCCATCTATCCCGTCAAAGGCTATTCGGCGACCTTTCCGGTCGGGCCCGCGCATCGTCCGCCGCAAATGGGCGGCGTCGACGAAAACCATCTCGTTGCGTGGGCGCGCTTCGGCGAGCGGCTGCGCTTCACCGCGACGGCCGAGTTCGCGGGCTATGACACGCATCACACGCCCGCCGACTTCGATTCAATCCTGCGCACGGCACGCGAGCTCTTTCCCGACGGCGCCGATTACACGAAGCCGGGCTATTGGGCCGGGCTGCGTCCGATGACGCCCGAAGGCACGCCGCTGATCGGCGCGACGCGCCACCGCAATCTGTTTCTGAACACGGGTCACGGACACATGGGGTGGACGATGGCGTGCGGCACCGCAAGACTGCTCGCCGACATCATGGCCGGGCGCACACCCGAACTCGACATGACAGGGATGACGATCAAATGAGCACGACCTCACTGCGTCAGGACGCCTATATGAAGCTCGATTGCGAGTTCGACGACGGGATCGCAAGCCGCGCCGCGATCGGTCTCGTCGTGCTGGCAACCGACCACACGATCGAACACGAATGGCGGCAGCTGCTCCGGCAAGACGGCGTCGCGTATTACGAAAGCCGTCTGGAGAACTCGCCCGACATCACGCCGGCGCGACTCGCGGAAATCGAGTCCCGCATCGCGCCCGCCGTCGGCCTGCTTCTGCCCGGCGAGCGGCTCGACGTGGTGGCATTCGGCTGCACGTCGGCATCCATGGTGATCGGCGAGGAGCGCGTGTTCGAACGCATACGCGAGGCGCGTCCCGGCATCGCGTGCACGACGCCGATCACGGCAGCCATCGCGGCGCTCGCTGCGCTGGAGGTGCGGCGGGTCGCGTTGCTGACACCGTATGTGCGCACCATCAACGACTTCATGCGCGACTACATCGACGCACGTGGAATCGGCGTGCCGCGCGTGGCGTCGTTCGAACATGCGGACGATAACGAAGTCGCCCGCATCGATGCCCCATCGATCCGCTCGGCAATCGCGCAACTCGCGCAGCACGACGATACGGACGCCGTGTTCGTCTCCTGCACGAGCCTGCGGGTCGCATCGTTGATTCCGCAACTGGAGGCACAGACGGGCAAGCCCGTTCTATCGAGTAACTTCGCGATGGCCTGGCATGCGTTGCGGCTTGCAGCCGTGCGCGACAGCGAGCCGCAGCTCGGACAGCTGTTTGCGGTGTAGCGGCGGGAAGCGCACCACGCGCGTGCCGGCCGCACCCGCCTGCCCCGCTGCGCGAAACTAGAAGCGGTGGGTCATGCCGAGCACAGCCAACGTCTGCGACGTGCCTTTCGCCTTGACGCTGACGAACGGCCAGCTCGTCGTCGCTTCGCCATGATTCTTCATGTAGCCGGCGCGGACGCAGAGGCTCGTGCGCTTCGACAGAAAATGGTCGTAGCCGGCCTGGATTCCCCAGGTGCTGTCGTCGGCGCCGCGCACGTTGCGGTTGATGCCTGTGATTTCGAACACATCGGCGGGCGTCGCCTGGATCGCCGCGCCCACTTCGGCAAGACTGTACGGATGCGAAGCGTGCAGCAGCGCCGCCAGCGAGCGCGCCGGCACATCCTTCGCGCGGTTGTACGAATAGTTGGCTTGAAGATTGACGATGCCGATGCGATACGCGAGCCCCGCCGAATAGTGCTCGGTATCGGCGAGCGTCAGCGCGACGGGCAGACCCGGAATGGTCTCGAACCCGAATGCTGGTACTGATGGGCAATGCCGGCGCACAGTCCGTAGCCGCTATACGATGCCGAAACATCGAGAATATTGCCCGTCGTCGCAGGCGTTCGAACCTGTTTCTGGTTCCGCTCGACGGCGAGCGCAACTGGTATCGCTATCACCGGCTGTTTGCGAGTTTCCTGCGTCACCGGCTGCACGCCGGTCATCCGGAGCGCGAAGCGCAGATCCATCGGGCAGCCGCACGCTGGTTCATCGAGGAAGCGCAGCCGATTCCCGCAATCGAGCATCTGCTGGATGCCGAAGAGCACGAGGCAGCGCTGGCGCAAATCGTCCGGCACTCGCGACGCCTGCTCGGCGCGGGCCGCATCCGTTTGCTAATGCGCTGGCTCGACCGCATCGGGCCTGCGCTGCTCGCGTCGGAGCCGCGCATCGGACTGGTTTACGCATGGGTGCAATGCGAAGCTCGGTGCGCACAACGGGACCCAGGCCGTCGCGATAGGACGAGAAAAGGGTTGGATCCCATGACGGCAGGCTTCGCAGTGCGCGACGCCGTGCACGGCTGCTTGCCCATGTCGAACGGGCGAGCCGCGTGTACGATAGAAAGTGTTGACCAGAGGGTTCAAGGAGGCGTCATGAAAGCGGTGTGCCCGCTGCACGGGCCAACGACCATCATCCGCACCAACGCGTACGGGTTTCCTGTGTATGCGTGCTGCTGCGAAGACGTGCCCTATGTAATGCCCCCGGACGCATGCACGAGGGCGCCGACTCAACGCGGCTCCGACCCGCAGCAGAAGCGGGAGCAAGAGAAGACGAAAAGAGAATGACGGCGGAGAATGACGGCGGAGAACGGGTCCGTCGTCCGGATACTGCAGCGGCTTCGGACGACGGACGTGCGCATTGCACTGGCAGGCAATACGGCTTGCACTCCCGTGCAAACGTTCATTTCAGCCCGGCGATATCGTTGTCTCACTCACACACCCGCTGAACTTTCCCGACCGGTACATAGAAAGAAGCGGCCTGCTCATCAGTAGGACGTTCCCTATCGCACCCTTTTATTCGAAGCTAGAGTTGCCGCGAGCGGGAAAAGCTACCCTCATGTGAAGCAGCCCGGCAATTGTTGCGCCGCGTAATTCGCATGAGCGTCGGCTGAACGCGTGCAACGCCAGCCGCGCTCTACCATGCATGGGTTCCCGCTAATTCGCCGCGCCCGAATAGGCCGCTTTCAGCGCGGCGACGTCGAACTTCGTCATGCTCATCATGGCCTGCGCAACGCGTGTGGCTTTTACTGGATCGGGGTCGGCCATCATCCCGATGAGATCGTTCGGAACGATCTGCCATGAGACGCCGAAGCGGTCCTTCAACCAGCCGCACGCCTCGGTCACGCTGCCACCTTCGAGAAAGGCGCCCCAATAGCGGTCGAGTTCCGTCTGATCGTCACAGTTGACCATCAGCGATATCGCGTGATTGAACGAGTCGGGTCCCTTGGAGCTCATCGCGATGAACGGCTGTCCAAAGAGCTCGAACTCGACGACCTTCGTCGAACCAGCACTTGGCACCTCCGTGACCCGAACCACGCGTGAGTCGGGAAAGATAGCCGTATAGAACGCAGCAGCCTCCTCAGCTTGCGTGGAGTACCAGAGAAAAGGCGTGATCTTTTGAATCGTCATCGAGAATCTCCTGTCAATGTTGGCGAAATGCGAAAGCAAGCCGCATGCTGCCGTTTGAACGACGAGGGAAGACCATCAAATTCGACATGCCGGGAACTCAATTTTCGACGACCGGCTCAGACGTGCTCAACGCCGCAAGAGCCACAGCAGCGCCGACAGCACGGCCGAAATCACGATGCACGTGACGATCGGGAAATGAAAGTTGAATCCGTCCCGGACGATATGAATGTCGCCGGGCAACCGGCCAAACGGGATGCGCGCGAGCCAGTGCCATCCGAGGCCAGCAAGAATGCACAGCATGCCAACAACGATGAGGAAGCGGTTCATGGTGCGTAGGGTCGCCGATGCCGTCATCATAGCCCAGGTCGAACCGTTCGAAGCGAATCAAAACGGGCGTTCGAGCCTACGGTCTGGACACGCCAGCACAAGCCGCACGCAATCGTTCGATATCCAGAATATTGATCTCGCCGAATTTCAGGCTCACTATCCCCTGGCTTTCAAGATTCTTGAGCAACTGATTGGTGGTCTGCCGTGTCAGCGAGACCATCGATGCAAGGCTGTCTTGCGAGAGCCGGATCTTGCTCTGTGTCGCATTGAGCCCGTCATACCCTTCGGCGATCATCAGCAGGCGGCTCGCGACGCGTTGCGCCGCCGGCAGCAACGTCAACGACTCGGCATTCTTGAACGACACCCTCAGGCGCTGCGCCATCAACAATGCGAAATCACGCCAGTAGCGCGGCGTCGTGTCGAGAAGGCTTTGCAACGCGGCTTCCGGCACATGCATGAACAACGCACGGGTCGCGGCGATCGCGTCGTGTGGACGCGGCAGCCCGTCGAACATCGAGATTTCTCCGACCCAGGCAGTCGGCCCCAGCACCGCGAGCAACGCTTCCTTGCCGTCGGCGCCAACCGTCCCGACCGCGAGCGCACCTTCGAGCACCGCATACAGGCCGTAAGACGGATCGCCGTATCGATACAGCACTTCTCCCTTTTCCAGCCGGAGCAGCGTCGCGTGGCTCACCAGATAGTCCCGCAACTCGACGGGCAGGCTGCGGAACCATGCAGTCGATTCAAGTTGTGGACGATAGCGCAGCAGCGTGGATTCCATGGACATGTCGACGTGTCGGCTATCCGACAGATTTTACGCGCGATTCCCGCCATCATGCGGCCACGGCGTCTGAAGACGCAGCGAGGCCGGCCGGCGCATCGCATTTTGATGCAAGCGTGCCCGATGCAAGTGCGCGCCGCGCCGTTGCAGTTTTCCGAATTGCTGGAACCCATTGAATAAGGAGTGTCGACGTGGCCTCAACTGATGTCAGCCTGAAGCACGCAGTTTCATCTGCCGAATGGGAAGCCCGGGTCAATCTTGCGGCGGCCTACCGTCTTGTCGCGCTGTTCGGCTGGGACGACCTCGTGTTCACGCATATTTCCGCGCGCGTGCCAGGCCCGGAGCACCATTTCCTGATCAACCCGTACGGGATGATGTTCGACGAGATCACCGCGTCATCGCTGGTCAAGGTCGATCTCGACGGCCGCAAGGTGTCCGACTCGCCGTATGACGTCAATCCTGCCGGCTTCAACATCCATAGCGCGGTGCATGCGGCGCGCGAGGACGCGCTGTGCGTGATGCACACGCACTCGATCAACGGCGTCGCCGTGTCCGCGCAGCAAGCGGGCTTGCTGCCGCTTTCCCAGCAGTCGCTCATCGTGCTCGCGTCGCTCGGCTATCACGACTATGAGGGCATCGCCCTCAACGAAGATGAGAAGCCGCGTCTCGTGCGCGACCTCGGCAGCAACACGTATCTGATGCTGCGCAACCACGGCCTGCTGACCGTCGGCGCGACGCCCGCGGACGCATTCGCCGCAATGTACTTCTTCGAAGCGTCGTGCATGATCCAGGTGCGGGCGCAGTCGGGCGGGTCGAAGCTCTCGCCGATCGCGCAACCGATCCTCGACGGCATCCGGCATCAAGCGATGCAGGCGACGCGGGGTGTCAGCGCAGGCGCGCTCGTATGGCCGGGGCTGCTGCGCCGGCTCGACCGCGCGAATCCCGGCTACGCGAGCTAACCCGCGCACTCGACGACGACAACAAGCGATGCGCAAAGCGAACGGCACGAGCGTAATGAGCCGGTCTTGCTGTTCAGCGCATCAATAGTGTCACCAGTCGGCTCAATCGGACATGGCATGGCAAAGATCTGTATCTACGGCGCGGGCTCCATCGGCTGCTACATTGGCGGACGACTGCTCGCGGGAGGAAGCGACGTCAACTTCGTTGCGCGTGAGCGCGTCGACAATATGCTGCGCACGCATGGGCTCACGCTGTCGCAGTTCGGCGAGCGCCGCTGGTCTGTGCCGCCTGCGCGCATCGATGCGTCGACGGACCGCGCCGCGGCCGCTGCGGCTGATCTGGTGCTCGTCACGGTGAAGTCCGCGGCGACACCGACCGTCGCGGTGGAGTTATCGAGTGTGCTGCGCGCCGATACGATCGTGGTCAGCTTTCAGAACGGCATTGGCAACGCCGACGTTTTGCGCGCCGCGTTGCCGCGCAATACGGTGCTCGAAGGCGTGGTGCCGTTCAACGTCGTCGAACGCGGCCCGGGCGCCTTTCATCAGGGCTCGGCAGGCGAGCTGGAAATCCGGCGCGCGCCCGGTATGCAGCCGTTCGCCGGCGACTTCGAGAAAGCGGGACTTCCGCTGGTCCAACACGTCGATATGCTGCCCGTGCAGTGGGCCAAACTGCTGCTCAACCTCAACAATGCGATCAACGCGCTGTCGAACCGGCCGCTAAAGGAAGAACTCGCCCAACGCGCTTACCGTCTGTGCCTCGGCATGGCGCAGAAAGAAGCGCTGGCGCTGCTTGCACGGGCGGGCATCGAGCCGGCGAGGCTGACGGCGATCCCGCCCGCGTGGATGCCGCGCGTCCTCGCGATACCCGATGCATGGTTCGCGCGGCTCGGACGCGCGATGTTGACGATCGATCCGTTGGCGCGCTCGTCGATGTCCGATGACCTCGCGGCGGGACGCGCGACGGAAATCGACTGGATCAACGGTGAAGTGGTCAAACTCGCCCGGCGCGTCGGGCGCAGGGCGCCCGTGAATGAGCGCTTGTGTGAACTTGTACGGCAAGCCGAGCGTAGCGACGTGCGTCCTTCATGGACGGGCGACGCGCTATTGGCCGAGTTGCGCGCCGCGACAAGCGGCTCCAGATAGATAAAAAGAAGGCCGCCCGTCACTCGTTGACACCAAGCAGATTCTCAATGTGTCCTTCGATGCGAGCGCGCGCCTCCGCGGCCGCCTGTTCCGTCGTGCGGGAAACCAGCGGAAAGGCGAGACCATTTCCCTTGAACATGCCCGCGTGGTGCACCCACGAGTTGTACGCGTACACGCCGGAATCACGCCGGACGAGGTTGATGGTCACGTTGTACGTGCGTTGCATTCCTCCCATTCGCGTGTAGGGGAATCTGTAGATCTCCGAGTGAATCATGAAATGCCTTCTCCTATCTCTCGCACTTCCAGCAATGACTTAATTGGCCAGGATCTCACATGGAGGACGCGGCATCGGCTCGTCGTCCACGAACGCGGTGCCGCATCGCACAGCAAATGCAAATGCCGATTGCCGGTTCGCGAAATGCCCCAGATCACCGAGCGATGTCGCTTCGCCATCCTCTTCGAGAATGGAAACGCGTGCGACAAAGGTATTCCCGCTTCTCGCAACGGACGGTTGAATCGCGATACCTCGATGATAAAAGTGCATGACGTCTCCTTGGTGTCCGGATGTATCTGCCAGTTCGCCCCCCACTTCTTGAATGCCAGCAACGCGATGAGAGAGCTCAGTGCGCAGTGTAAGGCATTTGTTAGCTACAACCAAGATGCATTGCGATCGGCTGCGTGCTTTATTGCCGCACGGGCAGGTAATGGAGTGTTGACATCAATTGCGCGCCGGCGGACGCAATCCTTTGGGCGTTCAATAAGGGGCATACCCTGGAAAAGACCGTCAAGCGCTGTGCGGCGAACGAGTACCGCAATTCTCATTCGACCCGTTTCTAGTGGCGCACAACAGCCGCGCGAGACGGATAAAGCGATTCGATTTCGTGTTGAAACGTCGCTCGTGAAAACGGTCCGAGATGAACCGCTAGCAGTCTGCCGTGTTCGTCGAAGAACAGGGTAGTTGGAAATCCACGGGCATGCACCGACTGGGCAACTGCGAGCGTCCGATCGAGTATCACGTTATCTGGCGCCAGCTTCTGCGCTGAAAGAAAGTCGCGCACCGCTTCGGGCGATTCTCCCTGATTGACGAAGTCAAGTTCGATATTGCGCAGTTCGTGCTGTGCGCGGGTCAACATCGGCATTTCCGAGCGACACGGCGCGCACCAGCTCGCCCACAGATTGACGACGACAGGTTTGCCATTTGCTCCGCCAAGCGTGCGGGAATTGCCGTCGATATCGACGAGTCTGACGGCTGGCATCGTCTGTACTTGCGTCGATGCACCAACGGCGGCTGTCAATGCGAGCCAGCTTGAAACACCTGCTGCAGCGGCGAACATCAAAGCGCGCCGTAAGCGTGGCCTACGGGCGAACACGAACAGCAGCATCGCCGCACCGGCGACGATGCCCGCCATCGGATCGAAGCCCAGATCCCGAAAGTCGAAAATGCTGAGCCAGTCCTCGCGGTAAGCAGGCAGATAGCGCGCGACGAACGAGATTCTAGACACGACCAATGCGGCCAGCACGATGTTCACGATTGGCGCTTCGGAATCGACAGCATGTCGGCTGATGAGCCGCCCAACCATCAGTGATATTGCAACGCTGGCAACCAGAATGAGTGGCGCGACCGGAATGACGAGTTCACCGATTTTCATTACGCCACGCACTTTTGATGACACGCGCGGCGTTGCAACACTGCACTGAAAGACATGATCGAACGCCTCGAAAGTTGAAGTCGCGGTTCGGCCATATCGTAGAGTTTTGCTGCGTGAAAGACCACGTCGACGAGGCTCACGAACATGCTCTTGCGTCTCAACATGCCCGCGGTTCTCAAAAGCTCATCTTTAGTCCAACGCGTGTACTGAGTTGACGGATGCACCCGATGGTTCGAGTACACCGCCGACGAGTGCTTGCGCGCCTGAGTTGGTCCGCTGATAAACGGCCTCGGCGTACGCTACTGTGCGCTTTTACAATACGTAGGCGGCGATTGCGCTGACCTGGTGCGCGTGTCCTTACCGCACGGCCGGCTGCCCGCAGTGCGCACGCTGGTCGACTATCCTGCCGTCGTGATGCCCGAGGTAACGGCGTTCGACGGGTGCTAGAAGGAGCACAGCAATGAAGATCCAGTATTTCCTCGTGGCGGCAGGTGTCGCCATGATGGCCTGCCCGGCGTTTTCCCAGCCGCAGACGTCGGTCGAGATCCAGCGAGGAACGGACAAGACCACCGTGACAGGAACGGCAACCGTCATTGCCACCGTCGTCGCCATCGATCCCGCTACCCGGACCGTCACGCTCAAGGACAAGAACGGAAAGATCGAAAAACTCGAGGCGGGCAACGAAGTGCACAACTTCGACCAACTCAAGATCGGCGATGTGGTCACCACCGAGTACCAGGAGGCGAGGTCTTTGAGTCTCAAGAAGACAAACGGCCCGCGCTCCCGCAAGGAGCGGCAGATCTTGCAGCCCGCCGCGTCGGGGACCAAACCGGGCGGCACGATCACGCGTGAGGTGACGGTAGTGGGCGATGTCGTCACCGTCGATGCAAAGCGCAGTCACATCACGATAAGGGGGCCGCAGGGCAAGGTGGATGTGGTGGTCGACCCCGAGCAACTGAAGCACATTCGCGTGGGCGATCAGGTTGAGATCGTGCATACGGAAGCGGTTGCCATATCCGTGACGCCCGAAGCGGCGAAGTAGACGTCGGCTATTTACTTGCTCGTCTGCCGCGCCAACTCCGCCATCGCGATCTCTGCGACCCGCGCGACGTGTGCCGTCGCCGCGTCGCGTGCGCGCTGCGGGTCGTGCGCGCGAATTGCGTCGAGTATCCGGTTCATTTCCTGAACCGCCATACGGCCACGGTCGTCGGACGCGATCGTCAACGCGCGCAGCCGGTTGATGCGCGAGTTCAGCGTCTGCACGATTTCCCACGCGACCCTTCTGCCGCCGCCATGAAACATCTGCTCATAGAACGCCGTCGTCAGTTCGCGAACCTCCTGATGCGCGTGCAGCGCGAACGCCCGCTCGATCTGCGTGATGCACTCAGCGAGTCTCGCGACCAGCACCGCGTCCGCCGTTTGCGCACACGCCATCGCGGCGTCGCCCTCCAGCAGCGCCCGAATCTCGTAGATCTCGGCAGCCGTCGGCGCGTCGAGCATCGCGACAATCGGCCCCTGGTTCGGGATCGAATCGACGAGCCCTTCCGTCTCCAGGTGGCGCAACACCTCCCGCACCACCGTGCGGCTCACGCCTAGCTCCTCGCACAGCGAACGCTCGACCAGCCGTTCGCCCGGATGAAAATGCGCATCGAGAATCGCGGTGCGCATCTTCTCCAGCGCGAGTTCGCGCAACGTCGTCGTGCGGCGCTCGACCTTGAGCGATGGCAGTGCGTCACTCATGACAGCCGTCACGCTTGAGCAAACAGCCGGACATCGCGCGCGTCCCAATCGACGAGCGCCTGCGTGCCGATCGACAGGCCGCTGTCATGCCGATGGCCCGCCGGCATGCGGATCGAGATCTCCTGTTGCCACGGGGTCGCGACGGCGTAATGCATCGCGTCGCCGAGATATGTGATGTCGCGCACGGTGACGGGCAGGCCCGCCGCGCTGTCCGCGTTGCGCAGCGAGCGGATGCGCATCTGCTCGGGGCGGATCATCAGCGTGCCGTCGCCGCCCGCCGTCAGCGCCGGATTGAAGCCGGCTGCCGCGATTTCGTGGCCGTTCGGAAATACGCCGTTCATGCGGCCGTCGTGATTCGACGTCACGCGCACGGGCAGGAAATTCGAATTGCCGATAAAGCTCGCGACGAAGCGCGACGCAGGGTTGGCGTACAGCTCCTCGCCTGTGCCGACCTGCTCGATGCGCCCTTTGTTGAACACTGCGATCCGGTCCGACAGCCGCAGCGCTTCTTCCTGATCGTGCGTCACATAGAGAATCGTGACACCCGTCTCCTGATGAATGCGGCGCAGCTCCAGCTGGATTTCCTCGCGCAGCTTCTTGTCGAGCGCCGAAAGCGGTTCGTCCATCAGCAGCACGGGCGGATCGTACGCAAGCGCACGCGCAATCGCGACGCGCTGCTGCTGTCCACCCGACAGTTGCGCCGGCATCCGGTCGCGGCACTCGGACAGATGCACGAGCTTGAGCATCTGGTCGACTTTCGCCTTCACTTCCGAGTCGGGGCGGCGCCGCACGCGCAGCGGAAAGGCAACATTCTCGCCAACCGTCAGATGCGGGAACAGCGTATAGCGCTGAAACACCATGCCGATATTGCGCTTGTTCGGCGCGACCTGAAGCAGCGGCTTGCCGTCGAGCAGCACGCGCCCCTCGCTCGGCTCCTGAAAGCCCGCGACGATATACAGCGTCGTGCTCTTGCCCGACCCCGACGGCCCGAGAAAGGTCATGAACTCGCCCTTGCGGACATCGAGCGAAACTTGATCGATCGCGACGACGTCGTCGTAAGTCTTGCGCAGGCGCTGGATTTGCAGGAATGCGGAAGTCATGGCTCATTCACCTCAGTTATCGCGCGCGGCGCAGCAACGCGCTGGCCAGCATCAAAACGGTCGTCAAACCGACGAGTAGCGAGGACGCCGCCGCAACGACGGGCGTCAGGTCTTGTCTCAGCGTCGCCCAGATCCGCACGGGCAGCGTTTGCAGCGTCGGGCTCGCCATGAAGATCGACACGACCACTTCGTCCCACGAAGCGAGGAACGAGAAGATCGCGGCGGCAAAAATGCCGAGCCGGATCGCGGGCAGCGTCACGCGCAGCTTCACTTCGAGCGGCGCCGCGCCGCAGATCAACGCGGCGTCTTCGAGCGCGGTGTCGAAGCTCGCCAGCGAGTTGCTGATCGAGATGATCGAGAACGGCAACGCGATGATCAGATGGCCGATCACGAATCCCGTCATCGTGCCGTTCAAGCCGATGCGCAGAAAGAACGCATACAGCGCGACGGCCAGCACGACGACGGGGAGCACCATTGGCGTGAGAAAAAACGCCTGCACTGCGCCGCGTCCGCGAAACTTGCCGCGCACGAGCGCGAGCGACGCGAGAAAGCCGATCAGCACGGAAAGCACCGTGACGATCACCGCGAGCTTTGCGCTCGTCAGCAGCGAATCGATCCAGCCGGCGTCGGTGAAAAGCTGGCGATACCATTCCAGCGTCCAGCCTGGCGGCGGAAAGATCAGCCACTGCGAATCGCCGAACGACAATGCGACGATGAACACGATCGGCACCAACAGAAACAGCGCGACAGCGGCGCCGACTGCGAGCAGTACCCAGCGCAGCGAACCCAGTCGATCGAAATCGAGCAACATGTCAGTCCTCCTGGCGGGCCGAACGTAGAGAGCGTGAGAGGTGTTCCATCAGCGGCCTCCAAGACTTGCGCGCGCCCCGCCCGTGAAGCGCAGTTGCAGCGCGTAGAGCGCGAGGGTCACGGCGAGCAGCACGAACGCGGCCGCGCCGGCGAGACCCCAGTTCAGCAGTTGCTGCACGAGCTGCGCGATCAGTTCCGCGAGCATCATGTACGACGCGCCGCCGAGCAATGCAGGCGTGACGAAGTAGCCGAGCGCCATCACGAACACCATCAGCGCGCCTGATGCGATGCCCGGCATCGCAAGCGGCACCAGCACGCGCCAGAACGCCTGCCAGCGGCTCGCGCCGCAGATGGCCGCGGCGCGCAGCGTCGACGCGTCGATGCCCCGCAGCGTCGCGTGCAAAGGCATCACGAGAAACGGCAGCATGATGTAAGTCATGCCGATGGTCACGCCGACCAGGTTGTTCACGAGCGTCAACGGCTCGCTGATTACGCCGAGCGCCATCAGCAGGCGATTGATCGGGCCCGTCTGCTGCAGCAGCACCATCCACGCGAACGTGCGAGCGAGCAGATTGGTCCACATCGACAGCAGCAGGATCGCGAACAGCAGCGAGCTCAGCTTGCGCGGCGCGATGGCGAGCAGCCATGCCGTCGGAAAGCCGATCGCGAGCGTCGCGAGCGTCACGACCGTCGCGACCAGAAACGTGTTGCCGAACACGCGCAGATAAGTCGTCGAGCCGACCAGCTGCGCGTAGTTCTGCAGGCCCGGCGTCGGATCGAGCACGCTGCGCAACAAGAGCGACAGCACAGGCAGAAGGAAGAAGATCACGAGCAGCAGCAGCGCGGGCACCAGCAGTCGGACGCTGCGCCAGTCGCGCCGCCGGCGCGCGGCCGTCGCGGGCGGGTGTGCGACGGTACTCAGAACATTAGGCATGGTGTCTCCCCATCCACTGCGGTGACTGTGCGACGCTCGGGCGCAACACGGTTATTTCGACTGCCACGCGTACCAGCGCTTCGCGATGGCATCGCGATTCTCGGCCCAGTACTTCATGTCGAGATTGATCTGCGAGTTCTTGTATTGGTCGGGCAACGTCTTCGCGATCGCAGGCGACATCAGCGCGGCCGACTTCACGTTGATGGGCGCGTAGCCCGTATCGGTTGCGAACTTCGCCTGCGCTTGCGGGCTCGTGGCGGCCGCGAGGTACTTCATCGCCTCGGCCTTGTGCTTCGCGCCCTTCGGGATCACGAGCATGTCGGCCGCCGTCAGGTTCTGGTTCCACGAAATGCCGACAGGCACGCCCGTCTGTTCGAGCGCGTGCAGGCGTCCGTTCCAGAACATGCCGATGGGCGCTTCGCCCGACGCGAGCAGTTGCTGCGATTGCGCGCCGCCGCTCCACCAGACGATGTCGCCCTTGATCGTGTCGAGCTTCTTGAACGCGCGGTCGAGATCGAGCGGATAGAGCTTGTTCGGCGGCACGCCATCGGCGAGCAGCGCGATTTCGAGGACGCCCGGCGCCGACCACTTGTAGAACGTGCGCTTGCCGGGAAACTTCTTCGTGTCGAACATATCGGCCCACGTGGACGGCTGCGCGCCCGCGTACTTCGCCTTGTTGTAGCCGAGCACGAACGAGTAATAGAAGCTGCCCACTGCGTCCGGCGTCGAGAAGCGCGGATCGAGTTCATCTTTCTTCACGACGGAATAATCAATCGGCTCGATCAGTCCCGCCTTCTGCGCCGCATACGCGAAATCGCCTTCGACGTCGACGACATCCCAGTTCACGTTGCCGCTATCGACCATTGCCTTGAGCTTGCCGTAATCCGTCGGGCCGTCCATCAGCACGTTGATGCCCGTCGCCTGCGTGAACGGCTGCGCCCAGTTCTTCTGCTGCGACGACTGCGTGGTGCCGCCCCAGCTCGTGAAGACGATCGGGTCCGCCGCATGGACGGGGGCCACCGGGAGCGTCGCCGCGCAAAGCGCGATCAGCGGCGCGAGATACGAGGTGCTTCTGCTGCTCATGTCTGTCTCCAAGGATTTCAGTTGGTATCGATGCAATGTGAACCGCGGGCGGCCGGTCGAATGCTCTCTCAGGCAAGCGGCGAAAAACGCGCTGGCTTCATGATCTTGTTTTCCATCTCTTCCATCAGCGCCTGGATCTTCGGCGCGAAGGCCTGCCATGCCGGGTCTTCGGCGAGCGCGGCGCGGCGGCGCTCGCGTTCGTCGAGACTTGGATAGGCCCAGATATGCACGATCTGGTTCAGCGGACCGACCTCCGAAAAGAAGTAGCCGATCAATTGACCGAGATACCGCTTCTGCAACGCAATGCCCTCTTCCTCGACAAGCTTCAGATAGGCGGGCACGGCGCCTGTCCTGATACGGTATGTGCGGATTTCGTAGAACATGCGGACTCCTGGTCTCGCGGTGTGAAGCGATCGGACGTGCTCAGCGCATCACGAATGGATCGGCGATCGGCTCATCCGACGTACGGATCCAGACGGACTTCGTGCGCGTGTACTCGAGCACCGCTTCGAGCCCGCCTTCGCGTCCGAGGCCACTCAAGCCATAGCCGCCGAACGGCACGATGGGCGACACCGCGCGATACGTGTTGACCCACACGATGCCCGCGCGCAACGCACGCGTGAGCCGGTGCGCGCGTGTCAGGTCGCGCGTGAACACGCCGGATGCAAGGCCATAGCGCGTGTCGTTGGCAAGCGCGATCGCATCGGCTTCCGTATCGAACGTGACGACGCTCAGCACCGGCCCGAACAGTTCTTCCATCACGCTCGGCACCTGCGCATTCGGGCAATCGACGATGGTCGGCAGAAAGTAGTTGCCCTTGCCAGTGCCTTGCGGCTCTTTTCCACCCGTGACGATGCGCCCGCCCGCTTCGACACTAGCGCGCAGAACCTTCCGGATATGGTCGAGTTGACGGCGCGTCGCGAGCGGACCCATTTCGGTCGACGTCTCCTGCGGATTGCCGATCCGAATGGCCTGCGCTTTCGTCGCGAGGCGCTCGATCAGCGCGTCGTGAATGCCGCGCTGCACGACGAGCCGCGAACCGGCGACACAGCTTTGCCCCGTCGCCGCGAAGATGCCCGCAATGACGGCATTGCAAGCGCTGTCGAGATCGGCGTCATCGAAGACCAGCACGGGCGACTTGCCGCCCAGTTCCAGCGACATCGCAGCGAGGTTCTCCGCCGAATTGCGCACGACATGGCGTGCGGTTTCGGGGCCGCCCGTGAAGGCGATGCGCGATACGAGCGGATGGCTCGTCAGCGTGCGTCCGCAATCGTTGCCGAAGCCCGTCACGATGTTGACGACGCCTTGCGGAAAGCCGGCTTCATGCACGAGCCGCGCGAATTCGAGCAACGGCGCGGGCGCGTCCTCGGAAGCCTTGAGGACGATCGTGCAGCCCGCCGCGAGCGCCGGACCGACCTTGACGGCCGACAGAAAGAGCTGCGAATTCCACGGCACGATGCCCGCGACGACGCCAACGGGCTCGCGCCGCAGCGTCACTTCCATATCGGGTTTATCGACGGGCAGCCACGCGCCCTGGATCTTGTCGGCGACGCCCGCGTAATAGCGGTAGTACTCCGCGACATAGCCGACCTGGCTGCGCGTCTCGCGGATGATCTTGCCCGTGTCCTGCGTTTCGAGTTCGGCAAGACGCGGCGCATGTTGCGCGACGAGATCGGCGAGCCTGTACAGCAGTTTGCCGCGCGCGCTCGCCGTCAGATTCGCCCACGCCGGGTCGTGCAGCGCGCGATGCGCGGCGCGCACGGCACGCTCGACATCGTCGGCGCTCGCGGCGGGCATCTGCGCCCACACGTCTCCCGTCGAGGGATCGACGCTGTCGAAGTGCTCGCGCGCATCTTCGAACGCGCCGTCGATGTACTGCTGGAACCGCTGGACCATGTCAGCCACTCCGTTGAAGCGTTGCGTGAAGAAGTCGGTCAGCGCGCTGCGAAAGCGGGCATCACGTCGGAGATGAAGAGCTCCAGCGACTTGCGCTTGCGCTCGAAGCTCATGTGACTGTCGAGCCAGAAGCTGTACTGGTCATAGCCCAGCTCCTCGTAGCCCTTGAGCCGCGCGATCACCTGTTTTGGCTCGCCGATCACGAGGTTCTTGCGGATCGACTCCGGCGAATACTGCGGGAACATCTCGACGTCGGCATCCGTGAGCGGCTCGATGAAGCCTTGCCCGATCGGGCGCTCGTTCTTGAACCATTTGCTGAAGTAGCAATAGAAGCGCGCAAGATCCTCGACGGCGGCGTCGACTTCGGCGGCATTCGCGCCGACGAACGTATGCATCAGCATCATCACCTGCGGGCGCGGCGCCTCGGGGTGCGCGGCGCACGCCGCGTTGAAGCGCTCCATCAGGCTCACGACTTCGGCATCGCCCGCGGCCAGCGACGTCACCTGCACGTTGCAGCCGTTCGCGATCGCGAACGCATGCGAATTCGGATCGCGCGCGGCCAGCCACATCGGCGGATGCGGCTGCTGGATGGGGCGCGGCACGGGCGTGGTCGAGGGCCACGACCAGAACTCGCCCTGATGTGCGTAGTCGCCTTTGAAGAGCTTGCGCAGCGCGGGCACCAGTTCGCGCATTCTTGCGCCAGCCGTCATCGCGTCGAGCCCCGGCAGCAGACGCTCATATTCGAACGAATAGGCGCCGCGTGCGATGCCGAGATCGAGCCGCCCATTGCTCGCGACATCGACCATGCCTGCTTCGCCCGCCAACGCTATCGGATGCCAGAACGGCGCGATCACCGTGCCCGTGCCCAGACGAATGCGCTCCGTTTTCGCGGCGAGGTAAGACAGATTGATGAACGGATTGGGCGCGATCGTGAACTCCATCGCATGATGCTCGCCGATCCATGCCGTCTCGAAGCCGCCACGTTCGGCGATCTGCACGAGCTCGGTCATCTGGTCGAAGAGTTCGCGGTGCGACGTCGTGTCGTCGTACCGCTCCATGTGCAGGAACAACGAAAACTTCATGATGTCTGTCTCCCTACGTTCATTGTGCAAGCGCGAGCGTCTGCACCGTGCCCGCTTCCGTATCGCCGACATAGATGCCGTAGGCGTCTTCGCTGCGTTCGCGCACATAGCGTTCGAGCATCGAGCGCACAGCGGGGTCGCGCAATTCGTCCCACGGAATCTGCATCAACGGAACGATGCGGATCGCGCTGTCGATCCACGCGGCTCCGCTGTCGATCACGCGGCCGCGATAATAGATTTGCACACTCGGCGTTTGCCCGCCGCCCGATTCGAATACGGCAAACAGAAAGTCGAGATGCACGTCGAGGCCGAGCTTCGTGAGCACGCCGCGCAGGCTTGCCGCGTCGCTCGACGGTTCGAGCTTGTTGCCCGTCGGCAGTTGCAGGCCGTTCGGCGTGTCGAGCAGCACGAGTCCATCGCGATGTTCGAGAATCGCGCCCACTTGCGCGCGCGAGCCGGCCGCCGCCAACGCATCCTGCGACAGGCTGAAGTTCACATACGCGCCCCGGCAATAACCGAGCGGCGACGAGCTCGTATGAAGAAAATCGATGACACGTCCGATCAGAATGATGTGATCGCCTGCATCGACGACTTCGTGCGTCGTGCAATCGAAGCTCGCGGCCGCGCCGTCGATCACGGGTGCGCCCGTGGCGCGCGCCTGCCACGCGACCTGGTTGAACTTGTCGGCCGCCTTCGACGCGAACACGCCGGACACGCTTTTCTGGTCTTCGGCGAGCACGCTCACGGCGAAGTTGCGCGTCTGCGAAAACACCGCGTAGCTCGATGCCGTCTTCGCGATGCACACGAGAATCAGCGGCGGATCGAGCGACACCGACGTGAACGAGTTCGCCGTGAAGCCGCGCGGCGAGCCGTCTGGCTGGATCGTCGTCACGACCGTCACGCCCGTCACGAACGCGCCGAGCGCACGGCGAAAATCACCGATGTCGAAAGCCTGTTCGCGGGTCTGTCCGATGATCGGCTCAGTCATGGCGTTCTCCAGAAATCGTTCCCGGCGTTGTACGCGTTGTACGCGCTGTGCTCGCTGCTCGCGTGGCGGCCTGCGCCGAGGCTTCGGCGAGGAACGTGAGCAGCCGTTCGTTGACGCGGGCGGGATCGGTGACGTTCATCATGTGACGTTCGTTCGCGATGATCTCCGCGCGGCCGTACGGCGCGGCTTGCGCCATCGCGCGCGACATCGACGGGCTCGAGTTCGGATCGCATTCGCCCGTAAGAAACAGCGCGGGCACGGCGAGCGTTGCGAGACGCCCGACATGGGCATCGTCCGAACTCGCGAAGAGCCGGTAGGTCCGCGCATAGCCGATGGGATCGACGGACACCAGCAGGTCGCGTACCGCCTGCGCCGCCTGTGTCAAATGAACAGGAATCGGATCGCCGAACCAGCGCGACAGCGTCGCGTCCACGCCCTGGTCGACGCGCGGGTCGCCGAGCATCGCCGCGCGGCTCATCACGGCTTCGCGCTGCGCGGGCGTGCGGTCATACACGGCGTTCAGCGCGACGACGCTCAACGTGCGTTGCGGATGCGTGAGCGCGAATTCGAGTGCGACGAGCGCGCCCATCGAATGCCCGACGACATGCGCGCGCTCGATCAGCGTCGCGTCGAGCAGCGCTTCGAGTTGCGATGCGTATTCGTCGAGCGTCGGCGCGGGCGTCGGCAGCGCGCTGTCGCCGTGACCGAGCATGTCGTACGTGACGACCTGGTAGGACGCCGTCAGCGCGTCGATCTGCGGCACCCAGACGCTCCGGTTCATGCCGACGCCGTGAATCAGCACGACTGTCTCGTGCGCTTCACCGGACTGCGGCGCGTAGACGCTGTAGCTCGTGCCCGCGGCCTCGCCACGCGACACGGCGCGCTCGGACACAAGCTCACGCTTCATTGGACTCGAGCTCCTTCAGGTCCTGATAGCGGTCGCCGATGCGATGATGCGGACGGCCGCCAATCGATGCGCCGAGCGCGATCACGAGTTCGTCGGGCGCGGGTGCATCGACGATCGAAAACTGCACCGTCAGATAGTGCGAGCGCATGCCTTCGTCGTGCTTGTGCATCAGCGGAATCGAGATCGGGCAGTTCGGGCCGCCGCGAAGGTTGGTGAAGCTCAGATAGCTCTTCGCGCCGACGGCGTTGCGGTAGAGGTTGCCGAAACGCAGCGTATGAATCAGCGCGGACGCGTGCTCGATCTCGCCCGATGTGCCGACGATGGCCGCCTTGCCGTAACCCTCGATTGCATCGCCCGAGCCCGCGACGCGCAGCATTTCCGCCGTCAGCATTTCGCCGAGTTGCGGCGCGAGCGCGCGAATCTCCGGCTTCAGGTCTTCGACGAAGCCGCGCCCCGCCCACGGGTTGCGCAGCACGGCCGCCGCGCCGAACAGCTTCAGCGGCCGCGCCGCGGCCTTGCCACCCTCGATAAAGGTCTCTTCGACGTATGTGACCAGCTTGCGCACTTCCAGCTTCATATCGTTTCTCCTGACGGGCACGGGGCCGTGAATGTCGTTCGTTGAGATTATGGTATGCCATCTTATGGCCCACACCAAGGCCGAAAGTATTATGGAATACCATGATATGGCAGACGGGCTTGCGGGCATGTTTTCAGCCGGGGCGCCGTGTTGGCGACGCGGCTGCTTGCGCATCTATCGTCGGATGAAAACGGGAATGCCCGCCCGAAGGCAGAAAGGAAAAGGCCGCCGGGGACACCGGCGGCCTTCGCTAACGGATTTGCGCGAACGGACTCAGGTGTTCCCGGCCGCCTTGTCCTGCTGCGCCAGCGCACTCAGCGCGAGTTCGGCGGTCCGCCGGATATGCGCGAACGACGCAGCGGACGCCGCGTCGCCATCGCGCCGCTCGATGGCGTCGAGCAGCGTGTTCATCTCACGGTTCGACTCGTTGCCGCGCCCCGGCACCGCGATCGTCAACGCGCGCAAGCGGTTGATGCGCGCGTTCAACGTCTTCACGACGGCCAGCGACACGTGCTTCTGCGCACCTTCGAACATCGCGTCGTAGAAGCGCTCGGTGTATTCGAGCACGCGCGGCAGGTCTTCTTTCTCGAACGCGTCCTCGATGGTCTTGCGGATGTCGCGCAGCCGCTGCACGAGCTCGGGCGTCGAATGCTCGGCGCACGCGCGCGCGGCGTTCGCTTCGAGCAGGCCGCGCAGCTCATAGATTTCGCCGACCTGGTCGCGGTCGAGCCGCGCGACGATCGGCCCCTGCCGCGCGACGATTTCGACGAGCCCTTCCGTCTCCAGATGCCGCAGCACCTCGCGCACCACCGTGCGGCTCACGCCGAGTTCGTCGCACAGCGTGCGTTCGACGAGCCGCGCGCCTGGCCGGAAGTACCCTTGCACTATCGCGCCGCGCAGCTTGTCCAGCGTGAGTTCGCGCAAAGTCTTCGCGTTGCGGTCGATTCTGAGGTCTGACATAGGAGGCAAAAAAACGCAGCAAAAAAGCAATGGACGGTAGCCCTCACGCGCGCCCGATTTGTCGTCGCGCACATGGGTGGAATGCCATATTATCGTCCATCCAGGCGGGATGACTATCCGCCTGCGCGTTGCCGCGCGCTCAACCGTTGCATCCGGGCGTTCGATCTGCTCAGGAGCTCCATCATGCATGTCGCGAGTCTCATCCTGCCGATCTTCGCCATCATCGTGAGCGGCTGGCTGGCGGGCACCTTGGGCTATCTGCCGCGCACCATCGCCGGCCCGCTGATGCAGTTCGCCTATTTTCTCGCGATGCCGGCGCTCGTCTTTCTGACCGTCGCGAAGGAGCCGCTCGGTTCGCTGCTGGAGTGGCGCTTTCTCGTGGCGTTCGGCGGAGGTTCGCTGCTCTGCTTCGTCGTCGTGCTGCTGGCAGCACGCTTGGGCGCGCACGCGCCGCTGGGCAAAAGCGCGATGCTCGGCGCGATTGTCGCGATGACCAACACGGGGTTCGTCGCGCTGCCGATCCTCAGAGCACTGCAAGGACCGCCCGGTGTCCTCGCGGCGGCCGTCGCGACGGTCTTCGTCGGCGCGGTCCTGTTTCCCGCCCTCGTCGTGCTGCTCGAAATCGACCAGCATGCCAGTTCGGGCAAGCTGCGCGCGGGCGCGTTCGCAAAGCAGATCGGCACCAACCCCGTGATCCTTGCGACGCTCCTCGGCCTGCTATGGTCGGTCAGCGGACTGACGCTGCCCGCGCCTGTCGCCACATACCTCGGCATTCTCGGCGAAGCGCTGACGCCATGCGCGTTGTTTGCCATTGGCCTCGACCTGTCGATCAGCGAACTGCGTGGCCATCCGAGCCGCTACGCGCTGCTGGCCGCGCTCAAGCTGGTGGTGATGCCGTTCGTCGTGTACGGGCTATGCGTCGCGGCCGGACTGAACAGGGCCTTTACCATCGCGGCCGTGATCTGCGCCGCCGTGCCGACGGCCAAGAGCGCCTATGTGCTCGCGAGCGAGTACGACGTCGAAAAGACCACGACGGGCGCCGCCATTTCCATGACGACGCTGTTCTCGATCGTGACGCTGCTTGCCTGGCTTTACTGGCTCTAGATTTCCGGCTCGCGCCTCCATGCGCTGGCGTCTCACGCGCCGGAACACGGTTGCGCCGCATTCGGCCCAGCATTCGGCCCGGTCTGTCAAGACGAACGCTGGCGGACCGGCGCTGTTGTGCCGGAAACACACGCATGATTTTTAGCGCAAATACATCGCAAACGATTGCTTATACTCTGTGCATCTCATTTTTCGAGATAAGGGTATGGGGCAGGAATGGCTTGAATATTTCCAGCGACTCAGCTGGAACACGCCGATCTCTCTGGCGCTCGCGTCAGGTGCGGTCGGCTCGGTGGTATCGCTCGCGTGGATCTCGGCAAGGGACGCCGGCAGCCGCAGGCGGCAGCGACGCGACACTGCACTGGAACTGGCGCTTTCGCTCGAAAGCTATGCCCGAACCTGCCGGACGATGATGCACAAGGCCGCGTGGGCAGCGGCGGAACCGGCGGGGTCCATGAGCCGGGAAGCCACCAGGACCGTCTCCATTCCGGCGTTCGTCTATCCGGACAGGATTCAATGGAGCGTGCTGGGACGCAAGGTGATTTCCGAGCTGCGCGAGTACCCCGCGACGGTGCACGCCGCAAGGGAATACGTGGAGGCGTTCCGGGAGTTCGGTGAGCCGCTCGACCTCTGCCACCAGGTCGAATACGAATGCGCGAAAACCGCGATGGCCGCGCTGTCGCTGGCCAGGGTGACGCGCCGCCGGCACGGCGCCGCGACGTGGAAGCCGGGCGCCAAGGATTCAGCGATGGAGCGCGAACTGTCGGACTTCATTGCGAGCGCCGAGGACAAGCGCAAGGCTTCGCTCGAACGGCGGAAGGTGGTCACGTCCGATCAGCGAATCGGCACGCAGCCTTTCGAACAGCCGCTAGGCGCCTGATATCCGGCGCACGCGAGCGGCAACCCGTCCGCTCGCGCGCACGGCATCACGGCCTCTGGGCGCTTTGCGCGACAGGTTGAGTGAAAGTGCCGTCCAGCCGGAAGAAGGCGACTGTCTGGTTCAGCTGACGCCCGCGCATTTCAAGCGACTGCGAAGCCGCGCTCGCCTCTTCTACAAGCGCCGCGTTCTGTTGCGTGACCTTGTCCATCTGCGAGATCGCCTGATGGACCTGTTCGATGCCACGGCTTTGCTCGCTCGTCGCCGCCGCGATCTCTCCCATGATGTCGTTCACGCGGTCGACGGCGCGCGTGACCTCCGACATCGTCTTTCCCGCCTGGTCCGCCAGCTCCGAGCCGTCCCGAATCTTCTGCACGGACGCCACGATCAATTCCTTGATTTCCTTCGCCGCGCTCGACGAGCGCTGCGCAAGGCTCCTGACTTCGCTCGCCACGACCGCGAAGCCGCGTCCCTGCTCTCCGGCGCGCGCCGCTTCGACTGCGGCATTCAGCGCGAGAATGTTGGTTTGAAACGCGATGCCTTCGATGATGCCCGTGATCTCCGCGATCTTCGACGAACTCGCGCTGATCTCCGTCATCGTCCCGACGACGTGCCCGACGGCTGTGCTGCCCTTCAACGCAATGTCCGATGCACTCGCCGTGAGCGTGCTCGCCTGCTGCGCGTTTTCGGCGTTCTGCTTCACAGTGGAAGTAAGCTCCTCCATGCTCGCCGCCGTTTCTTCGAGGCTCGCGGCCTGTTCTTCCGTGCGTTGCGACAGGTTGGTATTGCCCGACGCGATTTCCTGAGCGGCCGAATTGATCACACCGACGCTGCCGCTGATATTGCGCACGATCTCCAGCAGCGACGCGTTCATTCGCTTTAGCGCCTCCATTAGCCTGCCCAGTTCGTCATGACGCGTGACGTCGAACTGCTGGGTCAGATCGCCGCCGGCAACCGCCTCGGCCACCTGGAGCGCAGTCCGCACCTGAGCGACGATCGACCGGTACATCGCACTGAACAGCACGACCACGATCGCCATCACTGCGATTGCAATGCCGACATAGATATCGCGCTCGACGCTCAGTCGTTCGATTCGCGCCAGCAGCAAACCGTCGAGCGCCTGCCGCGCACTTTCCGCGAATCGCGAGGCGCTTTGCGCAGCGGCGTTCGCCTGCTCCGCGACACGATTCCCGTTGACCACCAGCGCGCTCGACAACGCCTGCTCATGCACGGCGTCGCTGGCCTTTCGGGCCGCGTCGCCGAACGCGGACATCGCGCCGCCGAGCACGGGCTTGAGCGGCGCGTTGGCGGAGAACACCTTGTCCATGTCGCCGCCGGCCGCTTCGACGGCCTGCTGCGACAGCGGCCGCAGCTCGATCAGACGAATGCGCGCGTCGTCGTCCAGACGGTTGCGCGCGAGCGCGTCGCCGACGACCCTGCGCTGCTCTCCGATAAAGCCAATCGTGTTCGGAATCTGCGTGCAGAAGCTGTCGACCAGATAGTAGCTGTCGAGATCCGGGTCCAGCGACAGATTGCTCTTGTCACAGACCGTGCTCAACAAGGCCCTGACGGCGTCCACCCACTTGCTCGCGTTCGCCGCAGCATCGGGCGATGGCGATGCGTTGCGCGACCTGTTCCAGGTTTCGCGCAACGCCTGGAAATCGTCGTGTACGCCAAGTGCAGTTCCCAATCTCTGGTCAGCGGCATCGAGCGTCGTCAAGGCGCGATCGACATCGGTTGCCGCATTGGCCGTCTGCACGGTGGCCTCGCCCGCCGCGGCTCGCGACGCGAGGTCGCGGAAATGCTGCGCCTTTTCGAGCAGATCAGGAAGGCTCGCGACGTAATCGACGCCGAGCCTTTCCTGCTGCGCAAAGCTGATATTGGTCTGACTGGTGCGGAACAGCAGATAGGTCAGTAAAGTCGTGGAAAGCGCGATCAGGATGCCGAGCAGCGCAAACTTGCGCGTCAACGACAAGCGATCCATCAAGGCGGTCAGGTGTGACATCGATTCTCCCCGTGCGTCGGACCCATTCTGAGTTGTTCTTTCTGGTCGGCGGATGATTCGTTCGCGACCTGGGTGACTCTGGTTTAACGGACCAACTGCCCGTTTGCTTGAGGTAGGGCCCATAGAAGAACCCGTCTAATCGACGGCCGCGCCACCAGGGAGTGCAGAGAAACAAGCGGTTTTGCTCCGCTTCGTACTGGCGGATTTGCATCGTTGACAAGCAGTCCGATGTTCCGAACCGATAGTCCGTTCGATCGGCCCGCGCTATCTCATGACAGATCAATTACAGAAACTATCCCAGACTTCGGTTCCAACCATGGCAGACATATTATAAAGTTGGCTAAACAAGCAATGGGAGGCAAGTCTTATGTCCGCATGGTCCGAGGTCGATGACACCGAATGCCCGGTCGCCCGCGCGCAGAGTGTCGTGGGCGAACGCTGGACAGTACTGGTCATACGAGAACTGTTCATGGGAAACAGCCGTTTTGACGACATTCAGATTCAAACGGGCGCCACACCGCAGATGCTCGCCGCACGCCTGAAGAAGCTGGAGGCAGCGGGCCTGATCGAGCGCCGGCCGTACAGCACGCGGCCGCTGCGCCACGAATATGTGCTGACGGAAATGGGCATGGACTTCTACCCTGTGATCCTCGCGCTGCGGGCATGGGGAGAGAAATGGTGCAAGCCCAGGAAGAAGGGCGTCGCGGTTCGCTATATCCACATTCCTTGCGGCAAGGACCCCGGTCTCGGAACCGTCTGCCGGTCATGTGGACTGGAACTGAAACGCGCGGACCTCGTCTCGAAGATAACCCCCGACTACGCGCGGGAACGCGAGGGCCGGGCCGCGCAAGCCAAGTCGGCCTGACGAGCGGCTGACGCGCCGTCCTCTTCTGTTCAGGGCCGCGCCGCTGCACCGCTGCCGCCAGGCCTCGTCAATCTCGGAAGACGTGCGACGAAGACCCAGTCCGCATAGTGCCGCTTGTCTTCGAATCCGAGGAAGTCCGGCGGGAAATGCGCGATCTTGATCGGCTGCGCGACGGATGCGCTGTGTATCCCGACAATCGTCTGTCCATCGGGCGATTTGACCAGCACCCAGTTCGGCTTGCCCGTCACCGGGTCCGCGTAGAGTTTGCGCAAGTGGCGCATCGGATTCGGATAGCGCGGGTCGCGCACGAGATCGTCGAGCGTGCGGGGCAGCGTCGGCTGGCCGGCTGGCGTGGCCGCGGCATAGCTCAGCAGTGCGCGCTGAAATTCACCGCCGACGAAGAGCAGTTCCTCTTCGGCCATGCGCCGCTGATACACCCCGCCGAGCTGCACAGCAGCCGCAGCCGTCACGCCGATGATGGCGATCAGGATCAGCAGCGCCAGATAGGCGTAGCCGCCTTGCGCCGTACGTGCGGAACGCGTTGGCCTGGTCCCGTTCATAGCGCGCCGTACGGCTGCCCGCCGGGCGTCGAGCCGGGCGCGCCGCTCTTGATGTCATAGACCTTGCCGGGAACCTGCTCGTCGGGGGGAGCAATGATCACCCAGGTCGTCGCGCTGTCCGTAACGGGATCGAAAGGCAGCGCGCGCAGATAGTGCTTGTCCACGAGCTCATCGAGCGAGTCCGGGTATCGCCCGACATCCCCGTAGAATTTGTCGATGGCATCGCGCGTCACCAGCAGGTTCTCCGCGAGGACCTTGTCCTTCGATGCATCGATCGAATGAAAGTATTGCGGCAACGCCAGCGTCAGCAGCAGCGACACGATGGCGAGCACGAGCAGCAGCTCGATCAGCGTGAAGCCGCGCGCGTCGCGCAAACGGTATGTCATGGCGTCACCAGGTCCCGTAAGGAATGCCGTTGAGCCCGACCGCCTTCGATGTCGTGTAGACGTCGTACACGTCGTCGCCTTCCTGCGGGTCGTCTGCCTCGCTTGCATAGCAGCGCTTGCCCCACGTCGCGGCGTCGGTGAGATCGGGATCGTTGTTCATCGGGTCGCGCGGGATGCGGCGCAGAAAGTACAGCTTGTGTCCTTTCGGATCGGTCTTGTCCTGCACGCCATCGACGAGCACTTCCAGCTTCGGCGGATACCCCGTCGCGCCCGCCTCCACGGCGACGCGCCCTTCCTTCGACGCAGCCTTGTAGGCATCGATTGCGTAGCGGATTTCGTGCAGCGCCTGCCGCAATTCCTGCTCGCGCTCGCGCTGGCGCATCACCTGCGCGACGGGCACCGTCATGCAAGCGAGCACGCCGAGAATAGCGAGCGTGACCAGCAGCTCGATCAATGTGAAGCCGGCGGGCGGATGGCGGAACCTGCGGCCATGCGCATGAGCGGCAGCACGTCCGGCTGCATGTTCAGCTACAGGTTCGGCTGCACTTCCGGCTGCACTTCCGGCTGCACGTCCGGCACGTCCGGCACGTTCGACACGTTCGACACGTTCGGCTGCATGTTCGACCGCCCATGCAAAGCCGCCGCTCGCAGCCGCGTGGCGAGAGCCGCGCGTCATTGGGCCCCCACCACGCCGAAGGTGTAGGCGGACGGCGGCGCCATCGTGATCGGCGTGCCGCTCACGCCGATCACGGAGCCAGGCTGGATCTGTACCGACGTCTGCGAGGTCGCCGCCAGCGCCTTGAAGCTCAGCACAGCAAACGTGCCCGGCGACGATGCACCGGAGCCGCCCTGGACCGAGTCGCTCAGCACCAGATGCCCGCCCTGCGCGAGGCGGTTGGAAAAGCTGGTCGGCGAGCCCCCCTGCTTGAGGAAGTCGCCTTCCGTCACGCCGATGAACTGCAGCTTCGTGCTGTCGAAGCTCACGTTCGACGACACGCTCGTCACCGGCTGGTCCGCCTGCATCGTGACCGCGACACTCACGGAGTCGCCGACTTTCACCTGAGGCGGCCCCTGGACGGCCATCTGCGCGGTGCCCACGCCCGCGCCGACGCCGCCGCCGCCCACGTAGGGCATGCTGCCGTCGCCGCCGTAGTAAGCTCCTGTGCCCGCTCCGTACGATCCGTTCGCCCCGTACGATCCGTTCGCGCCATAAGCCCCATATGCGCCGTTTGCCCCATACGCCCCGTTCGCCCCATACGCGCCGTTCGTTCCGTTGCCTGCGCCATAACCACTGTTGAGTCCGTTCGGCGAACCGTTCGATGTCTGGCGCGCCGCGCCCTCGTTCGTCGTCGATGCGTTGAGTGAAGGCGACGAAGAAGGAGCGGGAAGCCCGTTCGACTGAACCATGCTGCGCATGTTCGATTCCGTGCCGGACGTGAAGTATGCGAGGTCGGCGTCAGGACGCTGGATGTTGCGAATCAGATGCGGCGTGATCGACAGCACGATCTCGGTGTTCTTGTCGTCGTCCGTCGTCGCGCCGAACACGCGGCCGAGGACGGGAAGCTGCCCAAGGCCGGGCAGCTTGTTGCCGGACGTGCGCTCCTGACTGTCGATCAGCCCGGCGAGCACATCCGTCTCGCCGTTCTTCAACTGCAGCACCGTGCTGGCCGTGCGCGTGCCGATCTCATAGGCCGTCGTTCCCGCCGCGCCCGATACCTGGTTGAGCAGGCTGCTGACTTCGAGCGACACCTTGATGCCGACCGAGTCGTCGAGGTAGATCGCCGGCTCGACGCTCAGCGTGAGGCCGATATCCAGATAATTGACCGACTGCGAAACGAAGCCCGTCGAGGTCGCCGTCGAAGTGATATTCGGCACGCGCTCGCCGATCAGGATCTTGGCCTTCTCGTGGTTGTGCACACGGATGCGCGGATTGGTCAGCAGCTTCGCGTCGGAATCCTGCAGGTTCGTGTTGACGGTCGCCTGCAACGACGACAGCCCGAGCGTGCGCGACGTCTGGTGCAGCAGGTCGTGCAGCGTCAGCGACGGCGACGAGCCCGTCGACGATGTCGTGCCGAACGATCCGGTGGTGCTGCCCGACGAGCTTCCCGTGTTGTCGCCCGTGACGACAGGGTTGATCACGCTGCCCACGGGCAGCGGCGTCACGGTGACGGAACCCGGCCACGCGATGCCGAGATGCTGGAGTTTCGTGCGCTGTATTTCGAGCACCTCGACTTCGAGCATCACCTCGGGCTCCGCGACGTCCTGAAGCGCGACGAGCCTTTCCGCCATCTTGATGGCCTCGGGCGTGTCGCGCACGATCACCATGTTGAGCTTCTCGTCGGCCACGACATCGTGAGACTTCACGATCGTCTTCAGCGTGTTGGCGACCGTCTTCGCGTCGGCATTCGACAGGAAGAACGTGCGCACCGCCAGTTCCTGATAGTCCTTCTGCTTGGCGGGCGTCGCGGGATAGATCAGCACCGTGTTTTCATCGAGCACCTGCTGCGCAAGCTGGTTCGTCGCGAGTATGTAGCGCACGGTCGCGTCGATGGTGCTGTTCTTCAGGAAGATCGACGTGCGCTGGTCCGTCTTCACGTCCTTGTCGAACAGGAAGTTCAGCCCCGAGCTATGCGAGATGATCTCGAACACCTGCTTGAGCGGCGCGTCCCTGAAATCGATGCGAATCGGCTTGCGGTAGGCAACGGCCAGCGCCGCCTCGACGCGCGCCGCGCCCGTATCCGCGTTGAGCCTGCGCTTGAGCGCGAGGGCGCGCCGGTTGGCGGGCGCTTCCGTCAGGACGACGTTGAGCATGCGGCGCGCGTCGTCGGGCTGCTGCCTGGCGGCGAGCGCTTCCGCCCGGCTGAGCATGCCGTCGATCCGCGCGCCGTTCTCGAGTGCGGCGAGGCCGGCCAGCGCGCGTTCGTTATTGGGCTCGATCGCGAGCGCGTGCTCGTACATCTTGCGCGCTGCGTCGCGCGCGCCGCTCGCGGCGAGGCGGTCACCTTGCTCGTCGTAGTGCACGAGCGCCCTTTCGCGCTCGGCGATCCAGGTCGCGCGGTACTGCGCGTCCTGCGGCTCCTGCTTGACGGCGTCCGCCAGCTTGGCAAGGCCTTCGTCGACCTTGCCCTGCTGCACGAACTGCTGGCCGTCGCGATACGCCTTTTGCGCCGCGCAGCCGGCCAGCAGCACAGGCAGCGCGACCATCAGCGCGCGCCGCATCACGCTGCGCACCGCGAAGTTGCGTCGGGCATCACGTTCGATTCGTGTCGGAGATTGCGTATGCAACGGTTGTTTCCTCTTGTCGCGCGGCTCAGTCGGCACTGCCGATATCCAGCGTCTGGACCAGTTTGGTAGGCAAATACACGAGTGTCATGGTCGGCGGGGCGATCGCCTCGATCCGATACGTCCCGTCGACGATCGTCTGCTCGCGCACGATCAGCGTGTCGTCGCCGCGCGCCAGGTAGACTTCCCACCGGCCATCGGCCGTCTGCTTGCCGATATAGGTGAAGGGAATATCCGGCGCAGGCGGCGTCGAAGGCAGCGGCGGCACATCGGCGCCCGGTGGCGCGCCGGAAGGCAGCGGCGGCGCGAGCGAGAGCGCGCCGAACAACGCATGGCGCCCGCCCGCCCCGGCTGCGGCGCGTTCGGCGCGCGCGCGCAATGCGACGATGGCCACGGCGGAAGCAGCGCCGCCTGGCCGGGCGACCGCAGTCGCTGGCGCGGCGTGCGGGCGCGGCGCGGCTTCGACGACCTGATCAGTCGGGCTGTGGTCGGTGAATGCGAGCAGCGCCGCGCTTGCGACGAACAGCGCGCCGAGAACGAGGTGCTTGCGCTTCATTTGCGCACCTCGGCTGCGGGCGCGCGTGCCAGTACCGAAGCAGGCTGCGCCGGCGATTTCGATGCACGATCCGATGCGTCGTGCGGTGGCGACGACGCGGGAATCGTCACCGACGCGGCTAGCGATGGGGGTCGCGTTGCGGACGCCATCGACGGCGGCAATGGAGGCGCGAGCGAGCGCACGAACGACGAAGCGGGAGACTGTGCCGCCCCTCCAGGCGAAACGGGAGCGGACGATGACGAGACTGCCGTGGACGATGCAGATTCGGATATCGATGCCGCAGAGGCCGCCGCGGGTGCGGATGCCGACGCCGCAGACCACGCCGCGCGTGCGGACGCCGATGCCGATGCCGATGCCGATGCCGATGCCGATGCCGATGCCGATGCCGATGCCGATGCCGATGTCGATGTCGATGTCGATGTCGATGCCGATGCCGATGCCGATGCCGATGCCGATGCCGATGCAGACGCCGATGCAGATGCAGATGCAGACGCCGATGCCGATGCAGATGCAGACGCCGATGCCGATGCCGTCGCCGTCGCCGACGCAGACACAGACACAGGCGCCGACACCAGCACCGTCGTCGGCGCGGGCGCCCATGTCGCGGGCCGCAGAAACGCGGTGAAACGCAGGTTCGCCTCGACTGTCTGATCGCTCATCGAGTTGCGCTTGAAGCGCATGTCGTCGAGGGCCGCATACGGGACGCTCGCGAGGACTTTCTCGCTGAAGCGCCGCAAGCTCGAATAGTCCCCTTTGACGGGCAATACGATCGTGTATACGTCGAAGCGGCCGGCGATATCATGCGCAGGCTTGTACTCGCCCTTGTCCAGCGCGACGCCCGTCTCCGATGCAGCATCGAACAAACGCGCGACGATCCCGTCGGTGTGCGCGCCGTCGCCTAGCGCCGCGTAAAACATGGCCAGCCGCTGGGACGCCAGCGCCGGCGCGGACACGGCAGGCTTCGGCACGGGCATCGAACGCGCATGCGCGACGGCGCGCGCGCGCTGATCGACGCGCGCCGATAGGCCCGGCAGCAACACGGCCCACAGCAGCGCGGCCCCGAGCAGAAGCGCACCGGCGATCAACGCGCCCGTGCCGAATCGCGCGAACGCAAGACGGACCCTCAACAGGCCCCGCGTGACACTCGGACCCAGGCTCGGACCCAGACTCGGACTCATACCCGGCATCTTCACGATCCCGTCCCCCGCCACTGCACGTCTACATCGAAGCGGATCACGCTATCCTGGCCGTCCTTCGTGACCTCGTGCTTGACCAGATTGACCGCGCCGAACAGCGGCTGCCGCTCGAGCGACGTCAGATAGTCGAGCATGTCCTTGCTGCCGCCGCACTCGGCTTCGATTCGGATCAGCGCGCGGCCAGGCTCGGGCGTGATCGACAGCAGCGCGACCTGCGATGGCGTCGCGGCTTCGAGCGCATCGAGCAAAGCATCCCAGGGCAGATTGAGCCGCATCACAGCGGCGTTGACGGCCGCGCCCTGCTTCGCATCGACCGGCTCGCTTTTCACGCTCGTCGATGCACGCATCGCTCGCTCCGCACGCGCCGCGATCCGCTGCGCCTCACGGTCCAGCGCGTCGAGCCGCGTGAGGCGCTCGTGCACGCGAAGACCGGCGAGCACGCACAGCAGCAATCCCGCCACCGCGAGCACGCGCGCGAGCGGACGTATCCGATGAAGCTCGCGCCGCATGCTGAACGGGGCGAGGTCGAGCGACAGGCGTTTCATGAAGCAGCGCCGCTCCGTCCAAAGCGCGAGAGGAACGATGCGCTCCCGTCTTTGAATGAGCGCGGCCGCGAGCCGGATTCGCGCCACAGCACCTTCATGCCCGCTTCGCCGGACGACGCGGCCTCCTGCCAGGCCGGCATCTGCGGACCATGAACATGCAGCGCGGCAGGCGCGGCCACGTTATCGAGCAGCGCCGTGCGCGCGACGGATTCGCGCAGCCACGTCAACGGCGGATTCGGCTCCGGCAGCATCAACGTACGCACGCTCGCGAGACGCGGCTTCGACGTATCGGCGACGAGGCCGAGCGTCAGCGCGCTATCACTCAGCGTCGCGAGCCATGCATTCGCGCCGATCTGCTTGCGCGAACGGTTCCACGCGCTGACGAAATTGGGCGTCACGGATACGAGGCACCCGCCGCGCTGTTTCACTGCGATTTGCAATGCCGCCGACACGCGGCGCAACACCGCGCATCCGAGAAACGGCTCGGCCGCTTGCCAGTCGGCGGCCACTTGCCACGCCGACGCGGCGTCGCCATAGAGCGTCTGGAAGCGCAGTTCGACGGCAGCGCGCAGGTCCTGCATCCGTGCGCCGTTGGCGGGCGGCGTCACGATGAAATAGCGCACGAGGTCGTCGGCGAGCGTCGCGTGGACGGGCAATCCGTTGCAGCCCGCTTCATCGAGTGCGGCGGCAAGCTGCGCGGCGAACATATCGGCGGCCGCGTCATGGTGCCCGTCCAGCCCTGCAAGCTTTCGCTCGACGACGACGGGCGCCGCCTTGCGCGAAGCGCCCACGCGCCGCACCGAGACGGCGTCGCGCGACAACACGAGCCCGCAGTGTCCGCGCGGCCTTAGACGCCTGAACAGATCACGCATTGAGGGTCACCCGCTTGACTTCGGCCAGCGTGGTCTCGCCGCGCCTGACGAGACCCAGCGCGACCTCGCGTAGCTGGCGCGTGCCGTTCTTGCGCGCGGCCTCCTTGATGACGCGGATCGGCTGCTTTTCGACCACCATGTCGCGGATCTCGTCGTCGAGAATCAGGATTTCCGCGATTGCGCGCCGCCCGCGATACCCCGTGCCACGGCAGTCGCCGCAGCCGGTGCCCTGGCGAAACGCGAACTCGGCGACATCGGCGCGGCTGAGTCCGAGCCGCGCCAGCTCCGCATCGCCAGGAACATACGGCGCGGCGCAATGCGTGCAGTTCACGCGCAACAGACGTTGCGCCCAGATGCCGTTCAGCGCCGACACGAATGCATACGGATCGATGCCCATGTGACTGAAGCGGCCGAATACGTCGAACACGTTGTTCGCGTGCACGGTCGTCAGCACGAGGTGGCCTGTCAGCGCGGATTGCACGGCGATCTCCGCCGTTTCGCGGTCGCGGATCTCGCCCACCATGATCTTGTCCGGGTCGTGCCGGAGGATCGAACGCAAGCCTCGGGCAAATGTGAGCCCCTTCTTCTCGTTGACGGGAATCTGCAGGATGCCCGGCAACTGATATTCGACAGGGTCTTCGATCGTGATGATCTTGTCGCGCCCGTTGTGTATCTCCGTCAGCGCGGCATAGAGCGTCGTCGTCTTGCCCGAGCCCGTGGGGCCCGTCACGAGCAGCATGCCGTAGGGCTCTTCGGCGAGCGAACGCAGCGCGACCAGCGACTCGCTGTCGTAGCCGAGCGCTTCGAGCGTGAGCGAACCGTAGGCCTCGATCATCGCGCGCTTGTCGAGAATCCGGATCACGGCATCCTCGCCGTGAATGCTCGGCATGATCGACACGCGCAGATCGATATCGCGTCCGCCCGCCGCCACGCGAAAGCTCCCGTCCTGCGGCACGCGCCGCTCGGCGATGTCGAGTTCCGCGAGCACCTTGAGGCGCGATATCACCTGCTCCGCCGTCTCGACGCCATGCAGCGTCGCCGCCGCGTCGAGCACGCCGTCCACGCGGTACTTCAATGCGAGCCCCGTGGCCGTGCTTTCGAGGTGAATATCGGAAGCCCCCCCCTTGAGCGCGTCATAGAGCGTCGAATTGACGAGCTTCACGGCGGGGCTCGCGGCCTCGCTGACCGACTGGAACGACAGCACCTGCGCGGAGCGCGCGTCGGACTGCGCTTCGCCGCCCTCCGTCACGAGGCTGTCGATCGCGCGCGCCGACTCTTCCATCCGCGTGTGATACGCCTGCAGATCGGAAGGCAGCGCGAGCCTCACATCGATCACGCCACCCGCCTGAGCCGCGAGCCAGGTTTGCAGATCGAGATCGAATGGGCTCGTCACCACGCCGATCAGCGCGCCGCCGTCGCCGCGCAGCAACGCGCAGCGCCGCTGCATCGCGCGCGTGAGCGGCACGCGGTCGAACGCGGGCTTGAGCGCGAGCATGTCGGCCGTCTCGATGACCTGCATCGCGAGCCGCTGCGCGAGCGACTGCAACAACTGGCGCGGTTCGATGCCCGTCAGCGTTTCGAGTTCGTCGATGATATGGCGCTGGGTCGCGGCTGCCTGCGCACGCGCGCGCGTCAGCGTATCGGCGTCGAACATCGGCTCGATCGTGTCTCGCATCGTCATGACAGGCTTTCCGCGAGATCGAAGATCGGCATGTACAGCAGCACGACGATCGTGCCGACGACGACACCGATCGCCGACATCAGAAGCGGCTCGAACATCCGCGTGAAGCGGTCGATCCAGCGGCTGATCTCGCCGTCATAGAACGCCGCCGACTGCGTGAGCATCGCGCCCATTTCGCCCGAGCGCTCGCCGACGCGCAGCATCCGCAATGAGATCGGCGTGGTGAGCGCCTGCGCCTGAAACGCGCCGGACAACGGCTCGCCGGACTGCACGGCGGCGCGCGCGCGCATCAGCGCTTCGCGCAATGCCGGCGAAACCGTGCCGCCCGCCGTTTCCATCGCGGCGACGATGGGGATGCCGCCTTCGAGCAGCATCCCGAGTGTCAGGTAGAGGCGCGACAACTGATAGATGCGCAGATGCGGGCCGAGCATCGGCACGCGTGCGAGCAGCGTCACGAGACCGACCCTCGCAATGGCCGCGCGCATCGCCATGCCGGCGGAAATGGCGGCAACGAGCGCGCCCGCGAGCAACGGCAAGCCGTGCGCCGCCGCGAACTTGCCCCAGTCGAGCAGCGCCTGCGACATCCAGGGCAGCGTGCGCCCGGTGCCTTCATAGATCGTCGCGAAGCGCGGCACCACGAACGCAATCAGAAACGCGGACACGCCGCCGCCGACCACGAGCAGGATGCTCGGATAAATCGCGGCGCTGATGAGCTTGTTGCGCACCGTGTCGATGCGCGCCTGGTAGTCGACATAGCGCTGCAGCGCGCGCGGCAGGTCGCTCGTGCCCTCGGCCGCGCGCACGATGCCGACGTATAGCGGCGGAAACACCTCGGGCTGCTCGGCGAGCAGGCTCGAAAAGCGCTTGCCTTCGCGCAGGCCCGCGAGAAGCCGCTCCAGAATGCCGCGCAATCTCGCGCCGCCCTCGCGTTCGAGCAGCGCCTCGAGCCCTTCGACGATCGACAGTCCCGCCATCAGCAGCGCGAGCAGTTCCTGGCTGAACAGCACGAGCGACACGCCGCCGCGCGAGCCGACAGCGGGCCTGAACGTGCGCACAGGGGCAAGCCGCGTCGGATGAAGTCCACGGGCCTCGACTTGCGCGCGCGCGTCGCCCTCGTCCTGCGCGTCGATGACGAGGGCGACGATCTGGTTCTCCGGTGAGAGCGCTCTCACTTCGTATTGCATGGTGCTGTGCTATGTATTGCGGCTGGGCGGAACGTGCGTTGTACGGGCTGGACGCCACGCACGGTCTCCTGGTGTCATTCGCTGCTGACGTCGGAGTCGTCTCCGGTGCCGCCTGGCTGGCCGTCGCGGCCATACGCGATCACCGCGTAGTCGCCCTTCGTGCCCGGCACCTGATACACATACGGATGTCCCCAAGGATCGAGTGGGACTTCCTTCTTCAGATACGGCCCGGCCCACTTGTCCGCGCTCGCCGGCTTGACGACGAGCGCCTGCAAGCCTTCTTCCGCTGCCGGATAGCGGCCCACGTCGAGCCGGAAGTTGTCGATCGCCTTGGTGAGGACGTCGATCTGCGCGCGGGCCACGGTCGCCTGCGACTTGCCCAGTTGCGAGAAATAGCGCGGCCCGACGATGGCCGCGAGCATGCCGATAATGACGAGAACCACCAGCAGTTCGAGCAGCGTGAAGCCCCGCGCGCCACGCCCGTTGATCATCTCTTTCCGATACCGCATCGATACATCCTTGAAAAAGGGGGCGCCCGTCGCTGCGGGCGCCCGTTTCATGTTGCCTGCCACGTTGGCTCAAGCGGACATCACCAGCCGATGCCCATGACGATGTGCTCCGGATTCGGCGCGTAGACCGTCGAACTCGCGTTGGCGACGTCGTCATACGCGAAGCCGTAGGCCAGCCCGCTTACGCCGTGGTCATGCCAGAAGCGCGCGTACTCGTTCGACGGCGATGCCGCGTACCACGCCGACGGCGTGCTCCACTTCGTCACGTCTTCCATCACGTGGCGGTTGAACGCCGCACAGATCTGCGCTTCGATCGCCAGTTCCATCGTGTTGCCCGTCGCGAGCGCGCCGCTGCCTTCGAGAATCGCCTGCGTCGTCGGCTTGCCGACGTTGTAGAGGCCGCCCACATACGCGCCGTTGTTCTGGTTCACCTCCGTGAAGACCAGCTGATCGTTCTGCGCACGCCCGACGAACTTGCGCGCGCCGACCGTCACGACGAGATCATTCGACGCGTAGTGGCTCCACACCTGGTTCACGTACGCATCGAAGTAGTTGCCGTTCGGCTGGCCTGCCGCGAAGCTGCTCTTGGCGGGCGCCATGATCCGGTAGTTCGAGCGCGGCACGGGCTGGAACGCGGCCGACACTTCGTTCGCGTAGGCCGCGAACAGATCGGCGCGGCGCTGCGTGATGCCCGTCTGCTGATGCCACGTGCCGTTCTTGCCGTAGATGTCCTGCGTCAACGGGAAGCCGAACTCGTCGACCTGCGTCGTGTTGATATAGATGCCGCCGTCGTTGTAGGTGAACTCGTACCAGTCGAAGTTGATGTTCAGGTTCGGGTCCGTGCCGTTCTGCGGGTTCGGCCCCGCATAGCCGATGTTGCCGTTGGCATCGTTGAGAATTTTGATGTACAGCGGACTCCCGAGCGACACATAGACACGGCCCGAGAACAACGGCGGCAACTGCATCGTCTTGCTCTGTGCGAGCGTGAAGAAGTAGTTGCTGTAGTTCTGGCCGCCCGACGACAGATGGTTCGGCGCGTCGTTGTCCGAGGCGGACGCGGCCACGATCGTGCCGTCCGGCTTCAGCCACGCGAACTGGCCCGTCGCCGGATCGCGCGCGATCACGGCGACGTACACCTGATCGTCCGGATACGCGCCGTTCGTGTTGTTCACGAGGTCCACGCCGATCACGCCGGGCTTCACCGTGTACTTCGGCACTGTCGTGTTGACGGACAGCGTCGCGTTGTCCGACGTGACCGTGCCGTTCGGACCCGTCACCTTCACGCTATACACCGTGCCGTTATCGGCCGCCGTGGTGGCGGGCGTATCGAAGGTGCGCGCCGTCGCGCCCGCGACGGGCGTGCCGTTGCGCAACCACTGGTACGTGAACGGCCCCGTGCCCGAGATCAGCGCCGCGAAGTGGCCGTTCTGCCCGGCGGGCACCGTCTGTGTCGCCGGCTGCTCGACGAAAGCGGCCTGCGGCTGCGTCGTGCTCGCGTTGTTATATACCTCGAACTCGAACAGCGAGTAGCCGTACGGCGTCGAGCGCTGCACACCCTGCATGCGGATATAGCGCGCCGTCGTGCTCGCGAACGACACGTCTTCGACGCCGCCGTTGCTCGCGTTCTGCGTGTAGACCGTGTTCGACCAGTCGACGTTGTCGTGCGACACCTGGATCTGATAGGCCTTTGCGTGCGCATTCTCCCAACGCAGCATCACGCGGTTGAAGGTCTGCTCGGCACCGAGGTCGATCGTGATCCATGCGTTGTCGAAGAATGCCGACGACCAGCGCGTGTTCTGGTTGCCGTCGACGGCTGCCGAGGGCGGCGTGTTGCCGTTCTCGTCGCCGCTCGACGTCGCCTTGCGGTTCAGCGCGAGATTCACGCTAGCGCCTTGCTGCACGAAGCTCACGCTGATGCTGTGCGCGGCTTCCACATCCGTGAACGTGTACGACGACTGCAGGCCGACGGGCTTCCCATCGACGATCATCGAACCGACGGCATACCCCGCCGCCGGCACGGCCGTGAACGTCTGCGAACTGCCCTGAGGCACGCCCACCTGGCCGGCCGGGCTGATCGCGCCATTGGCGCCCGCGCTTGCCGTGATCGTGAACTTCGGCGTCGCGGCCGAGTTGTAGATCTCGAACTCGAACAGCGAGTAACCGTACGGCGTCGCGCGCTGCACACCCTGCATGCGCACGTAGCGTGCCGTCGTGAACGGCACATTGATCTCCTCGCTGCCGCCTTGACCCGCGCTTTGCGTGGCGATGTTCGACCACGTCGCGTTGTCGTTCGACGCCTGGATCAGATACGCCTTGCCATACGCATTCTCCCAACGCAGCACGACGCGATCGAACGCCTTCGGCTGGCCGAGATCGACGGTCATCCACGCGTTGTCGTTGAAGTCCGACGACCAGCGCGAGCCAGCGTTGCCGTCCACGGCATTGGCGGGCGAATAGCCGGCGTCCTGCGAGCCGCTTGCCGTTGCGTTCATGCCCAGCGCGAGGTTGGAACTCCCCGAACCACCGCCGTTGTTACCACTGCTCGCGGTGACCGTCAGCGTTGCACCTGCGCTCGTCACGCTGCCCGCCGCGTTGCTGACGACGACGCTGTACGTCGCGCCGTTGTCGCCCGCCGTGGTCGGCGGCGTCGTGTAGCTGGGCGTCGTCGTGGTCGCGACAGGCGCGCCGTTTCTCAGCCACTGGTAGCTGAGGGGAGCCGTGCCCGTCGCCGTCACCGCAAACGTCGCGGTGCTGCCCTGGGTCACGCTGATGGAGGCCGGCTGCACGGTGATGGCGGGCGCCACGGCCTTCACCGACAACGTTGCGCTCGCGCTCGTGACGCTGCCCGCCGCGTTGCTGACGACCACGGTGAACTGCGCGCCGTCGTCGCTTACCGTCGTCGGTGGCGTCGTGTAGCTGGGCGACGACGAGGTTGCGACAGCCGTGCCGTTCTTGAGCCACTGATAGCTCAACGGACCCGCGCCGCTCGCCGCCACCGTGAAGGTGGCCGTGTCGCCCGGCGTGACCGTGACGGACGCCGGCTGCGTCGTGATGACGGGCACGACCGGCTGGTTGTAGACCTGGAACTCGAACAGCGAGTAACCGTAGGCCGTGTTGCGCTGCGTGCCGTACATCCGCACATAGCGCGCCGTGACGGCCGGGAACGTGATGTCCTCGATGCCACCCTTGCCGTTCTTCTGGTCATAGGCGACGTGCGACCAGTCCACGCCGTCGTTCGACGTCTGGATCTGATACGCCGTGCCGTACGCGTTCTGCCAGAACAGGATCACGCGGTTGAACGTCCTTGCCGAGCCGAAGTCGAGCTGAATCCACGACGGGTCGACAAAAGCCGACGACCAGCGCGTATTCAGGTTGTTGTCGACAGCAGCCGACGCAGGGTACGCATCGCCTTCGAGACCGCTCGACGTCGCCGTCGAGCCGATCGCGAGGTTCACCGCGGCGGCAGCCGGACCGAACGTTACGTTGATGGTGTGCGCACCCTGCACGTTGTCGAACGTATAGCTGTCGACGATGCCGATGCTCTTGCCGTCGATCTGCACGCCCGTCACGGCCGAACCCGCCGCCGGCGTGAACGTGTAGGCCTGCGTGCCGCCCTGATACACCGACGTGCTGCCGTTCGGCGTGACCGTGCCGCTGCCGCTCGCGGCCGACGTCACCGGGAACTGCGGCGTGTTCGCCGTGTTGTAGACCTCGAACTCGAACAGCGAGTAGCCGTACTGCGTCGCGCGTTGCGTGCCGTACATGCGCACGTAGCGCGCCTGGGTTGCGGCGAAGCGGATGTCCTCGATGCCGCCCTTGCCGTTCGGCTGCGTGAACACGTCCTGCCAGGTCGAGTTGTCCGTGGACACCTGGACCTTGTACTTCACGCCATACGAGTCCTGCCAGCGCAGCACGACGCGATCGACGGTCTGGACCGAGCCCAGGTCGACGGCGATCCACGACGGATCGATGAACGCCGACGACCAGCGCGAACCCGTGTTGCCATCCGTCGCGTTGCCCGGCAGATAGCCCGCGTTTTCATTGCCGCTCGACGTCGTGGCCTTGCCGAGCGCGAGGTTGGCGCCCGGCGGCGGCGGGGGCGGCGGCGGCGTGCCGCCGTTACCGCCATCGTCACCGTTGCCACCATTACCGCCATTACCGCCGTTGCCGCCATTCCCACCCGTTGCGGCGGTGACCGTCAGCGTCGCCGTCGCGCTGGTCACGGTGCCGCCGCCGTTGCTGATCACGACGCTGTAGTTCGCGCCGTTGTCGTTGGCGATGCTCGTCGGGGGCGTCGTGTACGACGGGTTCGTCGTGATGGCCACGACCTGTCCGTTGCGCATCCACTGGAAGCTGAGCGGCCCTGTGCCCGTCACGCCAACCGTGAACTGCGCGCTTTGACCTTCGGGCACCGACACGTTTGCGAGCTGCGTCGTGATCGCAGGCGCCGCAGCCGATGCGCCGGACACACACAGCGCCCAGCCCGGCGTGTTGTTGATGATGCCGGGCCACGACTGCCCCGACGACGCGACCAGATACGCGTCCGTCGAAGCATTCGGCACGGGCGTCGTCGTCCATGTGCTCCACGGCGACGGGAACGCGCACGAAGCGTAGTTCGCGCGAGCGATCGTCAACGCCTCGGCTTGCGTCGGCAGGCGCATGCCCATCGCCGCACAGTATTGCTGCGCGACCGACTGCGTGAACTGCGCGCCCTGGTCAGGGAACGTCGTGTAGTACTGCTGCCAGACGAGACTGCTTACGTTGTCGCGAACGTTGGGCACATACGGCCCGGACGGCAGGCCCGCGATCGTCGACTGCCACGTGCCGGGCTTCGCGCCCAGCAGCGTATAGCGCTCGGTCGCGCTGCCGCACTGCGGTGCATCGACGACCTGGAATTCGAACAGCGAGTAGCCGTACTGCGTCGCGCGCTGCAGACCGAGCATGCGGACATAGCGCGCCGACGTGCTCGGGAAGTAGTGCGTCTCGGTGCCGCCGAAACCCTGCACCGGGCCGCCGAGGACACTTGTCCAGTTCTGGTTGTCGTTCGACACCTGGATGTCGTATTGCGACGCGTACGCGTTCTCCCATACGAGCACGACCTTGTCGAACGTCTGCACGGAGCCCAGATCGATCGCGATCCACGACGGATCGATGCCGGGCGCCGACGACCAGCGCGACGTGACGGAACCGTCGATCGCATATTGAGGCGCGAGGCCGCCGTTCTGCTGGCTGCTCGCCGTCGCCTTGCCGGTCAGCGCCAAGTTCGAGTTGTCCGCGCCGCTCACCGCGAGCGTCGCGGGAGCACTCGTCACGCTGCCCGCGCTGTTGGTGATCGTGACGGTGTATGTGCCCGAATCGGTGCCTTGCGCCTGCGAAATCAGATAGCTCGGCGAGTTCGAACCGATGGGCGAACCATTCTTGCTCCACTGATAGGTCAGCGGCGCAGAACCCGTCGCGATGACGTTGAACGTCACGCTCTGGCCGAACGGAACGCTCTGGCTCGCCGGTTGCGAGACGATCACGGGCGGCGTCGCGACACTGACCGTCAGCGTTGCCGCTGCCGATGTGATCGTGCCTGCGCTGTTCGTGACGACGACGCTATACGACGCCCCACTGTCCGCCGTCTGCATCACGGGCGTGTCGTACACCGGTTGCGTCGCGCCCGCAATCGGCGCGCCGTTCTTCAGCCATTGATAGGTCAGCACGGGCGAGCCGGATGCAAGCACCGTGAATTCCGCGCTTTGTCCGGCCGTGATGTTCTTCGACAGCGGCTGCGTGACGATGGTCGGCGCGGCCGGCTGCACGACGGTCACGCTCGCTGCGCGCGAGCTGACCTTGCCGCTCGCGTTGCTGACGGCGACGCTGTACGTTGCGCCGTTGTCGCTCGCCTGGACCGGCTGCGTCGTGTAGGTGTAGTTGGTCGCTCCCGCGATCGGCGTGCCGTTCTTGAACCACTGATAGCTGATCGGCGACGCGCCCGCCGTCAGCACGGCGAACTGCCCCGTCTGTCCCAGCGTGATCGTCTGATCGGCAGGTTGCGTGAGGATCTGCAACTCCGTCGGCTGCTGCGGACCGACGACGAGGTCGCTGCCATTAAACGTTTGCGCGTCGGTGGCGGGTACGACATTGAACGAGACCGTGCCGCTCCCCAGACCCGGCGATGTCGCCGTCACGGTCACCGTGCCCGTCGTGAACTGCGTACGCACGGCGATCTTCGTCATACCGCCTTCGGCCGACAGATTCGCGTCACCCGGCGCGTGATATCCCTGCGACTGGCTCGCCGTCACGTAATGGTCCGCGCCGCCGCGATACGTGCCGGGACCGCTGACTGCGAACGTCAGCGTCTGGCTCGCGTCGGGCACGAGCACGTTGTTCGCATCGACGACTTGCGCCGTGATGATGGCCGCGTCCGTTCCGTTGGCCGTCACTGCGAAGACATCGCCATTGGGCTTGGTGAGTCGCGGATCGACGGTGAGCCGGATATGGTCGGCAGGGCCCGCCGTCACGAGCTGGTCCGACGCGGCGACCTGGCGGTTCGCATCGAGACATTCGGCGCGCAGCGTGCCGGGTGCCCACGTGACGTTGTCCCAATGCACCTGGCCGGGCAGCAGCGTCGTGTTCTGGGTAAGGTCGGCACTCGGGTCCATGTTCGACGGATTCGGCACCTGCTCGCCGCCGATCTGCTGACCGTTGAGCACGAGCCGCACTGCCGGGCAATTGCTGAACGCGTTGACGCGCACGACGCCCGTGCGATTCCACGTATGCGCGAGCTTGACGACGGGCTTGATCTGGTACGGTGTCCAGACGGCTTCGTAGATGTAGTAGAGCAGACGCGGCAGACGGTTCCAGTCCATCATCGATGCGCCATTGGAGCGCACGTCCACGTCGGCAACGCCATCCGTCTGCCTATTGATTTCGCCCGGCGTATCGGCCAGATACCAATGCGCGATGCCGAACGACTTGCCGGCCACGCTATGCACCCAGTCCTTGATATACGTTGCGGCGTGTGCGATTTCGAAGTCGTACTTCCAGCGGCCGAGGCCGTCGCCCCAGTACTCCGAGCCCCAGGCCGGCGAGTTCGGGAAGGTCTTCTTCACGTTGATGTCGCAGCCCTGGCCGCTACAGCCAAGGATGTCGCCGTTCGCCGCATTCGGCGTGCGGTCGGCCTGCACCCGTGTATTGACCGGGTCCCATGTCTGCGACAGCGCCTTTAGCGATTGCGCGAACCCTGTATCGGTCGCGCCGTTGTCCGCCTCCCACGCAAGCACCGACGGGTGATTCCGATCGTGGACGATCATGTCGCGATGCAGTTCTTTCTTGAGCTGCACGTTATTGGCCGTCGTGCAGCCCGTCGTCACCGCCGACGAGCAGATCAGCGCGAAGCCGTTTTCGCCGTCGCCGCTCGGCTGGATCATCATGATGCCGTAGGCGTCGGCGGCTTCGAGGAAGTCGCGGCCCTGGCTCGAATGGCCGGGGCGATAGAGGCTGCCGCCTGCCTGCGCGAGCAGATACAGATCGCGCCATTGCAGTTCCGCCGGGACGGCCGAGCCGAGTGCCGGATAGTCATAGCGGCCCGACGCGCCCCACAGGTAATGCGGGTGACCGTTGATCACCGGAAAGTTCTGGTCCCACGTGAGCGTGCGAATGCCGAGCGGGGTTTCCTTCGAATCCACGACGACGCCGTTGATGCTCACCGAGTGAATCACGCGGTACATGTACGGGCGGCCATACGTGCTGTTGTTCGGATACCAGAGCGTCGGGTTGGCCACCGTCAGCACCTGGTCGAACAGCGTCGGGTTCAGCGCGCCTGCTCCGTTTGCAGGAAGCGTTTTCGCGTCCTGTGCGCTCGCCACGACGTTGCCGCCGGCGTCGACGATCTGCGTCGTCAGCGTCACCTGCTTATCGGCCGAATATTCGTTGGCGACATTCGTCTGCACGCGGATCGTCGCCGACGTGTCGTTGGCCGAGATCGTCGAGACGTACGTGCCCCACGTATTGAGCACCGCGTAGATGTTCTCCGGGATGTGCACACGATCCGTGATGTGCATCCACACGGGCCGGAAAATGCCCGTGTCGTCCTGCCCGAAACGGAATGCGCCCGCGAAGCTCGGCGACTCGAAGAACTTGTCGCCGCGCGCGACCTTGACGACCAGCACGTTGTCGGTTCCGTCGAATTTCACGTAATTCGTGATATCGACGATGAACGGAATGAAGCCGATCACGTGTGTCGCGTCGGGGTTGATCAGGCTGTTGCCGCGGATGAACTGGCCGTTGATGTAGACCTGCACGCCCGTGTGTGCGCCCTCGAACTCGACGAGGATCTTGCGGCTCGCAAGCGACGAATCAAGCGTGAAGTGCTTGCGATACCAGTTGACGTTGCCCGTCAGTTGGCCCTGGCCGCCGCCCGAAGGCAGGTTGATGAACGTGTCGTTGTCGGAGGGCGTCTGGGGCACGCCGATCGATTGCCAACGCGAGTCGTCGAAAGCCGGCGACATCGAGTTCTGATCGTCGGCGTCCTTGACGTACTTCCAGGGTGTCGCGCCCAGATTGATTTTGATGTGATTGGACGGCGGAAGCTTGTCAGCCGCAGCGACATAAGTCGCGGCAAACATCGACAGAACCCATAGCAATACTAACCAGAGTGCGTGCTTCCCCGCAATTTGCCCAAAGCGATCGCGCATTGTAGTTGTCCTTCTTGTATTTCTCTATGTTTGCTTTGTTTTCGTCCTGAGCAGTGCACTTTTACTTCGGCCCGGCACTACTTAGGATCCCCGTCTTCGTTTTCTGCCCCGCTACATCCAATTCGGCTTTTATTGCTTTCTTCCCGCTTTTCTCAATGCGTCTATTGCAGCGTGCGCCATCCGCAAACGTTTGATCTTCAGATCGAGCTTCTCTCTAAACACCTTACGCCGTGCACTTGCGCTGCAAATCTTGGGCTTTCACGCAGTCGGCGTTGCAACTCTTATTTTCATAGTTACATGCCGTGCTACGGACTCAAATACGCTAGCGAGAGCGATTGCATCGCTCAAGTCAGGTTCATCCGTCGCTTTCGAATCGCAAGAGAAAACTACGGGCTGAACTCTACACCAGGTTTTTTCCCGGTCATATGAAGTTTTTGTGTCTGTGTTGCGTGAACGCCTCGACGGCGAGTACTTGTGGGTCCGCCATTCCCACTCTTTGAGAACTTTCGCGATTCCGCAGCTACGAATTCCCTCTCGACGAGTACTTCAGGCCATCAATTCGATCAATTGACTCTGTCAAGCCGGACAATAGACAAGCTTAATTTTTGCGTCGCGTGTTTGAAGGTCAGGCCACAGCATCCTGGAAATGCTTTTCCGGTCCACTCATTTGTTTAGCCTGCTCGGATAGTGCACGGCGTCCTTGGCGCGCTGCATCCAGCCGGCCGGCGCAGATGCTAGTCGGTCAGACAGCCGATGCGCGTCGCCGTCCTGCAAAGGCATCGCATCGGCCGCATCGGCATGCAAGACGTCGCGCTCGACCGCGAATCGCACATGCAACACGGCGGCGAATGCGCGCTCGAAGGTTGCGGCGTGGTCGTCACCGGGCGTGATCGCCGCAAGCGCCTTTGCGAATCCCGACGCGCCTTCGACGGCCAACCGTTTCGTCAAATCCACGCTCATAGCGGACCCCGCGTCGACGCCCACAGGAGTTCATACTACGCCGAGCGGACTTTCGGGACGATTACGGGGCAGGCGTATCCACGCCGCCGGTCATATGGCTCGCGCTCACAGCGAAAACCTGCATGATCGAAGCCGCATTTCCCGGCATCCAGTTTCAGGCGATATCGCAAGCTCGTCAAAACGCTCGCAACCGTCAGATCAATCCGGTATGGTCCTTGCCCCTATCCCGTCACACGCGGGCGGCGAGCGTGGTCACGCAGCGGCTTCTTCGAAATGCCGCCACACTTGTTACTCCCAACCCATGATGCGCGAGTCCAAACTATCTCTCTGCAAACGTCGAATGCAATCGCGCGTCAATGACGAGCCGCACGCATTCGTCCCAATCAGGAGGTTGCAAAGCCATGACTACATCAGCCGAAAATGGAAGCAAAGGCACACAGCCTGTGATGCACACGCCATCCGTCGTCTCGTCGCAGGAGTGGGAAGCAGCGCGCGCGCAATTGCTCGTGAAGGAAAAGGCGCTGACGCGCGCCCGTGACGCGCTGGCCGCCGAGCGTCGCCGGATGCCCTGGATGGCCGTGACGGCGACGTATGCATTCGAAGGACCTTCAGGCAAGGTCAGCCTGCTCGATCTGTTTGAGGACAGGCATCAACTTATCGTCTACCGCGCCTTTTTCGAGCCTGGCGTGTTCGGCTGGCCCGATCATGCTTGCCGCGGCTGCTCGATGGTGGCCGACCAGGTCGCTCACCTCGCGCATCTGAATGCCCGCGATACGACGCTCGTGTTCGTCTCGCGCGCGCCTCAGGCCGACATCGAGCGGCTGAAGGCGCGAATGGGCTGGACGATGCCGTGGTACACGCTCACGGACAGCTTCGATACCGACTTCGGCGTAGGCGAATGGCACGGCACGAACGTGTTCTACCGCGACGGCGGCCGCGTCTATCGCACCTACTTCATCAACAATCGCGGCGACGAACAGATGGGCGGCACCTGGAATTACCTCGACATCACGCCGTTAGGCCGCCAGGAGCTCTGGGAGGATTCGCCCGAGGGCTACCCTCAGACTCCAACGTATAAATGGTGGAACTGGCACGACAGCTACGTCGCAGACGCGCCGCCCGACAAGAAATGGGTCGAGGTATCGGACGCCGGAGAGGCGGCGTTCCGTAACCAGCCGCCGAAAGACACGCGATGAACCCGCGCCTCCATGACAGACCCGGCGCCGAGCGCACCTTGCTGTGCGCCCCGTCGCACCCGACAAGCCATCGGCAACGCACGCTGCGCGCGCCGCCGTGCGGCCCCGTCAGATGCGCTTCGACGCCATTGTCGGTTTCGGAAAAGCAGTCGAGCGTCACGCCATAACTCACCCGGCCGCCATGTTCGCCGAATGCCGCTTCGAGCAGCCGCTCAGTTTCGTATTACGCGAACGACAGCGACTCATACGGCAAGCCGTGCTCAGGAATGCGCATGCTGCGCGCCGGGAAGATCGCGCCATCGACCCAGGTTTCAACCGTCAGCCACTCGCCCGCATCGATTGCGCGATCAACGATGCCCAGGTTGTCGAAGATTGCGAGCGTGCTCGGCGTAGTGCCGAGCGCCTTGCAGAAAAAATCCCTTCGCGGACATCCCGTCGATCACGCTCACCGCGATGCCGTCACGCTGCAATCCGGTTCCAGGCAGCAAGCCGACAGGCGCGGCGCCAGCCACGAGGACATCCACGTTTTCCATCTTCTGCTCCTCACAGGTCATTGCGCATCCTGTCAAAAGGAACTACCACGCGAACCAAAGAAGCATAAGCGATACGTCACGCGACAGCAGATCGACGGACGAATTGGAAGCGCGGCTCCTGCGCGCCGCCGCATTCGAAGCCGCACCTACGTTCGAGCCACTGCCGCCGCCTGCGCGAGCGGTGCGATGAAGCCGATACGCTACGCCGCTGACGCCCCTTCTCTCGCATCGTTCGCGCGCCGCCGCACCGACGCGGCAAGCAGCGTCAAACAGGCTGCAAGCAAGGCGACGTCTTTGAGCAGAAACTGCTCGAGCAGCGTCGACACAATCGGAAAGCCGGACGGGCTCGTCAGTGTGATGCCGGGCGTGCTGAAGACGAATGAGGTCGTCAGCACGAACGTCAACGCTGCCATTGCGGCCCCGGTCGCGGAGGCGACGGGCACCACCGATCCCGCGATCAGGAATGCTGCCGTGACCAGCTCGATCGTCCCGATGATCCGCGCTTCCCCGATTACACCGAATACTCCCAGCCAACTGATGAACGGGCTGTGAGAGATCAGCGGCGCAATCGCGTCGGCCGCATACGGAGTAAATTTCTGAATGCCGAACCAGACGAAAATCGCCACCATCGACCACCTAAGCAGCGCCAGATGATGGTTGTTCGTGCCGCTGCGCTCGGCTACCTGAAATTGCGTGGACATTGTCCGCTCCTGTCGTATTGCGCCCGCATCAGCCGGGCGCCTGCTCTATCACCTCGACGGGCGGGCCGGGCGAGCGATCGCGCCCGCCCCGGCCTGCCGGTTACTTCACCGGCGGGAAATCGACGGTGGTGTCGTTGATGCGGTTGAACGTGTTGGTGAAGATGGTCAGCGCGATCGCCAATGAGATCTCCGCGAGTTGGGTCTCCGTGTACTGCGCTGCACGGATCGCGTCGAAGTCCGCCTGCGAGAGCGTGCCGCTGCTCAACTGCAGCTTGCGCACGAAGGCGATGAGCGCATCGCGCTTCGAATCGCCCGTCGGCGCGCCCGCGCGGATGCCGTTGATCGCATCGGCGCTCAGGCCGACCATCTTGCCCAGCATCACGTGCGCGGCAACACAGTAGTCGCAGCCGGTCAATTCGCTGACAACCAGCTTGATCGTCTCCAGATCCTGCTTGCTGAGACTGCCACCCGCCAACGCGCCTTCGGCATTGAGCACGGCGGCCAGCGAAGCAGGCGCGAGATGGCCGAGCGCTGCGAACAGATTGGGTACGCTGCCTCCCGCAACCTTCTTGACCTGTGCATAGACTTCGGCAGTGGCGCCCGTCGCGGTGTTGATAGCGGGAATGGAAATGCGGCTCATGGTGTGACTCCTGATACGAACGTGGTGAAGGAGTCGCCACTTTACGACCGGTAGATGAGCTTGCCGAGACTCAAAAGCGCCAATAAAATGCTCAAACGTATCAACAGAGCGAGTGATGCCAGAAACCATCGATTGGCTCAGCCAGTTGCTCCAAATCATCACCGTGACGGGCGAAAGCGTTGCGCTCTTCGAGTCGGACGCTGTGGTGATCGGTCATCGTCCGCGTAAGGGGTTGGCTCGCTGGCTCGGCGAGCGCCCCGTTCACAATGACCTTGCCGAACAGTTGAAAGGCTCGACGCTCATCACCGTCACAGCCGCGTGAATCGCGCGTGCTACCGGCTTTAGCGGCCCACGTGACGTATCACGAAGCGCCCGGCAATGAAGAGACCGATACGCGATAGCCGCTGCCGACACGCACCGGCGCGAGATCGGATATTTCCTCGCCCTCCGCCACGGGGAGCGTCAGTTGACCCTCGCCCGCCCATGCGTCGCCCCGACATCACGAGCTCGTGGACAGCCCAGCGCCCTTCGTCGATACCGGCATTGAAGCGGCTCAATACGCGATGGTCGCCGCGTCGCGCAGTTCTTCGGCACTCGCGGTGCCGAAGCCGAAGAACTCCAGATAAGCGGGGATCATTTCGAACAGCATGTCGGTGCCGACCTGCACTTCGCAGCCCTTCTCGCGCGCCGCGCGCAGGAACGGCGTGTACTCCGACTTCATCACGACTTCGCCGACGAAGCATTCGGGCGAGATGCGCGCGACATCGAAGGGAAGCGGATCGTCCTCTTTCATGCCGAGCGGCGTCGCATTCACGACGACGTCGAAGCCTGCCGGGTCCTTCGAGCCCGTGCGCACCGTCAGCGCCGGATAGTGCTCGCGCAACCGCTGCGCGAGCCCGTCAGCCGATTCGCTGCGCGTGTCGTACAGGGCCAATTCGCCGACGCCCGCCGCCGCGAGCGAGGCGGCAATCGCCGAGCCGACCCCGCCCGAGCCCGAGACCAGCACCCGCGCGCCCTTGAGCTGCCGCCCCTTGCGCAGCACGCCGCGCACGAAGCCCGCGCCGTCGAACTGATCGCCGATCAGCGTCCCGTCGGGACGCTTGAGCACCGCGTTGCAGGCGCCCGCGATGCGCACCGCGGGCGTGACCTCATCCACGAGTCCAACGGTCGTGACCTTGTGCGGCATCGTGATCAGCGCCCCACGCAGGTTGCTGAAGCGGAAGATCGACTCGAAGCTCTGCAAGAAGTCTTCCGCCTTCACGCCCATCGGCACGACGACGGCGTCGATGCCCTTTTTATCGAACCAGGGGTTGTAGATCATCGGCGACTTGAAGCTCTCCGTCGGGAAGCCGATGTGCGCGATCAGGGTGGTCTTTCCGGAAATCATGGTCAGTGGTGCTCTCTCAGACGACAGTTGCGTTCAGTGTGCGAATGCAGCGGCGCGCGCGCGGTCGTACTCGGTCTTGTCGACGGGTTTCGCGTCCGGCTCGCCCAGATCGCTCATATGAACGCGGTAGGTTTCGCGGGCGCTGAACGCGGCCAGCGAGGCAATCACGGTGATGGCAAAAGCGAGGCCGCCGACCGTCAGCCAGATGTTCGCAGCACCCGGGGGCGCCACTGCCGTGAACAGCGCGGGCAGCATAGCGGTGATCGCGGTGCCGATGTTCTGTGCAATCGCCATCGCCGAGACGCGGGTGCGCGTCGGGAACAGTTCCGGGTAAAAGCTCGGGAACACCGCGTTGTAGCCCTGATAGACCACACCCCACATCAGGATCGACATCACGAAGGCGAACGGCACGTTATGAATGCTGATCGCGTACAGGTAGGCGAAGGAAAGCAGCCCCGCCAGCAGCGAACCGACGATCATGGGCGGCTTGCGGCCGATCTTGTCGGACAGGTTGCCGACGTACGGAATCACCAGCACGGCGACGATGTTGCCGACGACGGGAATCCACAGATACACGTCCTTTGCGAAGCCGATGCCGTAGGCGGGCTGCACTGCGTAGGCCGCGCCGAAGATGGTGGCGACGACGGGAATCACGTTCATCAGCGCCATGCAGATGACGCGCAGCATGTTCGGCGTGCTGTCCTTGAATGCGTCGATCACGGGCGAGCGCGCACGGCCTTTCTTCTCCCCGGCTTCCGTGAAGGCGGGCGTCTCCTCGACCTTGCGGCGAATGATCCAGCCCGCGATGATCACCACGAAGCTCAGCAGGAACGGAATGCGCCAGCCCCAGACATTGAACTGCTCGGCGGGCATGTAGTGCGCAAGCGGCAGGAACACGGCGGCGGCCAGGATCTGCCCTGCCTGCACGCCTTGCAGCGTGAAGCTGGAATAGAAGCCACGGCGGCCGAACGGCGCGTGTTCGAGGATCATGGAGCTCGCGCCGGAGATTTCGCCGGCCACCGCGAAGCCCTGAAGCAGGCGCAGGAGCACCAGCAGCACGGGCGCGAGCAGGCCGACCTGTTCGTAAGTCGGCAGCAGGCCCACGCCGATCGTCGAAAAGCCCATCAGGAACATACACGCGATCAGCACGTTCTTGCGCCCGTGCGTATCGCCGAGGTGGCCCAGCACGAACGCGCCGATGGGCCGCGCTACATAGCCCACTCCGTAGGTCGCCAGCGACGCGACGATGGCCGTCGTCGCATTGCCCTTCGGAAAGAAGATCTGCGGAAAGATCAGAGCTGAAGCCGTCGCGTAGATGAAGAAGTCGTAGTATTCGAGCGCAGAGCCGATCCAGCCGCTTGCGGCCGCTTTCTTCGACTGATGCTTGCCTTCTGGCTCGTGTGCCGTGGCTGGGGTCATGCTTGTCTCCTGATTGTGTAGGATCTTCGACCAGGTTCAAACGTCACCTGATGGACCGCAGCGTAGCCCTTAGCAGGGGCAGCAACAAGGGACTCGCGCGCCGGTTCGTTCGATTATCGCGCATATACGAGCGGTAATCGAACGGTCCAAGGGTTTCTCCGAGCACTCGCGGTGCCCCCGATTGCAAGGCAAAGAGGCCGCCAGGTGGTCGCGCGATGCCGCGCGACGCTGCGAAAAACAGCGTCGCGTGTCGACGTTCGGGAGGAAGCGCCAGCCGTGCCGCTGGGCGCTTTATTGACTGATCATTTCAGCGCTGTCCGCGCCGCACTTCACGCATGTCCGCGAAACAGCGCGCAGATCCTGAACGCTTCCTCGGAAAGCGGGATCTGCTTCGCGCGGCAGTAGCGCGTGGTCAGCTTCAGGAGTTCCTTGATGTCGCGTCCGCTCGATTTCGGCCAGGCGTTCGTCAGCGCTTCGATCAGACCGTCGTCGAGATCGGCGCCCAGTTGCCCGGCGAGCAACGTCCATAGCCGGATCGCGTCGGCCTTCGGTGGCGTCTCGTAGTGGACCTTTGCAATGCAGCGCGACAGGATTGCGTCGTCGACATCGTCGATCCGGTTGGTCGTCATGAACAGCAGGCCGCTGAAGTACTCGAGCGTGCGCAGGAACTCCGCGACGATCGCGTTGTGCTCCAGATCGTTGTCGCGGCGGCGGATGTAGACATCGGCTTCGTCCAGCAACAGGATCGCGTCCCAGCGCGTGGCGCGCTGCAAAATGCCCGACAGCGCCGCCCCGACGCAAGCCGCCGTCGTCCCGAGCTGCCCCGAATGCACGCGGTACAGCGGCTTGCCGACCACTTCCGAATAGACCTCCGCCGTCAACGTCTTGCCAAGCCCCGGCGCGCCCTGGCACAGGATCGTCGTGCCGCCCGACTTGCCCGGCACGAAGTCCTGCACGAACACGTTCGTCTTCGACGTGAGAATGTCGATCAGATCGCGGTGATGCTCCGGCAGAACCAGCTTATCGCGCAGTTCGGGCTGGTAGCGATACTCGGTCATGTGCTGGACATGCACCCAGATGTTCCGATGCCACTCCAGATGAAACAGGCACACATAGCAATGCAGCGGAACGTTGTCGAAGCCGCAATCGATGTTCGTGCCGCGCCAGAACCCGGCGTCGGCCGTCATCTGGAAGCGGCGCTCCAGCGTTTCTTCGTCGTTCACGCACTTCGCGCTCACGCCGTCGGCGATGCGGATCAGCTCGGCGGCGCCTTTTGCATCGACGGCATAGGCCGCGTTCGACACGACGAATTGCGCGCCGAAGCGAGGCTGAAAATCGAGGAAGCGCTGCGCGTGCCGCTCGTATTCGAGCTTGAATTCCGCGCACTCCTTGTAGAACCCGAACTCCGCCAGCAGTTCGGGGATCGTGCGGTTCACGACGTCGTGACGGTTGATGACGAGCGAAGTCGTCATGCCCGAAATACGCATGTGGGGATCGGTGCGCTCGGAGTTCGCGGACTGCATCGTATTCGCCAGCATGTCGATCACGACGTACGGCATGCCCTGCTCGGGCTCGACGAAACGCATGCGGCGTACGAGCCACGGCAGCAGCGTGCCGTCTTTCGCGCGGCTGTACAGCCAGCCGTCGATGGCATCGCGCGACAGATACGCAATCAGCCCCGGCACGAGTTGATCGAGCGCGGGGATGATGCGCGCCTGTGGCGCGTTGTAGATGTTGTCGAGCGCCAGCATCTGAAACATCAGCGCGCGCTCGTTGTTCGCCTTGCTCAGCGAATAGAGCGTGTTTAGCGATCTCGAATTGAACAGCTTGCTGGACACCAGCATCTTGCCGTGACACGCGCCATGCTGATTCAGTTGCCGTGCAAGCGGCGAACCGGATTCGATCATCGCAAGCAGGGGATGCACCAGTGATTCCGGTATTTCGAAGTCCATAGACGCACTCGTATCGGGTGGTGGCTCGAAGGCCTGGCTAGCCGACGAAGAACTGGATTGCCATGCCGACGACGGCCGGCTGGATCGCATGCAACCCGTTGAATTCGATGTATCGAACGTCGTAGCCGGCCGCCTTCAGCTTCGCCGCGTTCGCGCGGCCGCTGGTTTGGACTGGCAGTTGCTCGTCGCGCAAGCCGTGCGCGATGAAGACCTTGGGCGCGCCTTCCTGCGTGAAGATCGACATGAAGCCGCCGGAAAAGGCGATCACATGACTCGCGATGTCGCCGTTCGTGATGCCGATGGATAGCGCGTAACTCGCGCCGTCCGAGAATCCCGCAAAGGCGAGACGGCTGCCGTCGATACGGTAGCGGGACGCGACCTCGACCAGCGCGCGATCCAGCCGCTCGAGGTCCGGGCCGCTTCCGCCTATCACGATGTCCCAGGTGGGGTACATCGAATGCGGCGCGAGCACCAGAAACCGCTCGCGCTCCGCGTGCTCTTCGATGAATGGCAGGACCTTTTCGGGAAAGCCGCCCGCGCCATGAAACATCACGAAAAGCGGCACGGGCTTGTCAGGTTCGAGGTTCTGTGGCACGAACAGGATGGCGTCGCGCTCGGCGTCTATCCCGAGACGGTTGCGGCCGGGCGCCAACGCGCCTTTGGCGGGTTCAACGGGCGCAAACGACAGACGGCCAAGCAGCGATGGATCGAACATGGTGGAACCCGGATTGAACGCGCGGCGCGCCGCGCACGAGTGATCATTCCTGCCACTACCCGACTACGACCCATGCGTTCTCGACGCCCGGATTCTCTAGCTGCGTGCCGCGCGTGCGCTTCAGAGGCAGCCAACGGTAGAGGTTGATATGTAATATATCATGAATGAGGCGATGTATGGATAATGGGTATCACTCATGGGGAAGGATATCGATAGGTCAGTAGACAAACAATTCTGTTCCCCAATGCCCGGAAGCCCCAAACACCCCGATTACGCAAGTAAGTTTCCTAAAATTAGATGAGACAAAACAAGGGATCTTGCGCCCCCTAGCGCCTTGCGGTGGAAGCCTCAGCTCGCGGACGAGCACATGGTCAATCTTCCATACTCGGAACTGGAGTTTGCCAATCTGAGCAATGACGCTCGGGTATGGTTCACCACCACCACCACATACGCAGGTAAGTATGTTGGCGTTCGCTTATGCAGATTCCGAAATACCAAGTTGCCTTCGGTCTCTCGAAGAGGTCCTCAATGATCGTGGATTCCAGAGTCAAACTCTTGATGGAAAGAACGCTATATTCGCGTCGTGGCGTATGAGATACAACGAAAAACTTGCGTCCGAAATGGGACTTGGAAGGTCTCGCCACCGCCAAGTAGAACGCGCGCGATTCGGCCTAAGCGGTCGTTGGAGGGTCTGCAACCGAGCGGCAGCTGAGAGGCGCTTTGCCGCCGTTCGCGCCGTCGTAGCCTCGAATGTCAAATGCCGATGCGACTGAACGAGCACTCCCGACCCACTCCGGTCCGATAACTTTCTCCGAACCGGTCAGTCAGCCAAATCCAGGTTTTGCGAAGTGGAGTGCCGATAAGCGGCCGTTGGCGACCTCACCCGATCGGCCCAGCAGCGGTCATTTGTTAGTCTTTTACAGTGTCCCGCTGTTCCGCCCATTTAAGGAGAGCATCCAGAGCGGGACAAAACGCCTGTCCCCAGTCAGTCAGCCGGTATTCGACCTTGGGCGGAACCTCCGGATAGAGCTTTCTCGCCACGATGCCGTCCGCTTCCAATTGGCGTAGCTGCTGTGCCAGCATCTTCTGCGAAATCCCCGGGATAAGCTTTTCCAGAGCGGAGAATCGCTGTACCTTGCCATCGAACAGATGGAACAGGATGACCAGCTTCCAGCGTCCCTCCAGCAACTGGAGGACTTCCGCGACGCCGATTGCCGCCGTCGCGGGGGTATAAACCTTTCCCATAGGTATCTAACTTACTTTTTCGTGCGTTCTTGTTGAATAGTGAGTTTATAGCGAAAATTCCTGTATCCCATAGTTTGCCATTAAAGCTCCAGATCATGAGCATTTCACTACCGGATTCGGTTGCCATTTTCTTTGAGGTGAGCAACGGCGTCGCGCCTTCGGTCCTGCGACACGCTTTTTCTGAACGTGCCGTCGTCCACGACGAAGGCGAGAGCTATCGAGGACATGAAGCTATCGAAGCCTGACTCGCAGGAGCGCAACGCAAGTACGCCTATCTCGTCGAGCCGTTGACGGCCGTGCCGGACACTGTTGGCGTTACCGTCGTGGCTCGATATGTCGGGCAATTTCCCAGGCAGTCCTACTGACCTTAGACATGTATTCCGGCTTAGCAACGACAAGATTGAATTTTTGGAGATTCACTGATGACCATGAACCTCGAACTCGAAGGCAAGCGCGTGCTTGTCACGGCCGGTACCAAGGGCGTTGGCAAGGCCGTTGTCGAACTGCTCAGCGAACTCGGCGCTCGCGTCCTCACCACGGCTCGCGCGAAACCGGACTTCATACCCGATGCGATCTTCGTCGCGGCCGACCTTACCACGCCTAAAGGCTGCGCCACAGTCGCGGAGGCCGTTGAAGACAGACTGGGCGGTGTGGACGCCATCGTCCATGTCCTGGGTGGATCATCGGCCCCACCCGGGGGCTTTATTGCACTCGACGATACGGAGTGGCAAAAGGAGCTTAACCTCAATCTATTTCCTGCTGTGCGACTTGATCGAGCGTTGCTGCCGGGAATGATCGCGCGAGGCGCTGGCGTCATCATTCATGTCACATCCATCCAGAATCGACTGCCGTTGCCGGCCTCGACAACGGCCTACGCTGCGGCCAAGGCGGCACTGTCCACGTACAGTAAGAGTCTGTCGAAGGAAGTTACGCCTAAAGGTGTACGCGTCGTGCGCGTGTCACCGGGTTGGGTGGAAACTGAGGCCGCTGTGGCCTTGGCGGAACGGCTCGCCAGCCAAGCCGGTACTGATTACGAAGGAGGCAAGCGGATCATCATGGATGCGCTGGGTGGTATTCCGCTAGGACGCCCGTCGAAGCCCGAGGAAGTGGCCGATCTGATCGCTTTCCTGATTTCGCCGCGTGCTGCGGCGATTAGTGGAACGGAATTCGTCATCGATGGCGGAACCATTCCAGTCGCGTAATGTAAGCTCGTAACGGATCTCCGCTGATAGGCGGCCCGTCACTCAAGCGCGGCTGCCTGTCCGAATAGCCGTTTGGGGTGTGGACCACTGTCCCCTTTCGGGTCGGGCTGCGTCAGTCTGCTCCTCGAACTCATCGCTCGAAAGCGGTCACTTGAATTCAGCGGCCTGAAAGCAGCCAGTCGGCAGTGGGTACTCCCGACCCGAAGCGGTCCTAGATGGCCTCATCGGCGAAGGGCCTGCCTTAGCCGAACTCTGCCGACCAGCAAGATCACCGGAATTCTCCGCAGCAGCAGTACCGCCGCCCACGCAGCCACCCGTCTGCCGTATGCAAAACGCCGCGAATCAAAGGACCTGTCACGGCAATCAACCGTCAAGGGATCTCAACATCCGCGCCGGAGGCTCTGTGCTTCCAGCGGCAAGGAAGCGATGGTCGAAATCATTCAACTGCCGAATCAATGCGACGAAACGTATATCGAGGCCGGCTCCGCGTCGGGCAGCGCGAAATGCCGCTTCATCCGTCGCAATTCTTCCGAAGGCGTGCCGCCAAAGAGCCGCTTGAACTCGCGGCTGAACTGCGACGCGCTTTCATAGCCCACTTCGGCGCTTGCCGCGGCGGCGGTCATTCCATGCCGCGCCATCAATAGCCTCGCCTGATGCAGTCGTGTCGACTTGATGTACTGCAGCGGAGACGTCTTCGTAGCCGCCTTGAAATGCATATGAAACGACGGCACGCTCATCGTCGCTTCTCTTGCGAGCGTTTCGATCGTCAGCGCCTCGGCATAGCTCGAATGAATCTTGCGCAGCACTCTGGAAATGCGCCCGAAGTTTCCGTCCAGGTTGAGCGCCGCACGCATCGAAGCGCCCTGCTCTCCGACAAAGACGCGAAAGTAAATCTCCCGCACCAGCGACGGCCCCAATAGCGCGGCTTCGAGCGGATCGCGCATTGCATCGAGAAACCGCAGTATGGTTTCGCCGAGTGCCAGATCGAGCCTCGTCGTGGCCATGCCGCCCGGTTCGCCCGGCACCACGCCGCTGCGCTCGTCGATCTGCAGCAATACGTCGGCGGCAAGCATCGGATCAAGGCGCACGTACACCGCGAGCAATGGTTCGTCGGCGGAGGCGTCGGTCTCCATGGAGAACGGCAGCGGCAAGGCGACGGCCAGATAGTGCTGCGCATCGTAGATATATATGTTGCTGCCGAGATAGCCGCGTTTGCGACCTTGCGCGATGAGGACGATACCCGGCTCGTACAGCACCGGCGTGCGCATCAGCGGGCGGTTCGATCGTAACAGGCGAATGTCGGACATCGGCGTCGAGTTATAGCCTTCGTTCGGCGCCAGATCCAGCAGCCGGCTCACCATCGAGGCGTGCACCCGAGCCAGTGCTGCGCCTTCGGTTTCCGTCGTCGGCAATCTGTGAGAGCGATGCGTCTTCATGCTTCGGGTTCGCTAAGGGTATTCATAGGATCGGGCAAGCTTCGCAGACGATCGCACATTCCCGCCCTGTCACAACAGCCCTAGCATTCGATCATGCATCCGCAGCGTGAATCGCGCCGCGTCGATGCGCTGAGAAGGCTCACTTACTTCGGAGAATAAAGCATGATCGATGTACTCAATCCCGCCGACGGCACAGTCGTCGGGCAAGTCGAACATCATTCGGAAGCCCAGGTGCGCGCGGCCATCGACCGCACATGCGCGGCCTTTCCGGTCTGGTCGCGCACCCTGGCGCGCGAACGAAGTAATCTGCTGCGCAAATGGTTCGACCTGGTCAGCGCCGACAAGACCGCATTCGCTGAACTGATGTGTCGCGAGAACGGCAAGTGCCTGTCGGAAGCCTTCGGCGAGATCGAGTATGGGCTCGGCTTCATCGAATGGTACGCGGAGGAAGCTAAACGCGTATATGGCGATACCATCCCCACTCACGCGAAAGACGCAGCGGTGATCGTCACGAAAGAACCTGTCGGGCCAGTTGCGTCGATCACGCCGTGGAATTTCCCGTTCATGATGATCACGCGCAAGGTCGCGACCGCGCTCGCGGCGGGCTGCACGATCCTCTTGAAGCCTGCCGAGGAAACCCCGCTGACCGCGTACAAGCTGCTCGAATACGCGCGTCGTGCCGGCATTCCGGAAGGCGTGTTCGAGCTGGTGACCGGCGACCCTGTGCAGATCGGCAAGCTGATCACCGACGATCCGCGCATCCGGAAGATCTCGTTTACGGGTTCGACCGCGGTCGGCAAGTTGCTCGCCGCGCAGTGCGCTGGCACGCTGAAGACGATGACGATGGAACTCGGCGGCAACGCACCATTCGTGGTCTTCGACGACGCCGATCTCGATGCGGCCGCAAAAGCACTCGTGTCTGCAAAGCTGCGCAACAGCGGGCAGGTCTGCATCTCGCCGAACCGCGTTTATGTCCAGGCGAGCGTGCACGACGCGTTCGTTCAGCGCGTCAAGGCGCTCGTCGAGGCCATTCCGGTCGATCAAGGGTTGCAGGAACGGTTCGTCGTCGGTCCGTTGATCAATCGGGCGGCCATCGACAAGGTCGGCCAGCTCGTCGACGATTCCCGCAAGCGCGGCGCCGAGATCGTGCTCGGCGGACATCCGCACGCAAAAGGCGGACTCTTCTATGCGCCCACGATTCTCGTCGATGTCGCTGACGATATGCCGATCGCCTCGACCGAAATATTCGGACCCGTCTTCCCGATCTATCGCTTCTCCACCGAGGCCGAAGTCATTGCACGCAGCAACGACACCGAATATGGTCTCGTCGCCTATGCGTTCACTCCCGATCTGGGCCGTGCATTCCGGCTGTCGCGCGACCTCGAGGCGGGCATGGTGATTCTGAATTCCGGCTCGGTAGGCACGGCTTCGGTGCCGTTCGGCGGCGTGAAGCAATCCGGGTACGGGCGCGAAGGCAGTCATCATGGAATCGAGGAATATGTGCACGTGAAATACACGCTGATGAGCGGTCTCGCCTGAACGGCGCGAGGCGCGACATCGCGATGCCGCGCCTCGTGTCATCGCTGGCTCAGCGTACCGGCAACTGGGCCGCGTCCGCAGGGCTTGCGCACTGGACTTCGTGATTGCGCTGACGGATGAGCCGATCCTGCCGCAGTCCCCAGAAGAACGTGACGGCGAGACAGGGCAACAGCGACACAATCGAGTACCCGACGCCCGCAAGCGGGTTGCCAGTCAGATTGACGAGCGAAAGACTGATCAACGGAAGGAACCCGCCGAACAGGACATTGCCGAGCTGTTGCGACAATCCAAAGCCCGTGGTCCGGCTTTGGGGCGGAAAACATTCGGCGATGAACGCCGGCAACGGCGCCATGATCATCGCGGTCAACACGGCCAGCAGCGCGATGAGCAGCGTCACCGCAGCCCAGCCGACCGCAACCGCATTCGTCCTGATACCCGCGAACGCCGGATACGCTGCAAGTATCCAGAGCACGATGCCGATCAACATGACGCGCGACCGGCCGATCGCGTCGGACAGACGGCCGAACACCGGATAAAGCGGCGCGGCCACGACGATCGCAATACCGAGGCACAGATTCGCGCGTGAAGGATCGACCTTCAACACGTTCTGCAGGAAGTACAGCATGTAGACGATCGACGTATAGAGCGATACCGACGTTCCTCCCTGGGCGCCGAACATCGCGACAAGAATCGCCTTCCATGATGTCGCGCTCGACAAGGTGTCCTGCAGCGGCGATTTCGACAGACGGCCGGCCTGCTTCATCTCCGCGAACACGGGCGTTTCCGTCATGCCGAGCCGAATCCATGTCGCCACCGCGACGATCGGCGCCGAGATCAGGAACGGGACGCGCCAGCCCCAGGATTCGAACGCCGATGCATCGAGCGCAAACTTCAGCGCGGACACGATCGCCAGCGCCAGCAGCAGGCCGACGCTCGCGGTGCTCTGCAGCACGCTGGTCGCCATGCCTTTGCGGCCCGCGGGCGCATGCTCCATCACGTACACCACCGCGGAGCCGTATTCGCCGCCGAGCGCGACGCCCTGCAACACGCGCAGCGTGATCAGGCCGATCGGCGCAAGCACGCCGGCCGCCGCGTAGGTCGGCAGACAGCCGATGCCCACCGTCGCGATACCCATGATCGCGAGCGTGATGACGAACGTCTTCTTGCGTCCGATCCGGTCGGCCATCGGGCTGAAGATGATCGTGCCCAACGGCCGCGCGACATACGCGATGCCGAACGTGGCGACGCCCGCCATCGCGGCGACGGTCCGGTCGGCCGATGGAAGGAACAAGTTCGTCAAGGTCGACGTCAGCGCGACGTAGACAAAGAAATCGTAGTACTCGAGCATCGTGCCGAGGCTCGATGTGGCGATGATCCGCAGCATGCCGGGCTTTGGCTTGCGGGCTCCGGAAGTCGTGGACATGGTCGTCTCCTCTGATTCAGTTTGTGAGGCCCCGCGCGCTCGACGCGGTGGCCGTATCGGCACATCACATGTGCGTGCGCTTTTTCGCCGCCTGTTGTTCGAGAAACCGGCCGACGGCCTCTTTGTGCTCGTGGCCGCACAAGAGAATGGCCTGCATGCTTGCCGCCATGTCGAGCGTCGTCGAGAGCGAAGCGTCGGCCGCTTCGCGCACGAGCCGCTTCGCCATGCGCAGCGCCGTCGGCGGGTTCTGCGCGATGTGCTTCGCCAGCGATCGGGCCTCGATGTCGAGCGCGTCTTCCGGCACCACCTTGTACACGATGCCCAGGCCCAGCGCCGCTTCTGCATCGATGAACTCGTTGGTGAGCGTCAGTTCGAGCGCCTTCGCGTGGCCCACGATACGCGCAAGGAACCACGATCCGCCAATGCCCGACACCAGCCCGAGCCGCAAGAAACTTTCTGCGAACACGGCTTTCGTGCTCGCCACGCGGATATCGCACATGAGCGCGAGATCGCAGCCCGCTCCGATCGCGGCGCCATTGACCGCGCACACCGACGGCACGTCGAGACCACTCAGTGCGCGCGTGATCCTGTGCAGGCTGCGAAGCAGGCGGTCGCGTACTTCCTCGACGCTGCCGCTCATGAGATCGCTGCCGCTTTGCATGTCCTTCACATTGCCGCCGGTGCAGAAGTGCCGCGACGACGAACGCAGCAGAACACAGTGCATGTCGCGCCGGTCGTTGACCTGCTCAAGCGCGCCCGACAGTGCCTCCGTCATCGCGACGTTCAGCGCGTTGCCGTCGCTCGGGCTGTTGAGCGTGAGCGTGAGCACGCCGTCATCGACGGACGACTCGACCAGTGAACCGGCATCGTTTGGATAAGCTGACACGAAGAAGTCTCCTGATTTTTCCCGGCTACTACCGGTTCTGGAATGCGGGCTGACGGCGTTCCAGAAACGCGGCCATGCCTTCTTTCTGATCGGCGAACGAAAAGCCCGCGTGAAATAGCCTTCGCTCGAACAACAGCCCCTCCGATAGCGACGTCTCGAATGCGCGATTGACGGCTTCCTTGATCGCGACGATCACCGGCAGCGACTGACGCGCAATCTGTTCGCCGACGCGCATCGCTTCGTCGATCAACCGCTCGCGGGCGACGACCTTCGACACGAGGCCGTAAGCCAGTGCTTCCTTCGCGCTAAGCGGCTCGCCGGTGAGACACGCGAGCATCGCGGTCGATTTGCCGACCGCGCGCGGCAAGCGCTGCGTGCCGCCCGCGCCCGGCACGATGCCGAGCTTGATTTCCGGCTGCCCGAAAACCGCGTCGTCAGCGGCGATGACGATGTCGCACATCATCGCCAGCTCGCAGCCCCCGCCGAGCGCATAACCGCCCACCGCCGCGATCAGCGGTTTGCGAGCCGTGCGGATGCGGTCCCAGCTACGGCCGATGTAGTCATCCGAGAATGCGCTGGCATAGTCGAGCTTCGACATCGCGACGATGTCCGCGCCGGCGGCGAAGGCCTTGTCGGATCCTGTCAAAACGGTCGCGTGAACCTGCGGGTCGGTTTCATTGCGCAGCAGGACGTCGCTCAGCTGGTCCATCAACGCGTCGGCCAACGGATTGAGCGGGTTGCCTGACGCCAGACGAACGAGCGCGACCTGCGCGCGTTGTTCGCTTCGGATCATCGCGGCGCTCATGCGGTCACCTTGCGGTCGTCGTCGCAGGTCTCGCGCGATGCGCGGCCCACGCGGATCACGCCCGCGTTCAGCAGTCCGGCGATCTCGCTTTCGGCGAAGCCGTATCGCTCGAGCATCTGCAGCGTGTGCTGGCCCGTGAGCGGCGCGGGCAGGTCCGGCGCGGCTGGCCGGTCGGATGGGCCGAGCGCGAAGCCATGCGTGCGTATCGTGCCCGCGACCGGATGTTCGATCGTCTGTGCCAGCCCGCATTCGGCATACTCCGCCGATTCGACGACATCGCCGTAGGTTGCGACGGGCGCGCACAAAATGTCCCGCGCCGCGAGCCGTTCCATCCATTCCGCCGTGGTCCGTTCGATGAAGCGCGCGGCGAGTATGGGATGCAGTGTCGCGCGATGGCGCACGCGGTCGTCGTTGGTTCCGAACCTCGGGTCGGCTTCGAGCGCCGGCGATGCGAGCACCTCACATAGCGCGTGCCATCGCTCCGGATGGTAGGCGACGACCATCATCCAGCCGTCTGCCGTCGGGAACGCTTCGTTCGGACACGCATAAGGCGCGGCACTGCCGGTCTTTTCCGGCTCGCGCCCCGACGCGAAGAACGCGGCGAAGCCGATCTGCTGCAGCATCAGCGTCGCGTTGTAGAGACTCACGTCGAGATGCTGCCCGCCGCCGCCCGTGCGGACCTGATGCAGCGCGCCGAGAATCGCGATCGACGCGAGATAGCCGCCCATCATGTCCGCAACGGGGATTGGGACTTTGAGCGGCTCGGCGTGCGTCGTGCCGAGCGTGCTCATCAGACCGCTGACGGCCTGGATCACGCCATCGACGCCCGGCCGCTTGCGATTCGCGCCCGTCTGACCGAATGCAGAAATCGAGCAGTAGACGAGCCGTGGATTCAGTTGCCGCAACGCGTCGAAGTCGAGTCCCATCGACGCCATCACGCCCGGCCGGAAGTTCTCGACCAGCACGTCCGACTCCCGCACCATACGGCGAACGGCCTGGCGCCCGGCATCGGTTTTAAGATCGATCGCGACGCTGTACTTGTTCCGGTTGACGCTGATGAAGGCCGGGCTTTCGCCGCTTATCCACGGCGGCCCGATGCGCCGCCCGATTTCCCCATCGGGCGGCTCGATCTTGACGACGTGCGCGCCGAGATCGGCAAGCGTCATCGAGCAGACCGGTCCGGCGACGACATGCGAGAAATCGATCACCCGCACGCCGTTGAGGCTGTCTCTTGGCATTTGTGATTGTCCTGTCTCGTGACTCGCCACTGCAGCGAATCATGGCGACGAGATTACGTTCTCGCCGCCCTCCCGGACAATCGACAATTTAGAAACGAGCCCTTGACTTTTTGTTAAAGGATCGACGGCTCGCAAGAGCTATTCGTTGAGCAGCGTGAGCAGCCATCGGCGGAAAATCTTCAGCGCATCCGATTGCGGACGCCCCGTCGGCCATGCGAAGTAGTAAGTGTGATGCCCGCGGTCGAGCTCGAATGAAAACGGTGCGACCAGCAGCCCGCTGTCCAGTTCGCCGCGCACCAGCGCCTTCTGCGCGATTGCGACGCCGTGCCCTTCTATGGCCGCCTGATAGGCGAGCAGCGACGTTTCGTAGCGCATCTCACGGCGTCGCCCGTTCAATGGAAGACCCGCTGCCTTCAGCCACAACGTCCAGTCTTCTGGGCGCGCGAGCGTATGCAGGAGCGTTTCGCCCTGAAGTTGCGAGCGGGCCTTGACCTGTCTGGAAGGCGCCGCGACCGGCAGCAGCTCGTTCGCGATCAGACGCTGCACCCGCAGGCCGGGCCATTTGCCGTCGCCCAACTGGATGCCTCCGTCGATGTCTTCACGCGCGAAATTCAGCGGAGCCGACGATGTCGTCAGTTGAACGTCGATATTTTCGTGCAGTCTATGAAAGCTTGCGAGACGCGGAATCAGCCAGCGCACCGCAAACGTCGCAGGAGAGCGGATCTTGAGTACGCGGGTGCGCCGCTCGGGCGAGCGCAGGCTGTCAGTGGCTGCGCGCAGCGATGCGAAAAGCGGCATCAGTTCCGCGAGATACCGCGCTCCCGCCGACGTCAGCTCGAGCCGCCCCTTCACTCGCTCGAACAGATCGACGCCAAGGTAGGCTTCCAGCGTGCGTACCTGCCGGCTAACGGCGGCAGGCGTGACGGCCAACTCGTCAGCGGCCTTAGAGATGCTCAACAAGCGTCCCGTCGCCTCAAATGCCCGTGTGGGATTCAGCGGAGGAAGCAGCGCACGACGTTCCATAGTCTGTCCGTGTAGAAGCATATTCGTATTGTGGCGCGAAATGCCCGAGGGAAGGTCCGGGATACTGCCACAAACCGGATAGTGGAACGCGGATGAACGAGACTGGAGCAAAAGGCATTCGAACAGCGCACAAATCGCGCTCAAATGACGGTTTTTGGTCGAGGGCGATGTACCACTGGCAGCCGCTTACGACCCGTTTCTGCGCTTCGACGACCTTGTAAGCGGTCATTCGATCGGCTCACAACCGGAGCCTTTGTTGACTAATTTGGTTCTCGACAACCCCTACAAACCGATATACATAACGAATCCCTTCGTCCATACGACGTGGCCGCCTTGATCCACTTTCCAATAGACTTGTGCGGACACATCGTACGGCAGGAGGCCCACTCCTTTCCTGAAAAAGCCGGCAATGTGGATCGACCCGTCTGTGTTACAGACACCGTCAATGTGGAATCCTTCTTTCACGAGGGTATTTTCGAGTTTCTGACCATCCGATCCGGGAGGGAAATCGGTATTCAATCGGGCGTCAAGCTCAGGTGAAGTTGCAAGTCCTCCTGTGGTCGGCGGGCATGCGCCCCAGTAACCACCATGCGCCGTGACGTTTCGCAATAACGCGGGCAGTTCGTTCGGTGCCTGCGCATAAGCACTAAACGTCAAGCCAAGGGTAAGTGTCGCGGCAATTGAAACGTGTGATCTAAGACTGGATCGCATCTTCGTGCGCCTCCCTCACGGCAACGACTTTGATTGGTCCCACGCTTGTTTGTTGACTGTCGAGCGCTTCCCACGTTGATTGTCGGCGATCTTGGCAGTAGTGTCGAATCGACCGGAATTGGCCGAGCTCTGCCCCACGCGGCCCGCCGCAGCCGACACGCCGCAGCTGTCACGCGCCGAGGCGCGCGCCGTACCGGGTCCCGATCTCGACTAGCTTTGAGACATCGGGCGGCATCGCGGTGACTTCACGGTCGAGCTTTTTCAAGTCACCACCGGGGAGGAGGCCTAACGCAATGAAACGAGGGGACGCTTCGCGGCAATTTGAGTCCGAATTGAAACGTTCTTCGCAAAACACACCGTCTTTTCGCACTCGTTGCCGAACCGCGCGGCAGTTGCCCGGGATACTCACTATACGACCAGCATGTGAACTTCCCTGCACCGGACTCCGGGTAGTGGGGCAAGTAAATGAACGAAGGCCGTCTCATGGTCGAGAACGCTCTGGTCGATGTCACCTTCGAGGCGAAGCCGAACGAGATCAATTTCGGACCCGCTAATTCACGGCGTCTTTGTCAGTTTAGGAACCCGTTTTATGCGAGTGAGTCAACGTCTTTCTTCGTTCCACAACGAACCGGCTGCCCTTCCGGCAGGCTCAGCCTCCGCCACGACTACTAATCCGGCTCAAACGGGGACACTCGAGATCACACATGCTTTGTGTCGCTAGCGGCGAGTGGTTTGTCCTCGGACGCAGCCACGCACAATGCCCTACGATCACGGGTATCTCTCGCAGGATTAAATGCACAATTGAATGCCATTACATCACGTACACGACCTGCCCCCTCACGGGTTCCTTGCCAAAATCCGGCCAACCGTTGAAGGACGCCGTTCCAGTCGATGGGCGAAGAATTATTAAACGACATCGAAGCGGGGGATCGCGCATTCTTCTTGAAAGTACAAGGAAGCAACTTCTACACGTCAGTGGTTCGTCCCATCGCAATAACACGCTCCGCCATCCGGATATTCGCGTAGTCGACGAGCTTGCCGTCAACCTGTACGGCACCACGCCCTTCTTTCTCCGCCTCAGTCAGCGCGGCGATGACGCGTCGAGCATTACACACTTCGTCGTCACTCGGAACAAATGCTCTATGCGTCGCATTAATCTGGCAAGGGTGAATAACCTGTTTGCCGTCATATCCCATTGTTGCGGCCTTGATCGCCAACGCGGAGGACAACGTAACGTCACGGAACGCCCCGCAGGGTCCATCGATAGCTCTAAGGCCGTGAGCCCGGGCTGCAACCAGAATGCGCATCATCGGATAAGCCCACATATCGAGCGCCGTACTTGAGCAATCCCCTTGCTGCGAGCGGGACGTCAGTTGATACGCCGGATGCGAGAGCCCGATGTCGATTCCTTTTGCACCAATTGATGCGGAAAAGTCGCCTACGCCAAAGTGCAGCGACTCGATCAATGGCGAGTGCCCGGCAATCTGCTCACAGTTCGCGAGTCCGAGAGCCGTTTCTATCATGACTTCGAGACCGACTGGCGTCGATCGATGTTGGCCGTACCTGCCAACCATGCGGACCACGCTATCGATGTCGGCTGTCCGCTCAACCTTCGGAATGAGAAGCGTATCGAGCCGCGGCGCGGACATCGACAACCGCGCGATTTCCGTTTCAATAGTCCCGCTGCCCGGCACATTGACGCGAACACTCACCGCTTTTTTGCCCCAGTCGAGCTCGTTGATCGCTTCGATGGCGCCGATGAGAGCGGCCTCTTTTTGATCTTGCGGAACGGCATCCTCCAGATCAAGAAAGACCGCGTCTGCGGCACTACGAGCGGCTGATTCGACCATGCGACGGTGATTCGCTGGCACCGCAAGAAAGGTTCGGGTTACACGCATGCAAAAGGTCCTGGAACGGTTCGGGGGTAAATCAAGCTATGCGCAGGCGGGACGGATGCAATCCCAGTTCTCCGAGGATCTCCTCTGTGTGCTCTCCCACGTCAGGTACGCTTTTCATTGCAGGCGAAAGTCCGTCAACAATCATCGGGGGAAGAAATACCTCCAGCGGGCCCTCTGGACTGCCGATCGACGTCACTCGTCCGCGTTCGTGCAATTGTGGATGCGCGAGGAATTCCTCGACCGTGTTCATGCGTCCATTAGCGATTGCCGCCCGCTCAAGAAGGTCGCTCAGTTCGCCGCTCGTCCATTTAGCGAAGTTGTCGTTAATCAACGCCTCGAGTGCCTCCCGATTTCGCACGCGATCCGGATTCGTCGCGAAGCGCGGATCGGTTCGCACCTTCGGGTCTCGTAGAACCTGTTCACAAAAGCTACGCCATTCCCGTTCGTTCTGGACTCCGAAAAAAATGGTTTTCCCGTCGCCCGCGGTAAATGGACCATATGGCGCGATCGTCGCGTGGCGAGCGCCTGAGCGTTCGACCGGCTTTCCGCTGTCGCGCGTGTAATATGCCGGGTAGCTCATCCATTCCGCCATGGCGTCGAACAATGAAACTTCAAATGCAGTTCCCTTGCCTGTGCGCTCACGGCGATAGAGCGCGAGCAGAATTCCATTCAGTGCGTACATCCCGGTTGCGATATCGACAATGGACAAACCGCACTTCGCCTGCTCAGCAGGCGTTCCATTGATTGACAAGAACCCGGTTTCACATTGAACCAGAAGGTCGTAGGCTTTTTTTTGCGCGTACGGACCTGTCGATCCGTAGCCCGAAATATCACAGGCTATGAGGCGCGGATAGCGTTCGACTATGGCTTTCGCATCGAGACCGAGCCGCTTCGCCGCGCCCGGCGCGAGATTTTGAATGAACACGTCCGCGCGCGGCAACAACTCGTCTAGTACCTCCTGTCCAAAATCGGATTTTACGTCGAGCGCAAGACTCTCTTTCGAACGGTTCGCCCAAACGAATTGACTTGATAAGCCGTGCATCGCCGTGTCGTATCCCCGAGCAAAATCGCCGCTTCCCGGTCTTTCGACCTTAATGACGCGTGCACCCCAGTCAGCAAGATGCCGACTCGCAAGCGGAGCAGCTATTGCCTGCTCCAGCGATACCACCGTGATGTTTTCCAGAGGAAGTTTCATTTCCGACGCTTTCCCAAGTTGTTTGACGACGGTATAACGGGCTCGTTGTTTGGCCGCGCCCATCTCCTGGAAAGAGTTTCCCGCAGGCAAAACCGTATGTGAACCATCGAGTTTCGAAAGCCGCGTTCACAAATGAAGACTTGCGTGTGCGTTACTATGACAGTTCAGACCGGGGGACCGATCGATCCGATGCTTGCGTCGTATCAGGCCACGCGGTTCGCGGTGCGTTGCTCCAAAAAACTCGCTACGTTCGCGGAAACAGCAAGTGCAAGCGCTTCGACCGTGGAAGCGCTTGCCCAGGCGACATGAGGTGTCAGCAAGAGGTTGTCAGGTCGACCGGTGACAAAACGATGCTTTTCGTGCGGTGGCTCGACCTGCAACACGTCTAGCGCAGCTCCAGCGATGACTTGACTGAGCAGTGCCGCTTCGAGCGCCCGTTCGTCGACGAGCGCTCCTCGCGCGGTGTTAATCAGCACTGCGGTGCGACGCATCATTGAAAGCTCGCGTTCGCCAATCAGACCCTGCGTGTCAGGGGACAAAGGACAGTGCAGTGAAATCACATCGCTTGTTGCAAGTACACGTTCGAATGCGGTATAGCCGGGCCGAACTTCGGTTCTGCCTTTGCGCTCGCTTTGCAGTACTTGCATACCCAACGCGATCGCTATCCTCATGACCTCCCTGCCTATTGCGCCCGAACCGATCAGGCCCAGTGTGGCACCACGGACCTCGCGGATGGGCGCGCCATGAACACAAAATACGGGAGATGCAGTCCAAGCGGACGACGACGCCAATTGGCCATAAGAAAGCATTTGCCTTCGCAGCATGAAGATGCAGGCAACGACGTGCTCGGCCACACTCGAAGCGGCGTATGCCGGCACATTCGAGACCTGAACGCCGTGTTCTCGACAATAAGCTACGTCCACACTGTCGTAGCCGCTTGCAGCAACGCAGATGTACTTGAGCCGCGGAAGTTGACGCAGCGCATCCGCACGCAATGGCACCTTATTCGTGATCGCAATATCAGCATCGGCAAGCGCCTCGAGAAGCTCATGTTCGCGGGTAGTTGCTCGCTCTGTCCAGCGGTCCGAGGCGCGGGGTCGCGGTACGCGCACGGGCAGCGTCGCGCTGTCGAGAAAGACGATATGGCTCATGTCAGTGGATATCTCCCACGTTCGATTGCGCCCTCCGCCTCTGGCGTAAGGCCCGGGTATGAACGTTGCAAATGCCGGACGAAATTTTGTGCCGAGCGCGGCAACGCGTCGAAGTCACGATAGCCGATCAGACTTTCCAGCCTCGCCCATTCATCGGTGAAAGGGACGACCTTGTAGCCGAAGCTCTCATCTGGCGTGCCCACAGTTACGTCCGACATGACTGCAAGGCCGATCCCGGAACGCACCATGGTGCGCATCGCATCGAAGCTCGTGACCTGCAGGCGGATGCGCAACTTGCGCTGAAGGTCTGCGGCGTACGACTGCATCATCCGGAAGATCAAGCTGCCCTCGTGGAAAGCGATCAGATCGTAGTCCAGCGTCTCGGCGAACGAGACTTCACTGCGGTCCGCGAGCGCGTGCTGCAAGGGCACCACGGCGACAAGGTTCGAACGTCTGAACGGTTGCACAACTAGTCCAGCTGTCGAAACGCCCGACCAGAAGACACCCAGATCCGCGATCCCGTCGCGTAACGCCCGAACGATGAACGGGGTGCTCCACTCTTCCAGATGAACGTCGATCTGCGGGTAGGCTTCAAGAAACGTACGAATGGTCGGACCGAGGAAACCGACGATCGCAGTACTATTGGCGAAAACGCGAACTTCGCCCTTTGACCCGTCACCGAATTCGCTCATCTGCGCACGCATGCGGGCCATCACCAGCATCATGTCCTTCGCGTGCGTAACGAGTTCCAGTCCGGCGGGCGTCGGCCGCACTCCCATATTGCGGCGTTCGAGCAATTGCACGCCGAGCACGTCCTCGAGATCGCTGATCCGCTTACTGACGGCGGACGTCGCAATAAAGTGACGTTCGGCCGCTCGCGCGAGATTTCGCTCCTCAATAACCGTCAGGAATATTTTTAGCGTAACGAGGTCGATCCGCATGCAGGGTCCGTAATGCGTCGGCGACGCGACAATTGCGCACGCAGCTTTTCTTCGATGATCAAGCGCCGCGCACGCAACTGGCCGCCTTAGCCGTGGTTAAGAGTAATTGTCTTCAGGGTGGTAAAGCTCAATAGACCCTCCATCCCCTTTTCGCGGCCATAGCCGCTTTGCTTGACGCCGCCGAATGGCAACTCTATGCCCCCGCCCGCGCCGTAGCAGTTGACGAAAACCTGGCCTCCATGAAATGCGTGAGCCAGTCTCATTTGACGACCGCCGTCACGAGTCCAGATTCCTGCGACAAGCCCGAAGGCGGTATCGTTGGCGAGATGAACGGCCTCGGCTTCGTCTGCAAACGGCATCGCAACCAGTACGGGCCCGAACACTTCGTCCTGGGCCAACGTATGCTTGTGCGGTACGTCACGCAGGAGGACAGGCGGCTGAAAGTAGCCTCCATGTGCGGCATCCGGCGCTAGTCTTCCCATCGCCGCGAAGCCGATGTTGTCGGCATCTGCCCTGGCAAGGAAGGTCTTTACCCGATCCAGTTGGGCCGCGCTGATCAGAGGTCCGCAGTCGTAATCCCCGTCTGCGGGGCCCGCTGTCACAGCCTCGAAGCTGTGCGCGAGTCGTTCGATAACCTCCTCATAGAGCGACGACTGCACCAGCAATCGGCTGCCGGCCGAACACGTCTGGCCGCTGTTTTGCACGATTGCGTTTCGAATGACCGGCAATGCGGCATCCAGATCGACGTCCTCGAAGACGATCTGCGGGGATTTGCCGCCAAGTTCGAGGGTCACCGGGCAATGATGTCGAGCCGCAGCCTGCGCGACGGCTGTACCGGTGGCCGGCGAGCCCGTGAAGGAAATATGCGCAATGCCTGGGTGTTCAGCGAGCGCGGCGCCGGCCTCCCGGCCATAACCTGTCACGATGTTCAGCACGCCTGCGGGTAAACCCGCTTCGGCTGCCAGTTCGGCCAGCTTGAGATACGAAAGGCACGCATCTTCGGCTGGCTTGACCACACATGTGTTGCCCGCCGCGAGCGAAGCGGCGACACTGCGGCCGAACATTGCCGCTGGATAGTTCCAAGGAATGATATGCCCGGTAACACCATGCGGTTCGCGGACGGCTAGTACAGTATGCCCCTGCAGGAAAGGAATGGTGTCCCCATGCAGTTTGTCGCAGGCGCCAGCATAGAATTCCATGTAGCGAGCGCATACGGTGATGTCAGCCGCAGCTTGCTTTAGTGGCTTGCCAGTGTCCTCCGATTCAATTCGCGTGAGCGACTCGTGATTGTCGAGGATGAGTTGACCCAGTCGCGAGAGAATGCGGCCGCGCTCGACCGGGCCGATACGCCGCCAGACCGTGTCGAAGGCTTTGCGCGCTGCGTTAACTGCAGCATCGATGTCGGCCGCATTGCCGCGCGCAATGCGAGTGAATTCCAGACCAGTAGACGGGTTGACCACGGCTATCGTCTCGCCATTCGCGGGAGCTAACCACTGATTGCCGATGAAATGTTGTGCTGTCACGTTAGTTTCCCTCTACCAAGATCTCGCGTTCCTCACAGCGTTTGCCGGCGCTAAGAATTCCATCATCGCTTTGGATGGGAATCGGTGCCCAGTTTGTCGAACGCACGAAGTCGCCGCGAGGTTTCTCGACCTCACGCGGACGGTTGGCAACCCGGTTGTAAGTGATGTACGCCTGCCAACGGTTTTCCGCCGACATATTCACGCCAGAGCCATGAATAGTGAGGCAATGAAACAGCACCAGTGTGCCCGCTTTGCCGACAATCGGCACTGGCGCACCGGACGTCTCCAGGATCTGCTTGATGTGTTCACGCTGCACGGCACGTTGAGGCAGTTGGTATGCAGCCTGGCTATCGTCATAGTAGTGCTCCACGAGACCCAGTTTGTGGCTGCCGGGGATCATATACAACGAGCCGTGAATTTCCTGCGTGTCGCTGAGCATCACCATGGCTGTCAGCATGTCGTTCTCCGGGTAACCATCGTGTACCCAGTAGCCAAAGTCCTGATGCCAGAGCCAGCCCGTGCCCTCCAGCGCCGACTTGGTGTTCACCTTCGTGTGGGAGATATACACCTCCTCGCTGTCAAGCACCTGCATCACTGGCCGCAGCAGACGCGGTGTGCGCGTCAGTGCCCGATACTGCGGCGAGGCAACCGGACCGTCTTCTTCGTGCACTCGAAAAATGGAGCGGATCGCGCCCGTGCGCTCTCGAAAGACCGAGTCCGCCTGAATGGCGCTGAGACGTTCGGTGTCCCGCCTTAGCGCACGCACTTCCTCGGCGCTGTAGCAATTCGGAATGACGATAAATCCGTCGCGGTGGTACTCCGCAATCTGTTGTTTGTTGAGTTCCATCTCGTCTCCTTGTTTAACTGGACCAGCCTACGAAGCCAGTCTAAAACAGCGGACGCCGCCTCTGGTTGTCCAATCGCGATGACGGCGTTGCCAAGTTGAGAATGGCTCGGCCACCCTCTGCTCTTGCATACTAGGTGTGCGCACTGCTCGGAATCGCTTACGTCAAGTGGCGCGAACCGAAGCGTAACAAGAGGGTCGCAAAACCTAATATGGAGCGAGACATGTCAATCAACCCTACGGCCGCCATGCCTTACGTGGAAGCACCGCTAGACGAACGCCGCGTCTATTCGAAGGTGTCGTGGCGATTAATCCCCTTTCTGCTCTTGTGCTATACGGCCGGATACCTCGACCGCGTGAACGTCGGTTTCGCAAAGCTACAAATGCTCGATCAATTGAAGTTCAGTGAGACGGTCTACGGGCTTGGGGCAGGCATATTCTTCATCGGTTACGTGATCTTTGAAGTTCCAAGCAACATCGTGATGCACAAAGTCGGCGCCAGGATCTGGATAGCGCGGATCATGATCACGTGGGGACTCGTTTCGGCGGCGATGGTATTCGTCAAAACGCCGACCGTGTTTTACGTGCTGCGGTTCCTTCTTGGGGTAGCGGAAGCCGGGTTTCTGCCTGGAATCCTGCTATATCTGACGTACTGGTATCCGTCGTCACGCCGCGGAAGCATCATCGCACTCTTCCTCGGGGGAATCCCGCTTGCCGGTATGCTCGGCGGCCCCCTATCCGGCTGGATCATGCACGCGTCTGCCAATCTCAGCGGATGGTCCGGATGGCAGATGATGTTTCTGCTGGAAGCTCTCCCCTCAGTGCTGCTCGGCATCGCCGTATTCTTTGTACTGGGCAACGATGTCCGCTCCGCGAAATGGCTGACCGAATCCGAGAAGAAATTGCTGGAAGCGAATCTCGAACGCGAGACACCGGACGCTCAGGTACATTCGCTGCGCGGCGCGTTCTCCGAACTGCGCAGCTGGATCTTGTGCGCCATGTATGCCTTCATCCTAATGGGCGAATATGGCGTTCTGTTCTGGATGCCAACCATCATCAAGGACACTGGCGTCTCCGATCCACTTCAGGTCGGCTGGCTTACGGCCATTCCCTATACTGCGACCGTAATTGCGATGTTTGTCGTCGGACGGCACTCGGACCGAACACGTGAGCGCCGGTGGCATCTTGCCTTGCCCGGTGCTGTTGCCGCAGTCGGCCTTGCGCTCGCCGCGATGTATCCGCACAGCACCGTTATGGCCATAGTCGGATTGACGATCGGCACGATGGGCGTCCTCGCTGTTGTATCGCAGTTCTGGAACCTGCCTCCGGCGCTGCTAGGTGGCATCGCGGCCGCTGCAGGCATCGCGCTCATCAACTCAGTCGGCAACCTTGCTGGCTTCGTCAGCCCCTACATGCTTGGGTGGATCAAGCAAAGCACCGGCACGACGAGCATCGGACTTTATATACTCGCCGCATGCATGGTCGTCGGAAGCGTGACAGTTTTCTGCTTTCCCTCGCGGTTGATTGATCGTTAGCGACTGGTGAAGTGAACGGCTGCTGAGCGCGTAGGAGCGGACACTTTCGCCTCAGCACTCCAACGCCACCCGCTGTCCGCTGATGGCCCAGAGCGTGTCAAAACAGACCCGTGGAAGTTCAGCCGAACTGAACGCTGTCGAGAATAGCTCCGGCAGAACAACGAACCCATCGCGCTCGTACGCTTCCAACTGTGACGCGGTAAGTTTCATGAGGGGATCTCCTGACTCGTTGGTGTGATGTCACGATCCTAAGAGCGATCACGTTCAATGTAAAAGATATAATAAGTTGCGTATCGATACCTAAGAGGTTCCAAATGGAACTGCGTCATCTTCGCTACTTTCTGACGGTGGCACGCACACTCAACTTCACGAAGGCGGCGGATGAACTGCACATGGCGCAGCCGCCGTTGAGCCGGCAGATACGGGAACTGGAAGAGGAACTCGGCGTAGCGCTTTTTGAGCGCCGGGGCAAACGAGTGTTTCTTTCATCGGCGGGCCAGGTTTTCGAAGAACGGGCCAGGCGAATTCTGGCGGAGACGAACTCCGCGATCGTGGATTCGCAACGCGCAGCAAGAGGGGAAATCGGCCGGGTGGCGGTCGGGTTCTTCGAGCACATCGCGTACACGCTGCTGCCACCGCTCTTGCGTGAATTCCAGCAGCGTTACCCCGCGGTGACAGTCGAACTTCGATGGTTTTCCTCTGCGGAACAGATCAATGCTCTGGACCGAGGCGACGTCGATGTGGCGTTCGTCCGCTCTTTGCCGCCGGATACTCAACTGAACAGCGTCTTGTTGCTTCAGGAGCCGTTTTACGTTGCCATCGCTAAGGATAACCCTCTCGCAGCCAAACGGCAGATCTCCATCAAGGACTGTATGCAGTTGCGCGTCATCAATTACCAGAAAGATGTCGCACCGGACTATCACGCCACCATCAATCAGTTGTGCGCACTTGCCGGCTTTTCTCCTTCCACCAGCTTTGAAATGGGGCAGATCTACGCTTCCCTTGGCCTCGTAAGCGCCGGGTTTGGTGTGACGCTCGTACCGGCGTCAGTTCAACGAACGCACATCGACAACGTCGTCTATCGTCCTCTGCGCGAACAGCACGTGAAAAGCGAGCTCTACCTTGCATGGAAGGAGCCCAATCCGCCTGCTGCGCTAGGCTGTTTTGTTCAACTCGCGTGCGAGATAGCCGCGCAAGCACCGCGAAAAGCAAAGGTCAAGTAAGCGCGAAGCGGTACGGCTTCAATTGCGATGAACAGGTTAGTTTTTGCTGGTCGAAACCGTCAGTAAACCTGCTTTGGTTCGCGGCCGCCGTATGCGACACTGATGCGATTGCTTGACTGATAGTGTGGAGGTCGGTGTGAACCGTGCTGAAACATCTCCTTTAACGTCTCATGTCTCGCCTTAGCGCGATCCGCGCGAGCGAGGACAGCGGCCGAATCATCGGGGATACAGTCCGCGTCGACGATCGCGATAGGTAGTTGACGGACAGCTTTACGGTGCAGAACCGCCGTTTGACTGTCCTCCCATGCCTCCGAAACAATGACCGCACATGGCCACGGCAAGCGACCCCTCGCTCACCAGCTTACCTCGCACTTCCGTCTGCTCCGCCATCTCAAGAGCGTCGTCGACTTCGATGCCACGCTCCGCCGCCGGTTGACCTCCGCCCAAAGCTCATCGCTGTCGTCATTGCGCAGCAGGACCACCCAGTCCAGTTGATTGTCGGCCACGCCGAAGTATTCCAGGATTTCCCTGCGAACGGCATCGACGAACTGCGCGTATTCCGGGGTTGCGTGGGCCTGCGCGTGCACGGCCCGAAACTCTTCGTTGATCGGGGTCGCTCCCCCCCGAGCTGCCGCCGAAGCCGATACATAGCGTCAATGGGTCGACTTCCGCGCTGGATGATTTCGGTAGCGCGCAACGTTATTCGCCAGTGCTGCACCTATTTGCGTAACGTCGATCCGCCATCGCTCGTAAAATCCCTCCATCGCGACGAGGACCTTACTGGGCTGTTGTTCGACATCTGCGCGCAGCAACGCAACCGCATCGTAGAAGTTTGGATCGACGAAATATTGCCCATGGAAATCGATCAGTTGGCCTCGTTCCAGCACGCTGGCGGCCCGCCCAATTCGCGGAAAGCAGATCAGGCTTGGAATCTCTGAATACCGGGTTATGAGCAGATACCGCCAGCGATGCCCGGGCGTTCCGCCGGCGGGCACCAGTTCCACGCTGCTCTTCGCCTGACCCTGTTCGATCAGGAAGTTATACGCGTTCAGGACTCGCTCCGTCTCATTGCCTGCAATGAGCACGTAGCGTTCGGCCGACGTAACGGGGTGAGTCCCATCCTTCAAAAGCTTCCCATAGTCATACTTGAGACCGACGAGCTTCATCAATCGCGACAGCACATGCTCATCCAACGCTGCCTTTCCGGCGATGTAGGAATCAAGTGCACGATTTGCGGCGCCGACCCTTTTCGCAACCGTCAGTAACGGCTCGGGCCAGCAACCAAGTAAGGCGCACACGATCTCGTAACAGGTAAACTCGTGCACGATTGCCTCCTCAGACGGGAAAACGTATCGTAATGTGAAACCACCCTGCTCTGCCGGAACTGCCTCCACAAGCTTCTTCGCATCGACGCGCTTCGTACGGCACGCACCCAGCCTCGTGCCCCTCGCCGGCAAGCGCACGCTCGCCGAACGGCCCCAACAGTTTGATGTCCATCCGAATCGGATTGCCTATAAGGACCTCCGCGCGCACGCTCCGTTCATCGGCAGCGTAGCGGAACAACTGGATGGCTCCGGCCGATCGTGCGACGGAAGGCGCCCAAGCTCCCGATCAAAGCGACGGCGGCTGCGATCAAGGCTTCATATGTCCGGCTTCGGTGAACCTCTGATGCCACGACAAGGCTTCGCCAAGCAAGTGCGGGGTGTGCTTACCCACACTGTCACGGCAGGCGCGGTCGAAATAGTCTCGCAGAAGCGGTCTGTAATCCGGGTGAGCGCAATTGTCGATGACCACACGCGCTCGTTGCTTGGGCGACAACCCGCGCAGGTCCGCCAGCCCCTGTTCCGTGACGATCACGGTGACATCGTGCTCGGTGTGGTCGACGTGGCTGACCATCGGCACGATGCAGGAGATCGCTCCGTTCTTGGCTGTACTCGGCGTAACGAAGCATGCAAGAAAGCCATTGCGGGCGAAATCACCTGAACCGCCGATGCCATTGATGATCGAAGTGCCGGCCACGTGCGTCGAGTTGACGTTGCCATAGATATCAGCTTCAACCATACCGTTGATGGCAATACAGCCCAACCTGCGAACCAGTTCGGCGTGGTTCGAGATCTCCTGCGGACGCAGAACGATGCGGCTGCGGTAGTGGTCGATATTGCGGCTGAATTCTTCGACACCTTCCGGACTTAGCGACAGAGCAGTCGCCGATGCGGTTTGGATGGTATCGGTCCTGATCAGATTCAGCATCCCATCCTGAATCACTTCCGTAAACGCGGTAAGCCCTTCAAATCCGCCGTCGCGCAGCCCGCTCAACACTGCATTGGCGATATTCCCTACCCCGGACTGCAACGGCAACAAGTGCTGCCCGAGCCTGCCCTTCGCGATTTCGTGCCGGAAGAACTCTACCAAGTGATTCGCAATTCGAATGCTGCTGTCATCCGGCTGGGCGAATCGGCCCAGCCGGTCAGGACCGCGGGTTTCCACAACGGCGATCACTTTCGATGGATCGACGCGCAGGTACGGCTCCCCAATACGGTCGCCGGGACGGACCAATGGAATCGGCTGACGATCCGGTGGCAAAGTCGTACCGTAGTAGATGTCGTGCATGCCATCCAGACCGGCAGGCTGAGCCGAATTCACTTCGATGATGACTTTGTCGGCAAGGTCAAGCCACGTCTTGTTGTTGCCGACCGATGTCGATGGAATCAAAGGTCCGTCGGACAATATGCCGGAAACCTCGATGACTGCCACGTCGATCTTGCCGAGGAACCCAAACCAGGTGTACTGCGCGACCTGCCCCAGATGGATATCCATGTACTCGATCTCGCCACGGTTGATCCGTGCGCGAAGTTCCGGATCGGACTGATAGGGCAAGCGAAAGTCGATGCCCCCCACTTTGGCGAGCGCACCGTCCAGTTCCGGCGCAGTGGAAGCGCCAGTCAGTATGCGGAGCGCAAACTTTTCTCCGCGGGCATGAGCGTCTTCGATGCGTGCCGCCAGCGCCAGGGGCACCGCCTTGGGGTATCCGGAGCCGGTGAACCCGCTCATTCCGACGGTCATGCCCGGTAAAATGTGGGCCGCCGCCCGATCGGCTGGCATGACCTTGGACGCGAGATACGAATTCTGGATGCGCTTTTCCATATCGATTCCTCTGTCTTTGCGGATCCTGGCTCTTAACGAGTCATGCAAGAAAGGGACAGCAAGTGCAGTACCTGACCGTCGGAAACTGCTGAGGGTCAACCGTCGCGGTTACGTCGCGATCGAACGGGGGAGACGGAAGTCACGATCGAGTACGACGACACGCGTGCGCGACGACTCCGGTTCGGCTATGGGGCATACGGATTAGGCGCGACCGTCGTCGGCCTCACGATCGTCGTATGGTCCGGTAGGCGTTGTAGTGGCGGATTGCACGTGTCTGCTGGCCCAGTTCCTCATGAATGCGCGCCGCGTTAAAGTGTGCGTCCGCGAAGTCGTGTTTCAGTTCGAATGCTGCGCCGGTACGCGATGAGGGCCTGTTCGAGGCGGCCTGAGTCTTAGAGCGCAGCGCCCAGATTGAAGTGAAGCAGGTGATGGTCCGGGTTTTCTAGCAGGGCAGTGCGCCATACCTCGATAGCCTCGTCGTAGCGGCCGCACTATCGGGCAGCAGGCATCCGAGGTTAAGGTAGGTCTCGAGATATAGGCCGGGTCCGAGTCAATGGCGCGCCTGTAGCCGGATTCGGCGCCGTCCACATCGCCCTCAGCTTCCCTTGCGGAAGCATCCGCGAATTCGTCGGGCGACGAGCGAAGGTCAAGCAGAAAATTCTTGTCATCTGTTCATTATCTCGATTATTACCGAAATATGGAAACGAACCAGACATCGCCGCTCTGGCGGCACTCGCGCACGAGTCGCGGCTCGTAGTCCTTTCGAGCTCTGGTGCAGGCAGGCCCCGAAGGCATGCCCGCAGGCCAGATCGCTACGTTGCTCGATGTGCCGCCGTCGTTGATGTCCTTCCATCTGAAGGAGCTGTCTCATGCGCAGCTCGTCACCAGTCGGCAAGAAGGCCGGTTCGTCTGCTACTGCGCGAATTTCCAAACGATGAACGGCCTGCTGGCCTATCTCACCGAGAACTGCTGTGGCGGCAACCCCTGTTCGCCGGCATCAGCGTGTTCTCCCTCACGGAGAAGCAGTCATGAAGCGCTTCCAGGTTCACGTCGCCGTCACTGCATTGACGAATGCGGGCATCGATACGGCAGGCTATCGCAGCAAGAGCTGGGACGAATTCGCGCAGGACGGAGCGCCGCAACTGCGCATCGTCATTACGGTATGCGACAGCGCGGCCGCCGAAGCATGTCCGTTTTGGCCGGGTAGGTGCCGATCCTGATCCAGGTGTTTTTCAATTCAGCGCTGGCGTACTGGCTCAATCGTGCTGTTGGCGAAAAGCACAACATTGCCTGTCCGTCTGCGCTGATCGGCGCGTCGAACTTCTTCGAGCTGGCCGTCGCAACTGCAATCGGCCTGTTCGGATTCAACTCCGGCGCTGCGCTCGCGACCGTCGTGGGCGTGCTGATCGAGGTGCCCGTCATGCTGCTCGTCGTGCGCATCGTGAACCGTTCGAAGAACTGGTACGAATGCGCCTGAAGGTTACGGAAACGATCACATGAACGAGGTCAACGAAGTAATCATCGATGCGGAGGGCAAACGTGCCTGATCTCAAGACCGAACTGCCGCAGGTTGACCCGACGCTGTTCCGCGTTCCCGACATCGACCGCCTGCAGCCCGCGAAAGCCTCGCCGCACCCGCCGCGCATCCTGCTGCTCTATGGCTCGCTGCGTGAACGCTCCTTCAGCCGGTTGCTGAGCGAAGAAGCCGCGCGCCTCCTTACGGCGATGGGCGCCGAAGTGCGGACGTTCAACCCGAGCGGCCTGCCGCTTCCGGACGATGCGCCGGACACGCATCCCAAGGTGGCCGAACTGCGGGAACTGGTGCTGTGGTCGGAAGGCATGGTCTGGTGCTCGCCTGAGCGTCACGGCGCGATGACCGGCATCATGAAATCACAGCTCGACTGGATTCCGCTATCAGTCGGCGCGGTCAGACCAACGCAGGGCAAGACGCTCGCTGTGATGCAGGTTAGCGGCGGCTCGCAGTCGTTCAACGCGGTCAACCAGATGCGCGTGCTCGGACGCTGGATGCGCATCCTGACCATCCCGAACCAGTCGTCGGTGGCCAAGGCATTCATGGAGTTCGATGAAACCGGACGTATGAAACCCTCGGCCTACTTTCGCGTCGTGGACGTGATGGAATAACTGGTGAAGTTCACGCTGCTGATCCGCGATATCGGTCCATATCTGCTCGACCGTTACAGCGAACGAAAGTAAAGCGCCGAGGCACTGATGAAGCGCGTGAACCAAGCCAGTATCTGACCGATGTCGCCTTCGTCGTGCTCTCGGCGACCAACACATCAACGAAAGTCACTGGACGGGAACGATGCACGTCATGAAAATACGAGCCGCTAAAGACGACGATCTCGTCGGGATAAGAAGCTTGCTTGCAACGTGTGGGTTGCCAACTGAGGACGTCATGGCTGTACTGCTATCCGGGTTTCTCGTTGCCGTCGACGAAGAGGGCGCGATCGTCGGAAGCGTCTGTCTGGAACCTCTGGGCGGTGATGCGTTGCTCAGATCGCTGGCTGTCGCTTTGCATTTGCGTGCAACGGGTCTCGGCACGTCACTGCTTCAGGCGATCGAACGGGAAGCCAGGGCGCGCCCCTATGCGAGCTTGTGGCTGCTGACAACGAGCGCGCAGCGCTTTTTTGAGTATCACGGTTACAGCACAGTAGATCGAACCAATGTGCCGGGTGCAGTACGTGAAACAACACAGTTCATGCGGCTTTGCCCGTCTACCGCCGTGTGCATGAAAAAGCGCATCGCGTGAGCTAACACACTGCGCCCTGCATTCGACGATCGACTCTCCCCCGCTTTCAATGTCTGTTGACGGATTCGAACGAGCCATCAAACAGAATACGATCAATGACTGCAAGTGGCTTTAATTGCCAATCGGTGTGCAATCAACGAAATCATTGCGCGAACGGCAACACACGACCCACAAGGGACCTTCGGTTTTCTCGATAGCGGACGTTTGCGCTTTGCGGCGCATTCCGTCATAAGGGCGTGTGTCCCCGCCGAAGTCAGACCAGCGAGTGCGCCGGCCCGAACCAGTGAGTGAATGTCCGATGCCAACAGCCTCGGGTGCCGTTGATGAGCATTACGGGAGGAACGCCTCGTCGATGTGGCGAACGGTGAACTGGGCACTCACAGGTAGGTCATGGTGAACGTCATTTCGGTGCTGGCCGAGCCTGCGTTGACCGTCGGCCCGGTCTGGTAGTAGCTCGCCTTCGAGTCATCCCGGGCCAATGCGTTGATTGAGTTTAGGCGATGATTGCGTTTTCACACACTCTCGATCCGAAGCGGACGAATATCATCAATAGTCCAGCGACCGCTTTGAGTTCGTTTCAAGACTCCCGTCAATCAGGACGCAGTGGCACGTGCCTTCGTGGGCTGAGGGCCCGTGGACATCAGCAGCAACATCAGAGCGGAGACTGCGGCCGGCACGGCCACCGCCACGAAGAGCCCGGTGTTGGACCAGTTCATCCCGATCAATTCGCCACCGATCACCGGTCCTACGATGGAGCCGATTCGTCCGACGCCCAAACTCCAGCCGACGCCAGTGGACCGCAGCGAAGTTGGATAGTAGGTGGCGGCCAGAGCATTGACGGCTGGTTGGCCGCCAATGATGGACAACCCCGTGACACTGACGACGACAAACAGCAAACCGAGCGGAAGTCCCGGCAGACCAATAGTAGCGATCGTCACTGCGGCCACCAGGAACGCCGGTACGAGGACCTTGAAGAAGCCGATGCGGTCGATGATCGGTCCCATTGCTATCGTGCCAATTACGCCGCCCAGTTGAAGCGCAGTGCCGACCATTACTGCTGTCGAGGTCGGCAGGCCGGCGCTCCTGGCGATCGTCGGCAACCAGTTGGACAGGAAGTACAGATTGAGCAGGTTCATGAAATTGACGGCCCACAGCAACAACGTCGTCTTTGCGCGTCCGGTGCGGAACAGTTCCACAACAGGAGCCTTGTCCTGACGCGACTCAGGGACGACGAAGCGCGTGTCTGGTGTCACGGCCAATGATGGATCAATCCGACGCAGCGTATCAGCCAGCCTGTCAAGGCGAACACTGCGCACCGCTGCGAACAGCATGGATTCGGGAATGTAAAAGAACATCAACATTGCGAGCGCGAGTGGCACGATGCCGCCGACGATGAATACCGACTGCCACCCCCACAAGGGGATCAGTGCGGCGGAGACGAGTCCTCCTAACACGGCGCCGACCGTAAAGCCGCATGACACCCACATCATCAGCGTCACGCGATTGCGCTTCGGGCTGAATTCGCCAGCGAGCGACATCGCATTGGGCATGATGGCGCCAAGACCCAGGCCAGTGACGAACCGTATCGATAGCAGTTCTGTGATCGTCTTCACCTGCGAGGTCGCCAGCATGCATAGCGCAAATACAAGCGTGGCCACGATTAACACGGGGCGCCGCCCCACCTTGTCAGCGACGACGCTCAATGCCAGGGAGCCGACTAGCATTCCTAGAAGACCGGCACCGAATACCGGTCCAAAGGCGGCCTTGTTCAAACCCCAAGCCTGAATGATGGCAGGCGCGACAAAGCCCATCGATTGAACGTCAAACCCATCGATGACCACGGTCAGGCCAATCAATGTCAGAATTCCGATCTGAAAGCGGCTGAGGGGGCTCTCATCGATGAAGACGGAAATGTCTACGGCCGATTGCGGTGTTTGCATTGCTGCGCCTCCTGAAGGAGCACGTTAGAACAATTGTGAGCGACCGTATGGCAGGCCTGCTCTGCTGTTGGTTGTTGGCCTTTGGCTGCCTGATTGATGAGCCGAGACCGCGTTACCTGCAAACCTTGCCGAGTTGCGAAGTTAGGCTCGAACTTGCAACTATGAGCAGGGCGCCGAAAATGGCAACGTTCTTGAGGAAATGATTAAGCTGATTGCTGTATGTGGCGGCATCGGCATTCCAGAACGAATGGAACATCAGCGTCGCCGGCACCACGAAAAGCGCCAGCGCCATCGCGACGCGTCGTGTCTGCCAGCCAAGTGCCAGCGACAACCCGCCTCCTGTTTCGAACATCGCGACAAGCAGAGCGACGCCTTGCGCAAACGGCATCCCTAGCCCCGCGAGCATTGTCGTGACGGCCGCAAGGTGGGTGATCTTCTGCAGACCCGACACCAGGAAGAGAACTGCCATCAGCAGTCGCCCGATTGCTACGCCCAGGTGAGCATGATTAGGAACCGAAACGGCCAACGTCTTGTCCATGTGTGCGACTCCATCGTGTGACGAAACTGGGGATGCCGTACTCTAAAAGCGGATGTCGCTTCACGGGAAGACTTCGAGCGGCATTTCATTTGTGCCATGACGGCACAAATGCGCAGGCGAGTCTATACTGGCGTACCAAACGCGAAGCCCTGAAAGGCGACGCGACTCGGGCAGGACCGAATAGAGGGGCACGCACCTCATGAATGATTCAGGGATCGACCGGCTGAATGCGGTGGAACTCTTCTGTGCTGCGGCGAAAGCGCAAAGTTTCACCGCCGCGGCATCGGCCTTGGGAGTGACACCCTCCGCCATCAGTAAAGCCGTGCAGCGCCTCGAAAACCGGTTGGGGCTCAAATTGTTCCAACGCACGACGCGCGCGATCCGTCTGACCGACGACGGTCTTGCCTACTACAAGACCTGCCAGACGGCGTTGCAAAGCATCCGGGACGCGGAGCAGACGCTAACGCGCCATGGCATGCCGCGTGGAGAATTGCGGATCAGTCTGCCGTATAGCTATGGAATCAAACGGGTTATCCCACTGATACCCAGGTACGTCGAACGCTATCTGGGACAGGTGAAAGTCGCCGTTTCCCTCGGCAACACCCTGACGGATTTCGTGAAGCAGGACTTCGACATGGCGATCCGGCTGGGCCATGTGGCCGATTCGCGCCTTGTCGCGCGGACCTTGCACCAGGCCAGTTTTCGCGTAGTGGCCGCGCCGTGATACTTGCGCCGGCACGCCGTTCCAGCGCGGCCGGAAGACTTGCACGGTTCCAATTGCCTGGGTCTCGTGATGCCCGACACCGGCCGCGTGCTGCCCTGGACGTTTTCAGGGAGCGAGGGCGATACGTACGAAGTTGCCATTCGGCCCTCGATCACGTTCGATCACCCGCTTGCGACGCTGACTGGTGCGTTAAATGATGCGGGCTTCGCGCAACTGCTCGATTTCACTGTCGAAGACGATCTACGCAGCGGTCGTCTCGTCGAGGTGTTGGCTGATTTTCGTCCCCCACCGCAGTCGGTCTCGATCGTCTATCCCGGCAATCGCCATACATCAGCGAAGGTGCGCACGTTCGTGGATTTTCTGGTCGAGGTAAGCGGCGGGCCACAGGACTCGAATGGAAAGCACGGTATCGTGGCCAAGTAACGCAGTTCCCCACTTCTACCCCATGCGTTGGTACTTCGCTGCGGGTCGACCAGTTATCACGAGCAATGTCGTCTTGATGCTTCGTTGGTTGCGCCAAATACCGCTACCGCAACGACAGAAAGGGAACCCAATCCGGTCGGTCGCTCGAAGTTGAGGGATGTCTCAAAGTGGGGGTGCCCTCAAGATTCGGATTTTTTCGTACGCTAAGCGCGCAGGGCGCCGGGGCTCCGAAGTCTCTGAACGACCCACAAGCGACAGTTGATATGCGCGATAGCGGCCATTCAGGCAAGCTCGGATGTCGTTGCTATCCCCGAAAGTGCTACGGAGACGTATGATGCGGCGCCGTTATCTGCCTTTGCGCCGGAAGGTGAACACGGTGCCACCGCAGCAGTTGCCATTCAGCAGATTGATCTCGAAGGTTTTGTCGACGATCGCGTAGCTGACCGTTACGATGTCCAGGTTGTCGTCTAGCAAGTAGCTGCCCGACATCGCCGTCACTAGATCGATCGCGTCGCTGGCGAGCAGGTAGAGATGTTCGTCATGGACAGTAGTGGCGGGTGACATCGTCTTCAGTTCATCTTCGATCACGCTGTCGTGGGGTTGGCTGATCTCGTACTGCATACTCGCGTCGCGGTACGGGATCGACAGCAGCACCTTGCCATCTACACTCAGGTGTGTGGTGAGCGAAGCGTCCACTATGACCGTCATGCTGTTAAGCCGGTGCAGATCTTCGCGTGTCAGGTTCACATTCGAGAACTCGCGGCGCCCCATACTGATGGCCGATACGTTCGATTTCCATCTGCCATTCTCTCGCCACGAGTCAGACATGCCGTTGGCACCCGCCGCTCCTGAGATGCCATCGAGCGCATAAGTGCCAATAGCCTGCGTGAGGATCTCGCGTTTCGACCCGAGGAGAATTTCCGAGGTTTGATGTGCGTCAACAGACAAGCGTCTGTCGCCGCGGGCTGATGCCCAAGCGCCGTTGAGCGTGTCGTTGGCCACCTTGCCGGTAAAGGTGCCGGTATGTTGGCCCGTGCTTCCGATCTCGTCCATCGTAAAGGTACCTGATGGGTCGATCTTGCCGCTCAGGTAGATATCACTGTGCTTGCCGGCGTAGCGATAGCTTCCCGTTAGACTGCCGTCAACATTTTTGAGATTCATCGTGAACGCGTAATGATCGCCGATGCGGCCCGCAAACATCTTGTGGAAGTAACGAGAATCGGCCTGCGCTGTGGCGGCGGTCACACAAGACAAAAGGAGTGCGATGAGTTGCAGGACAGGTCGGAACATAGAGAGTGGTCGGGATTCGAAATGGTGCAGTTGTGACACACCGTGCTGATCGGTAACGCAGGGGCCACGCGCGGAAATCGCTTGATGAGACGGAATTATCAGCGTCGTGATTGTCGGACCAAGCTTACGGCACTTCGCTATACACAAGTCAAACGAACGTTGATCATCCGCACAGCGCCGCATTGTGCAAAATCGCCTTGCCCGTCGACTGATAATCAATCACATTGGCAGGCGGCAGTCCGAAGGTCTCGTCAACGTCGCGGTTCTGCATTGCCGTCGTCGGCGCGAGTGTCTCAAGGCACTTCGCCTTGTCACCGAGATGATATTGGGTCAATGCAAGATCGCTGCGCACGCGATCGGCTTCGATCCAATTCATGTAGGTCGAACATTGGTCGATCAACGATGTGAAAGCCGCAACTGCTAAACCATAGTTCTTCCTCGTGTACGCTTCCCGCGCAGCTTCGATGCGTCCCGTCCGCGCTCGGTCCGTACAGGCTGCGGGCGGCCTCTGGTACAGGCCGTCGAACCACGCTCGCGCACCGCAATACGATCGGCAGGCGTCGGTGTCGCTCGGGCCGACATGCAAGACGCCGTTTCCCCCCGAGAAAGCAACCCGGCATGTTTCGCCACCGTCACTTACTACGCCCGACTTCCCCTTCATCGAGCCTGTCAGCGAGCATGTATGGTCATTTGCACCAATCGTGTCGATCGTAAAATTGCCGTCTTTCACGTTCAGCCTGCCATGCTCGTGACCGCCTTGCACATAGAAATATTCACCTGTTTCGACAGCTAGCACGTTCGTTGCACCAAAAATACCTGTGACACAACAAAAGCTAATTAACCGCAGCATGAGATGAATCTTTTTTCGGTGCAACGCCATCCTGGTCCTTAGCAAATGGTGGCCTTGGTTTGCGATCCTTCAGACAACGCGCAAACCGAGGCATTTTCAATCGGGGCTCATTAGAGGAGATTGTTGACCATCTATGCGCGTTTGTCGAACGGCCGCTCCTGGCCCGTTAATTGCCAATCGGTGTGCAATCAATGAAATCATTGCGCGAACGGCAACACACGACCCGCTTCCAGCCTGTCGACTCAGTGTGCTGACAACGGCCGTTTCCTGGGCAGAACCGCCACTCGAATGCCACGCGACGCCCCTGTTGAGCGTCTTGACACCGCTCGCGGTCACGCGTTGTACAAGCTAAGTGACTTTTCGGCGCTGCATTTTCAGACCTCTTGTATTTTTGAGATGCCTTTGAGAAGACGAGTCTTGACGAGGTCTCGATTGCCAACGTCAAAATTCGGTGCCGCAGAGTGCGTGCGCAAGACCTCGACTTAATCGGCACCAGAGCTGGCTTCCGCGATTGTTACCACAAGCTCGGAACCGATGAATCTGAATGTGATTTTCATCCAGTACCGCATCCGGTGCTCTCGAAAATGATGATGCAGACCCATGTTTCGATAGGGGTGATCTGTGGCCGGATCGCGCGCGAGCGAACGTGCAGTCAACCAACCAAAAACGAAGAGCTGGATGAGGCGGTGGCAATGGTATCTGCATGTCCACTCGCCGCATCGTTTCTCCGGCAAGGAGCCAATTTTGACGCCGACCCAAACTCCGCGAACAATCGGTCGCTTGTCGACGAAATGCTCATCGCTGTGAATGCTGCGGAGCCGACGGTCCTTGAGTCATGCCGCGTACCGTTCTTATACCGCTCCAGAGTCAGAAGCGGATCATCCATTGCACACGAGCACGATCTTGCCTGTCACGCCCCCATCGCCCAGCAGCTCCTGCGCGCGCCGTGCCTCCGCAAGGGGAATGAGCTGCGCGACTAGCGGGACGATCTTCCTCTGTTGCAGAAGACCGAGCAGGGTAATCAAATCCTGTCGAAACAATGCGGGGTGCAGACGTTTAAGCCACTGGATGCTGTAGGGGATCACCCGTTTCCTGCCCGGCAAAAGCCAGCTGCCGACAATGTACAACCCAAAAATGGCGATTGCGCGAAAGCGATGACGACCACCTGGACGACCTGATGCCAATCTACCTCTATGTAGAGAAGAGGTTAAGCCATATGCGACTACTGTCCCGCCCGGACGGAGAGCCTCGCGGGATCGCCAGATGTGGGTACCGCCGATCCCTTCAAAGACGACGTCTACGCCGTCCCTTGTGAGCCGCTGAATTTCTTTGACGAAGTCGAGATGCTGGTAATCAATCGGGATACCGCCCAGCGCTGAAACGGCCGACGCCCCGCGCAATGAACAGGTACCATACATCTCCAGCCCGGCGAGACGCCCAAGTTGCAACAATGCCGTGCCGACTCCGCCTGCTGCACCGTGGATCAAGACACGCTGGCCCGGTTTCACCTTTGCAGAATCATGCAGCATCTGGTACGCCGTCACATAGTTCAGCACAAGAGTAACCGCCTCGGCAGCATCTACCCCGGCGGGCACCGGAACCAGTTCATCTTGCGGCAGGCACACGTACTGCGCGTACGCGCCACTGATCGGCAGTGCGGCAATCATCTGGCCGGTTTCGATTCCCGACACGCCGCGTCCGAGCCGGTCCACCACGCCAACCAGCTCCCACCCGGGCGTGAAAGGCAGCCGTGGCGTTTCAGGGTGGATACCCTCGCGCATCATCAGGTCGGGCAAGCTGACACCTGCATCCAGTACTTGCACCCGCACCTCGCCATCCCCGGGCTCGGGGCACTCCTCCTCAATCACGCTGAGTGCGTCGGGACCACCGTAGTGAGTCACGACGATACGTGTGTGTCTCACAAGCACATTCCCCTGTTGCCGAGTGCTCTATCCCGCGAATGCGAGCAAGATGTCAAGGCAAGTCAGCGACATCTGAATTCAAGGTACCCGCCTGCCTTCGCGCCACTTTGATGCAGATCATCCCTTCCAAAGGACAGCGTTGCAGCCGTCTTGCCACCCGCATCTTGCTGGCCGCGACCGATGAGGGATCGGCCTGCCTAGGCCGGCGACGCTTGCTTCATTGTTGGTGGCGATATTCTGAAGTCCGCTTCTTGTACGCTGATCAGTCATCAAATGTTCATATGAATGTGTGGACGAACCAACGGTGGAAGACGGTCGGCCTCTGCATCATGCACGCGGACATACGCGGCCCGAATCTCTCAAAGCCGCAATCGGCAGCACGCACCAGGTTGCCGCCCTTCCACTGGACACGCATTAACCTCCAAGTGCCATGCGGGTGCGATCGGTCGGCGTGCCGGCGTCATTAGCGTACGGCGTAGCTGGATGAAATGCCGGAGAAGTTGACTTCGACGAAAGTGCGATGCATGGATTCGGCGCCGACAGTCGTCTAAGGCTTGACTGAACCAGAGGGGGTTCGAGCAACCTCAAACGATCTGAGCGCGGCCTCGTGGCGTCCCATGCCAAACATGCTGAGCGCGGCGACGAAAGTGGGTATCGCCACCAGGATGAACATGATGGGCAGGCTTAGATGCATGGCTAGCAACACTCCGCCAACTAGCGAACCCACGATCGAACCCACCCTGCCAATGCCGAGCGCCCAACTCACGCCAGAAACGCGGCTGGAAGTTGGATAGTAGGCCGCCGCCATTGCATTGACGCCGGTCTGCGAGCCGCCCGTCCCAAGACCTGCCCCAAAGACTGCGAACACCAGCATCGGCAGCGACGAAGCAACGCCGATGAGCAGGATAAACATGGCGGCAACGACGTACGAACTTGCGAGCACCAGACAGGGACTGTGCCGGTCCATCAGGCGTCCGATCAGCACAGCGCCGACCGTGCTGCCCAAGGGCAGCGCCGCGGCGACCAGTGCAGCCATACCCAGGGGGATGCCTGTGTTGGAAATGACGGTCGGTAGCCAGCTGGTGAGCAGGTAATACACCAGCAGACTCATGAAGAAGGTGAGCCAGAGGCAGACGGTGCCGACCATCACCCCGCTGTCGAAAAGGTTGCGCACGGGAGAACCCGTCACCTTGTTCTCGGAGACTGTGAACACCGTATGGTCGAGCACCTCCTGTGGTGCTATGCGCCGGAGCGTGCTGACCACGTGCTCATGTTTCTGGCCAGACAACGCCAGGTACCGGACAGACTCGGGCAGAAGCCACACGAGAACCGGCACCAGAACCAATGGCATGGCCCCGCCGAATAACAGCACGCCCTGCCAGCCATGCACGGGAATGATCTGCGAGGCGACCACGCCCCCGAATGACCCGCCTAACGTGAAGCCGCAGAACATACTCGTCACCAATAGCGAGCGCTGTTTCTCGGGACCGAATTCGGATGTCATCGTAACGGCCGTAGGCATGGCGCCGCCAAGACCCAGGCCTGTCAGGAATCGCAATAGTATGAGTTCGCGCAGAGAAGTCGCGTAGGCGGACCACAGGCACATGAAACCGAAAAACGCCACTGAAAGGCAGAGTATCGGTTTGCGCCCAAACCTGTCGGCAAGCGGTCCGAACAGGAGCGCGCCTACCATCAGACCAAACAGGCCGCCGCCGAACACAGGCGCCAACTGAAGCGCGCTCAATGCCCATTGCTTCCTGATGGCAGGCGCAATGAATCCGGCACTTGCCGTATCGAATCCGTCGAACGCGACTGTCAGGAAACACAGTGCGACGATCAGCAACTGATACGGCGACAGCTTGTGCGAATTGATGAACTCCTGAACATCGACCGTTCTGATCGTTGCCATGGCGTTCTCCCTGTAGTCGCTAAACCCAGGCCGTCTCTTTGAGAAAGGTGCCGGCAGGAACCTTGCCCCCACGTGTTCTCCTGGCTGCGCCTCCAGTCCCTCGAGATTGCTCTCGCGCGATCAGCGATGGACCTGATCGCGCGTCAGGATTGAAATTCTGGAATGTCGGGTTTGGCGCCCCACATGCAAAAGCCGGTCGAATCGAACGGAAACTGGCGAGGGCAATAAGTCGCCTCCTCGTCCCGCCTGATCAAACGAACGCCTGTCGAGTATTCGTAAGTCATTCCGTCAGGCCCCTCGAAGTAGAGAAAGATGGCGCCCGACGTCGGATGCCGCCCTGGTCCGAACCGAATGGGTATGCCCTGTTCACGCAGGATGTACCAGGCGCGCATGACGTCGTCGATGCTTGCAACCTGGTGATTGATATGTTGAATGCCGGCGAATGTGGACGGAAAGAGGGCGATCCGGTGATGTACCTCGTCGATCCTTAGCAGCGGTGCAGGTCCGATCCAGTCGCTCACGCGCGCATTGCACAGTGTCGTCCAGAAGATCTCGTCACGTCCGGGATCGCTGGTGCGCAGGCCGACGTGGCTGAAGCCGGTGATTCCGGTGTGGTGCGACGGAAAATAGCGACGGCCGCTTTGCAAGGCGCCGAACACCAATTCGATCGGGTTGCCCGATGGATCCTTGAAACTGATGAAGGCACGTACGCGACGTCGATCGCACTCGTCGCGACTGCCGGCGTGTACGCGGAAGCTGTTCTGCTCCAACACCGCGCCCGCATGTTCGAGCGCCTCGCTCGTGACGACATCGAATGCAATCGTCTGGTCATTCGGATCGCCCTCGAAGTAGACCAGCGTGTGATCACGCTCATCCGAGCGCAGGTAGGCCCACCCACCCTCGCGCCGCACCAGCTGTAATCCAAGGATATCGGCGGCATACTTCGCCGCTGCGTCGATGTCACGGGTACCGAGCCGAACATACCGGAGTTCGTGCAAATTGATCATGAACGGGACCCCTGCGGTTTGCCTATATCGAAGGATAGGCGGCATCCCTCCTGTGTGTGCCTGATTTTCGTGGCTGCTCGCCTTGGGCCTGCTGCGGGCTGGAGACGCAGAGCGCTGGCCGACGAACGGTCTGATGCCGCCCCCTCCCGGAGGGATATATCGAGAGGGCGGTTGAAAGCGTCCCTCACAGCGATCATGCGATTCCCGATGTGATAGCCAGGCGGGCTCGTTAAGAATCAGTGCGATCAAGGGCGAACCAGCCGCCAGGACGGATCGGGATCGAACGCGCCAAGTGCGAGGGCAGTGCGCTCCGTATGCGGTCCCAGGTCCTTCTGATAGATCTGCCCGTCCTGGTTCACGATAAAGCTCATGACCCCCGTGCTGCCGTATCGGGCAGGCCACGCTATCAGCGCACACCCCTTCGTCATCACGCCGTCCTGCACATAGTTCGCGGCGCCGCCGCTCGCATGATTGCCCTGCCGGCTCAGGATACGGAAACGATAACCGTGATACCCATCCGCCGAAATCGGCGAGTCTTGCCGCATGACGGTTACAAGCGGTCCCAGTGGACTTTGCGCTTCGTCCGGTGCAGCCGGCCAGTACAGGCCGTCGTGATGGCCCGGCGTGCTCACGAGACGCCGTGCATAATGGCCGGTCAGATTCCGGTAGTCGTTCTGCGCGTCGAGATAGGCGAGCGATGTCAGCATCGCTGCGCGCTCATTGCGGCCTATTCTGAGCGTGAGCATTTCGTCTTTTGCCGCTGCGGGATCGAAGCGCCAGCCGTGTGTGCCCTCGATGAGCGGAATGGGCAGCGTCCAGCCACTTTCGCCGACCCGCAGATGGGCCCTATGCCGGGAGCCGGCTGACGGGTCCATCACGATTTCGTGGCCCTGTGACCACGCGCCAAGGAAGTCGTAGATATCGTCATGGCCAATGGCCTGGGTCGGAATGAAGCGCTCGAAGTCGTTGCCTAGAACGTGCTTCAGCGCCCCCGGATCGCTGTGCGATAGCGCATCCACCAGAGCGGTCACCGCCGCGTCGGGCGTCGAATAGACCGCCTGCGCAATAGCGCAGGGTACGACCAGCAGCGTGCCAGGCGCCGCGATGAATGACGCCACAAGACGCGCGACCAAAACGCGATGCGAAACCCACTGTCGCTGCACGGGACATTGGCGGAAGTGAATCATCGTCCTTCTCCTCCTGACAGACCGCCTTGCTCATCGGCGGAAGTGGCCGCCGCCTCCGAAACCACCACCGCCGAAGCCCCCGCCGCCAAACCTGCCGCTGTCCATCCCGCCTTCATCAAACCGGTCGCCGCCAAAGCCCCCGCTACCAAACCTGTCGCTGCTGCCGAATCGGCCGCCTCCAAAGTTGTCACTGGCAAACGCACTGCGGCTGGACCAGCCGCGCTGCATATTCTGACGCGCCGCGTCGCCATCGCCCGCGCCTCGCAGCGCGTTATCCCGATTCACGCTTTGCGCGCGCTCGCGCAGATCCTCCGTGCCCATGCTCCCGCCGCGCTGGATGTCCTGCAGGCGCTGGCTGGCGGAGCCGGCCAGATTCTCGCCCGTCCGGTCTTCCAGCGTTTGCATCGCCTGCTCGCGGGAACTGTCATATCCTCGGTATGCGTTGCGCTGCACGCTGCTGAAGCTGCTATTGCGGTTCCAGGTCGTTGTGCTGCTGCTCGCGTTAATCCGGTTGTTGACGTTGATATTGTTGAAGCGGTTGACATTCACGTTGACACTGCCGCTGTTCCAATTGACCCCGCCCCACAGTGCATTGGTCACCGCGATACCCGCACCGAATGCCATGCCCGCAGCAAAGCCGCTCGCAATCGCATAGCCAGGCGGCGGCGGAATATAGACGGGTGGATACGCCGGATAAAGCCATGGCCCGTAGACGACTGCCGGGTTATAGGTCGGCACATACACCACCTGCGGATCGGTGGGCTGTATCTGGATCGTGTTCTGTTCGACGATCACCTTCTGTTGCTCGCTTGATTTGAGGTTGCCCGCCTGCCGTGCCTGCTTCCTCAGGCGCTGCACGGCATCCATCAAATCGTTCGGCTGCGCGAGAAATGCCTGGCCAAGCTGATCCACCCATTCCGGCTTTGACGCCATCGTTGCCAGCACCTGAGGAAACGCCACCAGCGACTGCACGCTCGGATCCCAGGGTTGGGACGCGACGGCCTTCACTGCATCATCACCGCTGCGCTTCGAATTAGCCTTTGACCATTGCCCTGCGGACTGCACTTCCTGAGGAAATGTCGAAGCCATCAGCACTTGGGCAAGCAACGCGTCAGGATAGAGCGCGATAGGCGCAGTGAGTGAATCGAGCTGCTGGCTCGATAATTTATTCACTCCCTGGGCGCACACTGCGAGTGGAACAACAAGCCCGGTCGCTACGACCACTAACAGGACTAGATAACCTTTCATAATGTCCCGAAATGACTTCACGATCAGCTCCTATCCTTAAAAACGGATTTAACCTTGGCAAACAGGTCCTCGGTCCTGAGATGCAGTCGAACGAGAACGAATAGTTGCATTCCAAGGCAACGCAATCCCGGTCCGGAGTACATCGGCTTCTGATATTTGGCTGTTGCGACTTCGCGGCGTCTGATCGTGGTGCGTTGGAGGGAAACTGGCGTAACGGTAAGGCGCAGCGAGTTCGTAAAAGGCAGCGCTGAGTTGAACTCTAGTCTAGTACCAATAAACCAGCGGAATGCAAGTGACAGAGCAAATTTTCGGGGACGGCGATTCATTCACCAGCCAGCTGCCGTGTTAGTTATTAGCTCTACGACCACCGCAGTCATCGATGAGAGGCACTCCGCTCGGTGATCGCCGATTTGAGCGGTACAGGGCGCCGCATAATCGGTCTTCCGCTGTATCATCGTTTGCGGGAATGGCCTGATGAGTTTGCTGCGTTTCTTATTCGACTTTCTTTTTTAGCAACTTTTTTAAGGAACCCCAGCCCGGACGCCGGTTAGCGGTATCTGAGAGCCGCACCTTAGACGTTCCTCAAGAGACGATGGCTTACTGGCATTCTGTTTGACGCGCGAACATAAGTGGCAACGGGCTGCAAAGAGTAGCGCTGAAGTCGGAGACGCGCAGAGAAGATTCTCCCCACTGCAAAACGAAATGGAGACGCAACAATGTCGGCGATCATGAGGCATCCGCTGGTTCTGTTCGTCATGTCATTCGTGGTGATGGCCATCGGGGCGTATATTGGCGCGACCGTCCTGCGTCGTCGCTTGAAAAACATTGACGGGGGAAGAGACGGTCTAGATGTTGTGCAGGCCGCTACGCTCACCCTGCTGGCGCTAATTATTGGCTTTACGTTCTCGATGGCCGTCACTCGCTACGATCAGCGCAAGAACTACGAGGAAGAAGAAGCCAACGCAATCGGAACTGCATACTTGCGGTCAGGACTGCTGCCCGCCGCGGAGGCGCGAAGCATGAAGAAATTGTTGCGCCTGTACCTCGACCTTCGAATCCGCTACTACCAGGCGCGTAGCGATCAAGCCGTCGCACAGATCAACGCGGCCACCGGCCAATTGCAAAATGACCTATGGAAAGCTGCGCAGATCGCTGCGATGGAGCAGCAGACGGCAGTCATCGCGCTCGTCGTCTCAGGCATGAATGATGTGTTGAATACACAAGGCTACACGCAGGCATCGTGGTGGAACCACATCCCAATTACCGCATGGTCCTTGATGATTGCCATCGGCTTATTCAGTAATTTGCTGATCGGTTATAGCTTACACGGCAACGTCAAAGGAAACGTGGTGCTCCTGGTCTTGCCGTTGGTCATCGCTTCCTCGTTTGCTCTCATCGCCGATATCGACAGTCCGCGCGGCGGATGGATTACGCTGACGCCCATTAATCTCATTGCACTCGCGCACTCGCTAGGGCCGGCCGGATAATCGGATAATCGACCAGGCTGTCCTGCTCGCATGACGGCTCCAGGCTTGCCCCCGGCTGTCGTCGGTGAATCGGCCGCGGACCACGCACTATCGCGAAAGAATGACAGAGGACGCAAGCGATGCGCCGTCCTGCGGACGATCATTGCGTCGTCATCGGACGCGGTGAGGTCAAACGGCCACGCGACGCGTTGCAGCAATTGCCGGCGGGGATGAGCAAAACGGCATGCGCGATGCCGTTGACTTGCGCCACACCCACAATCTGTCCACTGTCGCTAATAGCATTCGCTTTCACCAATATAAGCCCGGAACGAGTGCTTAGCAGATCGTTTAGGTCCTGCATATTGCCGTTCTCATACAGGAAGGCGCGGCTGGTGCCGTCGGCCATGATACAGTCGCCAACGACGTCGCCGTGTACGTTGATGCTCCAGGCCTCGCTATCGGAGCACCCTGTCAGCGCACCGAGGTCGGTCATATGACCGCTTGCGGGATACAGGAACGCACGATTGTTTCCGACCGCATTACGGCTGAAGCCGACCACGTCGCCGCGTGCATTAATCGCGGTCGCGCGGCTGGAAGACCCGCCTGGCAGCGTGCCCAGATCGGTCATGTGGCCGCCCGCCGGGTAGATGAATGCATGGGAGCTTGAGTCTTCTGTGTCAGCATAGCCAACGACATCGCCCTTGTTGTTAATGCCCGACGCGCTGCTCGATGCCCCACCTTCGAGGATTCCCAGGCCGGTCATACGACCGCCGGCCGGAAGCAAGAAGGCGTGACTCACAGTGTCACCGGGATCACCGGTATCAGCATATCCAACGATGTCGCCGGCGCCATTGATGCACGTCGCGTAGCTGTTTAATCCGCCCGCAAAAGTGCCCAGATCCGTCGTCCGGCCCTTGACGGAATACAGGACCGCATGTACAGCCTGTGTGGCTGTCTCGCTATACCCCACGGCGTTGCCAAGTGCGTTAATGCCCGTCACCCGGTTGAATGAGCCGCCAGGCAACGGGGATAGAGCGGTGATGCGACCGTGCGCCGGGCGGCGATACGCGCGGGCGGCAAAGCTGTCGCCGACGATATCGCCACGTTCGTTGATGCCCGTTGCAGCACCGTCCGTGAGTGGCCCAAGGTCTGTAACGTTGTACGCAACTGGTTCGGCTGATGCGCCATGTAGTTGACATACCAGAGTGATGCAGCCGGTGATAAACCATTTAAACATTGGGCGCCGCATGGTCGGTCTTCCGTTGAAGCATCGTTTTCGGTAATGGCCTATTGAGGTTATTGCGTTCTATTATTCGCGTTTGCTTTCCGATGACTTTTAAGGAAGCCAATCCCGGATGCCGGTTAGCGGCGTCCGTGATCCGCACATTTGGCGTTCCTTAGGAGACGATGGCTTACCTGCATTCTGTCTGACGCTCGAACATCAGTGGCAAAAGAGCGACGGGCCGTTAAAGGTCGGCACGAAGTCGTCGAAGGCATCGACCCGCTCGACTGGTGTTAAACGCAACCGGATGGTCGCGCTTCCGCTGCCGGGTAGGTCGCACACGCAGTGCACCGCCGCCTTGGTTCCCTTTTTGGCAGGATTAACAGCCTCGACTGTCCCGCAATGACGTACGCGTGGAACGCGTCCTTCACATAAGGCGACGCGTTGGGTTGATTCCAAAGACGCAGTGCGTTGCTTTCGTTTTCCGTGAAAAGCACTTCCATCGCGCCGCCGAAATAAAGCCAATACTCGCCCAGTTCATGTCTTCCGGACCCGCCTTCGCGTGTTCGACGAACACGTAGAAATACCGGTCGTCATCGAAGACGCCGGTATCGAACAGTTCGTACTCGAAGTCGTTGCGCGATCGCATCCGGTTGGTCTCGATCAGATCCCGGTATGGATACTCGCGCTTTGGATACATGTACAGATACTTCATGTACGAATGCCGTGCGCGTGCCCTACTCTCCCCATCGGTAAGCGCGCGAACGTGCATGGTCATGGGGGAAATAGTCCCAGGCGTTGCCGTGTTCGCCCCCACTTCCTCGACGGTACCTGACTGGTGCGCGCGTCGCTCAGGCGCTTCTCTTCGACGACGTCATCGTTCACGGGACACATGCGACGCCTCCGCAACATCGATACCGCGGCGCCCCCGCATCTTCATCTGCTGACTTTACTGATCTTCGTCCCTCTTAAGGACGAGCCCACCATCAGACCGCGTTGGTCAAAAATAGTTGCGTAGACTTCGGATTTTACGGTTTCAGTATTCAGGTTTTTCGCCATCCCTTCGTCCATGACCACGACAGTCGGCCCCACCCCGACTTCGAAATCCTTGCTTGCTTTAAAATTGTCGAGTGCTGCGTCTGTCATGAAAAGCATTGCATAGGCGTATTGCTGAACACCTGCCTGAAATCCATAAGAAACCGAGGTCGTTGCGTAGTATCCCGTCACCTTGCCGCCCTCAATCAGTTCACCGGCACCATGCGAGACGCCCGCAAGAAATCCTGCGCGTGTGACGTTTGGGAATATCAGAACGCCCTTGGCTCGGTGAGCAAAAGCATCCATGTTTGGATGAGTCGACACCAGAGTGAAGATCGCGGCTCTGGAATCGGCGTCTATCAGACGAGTGGCGCTCGTGGGTTGTATCGTGGCAGGTGGGGGAACAGCCAGTGGTTGCGCGGGTTCCGAGGACGCTTCCGTATTGCCCGCCGAACTCGGGGTTGTGCACGCTGCCATGAACGTCAAAGCTGAAATGATGGCGAGCGTTGTAACAGTATTCGACATGATACACACTCCTTCCGATTAAGCCATGGGCTCGATGCGCCCCCGATCCATCAGTACGACAAGATGAAGTTTGGTATCTCTTTAGTGAGAGCACTATTCATCTTTAGTCTTATATGCCAATGATCCAATGAATCGATGGCGGGCCGACAATTCATTAACAAGACCTATAAATTGCACGCGTCCGCCGTGCTGAATTCAGTAAAACGCCCCTAGAAAAGTGATTTGAGGCTAAATCCGATATTCGTTTTGCGGAAAATCTTACGAGAAGCCGGAAAATCGACCTATGATCATTGGAGAATTTGCTGATCCAGATTCGCGGCTGATGCATTTCCCCTGCGGCAATCGCATCCGCGCGTGTATGTGACCATCCCTGTTATCAACGAACAAGTCACGGTTAAACGTAAGGGAAACGTAATGCTCACCTCCACAGCGAACTGCCACGACCCGACTCCGCCCGTGGGCGGGCGAACCGGCGTCATCGGTTCCATTAGCAGAAGAATTAGCACCGTCGTCGCGCAAAGGATGTTTGCAAACAAGACGATTTTGTTGTCGTCGGGGGCCACTTCAGGGAATGCCTTGCGCCGTTCCAGCGCACGATTTCACTGGCCAGGCTGGGGAAGCCGGAGAAAGCAGCGCGGTAGTACGGCGATGCGAACCGACCTGCTGGACAGTTTGCCGATAGCAGTGGTTGCGATCGATGAGCAGGAGACAATTGCATATGCGAACAAGGGAGCAATTGAGCTATTCGGTTACCAAGGGAGGGACATGCACGGCATGCCGGCGGGCATCCTGTTCCCTGCAACACGTGCTGATGCGCTTCCGTCAATTCAAAGAGCGCTAACCGCAGGCGACGATCGCGAAAGGGGTGCAATAACCGTCGTAGCCAGGAAGGCAGACAATGCAGAGTTTCTCGTTGAACTGACGGCCAACGCGTGTGATATTGACAAGGTTCATGTACAGCTGATCATCGTTGTCGATCGCAGTGAACGGTACGAACTGCACCGTAGCGCCCAGGAACTGGCGCATCTCGCGCGTATATCATCGCTTGGCGAAATGGCCGGATCGCTTGCACATGAACTGAATCAGCCTCTTACGGCGATATTGAGTAACGCACAGGCGGTACAGCACTTTATCGAAAAAGACCCAATCAACCTTCGCGAAATACGGGAAACCTTGCGGGACATCGTCGCTGACAACTGTCGCGCAAGTGAAATCATTCGACGAATCCGTTCATTGGTCAGAAAGGGAGAAGTTGAAATCCAGAGCCTGGATATGGGCAATCTGATTCGCGAAGTGGTCACACTGGTACATAGCGACGCGATCGTTCGCGGCATCAAGACGAAGATACATATCGACGATCACCTTCCGCCCGTACGCGGTGACAAGGTACAGCTCCAGCAGGTTCTACTCAACCTCCTCTTGAATGCCTTCGAGGCCGCTTGCGATAGTCCGCATTCCGATCGAACGGTAGCGCTGGACGTCATCCCGGACAGCGGGAATACGATCCTGATCGCCGTCCGCGACCGGGGTTCCGGGATGACGGTGGATCAGCTCGATACGATCTTCGAGCCGTTTGTTACATCCAAGCAGAATGGATTGGGGCTCGGCCTCTCAATCAGTCGCAAGATCGTGCTGATGCACGGAGGGTCGATCCGGGCCGAAAACAACCGGGACTGCGGTGCCACTTTCTATGTCAATCTTCCAGCTGAGGGCACTGCGGGTTATCCCCCGGCGTGCGGCGAATCGTGAACTGCGAAAAACGGGTGTTTATCGTCGACGATGACGGACTTGTTCGTCGTGCTCTTTGTCGACTTCTTGGCGCGATGGGCTATCAGGCAGAGGCCTTCGATACCGCCCAGTCATTTCTGGATAATATCGATCTCACGGCTGGACCAGCCTGCGTTGTCCTCGATCTGCAGCTTCCCGATATGAGCGGTCTCGAAGTTCAGCGCCGGTTAGACATGAGACTACCTATCGTCTTCATTACCGGTCATGGCGATATCGGCACAAGCGTCGATGCGATGAAAGCGGGGGCTACCGATTTCCTGACCAAACCGATCGATGGCGAAGTGTTGGTCGAAGCGATAAAACGGGCGCTATGTCATGCAAAGAAGGCGTTCGACGATCGCCGTGAACAGGAACATATTCAATCGCGCCTGGCAACGCTTACCCCACGAGAACGAGAAGTGATGACCCATGTCGTCGCTGGTCGTTTGAACAAGCAGGTGGCCGACAACCTCGGCATTGCAGAGGCGACAATCAAGATACATCGTGCTCGAGTGATGACCAAGATGCAGGCAGAATCACTGGCTGACCTGATCCATCTCGTGGACAAAGCAGGCGAGCGGGCATTCGCGAACCCTGCTCCACCGGTCTACAATCAAGGCAGCCGGTAACCCTTCTTTTCAAGCGTGTTCTTATGTCATGAGAGGTCGACGAAAAGGTCGATCCGCTATCAATGCACAGCACAAGCCCATATGTTGCAATAGTAGACGATGACGCATCGGTGTGCCGGGCGATCAGGCGCCTGCTTTTATCGATCGAAATCGAAGCCGATATTTTTCTCAGTGGCGAGGAATTTCTGAGTGCATGGTCCAACGACCCGAAGCGCTTGCCCGCGTGCGTGATTCTCGACATTCATATGCCAGGTATGAATGGCCTCGAGGTACAACGGCAATTGTCTGGTAGTGGCATATCGATCATTATCATGACGGCGTTTGACGAAATCGGGGTGCATCAACAGGCACTCTCTTCGGGCGCGGCAGGATATCTTCGAAAACCGTTTTCTGAGTCGATACTTTTGAGTACCGTGAAGACTGCATTGCAGGAGCAGACTTCTTCGGAAAAGTAAAGAGATTTTCAGATCTTAAATGCTCGCATATTAAAAGCTAATGAATTGAATAACCCGGCAGAATATGACATCTCGTGTATTGTCGGTATTAGACCATGGTTCTATAGCGATGTCTGAGCGGACCGCATAGTCTTCCAAAGGTATTGATAGCGCAGCCTGCGCGTCTGACAGGGAGCTTGAGATGCTCGGATTTGAACTCGGGTTCTGGGATTACGTGACATTTGCCACGGCGTTTCTCGCTGGCGGTGCCGGCATTCTCACCTACATCTGGATCGCGGGCTTGCCAGGACGCATCGCGATCGCCCGCCGCCATCCGGAAGCCGAAGCAGTGAAGCTCATGGGATGGGCAGGACTGCTGCCCACGATATTGCCGTGGATTCAGGCATTCATTTGGGCCTTCAAACCTACCGACGTCATCGATATCCGGCGTTTCCCACGCGAGGAGGCTCGTGCGATCGAAGAGGAACATGCGCGCCTGACTGGCGTCGCGCCTTCCACTCCTAAAGAACCCCGAACCGATGCAGGGCGCACAGAGGATAGCAAAGCTAAACGCTGAGGGAGGCAATGCATGCTACTCGGATTTGTACTGCTATTCGCCTATGGCTTCGTCGTCTGGCTGGTCTTTTTCAAGTTCCGGTGGCTCAGGTTCACCATTGGATGGGGCTTCTTCTCCACGTTCTTCGTGCTGCATCTTGGCATCATATTCCTGGTTGGGCTGCGCTACGTCACCCCGGCGTCAACAGAGGCGCGCGTCATCCAGCACACGATCCAGCTCACGCCGCGCCTGTCGGAGCCGACACTCGTCACAGCCGTACTCGTGCAACCCAATGTCCACGTCAAGCAGGGTACACCGTTGTTCCAGTTCGATAGGCGCGTATACGAGGACAAAGTGAAGCAGTTGGAGGCGCAACTCGCGCAGGCGAAGCAGAACGTACTGGTAATGAAATCCGACGTTCAGGTGGCAACTGAGAAGATCGACAGGCTGAAGAGCGAACTCGAGTACGCCACCTACCAGGAGAAGCTTTCTGCCTCTCTGGCGAAGCGGGGCGCGGGACCTGAGGAGGATGCGCAGAAGTGGCACGCACAGGCAGCCGCGAATATCGCTGCAATCAAGGAGGCGCAGGCTGAGAAAGAGCGTGCGTTGCTCCAATTCCAATCCGAAATCGGCGGCGTGAATACCACGGTGTCGTCGATCGAAGCCGAACTAGATCAGGCGCGCTTTTACCTCGACAACACCCTGCTGGTCGCTCCGGAGGATGGTTACATCATCAATCTGCAGGTCCGGCCCGGGATGGTGTCGGGCGACATTCGCTTCGGCGCGATTGCGTCGTTTGTCTGCGATGCTGATCGTTTCGTTCTTGCGCAATTCTTCCAGGAGAATCTGAAGTACGTGAAGCCGGGACAGCCGGTGGAAGTCGCATTGGATCTCTATCCCGGGCAGATCTGGCCAGGCAAGGTCGCGGCAATCTGGCAGGGAAGCGGCGCGGGACAAATGCTCCCCAGCGGTGCGCTGCCGAATTTCAACGCTGTACCTGGTGAGACCCCGCAAGGCCAGTTCGCAGTTGCAATCACACTCGACGATCCGGACCAGACCAAATTCCCGATTGGTACGCAGGGGCGCGCAGCAATCTACACGAGCGCGGGTAGCAGCTTCGACGTACTACGTAAAGTCGCGATCCGTTCCTACACGTGGTACAACTGGCTGTACCCCTTCTCACCATGATGCGCGCGCGGTCGTTGAACGTTGTAGTGATTGCAGCGCTGACCGCCGGTTGTGCGTTGGCGCCGCCACCGCAGCACAGCGAACTCGTGGACGAGGCCTTGCCCAAAGGCACAAGCATCCCGGCGGCCTGGACATCGGATGCAAATGCCGACCCGGTTGCCGACGACTGGTTGAAGTCACTAGACGATCCAATGCTCAATGCGATCGTCGCCGAAGCGCTCGCCAACAACCTCGACTTACGACAGGCGGCCGACCGTGTGACGATCGCGCAGCAATCTGTCATTGTCGCCGGCGCACAACTGTGGCCACAGATCGGTGCAGCAGTAGGGGGGCGAACCACTCATGACTTCGACCACAACAACGACTCGAACACCTCGATCGTTTTGGGCACTGTCGCGTGGGAAGTGGATGTCTGGGGTAAGCTGCGCGCCCGGCGAGCCGCGGCGGTTGCCGGGTATGAGGCGACAGCGCTTGATTATGCGTACGCACGACAGTCGCTGGCCGCAACGGTAGCGCAGGCGTGGTACCTCGCGATCGAAGCGAGGCAGCTGCTCGCACTCGCTGAACATTCGGTCGATATCTATCTCCAGTTGCTTGACCTCGTGTCGACGCGGCGCTCTGCGGGCAAGGATTCCGACCTCGACGTGGCCGACATGCGCGCCAAACTCGAAACGGCCCGCAGTTCCGTCGAGGCCACACGCCAGTCGTATGGTGACGCACGCCGCGCGCTGGAGGTGCTGCTCGGCCGCTATCCCGCCGACGAAATCGACGTCGCCACAACCTATCCTCTCTTGCCGCCCCCTCCAGCGACAGGGCTGCCCGCAGCCTTGCTCGAACGGCGGCCCGACCTGATCGCTGCCGAGCGCGAGGTGCTGGCCGCGTTTCGTCAGGAGGAAGTGGCGAAGCTGGCGCTGCTGCCTGACTTCTCTTTCTCGTTTGCGGGTGGACGGCTCGGTGATCCGCTCTTTTCCTTAATGAACCTCAATCCGTGGCTGGTGACCGCCGCGATCGGCGCATCGATTCCGATCTTTACGGGTGGTTCGCTGGAAGCCGAGGTCAAGATTGCGACTGCGCAACAGCAACAGGCAGTCGGCCACTACGGCAGCGTTGTGCTAGTCGCATTTCGAGAGGTCGAGGATTCTCTCGCTAACGAGCAGTTGCTGGCGAAACGATTGCCACTCGAAAAGACCGCTGTCGACGCGCGCACCGAAGCCGTGCGCATCGCGACGTTGCAGTACAAGGCGGGTCGCCGAGACCTCTTATGGGTCTCGAATTTGCAGACGGCTGAGCTCGCCAGCCAGGCGGACCTCATCAAGTTATGGGGCCTGCAGCGCAGAAACCGCATTCGCTTGTATCTCGCGCTCGGCGGAAGCTTCGACTCGACGCCGTCGAAAGCGTTATCGCAGTGACTGGATAGGCTAGTGGACAGTTGCTTCGACTGACCGAGAAACGCCCGCAGCGCGCAATAGCAGGCGCCTCTATCACATGCTTTTGCTACGTGGGCACCGTCGATGACAGACTATCGATCGGCAGCGTATTTCGGCTCAGCGGTCATGTCCTGACGGAGTGGGCAGTACTTGGTGCGCGACGCCTTTGGCCCGCGCGAAGCCCACGATCTGCCCGCTGTCGCTGATGACTTTTGCTTTTGCCAATATCATGAGCCCGGCACTGTATCGACGAGACTATTCAGATCGTAAATGCTGCCGTTTTTATGCAGAAAGGGACGGTGGGTTCCGTTGTCCATGATGCAATCGCCTACCACCTCGCCGCGCACGTTGATGCTCCATGCTTGCCGCCCGCTGGCCGCCGAGATGTGCGGTCGGCAAGCCTGTCGCCCAAAATGTCGCCGCGTTCGTTGATGGCTCGTCGCTGCCCCATCCGCGAGTGCACCAGGATCATCCAGGATCGTTCACCTGCTTGTCAGTGCGAGGAGTTTTGCAGACCTACCTTAACTGGACAGCAGTTCTCGTCACGGGTATCTCACCAAAGTCTTATATCAAAAACGGTTATGGCGTTCTAGTGTTTAAGCGTGTCCCGGAACGCATGGTGCCATGGTGCTCTTACTGGATCCTCCGCCATGACTAGACAGAAGCCGTTTGTTGCGGTAGTCGACGACGATACCTCAGTGAATCGCGCGATCCGAAGACTACTGCGCTCGATGGGCGTTGCTGCGGATAGATTTCGCACCGGAGACGAACTGTTGGAGACGATGCGCTCCATTCCTTCTTATCGTCCGGGATGCGTAATCCTCGATGTTCAAATGCCGGGCACGAACGGACTTGAAATCCAGCAGCGCCTCGTGGCGTTCGGGGCTCCCGTTATTTTCACGACATCCCATGAAGGTGTCATCGAACGTGACAAGGCGCTGGCGGCGGGCGCGATTGCCTACATCAGAAGGCCATTCGATGACGAGTTGTTTATGAAGGCAGTGCGCGCAGCATTCGCATCAGCACGCAAATAGCGGTATTGCGGTTAGGAAGAGAGTGATGGAGCAGCTGTAACGCTGAATAACAAGCTGGATAACAAGCTGTTCTTGCGAAGCGTTGTCGAAATCTTGACGGTGTCGCGCCATAAATTGAGGAGTTCTCTCATTTGTGATCGGAGAATGTGTCATGAATAGATTCCTTCAATCCATTGTGTCAATTCCTGTTTTGCTGATTGCGTTAGGCTGTTCGACACAGCAGATGTTGTCTTCAGGAGGCGGAGACCCGCAACTTGAGCAGGCCGCCCGTGGGGAACTGGACAAGCTGTATAGCACGACGCCCAAGGCAAAAGAGCTTCAGGGCCATGCCAAAGCGATTCTGATATTTCCGACCATCTACAAGGCGGGTTTCCTCGTTGGCGCACAGGGAGGAAACGGGGTCATGTTCGACCCCTCCGGAAAGGTGCTTGCATACTACAATGCGACCGCTTTTTCATATGGACTTCAGGCGGGCGCGCAGGAGTTTTCCGAAGCGATGTTCCTGATGAACCAGAATTCAATTAACTACCTCCAGACAAAGAGCGATGGTTGGTCAGTGGGTGTCGGGCCAAGTGTCGTCGTCCTGGATGACGGGGCTGCGAAAGCACTGACTACGACTACGATGCAGTCGGATGTCTATGCGTTTCTGTTTGCACAGGAAGGGTTGATGGCCGGCATGGGGGTGCAGGGCCAAAAGATATCGAAGCTGGGACGATAAAGGCGGGGCGGCCAGATGCAAGACAAGGTGGAGAGCATATGGTTACCTTCTTTTTGTACACCAGGTCTGGCGGCGCCAAACGGAGGAAGTCCGGCTTAGTGCTGCGGAGCGTCTTTTCCAGCGTGCTTTTACCGGATGCGGCGACGGCCAGTCGCAAGCGTGCAGCCGGTCTCACCCTCGATGCATTCGACAGGTTGAGGACGGTCTCGGAGCACGATACGCCCGTTGATTTTGAGAGCGGCGAAACGGGAGTGCAGGCATGAGCAGCGCTCCTCTCATTGCCTGTCACCAGTGCGATCTGTTGCAGCGCGAATCCCCTATCGAGGACAACGGCGCCGCTCGCTGCACGCGCTGCGGTGCGCCGCTGTACCGCAGCCGTCCCGGAGGCCTTGAGCAGACGCTCGCGTGTACGTTGGCAGCGCTGGTGACGTTTGCGTTAGCGAATGCGTATCCCGTCGTCGGGCTGTCAGTCAATGGAACTCTCGTCGACACCACATTGCTCGGCGCCGTGTTCGATCTCTACCATGATGGTGTCTGGCCAATTGCAGGTCTGGTTTTTCTGACCACGCTGTTCGTGCCCTTGCTCGACATGCTGGCGTTGCTGTACCTGCTGATGCCGTTGCGTCTCGGCGTGGCTCCCCACAGACCCGACCTTGCCTTTCGCGTGTTACACGTGGTCGAGCCCTGGTGCATGACGGAAGTATTGATCCTGGGATTGCTGGTAGCGCTGGTCAAGCTCTCGGTCATTGCCACCGTCGTGCCAGGAATTGGACTCTACGCGTTCGGCGTGCAGATGTTACTGCTGGCCGCGATGTCCTCGGGTTTCGAACCACGTGATATCTGGTTGCGGGTCAGTGCAATCAGGAAGGCTGGCGCAATGGCATGTTCGACGCCATCCACCGCTTCGGCATCGACCGCGTCTTCGGCCGGCCTTTATGTATGTCATCAATGTGGGCTGCTATCGGCTGCTGCCCGGCTGCACTCGGCGCGTTGTCCGCGTTGCCGCGCGCATCTGCGTTTCCGCACGCCCGCCAGCATCAGCCGCACATGGGCGTTTCTGGTGGCCGCTGCCGTCCTGTATGTGCCTGCAAACGCGCTGCCGGTGATGTATACGAGCTCGATATTCGGTGCGGAGAACGACACGATACTGAGCGGTGTGGTCTACCTCTGGGCATCCGGGTCATGGCCGCTAGCGATCGTCGTGTTCATCGCGAGCATCGCTGTGCCGATGCTGAAGATCATTGCGCTCGTCTTTCTCGTGGTAACCGCACAGCGTCGCTCGCGATGGATGCAAAGGCGCAGGGCACGCATCTATCGCATCGTCGAACTGGTGGGACGTTGGTCGATGCTCGATATCTATGTCATTACCATGCTGGTGGCGCTCGTCCAGTTCAACGCGTTGGCAACAATTGAAGCAGGTCCGGCTGCAATTGCTTTTGGCGCCGTTGTCGTGCTGACCATGTTTGCAGCGATGTCATTCGACCCGCGGCTGACGTGGGACACCACTGAGGCAGATCATGGACAAGCCGCCCCAGGCTCACGCCAATGAGCCGCAGGAACCTGGCGGGCCGGACTTCCCTGCTGTCGAGACGGTCCGTCGCGCCCGCTGGCGCGTGCAACTGGTTTGGCTGGTGCCGCTTGTTGCCGTTTTGATCGGCGGCTGGCTTGCGATCAAGGCAGTACTCGAACAGGGACCGACCGTCACGATCAGCTTCAACACGGGCGACGGGCTGGAGGCAGGCAAGACCAAGATCAGGTTCAAGAACGTCGAAGTCGGCACGGTCAAGAGAGTGGTGTTATCGAACGACCATACCCGCGTCATCGCGACAGCCGAGATCACAAAGAGCGCGTCCGACATGCTGGTGGACGATTCCCGTTTCTGGGTCGTTCGGCCGCGGATTTCGGGCGGCACGGTCTCCGGCCTGAGCACGTTGTTGTCCGGCTCGTACGTCAGCATGGACCCCGGCAGGTCGAAAGTCGCGCGACACGACTTTATTGGTCTCGAGACGCCGCCCGTCATCGCGACGGGCGAGTCTGGACGTGAGTTCGTGCTCAAAGGTGAAGACATGGGATCGCTCGATGTCGGCTCGCCAGTCTTCTTCCGTCGCCTGCAGGTCGGCCAGGTGACGTCATACAATCTCGACGCTGATGGCAAAGGCGTCACGCTGCACGTCTTCGTCAATGCGCCGTACGACCGATACGTGACGAAGGGCACGCGATTCTGGCAGGCGAGTGGCATCGACGTATCGCTCGATGCGGCAGGTGTTCGCGTCAACACGGAGTCGCTTGTTTCGATTCTCGTCGGTGGACTGGCGTTTCAGACGCCAACGGAATCGGCCAGCAGCGAGCAGGCTGCCGCGCGCAGTGAATTTGTCCTGTACCCGGACCGTGCGGAAGCCATGAAGCATCCCGACCGGATCGTCGTTCCGTACGTCTTCAACTTCAAGGAATCCGTGCGGGGGCTGGTCGTGGGTGCGCCCGTCGAATTCCGGGGCATCCCAGTCGGCGAAGTGACGGCCATCTACACGCGCTTCGATCGCGCCAGGAACGAGTTCAGCATTCCCGTCGAAGTGCATCTGTATCCCGAGCGCTTTACGTCGCGTTATGCATCGGGGGAGAGAGGCGGCAGGCTCACGTCGGAACCGGAGAAACTCGCCCAGATTCTCGTGGACCGGGGTTTGCGCGGGCAATTGCGCACGGGCAGTCTGCTGACGGGACAACTCTATATTGCTCTGGACTTCTTCCCGGACGCGCCGAAAGCCACCGTTGACTTTGCTTCGAATCCGCCGGAACTGCCGACCGTTCCCGGCGGCCTTCAATCCCTCCAGGACTCGGTCTCGAGTCTGATCGCCAAGCTCAACAAGGTGCCATTCGAGGGTATCGGTAACAACGCGCGGCAGACCCTTGCGGACGCCGACAAGCTGGTGAAGGCCCTCGACTCCGGGATCGTTCCGGATGCCCGTGCCACGTTGACTGCAGCCCGCAATGCGATCGACTCGGCCAACGGCGCACTCCAGCCAGATAGCGTGCTGACGCAGAACACCGTGGAGACGATGCGCGAGATGTCACGCGCGGCTGCCGCGTTGCGCACGCTTGCCGATTACCTCGAACGCCATCCAGAGGCGCTACTCAGAGGCAAGACGGGGGGCGAAAAATGATGCGCCGTGTTTGCCTTCTAATGTTGATGGCCGTGTCGATGATCGTGTTGGCGGCGTGCGCAAGATCGCCGCGCGCGGAGTTCTACACCTTGAGCGCCGAGCCGATGGACCGGCTCGTTGCACCCGTGATGCCGGCAGCGATCGTTATCGACACCATTACCGTGCCTGACCTGGTCAACCGCCCGCAGTTCGTACTGCGCATCAGCCAATCGCAGGTGAGGATCGACGAGTTCGCGCGATGGGCCGAACCGCTGAAGAATCAGATCGCCGGCGTGCTTGCGGCCAACCTGGCAGAGCTGTTTCCCGACGCTGTCGTTTTCGGTTTCCCGCAGCCGGCAGGCAAACCGGCTGTTCGGCTGTCGGTCGACGTGCAGATTTTCGATTCATCCATAAGTGAAGGGACGCTGATGGTTGCATTGTGGTCGATACGCTATCCCGGTGTGACTGGCGCGACAGACGGGAAGATTGCGTTGCATGAACAGGTTAGCGGTCCGGGGTACGACGCCTTGGTCGACGCACATAGCCGTGCTCTTGCGATGCTTAGCCGTGAGATCTCGCAAGCGATCATCTCAGGAACGAAAAAATGAAGTCCGCTCTGTCAGATTCCGCATCTTACTTGTCCATATGGTGAAGCGCGATGACAGCCAATACGACGGCGCTGCCCACGCAGATAGCCGAGAACCTCGCGAAATTCGAACACACCGTGCTTGTATTGCAAGGCGGGGGCGCTTTGGGCGCGTATCAGGCAGGCGTGTTCACCGGGATTACGGAGGTCGGCATTGTTCCCGACTGGATTGCCGGCATCTCTATTGGCGCGATTAACGCGGCGCTCATTGCAGGCAATCCGCCTGAAAGACGAGTCAAGCGGCTACGCGAGTTCTGGGACCGCGCTTGCGCGCGCACGTCCTTCCTTTCGCACCCACTGTATGACGCCGCGCGGCCGTGGCTCAATGCATGGAGTGCGGCATCCGTTGTCGCGTTCGGCGTGCCCGGATTCTTTGTGCCGCGTATGCCGCCGCCATTCATGGCTGTTCAGGGCAGTGTCGGCGCGCTGAGCTTCTACGACACCCAGCCGCTCAAGAGCACCCTGGAGGAGCTTGTCGACTTCGATCTGATCAACCGTCAGGACATACGTCTTTCGCTTGGCGCGGTCAATGTGTGCACCGGTGAGTCTGTCTACTTCGACAACACCAGAATGCGGATTGCCCCTGAGCATGTGATGGCAAGCGGTGCGCTGCCTCCAGGTTTCCCGCCGGTGCAGATCGATGGGCAATGGTACTGGGATGGCGGAATTTCTTCCAATACGCCGATGTGGTACGTCGTCGATGAGGCGTATCGGGAAAGCGCGCTCGTTTTGCAGGTCGATGTGTTCGCCGGCGCGGGGGAATTGCCTCAGAACCTTCAACAGGTTCAGGAGCGCCTGAAGGATATCCAGTATGCAAGCAAAACGCGCTTCAACGCGAGACACGTCAGAAACACAGAGGAGCTAAGAACGGCGCTGCGTCGTCTGCTGGAGAAGATTCCGGACGCTCTGCGCAACGACCCGGATGTACAGCGCCTGACGGAAGTCAGTACGCGAGGCGCAGTGGCGCTGGTTCATTTGACTAACCGTCACGATACCCGCTCATCGGATTTCAAGGATTACGAGTTTTCGCGTGCCACGATCGGCGAACTGTGGCAAGGCGGGCTCGATGATGTGCGTGACGGTATCGCGCGACAGGCATGGCAAGACGTAGTCGAGCTTGCGCAAGGGATTCACGTCTACGAATTCACACCGCTCAATCCAGGACAGCAGGAGAGAACATCATGACCGAATCTGAGGTAAGAGACCGTGCCTTCGCAATGCCGCTCACGAGCCCCGCCTTTCCACCGGGACCGTATCGATTTGTCGACCGGGAATTCCTGATCATCACCTATCGGACTGATCCAGACGCGCTGAGGAAGGTGGTACCAGGGCCGCTCGAGATGACCGAGCCGATCGTTAAATTTGAGTTCATCCGGATGCCGAACTCGACGGGTTTCGGTGACTACACCGAAAGTGGACAGGTTATACCAGTGACGTTTCAGGGAAAGAGTGGCGGGTACGTGCATGCGATGTTTCTTGATGACATGGCACCAATCGCTGCCGGTCGGGAAATCTGGGGGTTCCCCAAAAAACTTGCTAGTCCAGAGCTTCGCGTCGAGAAGGACACGATTGGCGGCATGTTGCGATATGGTCCATTTCCGATTGCTGTCGCCACGATGGGCTACAAATATCATCCCGTGCATCATGACAGAATCCTCGCATCCCTGTCTGCGCCAAATTATCTGCTCAAGATCATTCCGCATGTGGATGGCTCCCCTCGAATCTGCGAACTCGTGCGCTATTGCTGTGAGGAGATCACAGTCAAGGGCGCGTGGGAGGGCCCCGCAGCGCTTGAGTTATTCCATCATGCGCTTGCACCTGTCGCCGAACTGCCGGTCCTCGAAGTACTTTCCGGAGTACATATTCTGACTGACCTGACACTCGGTCTCGGTACAGTTGTCCACGACTATCTGTCGGATCGAAGAACCGTATCGTAATGCAGTGGGATAAATCGGCGCATTGGCGCTGGCACTGCGAGCGGTATTGGCATGAGGTTACCCACCGCATGCATCTGAAGTTTTCAGTTACGGACCATTGAGCTCAGCGTGGCCTGAGCGACCGGGTGGATTGCTGGTCGCGAGGCGGCGATGAAGCGACGCCCTTTCGGGCTTGAAGAAACCGTTGGAGTTGACGCTATGCTACGTTCTGTTCGATTCCTTGCCGGAATTCTGGCCTCGTCTCTATCGGTTGTAGCCTTGAGCGCGCAGCCGATCATCTATCCCGCCCGTGGCCAGAGTGCGGAAAGGCAGCAAATCGACACTCAGGAATGTCACGCATGGGCCCAGAGAACAACGGGTGTCGACCCGGTCGCTGTTGCCGAGCAGATGGCGTACGCGCCCGCGCCGGACCAGCAGCGAGGCGAAATGTTGCGAGGGGCTGGCGGCGGAGCGTTGTTCGGCACCGTGGTCGGGGGCGTGGCGGGCGGCCACTGGGGCGAGGGCGCCGGCGTCGGCGCGCTGGTCGGATCGATGGGCATGGGCATGCGAATGCGGCGCGAGCGCCAGCAGGCCGCCATGCAGCAGGAAGGCATGCAGCAGCAGGCATCGGGGCAGCTGGCAACCTATAACCGCGCGGTCGCGGCATGCATGACGGGACGCGGCTACACCGTCGAGTAAATAGCGGGTGAACGTCACCCATGCGCTGGACGATCAGTCGGCTGTCCTATTGCAGCCCGACCATTGCACGACATGCAGGAGGACAAGCGATGCGAAAGTTACTGCGGACGACTGCCGCCGCGATCCTGGTGTGCGCGACCCCGACCTGGGTGCTCGGTGCAGACTTTGATGGCAGCAAACCGCTGTTGTGCGCGACGATCGATGCGCACTTCTGCGATATAGGGGAAGTCTGTTACCGCACGCTGCCGGGCATCCTCGGTGCACCTGACTTCGTGCGCCTTAATTTCGCCAAGAAGATGTTAGTCGGTTCACAGCGCAGCACGCCGATCCGCTACATGGAGACGGGTGAAGGTCAATTGATTCTGCAAGGCACGGAGCTGGGCTATGGCTGGAGCATTGCGCTTGATACGAAAACGGGTGGCATGTCCGCGACGCTGGTGAACCGCGACGATGTGTTTGTGCTGTTTGGGACGTGCACGCCGTCGTAGCCACGCGGTCTGGGGCAGTGTCCGGGACTTGGGCACTGCGCGAGAGCGCAAGCCAAAGGATCATGGACGACACGGCAACAGGGGAGCACAGTCACGGGCTGGCCGCGCTGACCGTCATATCGCTCGTCGCAGGAGCGGCCTGCGGCTTGCCTGGAACGATCTTCCGGTTCTCCCTTGGTGCAACACAAAGCAGTGAATCAGCTTAAGCAACGAATGCCGAAGACAACGCAAGAAGGTCTGGTCGAAAGCAGTCGCTGCGTGCGAATCGCCTCGACCTTTGACGGCTACCCGTTCCGTTGTACTTGGCGGATTCAACCTACCGCAGAGCGGCCTGGAGACCCTGCGCGTTGTCGTAGCGCATGCGCTGCCTCAGAAACCCTGCATCGTCCCGACCGAATTCACGACAAGATGTACGACACCGAAGATCCCCACCCCGATGAGCAGCGCCATCGCTACGGCAACGAATGGCAACATCACCATATTGACGTTCGCGAAGTCGGCCTCATGTGACGCGCGTTTGCGCACCCCAAAAAAGCTCGACAATACAATACGTATCATGTGAAACAACTGCATGGCGCTCTCCTATCGGAATATCATTGCGGTCAATGATCCGCTAGAACGACCGGGAGGAACAGGAGCAGTTGACCTCAATCCGTGGTAAGCAGTCGCGTTTGTTGCGAGTGTCGAATTGGGCACGTAGTGCCCACGCGATCCGTCACCAAAGTATTTCGTCGTTTACTCGCGATATCGCCCCGGCGCTGTCTCCATCGCGCGTTTGAACGCGTGACTGAACGCACTCTCGGACGTACGTCCGACAGATTCAGCGACTTCCGCTACGCCACCACGGCGGTCAACAGGGACAGTGGCCCTCTAACGACGGGACGCCCGCCGGCGGCTGAACGCGTCTGGCCGGTGCCGTAAAGCCTTTTTCCTATGCATTGGTCGTGCATTCAGTCAGCGAACCAGCGATCGCAAAATCCGGGTCCATACCGCCCGGAAGCGCCGCGCACGGTCTTCCAGAAGGTACGTGGCAGCCAGCGTCAGCAGCCCCGACGTCAAGCCTGTTACGACCGCCTCTGGGAACGGTAAGCCGTAGTGACTGGGATGCGAAAAGGCATCGCCTGCCGCCGTCAGGATGCCGACGATGAGCGCATTGCCATATCGGTGCGCGTAGAGCCTCGCCGCTGGCGTGAAAGTCAAAAGTACAGCCAGAATGCCGGTGAACAGGCCTGTCTGCAACGCAATCGTCCAGTGGGCAAGACTCAGAACGTTGCCCCAGCTACCCGGCATGCACGTCATACACGCGCTGGTCGGCTGCCAGAAACGCTGTATGAACAGCCTCACGCGGCGCTTCATCTCCATTGACATCGGGTACTCCCTATCGACACTCATGCCCCGACTGATGACACATTGCCCAAGCTGTTTCCGCGCCCTTTCTCCTGCTTGTCGCGGCACGGTGACGTCGGTCCGAATCACCCGCCTCAGCGAAACAAACTTGTGACATTTGCTTGACCACGACGTGAATTCCATTTGCCACACTGCTTTCTGGGTGCCTCGAAGGCATTGCGCATTTTGAGGCCGGCATCGGATATAAGTCGGAGGCGGTCATGAACACGAGTCCCCGGTCCTTGCACTCTCTGGTCGACAAATGGCTCGCGCCGAGCGCGACCACCTTGATCAGGGTAACCCGGTTCGGTCCAGGCAGCGGGCACAACCGGCGGTACGTATGCGTCGAAACAACACGCCAGACCGGCACCTGGTCCATGTTCTTTTTCCGGCACGATGATGGCTGGTGCGTATTCCCGCCGAACAACAAGCGGATTTCTCTCGGCTCTCCGATTCGCATCACGGCCCGCTAGCGGCTTCGCATCGCGCTACCACGATGACCGGCCAGATCAGTGCGGGAGCGCGTCACGCATGCGCGCATGCATGTTCGTACGTGACATCGTACATTGGCCGTTCGTCGCGACGGTTCGAGCCCGGTATTCCGGACGAAAGAGATTGCGGCGGCCGACTTTCGCCTCACACCACAATGGAACCGAGCGCGGGGCGAATCGCTATTCGGCCTGAACGCCGCGCTCGACCGTAGCAATCAATGCGCACGGAACACGTCGAGTAACTGCTTCTGCTGGTCCATCATGGACTGCATGAAGTCCATTTCCATTTTTGCCATCGTCTGGTCATGCTCCATGGTCATCTGCATCATTTTGCTCCTGATCTGCACCACTTCATTTCTTTGCTGTGCGGTGAGCTTGTCCATCGACATCGTTACGGGACTATCCCACGATGGCCCGTACATCCCGCTACGGCCGATACCTTGTGCCTGCGCGTGCGTCGCGCCGATTGCACAAGCCAGAGGAATGACAGCACAAAGAATTGCGTTGCGAACGGCTTTCATGTCTGCTCCAGAAAAGGAAATGCGCCGCCACCGTGGCCGACGCTTTACGCCAAGTCCTGTGCTGGAGCGCTAATCTCCGGACCTCATCCAGAAACAGTCGCAGTGAACCGCTCCATACCGAACTTCAGGAGCGATTCTGGCTGGCGCTCATCACGCTTCAATCAACTGGAAATCACATGTTCGTCACATTCGACGCCGAGCGCGGCACATCTTCAGTGCCGGAAGCATCCGGCCCATTCGGGAGCCTGGAATGCCTGAGGCGATCGAGCGCTGCCTTGCGTTCTATTTCGGCGGCCGCGCGTGTCGTGAAGATCTGATACACCGCATCGGTCAGGACGTCCTGCTCCTTCATTTCCCGGTCGTTGAAGAAGGCCATGTGTCCAATCACCTCGCCCCGGGTACCGAAGATCGGGATGCCGTAGTAGCTCTCGTATGCCTTGTCGCGGGGGAACAGTTTCCCGACACCCGACGCATGAAATACGGGGCGGCCATTGCTGTACACCGCTTCGCATGGCGTGCCCGCGAGTTCGAATTCGATGTTTTCCCGGAAGTCGTCGCGAAGCCAGTAAGCGAGTGTCTGCACGCTTTTAGGCGGCCAGCCGGTACATTCCGTAATGAACGCGCACGGCACGTCCAGTGCGGCGGCGAAGTGGCGCACCAGCGCCCGGAAAAATGCCTCGCCCCCCATCCCTGCCGTGCCTTCGACAATATGCTGCAGCACGCTCTCGATATGCTTTATCCGCGTGATATCCGTATCGAGCGCAACGATGCGCAGAGGCTTGCCGCTCGCATGCCGTATGACGGTACCGAGCGAGCTTACCCAGCGATACCGGCCATCCCTGTGCAGGAGCCTGAACTGATGTTCGAACTGGCGTTCCTGTCCCTCCAGCCGACATCGCAGCGTCGCATCCACGCCGGCGAGGTCAAGCGGGTGGATATGTCCGCGCCAGTTTTCCAGCGAGTCCGGGAACTCGTCGTCGCCATACCCGAGCATGCATTTCCATCGCGTGGAGAGCACGAACTCGTTCGTTTGCAGATTCCATTCCCATGGACCGTCGTCCGCGATCCGCATTGCGAGCACGTACCGCTCTTCGCTGTATTGCAGTTCGGCCGCCAGCGCCGAGCGCTTTGTTTCAGCAGCATTCAGCGCCTGGCCTAGCGCCTCGGCCTTGTCGATAAGTTGTCCGGCAGCGCGCTGCACCGCCTGCACTTCGTCGGCCGCCCTGCTCATTGCATCGGGGGGAGTGACATCTTCAAACGTATGCAGAATGGCCCTGAGGGGACGGCATAAGCGAAGTTCCGACACCGCCCCCATGACCAGGAGCAGAACCGCAAGCGCCACCGCGACGACGATCAGAAGACCCCATCGCCCTTGTCCTTTTAACAACACGGGAACGGGACCGGCCGCCAGGCCGATTAGTATGAGCAGCGCGCAGGCCGCAGCCGGCCAGATCAGCTTCCATTTGAGACTCATACGAAGGCCCCAATATCTCGCGTCGGAGGATGTTCCGCTCTTCCAAAAGATAGGCGAACATCCAGCGCTGCACTAGCGCGTGCGGCAAGGCCGCTCGTCTAGAAGCGGAGAACACAGGTCAAAAAATTCGACGCAATCGTGACGGATTTGTGATCGTTATCGACGACAGTGCAGTTATTCGCACCGCTGAAGAGGATTGCCCGATGTGTACCCCTGCCTCACCGTTTGCTGTGGCGCACACCGTGCCCGATCTGGCCGGGATCGGCCTGCGCCCGCCACACTATCAGCAGATCCTTCGTGAACGGCCACGCGTCGGATGGTTTGAAGTGCATAGCGAAAACTACTTCGGTGCGGGCGGCCAACCGCTGCACTACCTCGAGCGTATCCGCGACGCGTATCCGCTGAGTCTGCATGGCGTCGGACTCAGTCTCGGATCGACGGGCCCGCTCGACAGCGAGCATCTCCGGCATCTGCGCGATCTGGTTTCCCGAGTCCAGCCCGGACTCGTGTCCGAGCACCTGAGCTGGGGGCGCGTCGGATCGAGACATCTGAATGACCTTTTGCCTTTGCCCTACACGGAAGAGGCGCTGGACGTCGTGTGCGATCACATCGACGAAGTACAGGAACATCTTCACGGGCAGATTCTCATCGAGAACATATCGAGCTATATCCGGTTCCGTCATTCGACCATAGCCGAAGGCGAATTCATCGCACATGTCGCCCGGCGGACGGGTTGTGGAATATTGCTGGACGTGAACAACCTGTATGTGAATGAAGCAAATAACGACATCGATCCCGAAACATATCTGGATGCGTTGCCTGTTGACGCGATTCGCGAAATTCATCTTGCCGGCCACGACCGGGTCGGCACCCTGCTGATCGACACGCACGGCACGCGCGTTGCACCCGCCGTCTGGGAACTGTACGCGCGTGCGCTCGACCGCTTCGGCCCGGTCCCGACCCTGATCGAATGGGACACCGACATCCCGCCGCTCGAAGTCCTGCTCGAAGAATCCAGTCACGCCGCGACGGTGATGAGGGCTCGCCATGCATTCGCTTCATGAATTTCAGGCCGCGTTTGCGGCCGCGATTTTCGAGCAGGACCCGTCCGCGATCGACGGGACCCTATGCGGCGACAACACGCAGGACCGGCTGGCGGTCTATATCGGCAACACGTATCACAACCTGCGCGAAGCACTGCGCGCCGTCTATCCCGTCGTTGACAGGCTCGTCGGCGAGCCGTTCTTCGACTATGCGGCGAACCGGTACATACGCGACCATCCATCGCAAAGCGGTGATATCCAGCGTTTCGGCGACAGCTTTCCAGCCTTCCTCGAAAGCTTTCCGCCTGCCGTCTCCCTGAGCTACCTGGCCGATACCGCGACACTCGAATGGCTCGTGCACGAAGTCTTTCATGCCGCGGATCACGCTCCCCTTCCACTATCGGAACTGTCGAGCCTCGCGGGCGCGGAATGCTCGACACTGCGCCTGAGGCTCCACCCTGCGTGCCGCCTGTTCGCCTCTGCGTTCCCGGTCCGGAAGATCTGGGAGGTCAACCAGCGAGAATCCCTGAGCAACGAAACCATCAATGCAAGGGCCGGGGGCGAGCGGCTTCTTGTCCGCCGTGTCGGCTTCGCGGTCGATATCCAGCCATTACCAGACGGCGAGTTCGCGATGCTGCGGGCACTGCACGAAGGGCAGACCGTGGACGACGCTTACGACCTTGCGTTGCGGCGCGATCCGGCGTTTGCACTCGGCGAGTTCATCGAGCGCCGCATCCTCGACTCGACCATCGTCGGCTTCGATCTATGAGCCCTGGCAGAGCCGCGCATGATACTTACGCCATCGCCAGCTCGACCGTGAAGGTGGTGCCAAGACCCGGCGTACTCTCGACGCGAATCTGCCCGCCATGCAGCTCGATGATGCGGCGCGAAATTGCGAGCCCCAGGCCCGCATTGCCTGCGTCGCTGGATTCGCCACGATCCGCGCGATAGTATCGGTCGAACACGTTGCCGATATCGTCGTGATGGATGCCCTGCCCCGTATCGCTCACCTGAAGCTCGACCCGGTCTCCGGCCCGGTGCACGCCAACGCTGATTTCCCCGCCGGCCGGCGTATAGCGCATCGCGTTTTCAATCAGGTTCTCGAGCACGCGTTCCATCATGCCGATATCGGCGCAAACGGGCGGGCAGTCTGTACTCACGCGCGCGCTCAGCCTGAGATCCCGCTTCTGCGCGCTAAGCGCAAACTTCTGGACGACGTCCTGCGCAAGTTCGCTGATCGGAAATGACTCGACCTGCGGTCTTACTTCGTTTGCCTCAAGCTTCGTCAGATCGAACAGGTCGCGCACGAGCCTTGCAAGCCGCTCGCAGTGCTTCACCGCTATCTGCAGATACCGGCATCGGTCTTCCTGGGACAATTCGTCGTCCCGGATCAGCACCATCTCGAGATAACCCTGCATGGAGGCAAGCGGTGTTCTCAGATCGTGCGACACGTTGGCAAGCAGTTCGCGGCGCTGCCGGTCGACCTGTTCAAGCTGCGAGAGCTGCATCGCGATGCGCTCCGACATCTCCTGAAACGCGGCGATGAGATGTCCTATCTCGTCGTCGTTGCCATCCGTCGCCTCGACCCGTATCGGATTTGCAAAACCGCTCGCCCGGAACGCTTCGATCGCGGACGCCAGCCTGCGAAGTCTGAGCGTGAGGAAACGAAAAACGACGAGCGCGGCAATCAGGCTGAATGCCACCGTGCCGACCACCAGGTTGGCTACCAGTTCGAACAGTCGCTGCGTCTCGAACATCCGTTGCGACGCCACGATCATGACCGCGCCGATCGCGACGAACACCACCATCAGCAACAATGCGAGCCGGCCATACAAGGTGGCGAACAGATGGAAGTCAGTTTTCGGTCGCATTGCGGAACTTGTACCCGACGCCCCATACGGTCTGGATGTATTCCGGCGCATTCGGATCGATCTCGATCTTCGCGCGCAGGCGGTTGATATGCGAATTGACCGTATGTTCATAGCCGCTATGGCTGTAGCCCCACACCTGATCGAGCAGTTGCGCGCGCGTATAGACGCGCCCCGGGTTCTGCGCGAAATGAAGCAGCAACTGGAACTCCTTGGCGGTCAGCAGGATTGAAGCGCCGCGCACGGTCACGTCCCGCCTTTCGACGTCGATCTTCAGATCTTTGCATTCGATCCGCGTATGCTCTCCGGCCGCCGTATTGGCGAGCATATCGACGAGTCTGAAAATCGCCTTCACGCGAGCAACGAATTCCAGCACGCTGAACGGCTTTGCGAGGTAGTCGTCGGCGCCCATCTCCAGTCCCAGGACCCGGTCGAGCTCGGTCGACTTGGCCGTCAGCATCAGGATAGGCGTATAGCGGCGTTCGGAGCGCAGACGCCGGCAGATCTCGAGTCCGTCGACACCTGGCAGCATCAGATCAAGCACCACCAGGTCGTAGGGCCTGGCAAGCGCTTCCGCCAGCCCTGCCCTGCCGTCGTTAAGGACCGTCGTCTCGCAGGCGAGACCCGCGAGCTGCATGCGGACGAGTTGGGCGATGTCATTGTCGTCTTCGATCACCAGAACGTTGCGAGACATGACGGGCATCCTCACTGGACTGTTGGGGGCACGGCACCGCCCGCGAGAACGGGCAATTGCATGATGTCCAGATCATTCTAGATCGCCAGCGGGGCGTGTCCAGCGCGCCCGCGCGTCGTGACGAAAATTTGATTTTCGGGCGATGAAACCGTGAGCAGCGCTTCGCACACTTCATCCCGGGACACAGGCAATCGCGCCTGACCTCATCACCACCCTGGAGGAAACATCATGAAGAGCGAACGCATCATTCAAGGAGCCATTGCGAGTCTGCTTGCCATTGGCGTTGCGACGGCGAGCACGGCCTCGTTTGCAGCCGGCGACTTCGAGAAGTGCGCAGGCATCGCGAAGGCGGGCAAGAACGACTGCGGCACCAGCAAGAGTTCATGTGCCGCTACCGCAAAGATGGACCATGACTCGGAAGCCTGGATTCTCGTTCCCAAGGGCACGTGCGACAAGATCGCCGGCGCTCATCTGCAGACGTCGGAGTTCGCCAAACCCGGTGGAAAAAGCGGCGTTCTCAGTCCCGCAGCCAAATCCGCCGCGGCGGGCTGATATCGACTTCGCCGTCCCGGCGCCGCATCGAGCCGCCTGCGGCGCCGCCTGACTTCCGCCTGAGTTCACGATGACCCGAGGTTCCAACATGAAGCTCTCATCCCCCCTTTCCGCGACGCACGACGCCGAACCGTCCAGTGTGCCGCACAAGGCACTCTCGCTTTACCGTTCGGCGCTGCGCGCGCTGGAGTTCGCCACGCCCGTGCTCGACCTGGGCATTCGTATCGTCATCGGCCTGGTGTTCTTTCAGTCTGGGCTCACCAAGATCGCGAGCTGGTCTTCCACACTCGCCCTCTTTCAGGGCGAGTATTCGGTGCCGCTCTTGCCGCCCGAACTAGCCGCCTATCTCGGCACGGCCGCCGAACTGGGCTTTCCGATCTTCCTCGTGCTTGGGCTCGGCTCGCGCTTCGCGGCATTCGGGCTTTTTATCTTCAACATCATCGCTGTCATCTCCTATCCGGGGCTGGGCGAAGTCGGTCTGCGCGATCACCAGTACTGGGGCCTATTTTTGCTCGTTACGCTTTTGCACGGCCCAGGCAAGCTGTCGCTCGACTACCTGATCAGCCGCTGGCTGGGTCACACGTCATCACGCCCATAACTGCGGTGCTGTAGTCAGCGAGCGCCTGCCAGCGCGCGCCGTCCCGCACAGTGCAATCGGGAGAATCTCATGCTCACAGGAAAATCAGCCATCGTCACCGGGTCGACGAGCGGCATCGGACTCGCAATCGCAACGGCATTCGCCGCGCACGGCGCGGATGTGATGCTCAACGGTTTCGGCGACGCGGATGCCATCGAGGCGACGCGTGCACGACTGGAACACGGACACGGCGTACGCGTTCGCTACAGCCCCGCAAACATGGCCGTCCCACAGGACGTGCGGCAGATGGCGCTGCAGACGGTCGACGCTTTTGGCAAGGTCGACATCGTGGTCAACAACGCCGGAATCCAGCACGTCGCCCCGATCGACCAGCAGCCGGACGACCGCTGGAACGCCGTCATCGCCGTCAATCTGTCCTCGGCCTTTCATCTGGTCAAGGCCGTGTTGCCGGGGATGAAGGCTCGCGGCTGGGGCCGCGTGATCAACGTCGCTTCCGCACACGGGCTGGTGGCCTCGCCGTTCAAGGCGCCGTATGTCGCCGCCAAGCACGGCCTGATCGGCCTTTCGAAAACAGTCGCCGTCGAGGTGGCCGAACACGGGATCACGAGCAATACGATCTGCCCCGGCTACGTCAGGACACCGCTTGTCGACGGGCAGATCGCCGAGCAGGCCATAGCGCATGGCATCTCGCCCGAGAACGTCATTCGCGACGTCCTGCTCGCCCATCAGGCGCGCAAAAGTTTCGTCACGGTCGAGGAAATCGCCGCGCTTGCATTGTTCCTCGCGTCGGACGCCGCCGCGTCGATCACGGCCACCGCCCTCGCCGTAGACGGTGGCTGGACGCAACATTAGGAGGCAGCCATGGACGGGACAACTCGCAGCCCGCGTGCAACCGGCGGCACGAAGCAGATCGCGCTGGCCTTGCAGGGCGGCGGCGCACATGGCGCCTTTGCCTGGGGCGTGATCGACCGCCTACTCGAAGATGGGCGGCTGGCGATCGAGGGGGTCAGCGCGACCAGCGCGGGCGCCATGAATGCGGCGGTGCTGGCGAGCGGCCTCCAGGGAGGTGGGCCTGACGGCGCGCGCGCCGCGCTCCACGCGTTCTGGCAAGACATCGCTCATGCCGCGCAGTACGCGAGCCCGTTTCGCAAGCTGCCGTGGGAGGCGTTGCTTCAGAACGGCCAGACGAACGGGCAGACGAACGGCCATACGCTGGACTACTCGCCGATGTATGTGATGACCGATCTCATGCTGCGGATGTGGTCGCCTTACCAGTTCAATCCGATGAACTTCAATCCGCTTCGGGACGTGCTCGAACGCCATGTCGACTTCGACGCATTGCGCGCCGGATGTCCCATTCATCTGCATCTGTGCGCAACGAACGTCGAAACGGGAAAGGTCCGGGTGTTCGACGGCCACGAGGTAAGCGCCGATGCCGTACTCGCATCCGCCTGCCTGCCGTTCCTGTTCCAGGCCGTCGAGATCGACGGCGAACACTACTGGGACGGCGGCTATATGGGTAACCCCGCCATCTTTCCGCTCATCTATCACTGTGGGACTCGCGACGTGGTCATCGTGCACATCAATCCGATCGTGCGACGAGGCGTGCCAAGAACGGCCTCGGAAATCATGAACCGCATCAATGAGGTCAGCTTCAACTCGTCGCTGATGCGCGAACTGAGGGCCATCAGTTTCGTCACATCGCTGATCCAGCAAGGCAGGATCGATCGGCCTGACATGAAGGAGATGCTGATCCACTCGATCCGTTCCGACGAAGCGATGGCGGCGCTGGGTGTATCGAGCAAGCTCAACGCCGACTGGTCGTTCCTGTGCTTTCTGCGCGACGAGGGGCGGGCCCGTGCCGAAGCGTGGCTACATGACAACTTCGACGCGATCGGCGAGCGCTCCAGCATCGATCTTCGCGCCGAGTTCCTGTAGCGCGTTTGCCCCCATCGGCTCTTTCAGGAGCACGGTCATGATCGACGTCCCGCCTCTTGCCAGTACAACAACACTTGCGGTGCTCTGCGCGTTGGCGATGGGCGTCGCCATCCGGCGCGGGGCAACCTGCACCGTGGCCGCTGTCAACGAGATCATCGACGAGCGCAAATGCGGGCGTCTGCTCGCGATACTGTTCGCATCCGTGCTCGTGCTTGGCGGCCTGTTCATTGCCAAATCGCTCGATGCGCTGCCATCGCTTCCGGCTGGCTCGCCGGTGACTCGCGCGACGCTCTGGGGTGGCCTGCTTCTGGGACTGGGTGCCTCGGTGAACGGCGCGTGCGCGCTGGGCACGATCGCGCGCATTGGTGCGGGTCAGTGGAGCTACGTCGCAACGCCCATTGGCTATTACGCCGGCTGTCACATCGCCGCGCGTGGCCTTGCGGCTGCGACACCCTTCCCGGTGCATGATTCGCCTGCGCTGCATGCGCCCGCATCTATCGTGGTGTTGCTCGTCGCGGTAGCGACAACGCTTGCGGCCTGTGCGCTGCGCTCACGCCACGCGGGATCGACACCCAGCCTGCCGGACACGGACCCGGCCGGGAAGAATCGTGCATCGTGGTTACCGCACGGCGCGACTGCCGCAATCGGGATTACGTTCGTGTTGCTGTTCGTGCTCGATGGCGCGTGGACATACACCGATACGCTCGCCGATCTCGCCCAGCGAGGACACGTCGGCGCGACAGCCTCGCGTGGACTGCTGTCCGGTGCACTCCTGCTGGGCGCGATGTCAGCCAGGATCACACGCGCGATGCGCGGCGACCGCGTAGACGGCACGCGCGTCACACCGGCGCTACTGGTGCGCTGCCTGAGTGGCGGTGCGCTGATGGGCTGGGCAAGCCTGATGATTCCCGGCGGCAACGACTCGCTCGTCCTGGTGGCGATGCCTCTCTTGCGGCCGTATGCGTGGGTCGCATTTGCGGCGATGTGTTTCGCGATCGGCGCCGTGTCGTTGTCGCGCCGGCTGCTGCACGCACGCCGGCAGCATGAAATGAGGGAGCTTGCATGAGCCGCCGCATCGCCAATGTCATCGTGATCGTCAGCGCGCTCGGCGCGATTGCGGTCGCAGTCGACCGTAATACCCATCTCGGCCCTCACTCGAGCGCGACCTTCACATTCAGTCGCGAGCGATGCTTCGGCGTTGTGCGTGCCGCCCGGAACGACTGCGGCACGGCAAGACATGCGTGTGCCGGCCGCGCCACGCGGGATGCAGCCAGCGACGAATGGGTGCTGCTTCCAGCCGGCACATGCACGAAGATCGTCGGCGGCGAAACCCGGCCTGCATCGGGTTAGCGCATTCACGAACACGGCCAGGATTTGCGCATGTCGACTCTCCCGCAATCATTCGTTTCGATGTTGCGTCGGCGTACGGGGACCGACGTATGGCCTGCTCGCGTGCGGCGAGAACTGGAGCGCGAACAGTACCACAGCGAGCTGCTGGTGACGATGGTTCAGCTGCTGATTGCAGCCATCCTCTGCGTCCTGTATGCGCTTACCCCGCCCGGCTTCTCGCCTGATGCGCCCATCCGTGCCGTGCCGCTCGGGCTGACGCTCTTCGCCGTCGCTGCGCTCGTGCGGCTGTATCTGGCCATGACCAGCCAGCTTCGACGATGGATGGTAGGAACAACGGTCGTAGTCGAAATGGCGGTGCTGATGTTCGTGATCTGGGCGTATCACCTGCAGTATGAACAGCCTGCGCCGTTCTATCTGAAGTGCACGGAGTTCGCCTATGTGTTCATCCTGATTGCTTTGCGCACGCTGCGCTTCGAGCCGGTATGGGTCGTCCTGTCGGGCCTGACGGCCGCGGCGGGATGGCTGGTGTTGCTCGCCTGGGCGTTGACTCACGCACAGGGCAATCCGGTGACATGGGACTACGTGACCGCGTTGCGCTCAACGCAGATTCACTTTGGCGGCGAGCTCGACAAGCTGCTCGCAATCGTCGTGACGACAGCCGTACTCGCATTGGCGCTCGCCCGTGCGCGCAGCTTCGTCGTCCAATCCGTGTCCGGTCAGCAGGCCGTCACCGATCTCTCGATGTTCTTCGACGACACGGTCGCTGACCGCATCACCCGATCGGAATTCCCGGGCATGCCGGGGCAGGCCGATGTACGCGACGCGACCATTGTGTTCTTCGATATGCGCGGCTTCACGGAAGCATCGCGCAGTCTGTGCGTCACCGATGTGATCGTCCTGCTTCGTGAATATCAACGACTGATCGTGCCTGTCATCCGGTCGCATGGCGGCAGCATCGACAAGTTTCTCGGCGATGGCATTCTCGCAAGCTTTGGAGCCGTCGCGCCCGACCTGCATCACGCGGCCCATGCATTGCGCGCGGTCGATGCCACCCTGCACGCCGTCGACGGGTGGCGTGCCGCTCGACTCAAGTGTGGTCAGCCTGCGCCCGATGTCGGCGCGGGCGTCGCCAGCGGTCCGGTGCTGTTCGGCATCGTCGGCGACGGAAGGCGGCTCGAATACACGGTCATCGGCGACGCCGTCAATCTGGCCGCAAAGCTCGAGAAACACAACAAACGCGAACGCACACGGGCCATCGCGCCACATGCCACCTATGCGCTGGCGACATCCCAGGGCTATCTGGAGATCAGGCCCACAAGACCTGCACGGTCGGTCGGGGGCTTGACCGCCGAGATGGACCTGACTGTCTGGGTGTCGTGACAGAAAAGTGAACTCCGGGCGACGCGTACGTGAGGAGCGGTTCGCACACTACCTACCAGACCCAGGCCACTCCGGCCGATGGGTACGTAAGGAGTTGACATGGAAGCCGAGAAAAACATCGTGGTCATCGGCGGCGGCTTTGCCGGTACGACGCTCGCCCAAGCCCTCGAAAAGCGATTGCCTGCGCCCTATCGTGTGGTGCTCATCAGCGACGAAAGCTTCACCACCTTCAATCCGATGCTGGCTGAAGTCGTGGGCGCATCGGTTTTCCCGGAGCAGGTCATTGTGCCGATCCGGCAGATGATCCGGCGCTCCCGCTTCATCATGGCAACTGTCCAGGACATCGACTACGAGCGCCGGACCGTACATGGCACGACACTGGCCGGTACGCGCGAAATCGCCTTTGAGCATCTGATCTTCGCGTTCGGAACGCGTGCAAACCTGGAACTTGTACCGGGCATGAAGGAACATGCTTTGCCGCTCAAGATGATCGGCGACGCGATGTTCATCCGTAATCAGGTCCTGCGACGGCTTGCGCGCATTGAACTGGAATCAGACCCGGATGTCAGGCGCAGGCTTGGACACTTCATCGTTGTGGGTGGGGGATTCTCCGGCGTCGAGGTAGCTGGCGAACTGGCCGACTATCTCCATAGCGTGCGGCACTTTTACAGGCTCGTGCGGGATGAGGAACTTGCCGTCACGATACTGCACGACGGAGACCGGCTGCTGCCGGAGATGCCAGAACAGCTTGGCGCGATCACTGCGCAGCGGATGGCGGACAGGGGCATCAACGTCAGGCTGCGCACGCGCGCATCGCTTGTCAGCGCAGAAGGCGTCGTGCTGCAGGATGGCGAGTGCATCGATGGTTCAACGGTCATCTGCACGATCGGCACGAAACCCAACCCACTGATCGAACGACTCGCCACACGCATCGGCTTGCCCGTCGAGCGCGGCCGGATCACGACGCAAGGCGATATGAGCGTGCGTGACTTCCCCGCTCTGTGGGCAGCGGGAGATTGCGCGCTGGTGCACAACGCGGCGACGGGCCAACCGTCGCCGCCGACCGCCCAGCACGCGGTCGCGCAGGCCCACCAACTCGCAGACAACCTTGTGCGTCGCCTGACGGGCAGAGAGACTCGCCCATTCGCATTTGTCGCGAAAGGGATGATGGCCACCATCGGGCATATGAAAGGTGTCGCATCCATTTACGGCATACGCCTGACTGGCCTCCCCGCGTGGTTGCTATGGCGTGCCTTTTATCTCGCCAGAATCCCGACGCTTGGCCGCAAGCTGCGGATCTTTGTGGAGTGGAGCTGGGGCATGTTCTTCCCGACGGATATCACGCACTTGCGCTTCACACGCTCGAACGAGGCCGATGAGATCAATGGGCATGTGCCGCCCGTCGTCGGCATGCCGGCAGATGGGAAGGCTTATCCGAAAACGCCTGATCATGCGGTCGCTGTGACCCCTGGCGCGACCCAACGCGTCGACGCGGGCGTCCGGGCAGGCATCTGAAACGGCCCTTTTCTCTGCAACATCAAACGATCTTGGAGAGCACCATGAAGCGTGAAGACATTATCACCCTGCCGTCCATGCCCGCTGCGTCCCCTTCCTATCCGCGCGGCCCTTACAGGTTCATCGACCGGGAATATCTCATCATCACCTACGAAACGGACCCCGGCGCGTTACGCGATGCACTGCCGGAACCGCTGGAGCCCGATGGAAGCAACACCGCTCTTTTCGAATTCATTCGCATGCCGGATTCCGCAGGATTTGGCGACTACACGGAGTCGGGTGTCGTGATTCCTGCGATGCTTGGCGGTGAGCATGTCAATTTCACCGCACAGATGTACCTCGACGACGAACCGCCCATCGCGGGTGGACGCGAGATTTGGGGCTTTCCAAAGAAGCACGCCAAACCCAGACTATCCGTGGTTCACGACACACTCACAGGTACGCTCGAATACGCCGGAGTCCAGGTCGCGGTCGGTACCATGGGATACAAGCATCAGCATCTGCTTTACGACGTGGAGGGCCGACGGGCCTGCTCTCCTGCATCCATCATCGACAAGATGGGCGCCACGCAGGTCAACCTGAAAATCATTCCCGGTGTTGACGGCGAGCCTGCCATCGCGCAACTCGTCGGCTATAACCTGTCCGACATTCATGTCAAGGGAGCCTGGTCGGGCCCGGCGCGGCTGGGTCTTGTTCCGCACGTGAATGCACCCGTAGCTGATTTGCAAGTGAAGCGCGTCCTCGGCGCCATTCACTTCATTGCCGACATCACACTCCCTTACGGCAGGGTTATCCACGACTACATTAAAGACTCGTCGCGGTAGGCCATCGCACATCGGAAATGAACTCGTCATCGTTTCCGGATCAAACAACCAATCGCTCACCGCGCCGGCGCCTCACGCGCATCGACCACGCGTGCGGCACCGACAATTGCACCATCATTGGCCTCGAGCAGTACCACTTGATGCTCACCGGCGACGGCGTCGGCACGCAATGTTTGCGCTGTGCCTGACCACTGGCCGATGGGCGCAATGCCGCGTACGACGTTCGATTCGGTAAGCGTATGGCCCGCGTTCTCGCCGCGTCCGACCGCCGTGACGTGACGGGTGTCGTAGCCGACGAGCAGCACGCGCGCGCTTCCGGTGCCCGGGCCGATGGACACTGAGACACCGCCGTCTGCGCGCGTCGCGCTAACCGTAGCGGCCGTCAAGCCGGTGAACTTCGCACGGTCGATGGCCGAGCTGGCTGCAGTTCGATTCGAGCCCACCACCTCGGCCTTGCCGTCGATCACCATCTCCGGCGTGTACTCGAAGTCGCGAAACCGCTGCGCGTACTGGGCCTGACGCGCATCGGCGCCGTCGAATGAAAACGGATCTTTCCAGCCGAGCTGATTCCAGTACGTGACGTGAAACGCCAGGGGCAGAACATCCGAGCGCGTGTCGCTCAGCTCAGACAGAAAGCGATCGGCGGGCGGGCACGACGAACAACCCTGCGACGTGAACAGTTCGACGACGACAGGGCGCGACCCAGCGGGGTAGGCGTGCGAGGCGAGCAGCGCGGCCGCGCTGGCGCAGATGGCAGTGAGAGAACGGCGCAGCATGTCCTGACTCCAGATGACGACGTTTACGGTAATTCGCTCGCGGGCACGAGCCGGTTACACTTGAGGTCCGCGCGCATCCGGCGAATTCCGTTGATCGCGACCGCTCGTGTCGTCCGTCGTCAATGAAGCCCACCTACGCGGGCATTTGTGCCGAGCTTGGCGATTCCTCAGCGCGCCCAGCGCTCGCGCCGATCGAGACGTATCTGTGTGTACAAGGAGCGGCGCGAGCGATGATCCGACCGGGGCGGTTTCACGCTTCCGATCGAGTCCCATGCTCTACGAATGGCGGATTGCGAGCGAAACCCGCCGGGTCGTCTGACGGCGGTGACATTTACGCCAACAGATGGCGATGCGCTTCGATGAACTGTTCGGGCGTCGTCAGCGGCTGACCGACGATCTCCGCCGCGCTTTTGTCGACGCCGGCAAGCAGTTGCTCCTGCTGATCGACCTTGACCGCCTTGAAATGGGCGGCAAATGAAGGATCGCCGTCGAGGCCAATGGCCTTTACGAATTCGTCCGGCGACACCTGCTCGAAGCGAACCTCCTTTCCGAGCGTGCTCGCGAGAATGCCCGCGAGCTCGATGTGGCTGACTTCGATCGAGCCCGTGACCGGAATGATCGCGTTACCGAACGCCTCCGGATTCTCAAGAATCTTTACGACCACGCATGCGATATCCACCGCGGCGATGGGCACGAAGCGACTCTCCGGATCGAACGGTGTCAGATAGCGGCCAGCGCGGATCTCAGCGGCTGTGTACAACATCCATTCGGCAAAGAAGTTGACTCGCAGATGTGCTGCCGGAACGCCCGAGCGATCAAGGATCTGCTCGGAAAGCCAGTGACTCATCGTTGCCGGGCTGCGTGCGTGCGGACGCGACTGTCGTTGCGACATATAAACGATCTGCTTCACGCTGTGCTCGCTTGCAGCCTGAGCGAGGATCGCCGTCGCTTCTACCGCGCCTTGTGTCAGTGGATAGCAGAAGTAGACGCCGTCGACACCCTTCATCGCACGACGGACATCTTCGATCTTCAGCATGTCACCCGTCACGATTTCCGCGCCCAGTTCCTTCAGCGCCTCGGAACGGCCGTCTTCACGGCGAACGAAAGCCACGACGTCGTGGCCATTTGCCAGCAGCAGGCGAACGGTAGGAGCGCCCGTAGCGCCAGTGGAACCTGTGACGAGAAACTTCTTCATATAAACCTCCGGAGACTGAGGAAACGCGGCCAAAGCTTGCGCGCCGTGCCCGCACGGTTAAGCAGTATGGTCATCATGTTATAGGGCGCATGCAAGCACGGAACCCTTCAAATGCGGCCGATTAAACATGATGATCATCATGCTATCGTTGGCGAAGCATGATGGTTATACTGTTTCAAGTCAACTCATTTCTTTTTTGGTTTTTCGGAGGACGTATGCGTTACCCGCCAGAAGAGACGGCAGAGAAGCATGCCCGCATCCTGGAACAAGCATCCATTCTGTTTCGCGAACGCGGATTTTCCGGGGTCAGCCTTAGCGAAATCATGAAGGCGACCGGTCTTACACACGGCGCCTTCTACCATCACTTCGAGTCAAAAGAGGATCTGATCGCGAAGAGCATCGAAGACACATCGGCCAAAGCTCTCGAGTCCATCAGAGAAGGCGCGGCTCGCGGTGAGCTGAGGGCACAATACGTTGACGGATATCTCACCGAGCAACACCGCGACGACAGGGGCAACGGATGCATGATGGCAGGATTGGCTGGCGAGATTGCCCGTGAACCCGCGGCTCAACCCGCCTTCACACAGCATGTCGAGGGTATGCTCAAAGGCTTCACTGAGCCTCGTGCAAAGACAAAAAAGAAAAATGCTCGTCGCGATGCGATTCATACGCTTTCAAGCATCGTTGGAGCCCTCATCTTGGCTCGCGCGGTTGATGACCCTGAACTGTCGGAAGAGATTCTTCGTGAAACGCGAGCGGCTCTGGACTAACGTCGCCTAACGCGGGATGCGCTTGACCACGCGATTGTCGTTGTAGCGCTGTCATCACAGGAGCGCAACGAGACTTTGAACGCGATAGATGACATGACTTATGCGATCCCCCGGCGCTTCAGCCGCGCCAGCACTTCCTGAGTGTGTTCGCCGACGCGCGCGAGCGCCTGGCGCACGCCAGGTCGTCGTCCGCCCATCGTGATCGGCAGAAGGACGACATCCGTCATGCCTCCGTCGTCGGTCTGCATCGGCGCGAGGCCGCCGCTCGCTTTCAGGTGCGGGTCATCGAGCAGTTGCTCTGGGCGCACGATCGGCGCGTAGGGGATGCCCGCCGCTTCGAGCTTCGGCGACAGTTCATCCACGCGATGATCTTTCAGAATATTGCCGAGCCGCTCGAGAAGACGCGGACGCACGGCGACGCGCAATGCGTTCGTTGCGAAGTCCGGTTCGGCGGCGAGATCGGGGCATGCCAGCACATCGCACAGCGTCACGAACTGCTTGTCGCTCACCGCGCCGATGAAAAGCTGCTCGCCATCGGCGAGCGTGAACACGTCATAGACGCTCCACGCCGACACGCGCGCGGGCATCGGCGGCGGCGCCTCGCGGGTCATTGCGTATTGCTGCATGTGCTGCGCGCAGAGAAACACGCAGTTCTCGAACAGCGCGCTTTGCACTTCCTGGCCGAGACCGGTGTGCTCGCGTTCGCGCAGCGCTGCGAGCACGCCGATCGCGCCGAACATGCCGCCCATGATGTCGTTGACCGACGTGCCGACGCGCAGCGGACGGCCGACGGGACCCGTCATGTACGACAGCCCGCCCATCATCTGCACGACTTCATCCAGCGCGAGGCGCTTGTCGTACGGGCCGGGCAGGAAGCCCTTGTGCGATACGTAGATGAGTCCGGGGTAGTGCTTCGATAGCGTGTCATAGTCGAGGCCGAGCTTCGTCATCAGGCCGGGACGAAAGTTTTCGAGCATCACGTCGCAGGTGCCGATCAGTTCGACCGCGGCGTCCTTGCCTTCAGGTGAATTGATGTCGAGCACGACGCTCTTCTTGTTGCGGTTGAACGAACGGAAGAAGCCGATGCCGAGGCCCGGCAGGTTGCGTGTTTTGTCGCCGCCCGGCGGCTCGATCTTGATCACTTCGGCGCCGAGATCGGCGAGGATCATCCCGCATGTCGGTCCCATGACCATGTGCGTGAATTCGATGACGCGAACGCCGTCGAGAGGAAGTCGGGTGACGTGGTTCATGATGACCTCAGGCGTCGATTGGAGCGGCAGCGGCGTGGGTTTTCGGCAGACCGGCGAGCCATAGCGCGCCGTGCAGGGTTTCGCCCTCCAGCCAGCGCGCGACCTTCGCGCGTAGCGCAAGCAACGCGGAAATGTCGATGCCAGTTTCGAGGCCCATGTCGGCGAATGACTACCTGCGTGAGGAACGAGGGCACGTTGCTGTCTCTCCATTACTTGGCCAGTCGTGGATACGACGGCGTCGTGCTAACTTTAGACATTCCGGAAAAAGGTTAAAGCGGTATTTTGGAACCGCTAAGGAAGATGTTCAAAACACAGTCGGCGACGCCGACCTGACGACGTATGTATCGCCAAGTGAAATCAATGAGACGAAAC